>NZ_JABBCP010000001.1:0-695129 GCF_012844445.1 Collinsella acetigenes
TATGGTATCCATCTGGCCGTTCCTTTCTCTAGGACCGTAAGTTGTGGTGACCCACGATTCTAGGGAACGGCCGGGCCTCCCGGCGCGTCGCCGGGAGGCCTTTTACACCAAAATTAGTGACGCGACCACCTAGAGACAAAATGCGGCCCCGTTTCGCGCGAATTGCCGCCACTCATTTCAAAATGAACGATTTGCCGCCACTCATCGCCCGTTGAACAGACGGCATCGGGCGCACATCGTCCATTGAATAAACGGTATCGAGCACGCATCGCTAACTCAGAAGAGAAATGGTAAAAAATTCCTCGCCGCAAGCACGCGAATTCACCGCCGTCGCCCTTATTGGCCGCTCAGCAAAGCCATCCCTATAGACGGCTATAGACAAAAAAGGCGGCCACCGACATCACGTCGATGACCGCCCCTCAATCAGGCGAACTATACGCGAGCAATCCTACTTGCTCATATTGGCAGCGCGAACGGCGGCCTTCTTACGATCGATCGCATTGAGCAGGCGCTTGCGCAGGCGAATGTGCTTGGGCGTGACCTCGACCAGCTCGTCGTCGACGATATACTCCAGCGCCTCCTCGAGCGTGAAGGTGCGGGGCGGAACCAGCTGGACAGAAATATCGGACGTGGAAGAACGCTGGTTACCCAGATTCTTGGTACGCGCAATGTTGACCACCATGTCACCCGGCTTGGAGCGCTCGCCCACGAGCATACCCTCATAGCACTCGGTGCCTGGCTCCACAAACAGCTGACCGCGCTCCTGAAGCGTTCCGAGAGCATAGGCAACTGCCTTCTCGGTGGTCATCGAAATCATGGCACCGTTGTTGCGGCCGCCGATATCGCCAGCGAACGGACCATACTCAAGGAAGGTGTGATAGAACACGCCCTCACCGTGCGTAACGTTCATGATGCGGTTCTTGAGGCCCATGATGCCACGGGTCGGAATCTTGAACTCAAGATGCGTAACCGTACCGCTGGCGTCCATGTTGGTCATGATGCCGCCGGCGTTACCAAAGACCTCGACGACTTTACCCGAATACTCGTCGGGGCACTCGACAACAGCCTGCTCCACCGGCTCCATCTTGTTGCCGTTGGAATCCTGCTTAAACAGCACGCGGGGACGACCAACCTGGAACTCAAAGCCCTCGCGACGCATAGTCTCCATCAGAACGGAGAGATGCAGGATGCCGCGGCCGGAAACCTCGACGCCGGTCTTATCGGGTAGTTCCTCGATCTTCATGGTCACGTTGTTCTCGCGCTCGTTAAACAAACGCTCCTTGAGTTGACGGCCACCGACGATGTCACCATCGCGACCAACAAGCGGAGAAGTCGAAGGCTCAAAAACAATGGAAAGAGTCGGGGGATCGATCTCGATAGGATCGAGTTCAACGGGATTCTCGGGGTCGGTGTAGACGTCGCCGATATCAGTGGAATCGATGCCCACGACAGCGGCGATGTCGCCCGCGCCAACTTCCTTGCACTCAGTGCGGCCCAGATAGTCGAAGGTGAACAGCTGCTTGACCTGAGCGGTCTTTCGCTCGCCGTCATTCTTGACCACAAGGATGTTGTCGCCGTCATGGATAGTGCCGGAGTACACGCGGCCGATGCCAATGCGCCCGACAAAGTTCGAGTGATCGATGGTCACGCACTGCATGGCAAGAGGGCCATCCACATCGACCTCGGGAGCGGGCATGTCGTCGACAATCATGTCGAGCAGCGGATACATGTCCATGTTGCCGTCGTTGGGGTCAAGACGGGCAAAGCCGTTCATAGCGCTCGCGTAGACCACGTGCTCCATGGCGAATTCGAGCTGCTCGTCGGTAGCGCCCAGGTCGGCCATGAGGTCGAGGCAGTCGTTATACGCCTTCTCGGGATCGGCGCCAGGACGGTCGATCTTATTGATGACGATCATGATAGAAAGGCCGGTGTCGATAGCATGACGCAGCACGAACCTGGTCTGGGGCATAGGACCCTCAAACGCATCGACCAGCAACAGGGCGCCATCGGCCATGCGCAGCACGCGCTCGACCTCGCCGCCAAAATCGGCATGGCCCGGGGTGTCAAGAACGTTAATCTTCACGCCCTTGTACTCGATGGAGATGTTCTTGGCCAAGATGGTGATGCCACGCTCGCGCTCCTGGTCGTTGGAGTCCAGCACGCGCTCCTGCACCTGCTGGTTGGCACGGAAGGCATCCGTTGCACGCAACAGTTTATCGACCAGCGTGGTCTTGCCGTGGTCAACGTGAGCGATGATCGCGATGTCCCTCAAGTGCTCTACACGCATACAGTTCCCCTTTGTCTACTATCGACATAACATGCAGCCAAAGCATAGGCGCTTCGACTGTGATTCGGCATAAAAAACTTCTCTATAGTAATAGAGTTTTATAGCAATGGAGGTTCTTCACCTGCGGGTTCAGGGTCGCTCCACATAAAGTTTTCGCCCTCGCCGGCATGTGAGAACAAAACATATGCCGAATAGGCGACGTCCATGCCGCATTCAAAGAAGCTCGCCATGATAGCATCCTCGTAACAGCCGTCGATATCGACGGCGCCCGTGTAGGCGATAGCATAGCGTTCGATGGGCCCCACGCCCTCTTCGCTGTAGCCCTGGGCATGACCCTGCACAAAAGCCTCCGCAGCATCCAGACATTGTTCTTCACCGTCATCGGTGAATGCCGCCTGGAAGCAGTTGCTCTGAGCGTCCTCTATAGCCAGGACAACACCGGGGTCCTCCCCTTCAGCAAGGGAATCAAGATAGGCCCCCAACAGGTTACACACCATGCCATCGAGGGCTTCGGATACCGATCCGGTATCGCTTGGATTCTGTGCCATCGAGCAAGTCCCTTCCTGTTTGTCTTAGAGCTCCTGTGCCTGCTGGGCAATCTCCCGTGCACGGTCGCGCGTGCGCAGCAGCTCGAGAGAGCGCTGCTTTAATACGCGGATCTGATTTCCGAACATCACCACATCAACCCCGCCCCATACGACAAGCATAGATGAAATGGAAAAGGCCAGCGCACCAACTGTACCACGAAGACGCGAGCTTACGAGCGCGACAACAAGGGAGATAACAAGCATAGTGATCCTGCCTTGACGCCGCTCTTTCATCGTGCGAAGGGAAGCAACCACCGCAAGACGTGCCGTCTCGGCAGCACGGGCGCGGATGGTCGCTTCGATATAGATATCTTGAGCCGTAGCGACGGCAGAAGTAGATGCCGGGCGTCTTGCCGCACGACCCCTCAAGAGCGTATAGCGTGCCTCGTTGATAACGCGCATTTGCTGCTCCGCGCGCTCGCGCAGGCGTTTGCTCGTGCCGTACTTATCGGGATGGAGCATTTGCGCAAGCTCGCGATAGGCTGCCGTGATTTCATCTTGAGTAGCATCACCATCGAGCCCCAGCGCCGTCAATGCCTCTTCCCGCGTCATAGCACCTCCCAAATGCAATGATGTATCGATAGCAATTGTCACATAACAACGGCACGGGCTTACGCGCGGCAGGTTTCTCCACTCAAAGGGTGGACAGACGGATGAGCTTTACGTCTCTGGAGAATGGCGCCCTCACGGGGTTCGATCCCGTATACGGGCAACAAAAAAGCCGCAACCTCTCGGCTGCGGCCTTAATTTCAAATGGTGGAGGTTAGGGGGATCGCGCGCGGCGGGCCGCGCGGTGCGCTGCGGCGCGTGCGCGCCTTGCGTGCTGCGCTGGCGAACGCTTTCGCGTTCACTCAGCTCCGCACCCTCACGGGGTTCGATCCCGTGCACGGGCAACAAAAAAGCCGCAACCTCTCGGCTGCGGCCTTAATTTCAAATGGTGGAGGTTAGGGGGATCGAACCCCTGACCTCAGGCTTGCAAAGCCCGCGCTCTCCCAGCTGAGCTAAACCCCCACATCAGTAATAAACACCCCAGCGGCGACTCGGCTCTCGCTGGGGTGTCTATTGCGAAAGAAAAGGTGGTGGACCTGACAAGATTCGAACTTGTGACCTCCCGGTTATCAGCCGGACGCTCTAACCAACTGAGCTACAGGTCCATCGCGCGGTGATTATATTAGCCCAGACCGTTTTTCTAAGTCAACGACTTTTTTAAAAAAATTTTTTTAGTTGGCTCATATATCGAAATCGCACGCGCTTTCCCCTTATTTTGGGTACTATTACTATCCGATTCAAGCAGGTGAAATATTCCTATCCCATCATCGTCTATAAGGAGGTGCCATAATGATTCGCGTTGATATCGAAACCATCGTTATGGCCGCCGGTCCACATCCGTCCCTCATCGTCCTACGCGAGCGCGAAACCTCAGAGTCAAACGAAGCCCCTCTTCGCGCCCTCTCCATCCAGACCGGGTCCTTCGAGGCCGCTGCGCTGAGCCAGGGAATTGACGGGAAGAACCCCGGACGACCTATCACACACGATTTCACCGTCAATGCCGTTAAAGAGCTTGGCGCTAAAATCGCTCGCGTTGAGATTTCCCACATGGAAACCCCGGTTTTCTTCGCCAACGTCATCATTCTCGATCAAAACGGCAAAGAGCACGCAGTCGATGCGCGCCCAAGCGATGCACTCGCTTTTGCCGTGCGCGTAAACGCCCCCATCTATGTTGAGGACGACATTATGAACCGCGCGGGCACCTTCTCATACCAGACCGACACGAACGATGAGGCGGAGCAGCAAAAATTCGACGAGTTCGTCCACACGCTCTCCCCCGACGACTTCTAGTCGACCCATCTTTCTTACAGCAACATAAACCCTCGCCTCAAACACGAAGGGCCCATCCAATGGATGGGCCCTTCTTTAGTCATCTTCCCTGTCGACGATAAACCGGCTATTCGTCAATCAAATCCCCGACAGGCTCTCCTGCCGCGCCGTCGTCGCCAGAAGCCTCCTCGGGCTTTTCCTCGGCTTCTCCGGAAACCTCAGCCTTCTCCGTAGCTCTCTCCATACGCGCAACGGCAGTCACGCGGTCGCCATCCGCCACAGTCATCATCTTGACGCCCTGTGTCGCGCGACCAGTCTGAGAAATCTCGTCGGTCTTCACGCGAATCACCGTGGCGCCCTCGGTGACAATAAACAGTTCATGCTGCGGCCCCACGGTCTTCATTGCCGCCAGCTGGCCCTTGCGGTCGGTCATCTGAATGGTGAAGACGCCCTGGCCGCCACGGTTTTGCTCGGGATAGTCGGCGACCGGAGTACGTTTGCCAAAGCCATGCTCGGTGATGACAAAGAGGTCGCCCGTACCGTTGGAAACCTCCATGCCCAGGACACTGGCGCCGTCTTTCATTGTGATGCCGCGCACACCGCTGGTATCGCGGCCTGTGGCGCGCACTTGATCCTCACCGAAAACGATAGCCTTGCCCGCGGTCGTCGCCATGATGATCTTGTCGCCCTCGCGCACGCGGCGAACGTTGAGCAACGCATCGCCATCTTTTAGGTTGATGGCGATAATGCCATCGCGACGGCTGCGGTCGTAAGCGCTCATAACCGTCTTCTTGATCATGCCGCTGCTGGTTGCAAACAGCAGATATTCATCCTCAGGGAACTCGCGGCAAGAAATCACACTGGCAATCTTCTCGCCCTCTTCGAACGGCAACAGGTTAACGATCGCCGTTCCGCGCGCCTGACGCGAACCTTCGGGAAGCTCGTGAACCTTAAGGCGATACACCTTGCCACGGTTGGAGAAAAAGAGCACGTACTCATGGGTACTGGCGATAAACATCTCTTCGATGACATCGTCCTCTTTCAAGCTCACGCCCGTAACGCCCTTGCCGCCGCGCTTCTGAGCGCGATAGGCAGCCACGGGAATACGCTTGACGTAACCGGTATGAGTGATGGTGACGACCATATCCTCGTCGGCAATGAGGTCCTCTACATCGAGGTTGCGCTCCGCCGCTGCAATCTTGGTGCGGCGCTTATCGCCAAACTTACGGGAGATCTCGCGCATCTCCTCTTTGATCACGCCAAGAATCTTCTCCTCATGGGCAAGAAGGTCCTCATAGTAGGCAATGGCGCGGCGCAGGCCATCCAGTTCCTCCTGGATCTTATCGCGCTCAAGACCGGTCAGGCGGCGCAGCTTCATCTCGAGAATAGCGGCGGTCTGTTCGGTCGTGAAGCCAAAGCGCTCGATCAAGCGAGCAGAAGCCTCGGAATCGGTGCGCGAAGAACGGATAATCGAGATGACCTCGTCGATATGGTCGAGAGCCATGAGATAGCCCTCGAGGATATGAGCGCGAGCTTGAGCCTTCTTAAGGTCAAAGCGCGTGCGGCGGGTAACGACGTCAACCTGATGGTCAATGTAGTACTGCAACATCTCGCGCAGGGAGAGACACTTGGGCACGCCGTTGACAAGCGCCAGGTTGTTGGCGCCAAACGTGGTCTGTAGCGAGGTGTACTTATAGAGGTTATTGAGAACAACCTGCGGGATAACATTCTTCTTGAGCTCGATGACAAGACGAATACCCTTCTGGTTCGACTCATCGCGCATATCGGAAATACCCTCAACGCGCTTCTCGTTCACCAGCTGAGCGATCTTTTCCTGCAGGGTGCCCTTGTTGACCATATAGGGGATCTCGGTGAACACCAGACGGTTGCGGCCCGTCTTGGTGGTCTCGACATGAGCCTTGGCGCGCACGGTGATGGAACCGCGACCGGTCTCATAACTTTGACGAATACCGTCGGAACCCATGATGATGGCGCCTGTCGGGAAATCGGGGCCCGGCATGATTTGCATGAGCTCGTCGACCGTCGCGTCTGGATTGTCGATGAGGTAGCAGGTTGCCTCAATTGCCTCGGTAAGGTTGTGCGGAGCGATATTCGTCGCCATGCCAACAGCAATACCCTGACTGCCGTTGACCAGCAAGTTGGGGAAACGCGCCGGCAGGGCAACAGGCTCTGCCAGGGATTCGTCGTAGTTGGGCTGCCAGTCGACGGTGTCCTTTTGCAAATCGCGCAGGAGCTCCATGGCGGGTTTCGCCAAACGACTCTCGGTGTAGCGCATGGCAGCCGCGGAGTCGCCATCGATGTTGCCAAAGTTGCCATGGCCGTCGATGAGCGGGGTGCGCATCGAGAACCACTGGGCAAGGCGGACCATCGTCTCGTAGACCGCCAAGTCACCGTGCGGGTGATACTTACCGATTACTTCACCGACGGTCCAGGCAGACTTCTTGTGCGGGCGGTTGGGATAGATGCCACTCTCGTTCATCGCGTATAGGATACGACGGTGAACCGGCTTCAAGCCGTCGCGAACATCCGGCAGGGCGCGGGCGGTGATAACCGACATCGAATACTCGATGAAGGACTGCTTCATTTCCTGACCGAACTCGGAAATCTGCAGCTGGCCACCGTTGATATCCTCGCCGGCATCGGTACCGCGGTCCACGGCGCCAAAGCTCTCCTCGAGCTCCGCGTCATCATCCTCTTCTTCGTCTTCGGCGTCAGGGTTATAGGAGTCGGGACCTCCATCCTCTCCCTGTTCTGCCCGGGCGAGCAAACGGCGCAGATCGTCGGGCATGCCCTCCGACTGCTCGTTGTCGTTATTGTTCATATCTTCTGCCACGTACTACCTCCTTGGTTGGTCGTGGTTACGTTCATTCATGCAGCTGCTCAATCAACCCGTCCCAGAACTTTCACCGAGAGAAAAACGCTATCCTCCCGACAACGAAGACGGGTTTTCCAGGTGCCCGAGATTGCCTTGAAAGAGGAGGGAAGCGTACTTAGATACGCGACCGGCGATTGAAGGGAGAGGTCGGGTACCTGGGAAAGCCGCGCAGGCTAGGCGTCCAAGAAGCGAGCGTCGTGAGCATGCTTCTCGATATACTCACGGCGATAGCTAACCTCAGAGCCCATGAGCTCTCGCACGGCGCGATCGGCAGTGATGGCATCCTCGATAGTCACGCGCTGCAGAATACGGGTCTTGGGGTCCATGGTGGTCGAGGCAAGCTGCTTGGGATCCATCTCTCCCAGACCCTTGTAGCGCTGAACGGTGTAGCCCTTGCGCTTCTTGGCGATCTTGCCGCCTTCGGCCTTGCCTTCTTCATCGCCATCGTCGGGGTTGAGGCCAAGACTGCGGATGGTGTCGGCCAAGATCTCGTCTTCGGGCTGCCTGCCATTGGGATAGACATAGTGAATCTTGTTGCGCACCTTGATGCCAAAGATCGGCGGGCACGCCACGTAGACATAGCCGGCGTCGATCAACGGACGCATGTACTTGTAAAAGAACGTAAGCAGCAGGATACGGATATGGGCACCGTCAACATCTGCATCGGTCATGATGATGATCTTGTGGTAACGGGCCTTGGTGATATCAAAATCTCCGCCATCGCCCGAACCCGTAGTCACGCCGCAGCCAATGGCCGTGATGAGCGACTGAATGGTGTCGGAAGAGAAAGCTCGGTGATCGCCCACGCGCTCGACGTTCAGGATTTTGCCGCGCAGGGGCAAGATGGCTTGGATGTCTCGGCGGCGGCCGTCCTTAGCGGAGCCACCTGCCGAGTCGCCCTCTACAATGAAGAGCTCGGTCATCTCGGCATCACGCACCGAGCAATCGGCAAGCTTTCCGGGGAGCGCCGCGGTCTCGAGCAAGCTCTTGCGGCGCGTCGCCTCGCGTGCCTTGCGCGCCGCGTTGCGAGCCTTGGATGCCTGCTGGGCCTTCTTGACGATTTCACGACCCTGCTTGGGGTGCTCTTCCAGGTAATCGGTCAGACCGTCGGTAACGATCTTGAGCACCAGCGTACGCATAAAAGAGCTGCCGAGCTTAGCCTTGGTCTGACCCTCGAACTGCGGATCGGCAAGCTTGACGGAGATGACGGCAGAAAGGCCCTCGCGCACGTCATCACCCGTGAGGTTGGATTCTTTCTCCTTAAGGATGCCCTGCTTGCGCGCATAGTCGTTGATCACGCGTGTAAGCGCGGTGCGGAATCCTTCGAGATGCATACCTCCCTCGGGGGTGTAGATATCGTTGGCAAAGCTCATGACCGTCTCGGAATACGACGTATTCCACTGCAGGGCAACCTCGACATCTCCCATCCTATCGGTAGGAACCCCTTCTTCGGACGTTCCCTCGATATAGATGGGGTCCTTTAGGGCCTCGGGGACATCCTTGCCCTCATTGAGGAATTTGACGAAGTCGATAATACCGCCGGCATAGCAAAATTCCTCGACGCGCGGCGTTCTCTCACGCTCATCGGTGAGGACGATCTCGAGATTCTTATTCAAAAACGCCGTTTCCTGCAGGCGATTGTGCAGGATGTCGAAATCATAAACGGTGGTCTCGAAGATCTCCCCGTCAGGCCAGAAGGTCACGGACGTACCCGTTTCCTGGGAAGTTCCAACTTCCTTCATCTTTTCCACGGTATTGCCGCGCGAGAACTGCATTTCGTAGATTTTGCCATCGCGCCTAACCTGCACGACCATCTTCTTTGACAAGGCGTTAACAACCGAAACGCCCACGCCGTGCAAGCCACCCGACACCTTATAGGCGGAGTTATCGAACTTGCCGCCGGCATGCAGGATGGTCATAACGACCTCGAGAGTCGGGATCTTCTTGACCGGGTGCTCATCCACAGGAATACCGCGGCCATTATCGACAACGGTGATGGAGTTGTCCGCATGCACCGTCACCAAAATCTTGGAGCAATACCCCGCCATGGCCTCGTCGACCGCGTTATCGACGATCTCCCATACCAGATGATGCAATCCGGAAGAGCTCGTCGAGCCGATATACATACCCGGACGCTTGCGAACGGCCTCAAGACCCTCAAGGATCTTAATTTCGTTGCCATCGTATGACTCTTCTTTAGCCACGCGCCAACTCCCCCTCTTTACGCAAATAGAGATAATCTTATATATTCTAGCCTACATTCAGGGTCCTACATAAGGTACAAATAGCGCTCTGGGGCCACCAGAGGCCGAATATGGCTATTTCGTTGATTTGCGGGTCTTGTCTAGCGAAAGCCCCGCGCCCATCGCGGATTTAAGCGCTCTTTGAAGACTTTCATCCTTGATATGGGAAACACGAGCATCGATTGCGGCAACATCGGCAGAGGAAAGCTCGGCTCGAGGCAGGCCTGCGCAAGGCGAGGACTTGACCTTGTTCGCAGCGGAAGATGCCGCGCGCGGAGCTTCATATCCCTTTCGGGACAGTTTGAACACCAGAGCCGAGACGCGCACCCCGCACGCCTCCATACGCGCACGGATAATCTCGCGCAAAACGGTGAGTTCGTTGACCCACGAGGAGCCGTCGACGTACACGACGAGCTCCCGCGTCTCGGGGACAAAGTGCAGGCCGCACACATGCTGACCCTCGCGCGTGCGGGCACAAACGGTATTCCAGGCACGGTAAACCTCCCGCGCCCGCTCTGCCTCTAAAAATGCTTCGCGCTTGGCAGGGGTTGCATCGTCGTAAATGCGGCGTTTCTCCTGCTCGAGGATGCTTCCGAGCCCCTGCGTGGCGCCAAAGCGATCACTTTTTCTCGCCATCGATATGCACCACCTTCGCGCGGTCTATAACATCGTTGGAAAAATAGCCCAGGTTCGTCGTGGTGATGATCGTCTGGATCTCGCCTTGCACAAACCCGGTTATCGCCTCGCGGCGGCGCGCATCGAGCTCGCTCATCACGTCGTCCAGGAGCAACATGGGATATCTGCCTAAAATATCGCTCGCCACCTCCGCCTCGGCGATTTTCCAAGCAAGCACAAGGCTTCTTTGCTGCCCTTGACTCGCAAAGTCGCGCGCCTCCCTCCCATCGATGGAAAAGGAAATCTCGTCACGATGCGGTCCCACCACCGTGATGCCGCGGCGGCGTTCATCCTCGGCAGCGCGGCTCAGGGCGCCACGGAAGAGCTCCTCTATCTCGGCACGCGAAGTCGATTTGTCAATTTCTCCCACCGTCGACTGATAGGAAAGGCCGAGCGCTTCGGTGGGCGCGATGGCACGGTAGGCGTCAACCATGCGCAAGCGAATGCGCTCGAGTAGCGACAGCCGATGGGAAAGCAGAGCGGCGCCCGTCTGTATCAACGCCTCATCCCATGCCACCAACAAGTCGGTGGGAACGGGATATTCTTTGAGCAGGCTGTTGCGCTGCTCGACGACGCGAGCATATGACGAAACCAGGTGGGCGTAGCGATCGTTGAGCTGAATGCCAAAATCGTCGAGCGCAGCCCTGCGGTGCGAAGCCGCGCGCTTGATCATATCGAGGTGGTCGGGGCAGAACAATATGCTTGGAACCAAGCCCCGCATCCCGGCGGCCGAGGTACGTTTGCCGTTTGAAAAGAAGCTCTTCTTTCCCTCGGAACAGACAAGCGCATGCTCGACCCGCCGTCCCTCGCCCGTAAACGAAAGATCGATACGACAAGTGCCCTCGCCGTTGCGCACCAGCTGAGATGACGTGGGACGGCGAAACGATTGTCCCGCTGTCAACAGCTGAACCGACTCTATGAGGTTGGTCTTCCCCACCGCATTGCGGCCAATGAGAATCGTGATATCGGGATCGAGCTCGACATCAAATTCCTTAAAGCTGCGGTAGTTATGCACCGAAAGAGTGCGTGCGAGCACATTCATTAGACACGAACGGGCATGACCAGATAGATGTAGTTAATCTTGTCGTAAGACTTAAAGACGCCCGGACGTCCCTCGGTGAGCTCAAGCGTGATCTCTTTCTCGTGGCCAAGCGCATTCAGGCAACCGAAGATGTAGCTGTAGTTGAATCCAACCATGCAATTGGTTCCCTCTACAGCGGTCTCGATCGTCTCGCTCGCCTGATCTTGATCGCTGGAGTACGCAGAAAGCGTGAGGGTGTTTGCGTCGGTGTCCACATCGAAGCGAACGGCGGAGTTCGAAGGCGCAACAACGGTCACGCGCTTGAGCACGGCATTAAAAGAGGAGACGTCGAGATTGACCGAAGTCGAACAGGTGTCAGGCAAAAGACCCTTGTAGTCCGGGAACGTGCCCTCGATGCGGCGTGCCACATATGTCGTGTTCTCAGCCATGAAAACAACCTGGTTGTCGGTGGCGCCCACAGTGATGGTGCCATGGGCGGGAGCGATGGACAGGGCATCATTGAAGGCGTCGGAAGGAACAATGAGCTCAAAACTTCCCTCGAGCGAGGAAGTCTCCACCTGCGTATCGCACACCGCAAGACGATATGCGTCGGTGGCCACCAGGCGCAGCATGTTATTTTCGACCGTCATCTGCACGCCGGTGAGAACCTGACGGTTCTTATCGGTAGAAGTGACGCGCCAAACACGCGATACCATTTCGGACAAAATGTCGGTAGGAAGTTCGACAGAACGCTCAAGAGCAAGTGTGGGGAACTCCGGGAAATCGACTGCATCGAGCGTGTTCAACCTAAAGGAGCTCTTGGCGCAGGTGATGGAAACCTGTCGATCTTCCACAACAAAGTTAACCGGTGCGTCGGGAAGCGTCTTTGTAATACTGGCGAGCATCTTGCAGGGAACAACCACGCGACCAGGCTCATCCACGCGTGCGGCAACACGATGACGAATAGAAATGGTGTAGTTGCTTGTTTGGAACTCAAGAACACCGTCTTCCGCTTTGATGAGAACGCCGGAGAGGATGGGGAGTGTAGATGCACTCGCAATGCCCTTTTGTACGATGGCGAGAGCATCTGCGAGAGAAGACTGACTGACGGTGAAGCGCATCTCTATTACCTTTCTTCTATATATAGATAAATCTAATAATAGTAATAAGACAGTGGAAGAAGTTGACTACTGGCATTTGCGCAGGTAAAAGGCTTTTTCTTTTCAGCTTTCCACCCGTTGACAACACCCGTTCTTTTCAACAGCCCGCACGCGCACGAAATCTTTCAACGCGTTCCCGGAAGTTGCCGACAAGTTTCCCTCTTCTTTCCCGTTACTTTTCAACAATGATTATGACTTAAGGATGATCTTGTTCTTGAGCTGTGCGAGCTCCTCGCCAAAATTAGCATCCTCCCGAAGTTTTCCTTCCACGACGCTGATACTGTGGACAATGGTGGCGTGGTCTCGTCCAAACACCGCTCCGAGGGCGGCCTGGGATTTCACGTCGCACATGTCATTTACCAGGTAGATAGCAACATGACGGGCAAACGCGATTGTTTTTTGCCTCTTTCTGCCAATCATGTCCTCATGGCTGATGTTGTAATAGCCTTCCACGACAGACTGTACGGTTTTGGGCGCAATAACCTTTCTCGCTGTATCGAAGTACTCGTTTGCCACCGCATCGATATCCTCTGCGGACAGCTCTTTTCCAGCCTGTTCTTTTTCATAAGAGAGGCTGGCACAGCGTTCGCAGAAGCTTTCGAGCTCGCGGATGTTGTTGCCTGATACCTCCGCCATATGCTTGAGATGATCTTCGGTGAGGTGCCCTTCGTGCATCTGCAGGTTAGAGAAAATCGATGGTGCACCGGCTGCAGGAAGTTCGTGCGTATTGGAAGCCATCCGCTTGCAATAGTTTTGCAAGATGAGGTACTTCATTTCGAATCCAGGCTCAGAGATAAGGCAGAGCATGCCGGAGCTAAAGCGGCTCGTGAGGCGCTCATCCATGCCAAGGTCTTTTGGCGCGCGGTCTGAGGCGATGACGATTTTCTTGTTTTCGCGAATGTATTCGTCCATCAAGCTGAAGAAGTAGTCGATGCTCGCCTGCTTACCGATGATGTTTTGAATATCGTCGATGATCAAGACGTTGGCCTCGTGATATTCGCGAAGGATGCTGTGCCCGTCGTTTTTTTGCTTGGCGACTTCGTTAATGAAGTCATCGATATAGGTCTGGCTATTGGCATATTTAACCGTGATCTCGGGTTTGTCGACTGCCAAGAAGTTTTTGATTGCAAACAAAAGATGCGTTTTGCCCAAGCCCGATTTTCCGTAGATGAAAAGTGATGTGCACTCGCCCGGCACCTCCACGCTTGCTGTGAAACGTAGAGCGGATTGATACGCATGCCTGTTTTCCACACCTGGGACGAAGGTGTCGAAGGTGAACTTCGAGTTAATGCCCGCGGCGGGCTCGATTGTCTTTGCCTGCTGAGGTTTTTCGACAGGTGTGGTTTCACGTGAAGCAACCGGTGCCGTCTCCTGCTGTTTCATACTGCTCATCATGCGCTGAAACATCTCGGGCGTCATCGTGTTGTTGACCTTGACGCTTGTGGGCTCCGCGTCTCGGTTGGTCCGATGCGGCATAGGTATATCGGAAAACGCGCTCGCTTGCGCTGTGAAGCTGCGGTTTTCAACTGATTTTGAAGATGCGTTCGCCTCTTGGGCAGCGTCCGCCGCCGCCGGCGAATATGCTGCTTGGGCAGATGCCTGGGGCACCGGCGGCTGTACTTGCGCCGGCGCTGGCATCGCGGGGACCTCGACCCTGAGCGCCATCGGCGCAAAGGTAATCTCTTCCAGATAGCGCTCTATCGTCTCCTGCTGCTTGAGTAGGTAGGTTGATGCGAACCTGCTTGGAACCTGCAGGGTGAGAGACTCGTCGTCCAACGACACGGGGATGGATTGACCGAGCATGTTGATGAGTCGCGTGTCGAGCCCATCGCGCTGGCAAAACGAGATAATGTCGTCGAGGAGAATCTGGGCCTCGTTATCCATTGTTCACATCCTCTCGTGGCATCTGTTCTTCTATCCATGCTCGGCCCGTGTCGGTGAGCATGTACTTTTGACCGTGCTTGTGGATAAAGCCCGATCTTTGAAGGTTGGAGAGCTCTCGTGACCATGTGGCCGGAGACGATCCAAATACGTGTCCTAGGTCGGTGGGTCCGCAGGTGGCGTTGGACATCAGGAAAGATAAGGCCTGCTGACCGCGGGAACTGACAAAAAGTGCATTCGCCTGCGCTGCCGGCCCGCCCATTGTGGGCATTCCCATTGGGGGCGTTGCCTGCTGGTATGCCTGTTGGGGAACCGCTGGGTACCCTTGCTGGGGAAATCCCGGCATCGTGTATCCCTGTTGGGGAAATCCCTGCTGAGGGTGGGCGGCGGGGATGTATGCGCCTTGCATTCCGTAGGGTTGTTGATACGGAGACTGCATGCCCTGCTGGCCATATTGCATCTGATATTGCCATGCTCCCGGCTGCTGCGGCATCATCTGCTGCCATTGCTGCGGCGTGCCCGCGGTGGGCATCCCCGGCGCCCCCATTGCCCCTGTCGCTCCTGCGCCCGTGGGCATATCCATGGGGTGAGGTACCGCGCCCCTGATTGCCCCCGATGTATGGGACATCGAGATCTCGTTTACACGAGCCGGGTCGAGCGTGACCGTCACCACGGTTCCGCCATTGAGGTTGTCCTCGATAGAAACGATTCCCCCTGCATTTTCAAGATATTGTTGAACCAGGGGGAAGCCCGCTCCCGTGCCGCGGATATAACGCTTTTGGTCGCTATCGGCAGACGTGATGCCAAACTCGAACGCCAGTTCTTTATCCTCGATTCCCGGTCCCTGATCTGCAAAACGAATCGTGTTTCCCCCATCGAGAATCGAGATAATCGGTTCCATGAAATGGGCGTGGATGAAGTTTTCCACGATTTCACGGATAACCATCACCGAGATGGAGCCGCCCTGCTCTTTCATATTTTTATACACTGTGTTGGTGATTTCTTCGAGGTAGGGGCGTGTTGCCTGTGGGGAGACGACAATGACGCGCGGTGTTGAGAACATGTCGTCATAGATAGCGATGCGCGTGGCGTAGCTCACGCTTGTGGTCTCCTCCTGCTCGGAGGTGTGGTGTTGTTGCGCTTCACCGGTGAGATGGGCGTTATCGGGTGCCGGATCTCCCGAGTCCACAAAGGGGTAGAAATCGTCTGACATCGTTTTCTTTCTCAACAGTTTTCTCGTGCCTTCAAGGATAGCAGCAACGTCCGTAAGGTTTTTTCACTTTTCAACAACTTTTCCCAAATGGATGAAAAGTGAAAAAACGCAATGAAAAGTTATCAACGCTTTCAACGTGACCTGTTGAAAACTTGAGAAAAGGGCATGAAAAAGTGTGAAAACAATTGTTGAGTGTTTTAAAAGGTTCGAAAAACGTGAAGAAACCTATGGTGACTTGGGTTCTTTTAGATTCTTTTGATTGACATTGGCGCATCATATTCCCTACAATTTCAAAGCTCAGGTGTCTAAATCGTGAACTCACGAAATGCAGCAGGAGGATTTTTACCATGAAGCGTACTTACCAACCTAACAAGCGCAAGCGTGCTAAGACTCACGGCTTCCGTGCTCGTATGGCTACCAAGGGCGGCCGCGCCGTGCTCGCTCGCCGTCGTGCCAAGGGCCGCAAGCGTCTGACCGTCAGCGATAAATAAGCGCATGCTTCTCGCATGAGGACATTGAAGTCTCGAAAAGATTTCGAGCATGTGTTCACGCAGGGGAAGCGGTATAACCATCCCCTGATAAGAATGGTTATATGTGGTTCAAGCAACGAAGGCGATCCAGGTCGGGTCGCCTTCGTTGCTGCCAAAAGGCTGGGTTGCGCCGTTGTGCGCAATCGCTCTAAGCGCGTTTTGAGAGAAGCCGCACGTACGTGTCGCCTACCGAGAGATGGGTACGAGATCATTCTATTTGCAACCCCCAAGACCCGCACATCCTCTCCTGCAGAGATGACGGCGGCTCTTGAGTCCTTATGTGTTCGGGCTGGTTTGGATGGATAGTGCGCGTCGGTCGCCTCTTCAGCGTGCGGCCATAGCGCTCATTCGGTGCTATCAGCGTTATATTTCACCCCTCCTACCCGATTCATGTATATACTTCCCCACATGTTCGCAATATGCTGTCGAAGCTGTGGGCAAGTATGGTGTTCTTAAAGGCTGCTGGCTTGGATTGCGCCGCATTCTTCGGTGTAATCCCTTGCATGACGGCGGCTATGATCCCGTGCCGTGAGGCATGATTCGTATCGGAGGATTATTACATGTGGGATTGGATCGTTAACGTCCTTTTTCAGATTCTTGCGTTGATTCAGCAGTTTGCTGTCGACTGGGGTCTGTCCATCATCATCTTGGTTGTCATCATTCGTTTGCTCTTGACGCCGCTGATGATCAAGTCGAGCAAGTCTACCGCTCGCATGCAGGTGCTTACTCCTAAGATTCAGGAGATTCAGGAGCGCTACGCCGACGACCCTCAGCGTCAGTCGCAGGAGATGCAGAAGTTTTACGCCGAGAATAAGTTCAGCCCCTTTGGCGGCTGCTTGCCCTTGCTGATTCAGATGCCCATCTTGTGCGCCCTGTTTACGCTTCTCCAGCATCTTGGTGATTACTTTGATGGAGAGACCTTCTCCTTCTATGGCATCCTTCCCAACCTTCAGACCTCTGTTGCCGCTACCTTGCCTCAGGGTTTTGGCGTTGCCGCGCCGTATGTTGTCGCGCTGCTGCTTTTTGCCGTTCTGACGCTTGTTCCGCAGCTCTATATGTCTCGCAACCAGACGGGCGCTCAGGCTCAGACCATGAAGACCACGGCCATCATCATGTCTTTCTTCATGCTCTTCATTGGCTGGAGCCTTCCTGCCGGTGTTCTTCTGTACTACGATGTATCCTCCGCTTGGCAGGTTGTTCAGCAGATCTTCGTTACCCAGAAGGTTATCGATAAGGCAAAGGCCGAGGAAGAGGAGCGTATGGCCAATGCTCCCATCGAGGTCAACGTTGTTCGCCGTGAGCACAAGCAGCGCCCGCACAAGAAGAAGTAATTATTAGGTACCTAATAATTGGAGTGTTTCATGTCTGATATCAACGAGGAAACGTCTACTGAGTATTCAGGTGACTATCCGGAAATCGCCGCAGCATATAAAGCAGGCGAAGAGCTCACTGATGAGCAGCTCGACACCATCGCTGATGTTGCTATCTCTATTCTTCGTTCTATCCTTGGCTATTTTGACGCTTCCGATTCCCCCATCGATGAGTATGAGGGTGATGAAGGAGAGCTCATTCTCGATGTGACCGCCCCCGATCTTGCGGTTCTTATCGGTCGTCATGGTCGTACCCTTGAGTCCCTTCAGACCATGTTCTCGCTTCTGGTGAGTCGTCGTCTTGGGTTCCGTTATCCGGTTTCTGTTGACGTCGAAGGATATAAGAGCCGTCGTCATGACAAGGTTATTTCCATGGCTCACTCCGCTGCCGCACGCGCGGTGCGTCAGCATTCCACTGTTAGCCTTCCGCCTATGAGTGCTTATGAGCGTCGTCTTGTTCATATCGCTCTTCGTGAGAACAAGAAGGTCGATACTCATTCCGAAGGTTCGGACCCCGAGCGTCGTGTTGTTATTACCGTGGTATAAGTATTTATTCATATGCTTGAAAGAGGGTCAGTAATGACCCTCTTTTTTTGACTGAAATTCTTGTTACACTGATTTCAGTCAAAATTGATTAAGGAGTAGCTATGTCTGGTCGCCCTATCGTTCTGCAAAAGCTTGAGTATACGGACCAGGAGATCAAGGTTCTGACGGAAAAGCTCCTTGATGTCTGTTCGAGCTTTAATATCACTCTTACTTCTCGACAAGCTCAAGATTGCCTTATGCATCTTCTCTATGTTGAGCAGGTCAATTCCTACATTAATCTGACGCGTATTACCGATCTTGATGAAGCGATTATTCTTCATCTTCTTGATTCTCTTGTCCTTGCTCGATATTTTGATTCCTCCGATCTTAGCTATCTTGATATGGGCACTGGCGCTGGTTTCCCGGGTATTCCATTGGCTATTGCTACCGGGGCCACGGGGACGCTTATTGACTCTGTTGGAAAGAAAGTAAACGCTGTTAACGCTATTATCCAGAAGCTTCAACTTGATCGTGCAACTGCTGTTCACACTCGCATCGAGGAATATGCGATTCAAAATAAAGTATGCTTTGATATCGTTGTTGCAAGAGCTCTTGCAAGCATGCCGATCCTCATTGAATATGCAACCCCATTTCTACGTAAACGGGGACGTCTCATTATTTCAAAAGGCAATCCAGAAGCTAATGAGTTGGTTTCTGCTCAGCAGGCTGCTTCCATCTGTGGTCTTACATTAGTTCGAACCGATACATTTGACCTTCCATTTGATTTAGGTCATCGAGAAATATTCTTGTTTGAACGTGTTTCCAAACCCTCCATTTCCTTACCTCGTCAAAATGGAATGGCTCGCAAGAATCCTCTTGCATAATGTTTCACGTGAAACAATCAAACGAGATTGTATTTCATTAGTTGATTTAGTTTAAGTTTGCTAAATCTTGTAAAGCGCTTGGATCTATATCCGAGCGCTTATTTTTATACAGATAAAAGGATTAGTCGATCAATTCAGTGATAGAGCCCGAACGTAAGCACTTTGTATAAAATTGAAATGCCTTTTGTATTCTCGACTTGAGAATAGTACTGCCATAGTTCTGTGCTTGTGGTTTAGGTAGTGCGGCTTGTGGATATCCTCTTGCATGTTTGTTTCACGTGAAACATAATGGGCTATAGAAATTGAATTGTTTCACGTGAAACAATACGATCACTCAAAATGAAGTTCAATTAAACAAGGAGGGTGACGTGGGCTTTAGAGACGTAAAACGGTCTAAAAGCGCAAAAGACACGCGTGTAATTGCGATCATCAATCAAAAGGGCGGCGTAGGTAAATCCACTACGGCAGTAAATCTGGCGGCAGCGCTCGGTGAGCAAAATAAAAAGGTGCTCATTGTGGATTTTGATCCGCAGGGAAATACAACAAGTGGTTTTGGAATCGATAAAGAGCAGCTTGAGGCGTGTGTTTACGATTCACTTCTTCATGATGTTCCCGCAGAGGAGATTATTCAGTCCACCGAATGTAAGCGAGTGTTTGTAATTCCTGCAACTATCCAGCTTGCAGGTGCAGAAATTGAACTCGTTTCTGCAATGGCGCGAGAAACACGCCTTAAGGATCTTCTAGAACCGATTGTTGATGAGTTTGATTTCATCTTTATCGATTGCCCTCCGTCACTTGGACTTCTAACGATTAATGCATTGACAGCGGCTGACAGCGTGTTAATTCCAATTCAGTGTGAGTACTACGCGCTCGAGGGAGTTACAAAGCTTCTGGAGTCGATGCGCATGGTTAAAACGCGTATCAATAAAGAGCTTGAAACCTACGGCGTTCTTTTGACGATGTACGATTCTCGTACTTCGCTTTCAAATCAGGTTGTTGATGAAGTTAAGGGATTCTTTGGCGATAAGGCGTTTAAAACCTGCATTCCGCGATCTGTAAAAGTATCCGAGGCTCCCTCTTTTGGAATGCCTGTGATTACTTACGCACCAAACAATAAGGGTTCCAAAGCATACATGGATCTTGCCAAAGAGGTGATTCGTCGTGCCTAGTCCTAAGAAGAAGCAGGCGCTTGGTCGTGGTTTGAATGCTTTGATGAGTGAAGCTCAAACTGAAACTGGGAATGTAACTTCTGATACGCTTGTAGATATCACTAAGATTCAACCCAACCCCAATCAGCCTCGCACGCATTTTAATGAGACTCTTTTGCAGGAACTCAGCGAGTCGATTCGTGAGAATGGTGTATTGCAGCCGTTGCTGGTTCGCAAAAAAGGACAGAAATACGAAATCATTGCCGGAGAACGTAGGTACCAAGCATCGAAGTTGGCCGGAATCGAAAAACTACCTGTGATTATCAAAGACGTTGATGATCAAAAGATGCTCGAGCTTGCTTTGATTGAAAATCTGCAGCGTTCCGATTTGAATCCCATCGAAGAGGCTAAGGGGTATAAGCAGCTTCTAAAGGAAAGCGGAATGACTCAAGAAGCTCTTTCTAAAGCAGTTTCGAAGTCTCGTTCTGCAATCACCAATTCGCTTCGCCTTCTCGACCTTCCTGATGAAGTACAGCAATTTCTCTTTGATGGAAAGATGACAGCTGGTCATGCGCGAGCAATCCTTGCAGTTCCCTTTGAGGATGCTAGGATTCGTCTTGCTCAGAAGGTTGTAAATGAGGGATTGTCTGTTCGTGCGACTGAAAACCTTGCACCGTTGTTTTCTGTCGGAGAAGAGCCAAAGAAGTCTAAGGCTGTGACACCGCAGTCGTACAAGAAGGCAGCACGCGCTTTGCGTCAAGTTTTTAATACGAACGTTAAAGTGAAGTCGTCGCGTGGAAAGAACAAGATTGAAATTGAGTTTAAAGACGAGGAGGAACTCTCGCAGATTCTGTCCGTTGTTATGAATAGTGCGGAGGAATAATGAAAAAGTTAATTGGATATCTTGGCCTTGGTGCAATTGTTGTTGCTGGATCGCTCTTTGGCTATAAGATTGCGACTGATAGCGAGTTTCGCGGACGATTGACGCGCGGAGCGCAAGATATGTATAAGGAATCAAAAAGGAAGGTTGATAGTGTTACGGAAGATGTAGCATTAAAGACGGCGCAAATGACCAAAAATCCAAAGGTAAATCAGGATTGGGTTTCTAACCAATGGGATATGATTGGTTATTAAGGTACCTTACTATATACAAACTCGTTTATTAAGTTGAGTGAATAAAAAAGGATGGGGCATCAGCTCCATCCTTTTTTGCAATCAATCCCGTATAGATGGCAGATTGCGCAAAGAAAAATGCCGCCGCTCAATCGTGAGCGGCGGCATTACATGTTTCATGTGAAACGATGTTTAAGATTCGTTGCTTTTGAAGCGACGCTGCTTAAGCTGACCACACGCGGCATCGATGTCTCCCCCACGTGAATTGCGAATCGTGGTTTCAACACCGTGCTTGGATAGACGACGTTGGAGCTCTTCGACCTTTGAGATGGGAGAAGGCTTGAGCGGGCTGTTCTCGACGTTGTTAAGTTGGATAAGGTTGACGTGACACAGTGTCCCCTCGCAGAACTCAACAAGAGCATTCATCTCAGGATTGTTGTCATTGATACCGTCAATCATGGCGTATTCATACGTGGGCCTACGGCCAGTCTTTTCGACATAGAGCTGGATTGCCTCGTGAAGACGCGGCAGAGTGAACTTTTTAACACCGGGCATCAACTGGTTGCGCGTAGATTGAATGGCAGAGTGCAGGGAAATGGCGAGGGTGAATTGCTCGGGAAGGTCTGCAAAGCGACGGATTCCAGGAATAATACCGCTGGTAGAAACGGTAAGATGGCGCGCCCCGATAGCGAAACCCTCGGGGTCGTTAAGGGTGCGAAGCGCTTCGAGAACGTTATCAAAATTATTGAAGGGTTCTCCCTGCCCCATAAAGACGACGCTGGTCACGCGCTCGCCAAAGTCCTGAGAAACGTGAAGAACCTGGTCGATAATCTCGCGGGCTGTAAGGGAGCGAGTGAGGCCTGAGAGTCCAGTTGCGCAAAAGGCGCAACCCATTCCGCATCCAGCTTGGGTTGAGACACAGACCGAGAGTTTATTACGCGTTGGCATACCGACAGTCTCAACAGAGACACCGTCGGAGAATTTAAGAAGATACTTACGCGATCCGTCACGGGAAACCTGCTTAACGATTTCCTTGGGAGTGTTGAAGCAATACTCTTCCTCGAGCGCAGCACGGAGGGTTTTGGGAAGATTCGTCATTTCTTCAAACGAACATACGTTCTTAACAGAAATCCACTCATGCAGCTGCTTAGTGCGAAATGCGGGCTGACCGCATGACGAGACAACCTCGGCGAGTTCGGCATAGGTAAGATCACGAATATCCCGTTTACGGACAATCTGCTCCATGATGCCCCTTTCAATACGCTACAAAACAAAGTTATCTCTACAATAAAGTATCTCTGCGAAATAAAAGGAGCAGGGAGGCGCGAGATACGTAAAAGTACATCGTGTATGAGGTCTTTTTTGCTGTTGAGTGGGGGAACGATGCAAACCCAGGCTATCGATAAGAATCTTCGCATTGCAGTTCTTGCGGGGGGAAGCTCATCGGAGCGAGAGGTTTCGCTCAAATCGGGTGAAAATGCAAGAGATGCCCTGCGGGCAGCTGGGTTTAAAAAGGTTGATCTGCTCGATCCGGCAGACAAAATGTTTATAGACAGCATTCGCACCTACGACCTGGCGTTTCTTGCCATGCATGGAGCTGGTGGCGAAGATGGGGAGATCCAGCACGTTCTTGACTATCTGGGTATCCCCTACACGGCGTCAGATGCGTTTTCGAGCGCATGCGGCGCGGACAAGGACGTCTCAAAACTCATCTATGCCAATGCGGGCATTCCTATCGCAAAGGGCGTTACCTTGAAGAAAGATGATCCTATAACCGTTGAGGATATCGTTGCGGTTGTGGGGGAAGAGAGTTTTGTGAAGCCGGCGGTAAATGGATCGAGCTACGGCATCTCTCTTGTTAAAAATCCTTCGGAACTTCCTTGTGCCATTGAGAAGGCGTTTAAATACAGCGACAAAGTCCTTATCGAACAGCGCCTCGTGGGCACCGAGATTACCGTTGGAGTATTTGGGGACAGCGAGACGCTTAAGCCCCTTCCGGTTGTTGAGATTTGTTGCCCCGAGCAGAGTGATTTTTACGATTTGGCTGTGAAGTATGTCGACCCCACCGATATTCATCGCATTCCTGCCAGGATTAGCAAAGAAGATTACGAACAGGCGCAAGATCTAGCCTGTCGCGCCCATGAGGCTTTGGGTTGTTTTGGCATTTCGCGCAGTGACTTTATCGTGACGTCTTCAGGACCTGTTATTCTCGAAACCAATACTATTCCCGGCATGACCGATGCCTCGTTGTTCCCAGACGAGCTGCGTCATGCTAACATCGAGTTTTCCGATGCTTGTGCGAGCTTGGTTGAGATGGCTCTTGCGCGAGTGGGAAGGCGATAAGGAGAAATACAGCCCTTATGCTCATGAAAGACGCGGTTTTACCTGGTACTCCCGATTATGTGATCGAAGCATACGAGACGCTCGCCGATCGCGCGAAAACGCGTTCTTTTGGACTAATAGAAGATGATGTGATTGTTCTCGATACCGAGACGACCGGACTTTCGCTGCAGGACAATAAGCTGATTGAGATATCTGCAGCCCGCATGCACGGTCGCGAGGTGGTAGAGAGATTCGATACTTTTGTTCATCCGGGCTGCCCCATACCGGCGGAAATCACGCGATTGACGAGCATCACCGATGCCGATGTTGCCATCGCGCCGAGTGCCGAAGAGGCAGTAGCGGCGCTGGAAGAGTTTGTTGGGGGATGCCCTGTCATCGCTCATAACGCGACATTCGATAGGTCCTTTATCGAATCGGTAAAGGGTGGAGTGCGCGTAAGTGATATCTGGATTGACTCTCTCGCGCTTTCTCGTATCGCATTGCCGCGCCTTGCTTCCCACAAGTTATCGTTTATGGCCGATCTGTTTGGTTGCGATGCGGTATCTCATCGTGCGGATGCGGATGTCGAGGCGCTGTGCGGTGTCTGGCGCATTCTTCTTACGGCGTTGGCCGACTTGCCTGCGGGTCTTTTATCTCATCTCGCCGACATGCATCCAGATGTCAGCTGGTCGTATCGTCCGATTTTTTCCTATCTCGCGGCGGAAAATCCGGGTGCCGCTTTCTCCTTGGTGGCGGAGAGACAGCGTGTTGTTCATGCCGACCTCTCTCCCGAATGCGTCGATGCTGATGATGTGCCAAACATCGAGATGCCCTCGCGTGAAGAGATTGAGGCGGAGTTTCTTCCCGGCGGTAAAGTCGCATCGATGTACGAGGGGTTTGAAGCTCGCGCCGAGCAAGTTGAGATGGCGCAGGAGGTGCGCGATGCCTTTGCATTGCGCGGACATCGCGTTATTGAGGCCGGAACAGGCGTCGGCAAATCGATTGCATACCTTTTGCCTGCGGCGGAGGCGGCAAAACGCAACCACATTACCGTTGGCATCGCCACAAAATCGAACAATCTAGCCGATCAGCTCATGTTCCACGAGCTTCCCAGGCTAGCCGCTCAATATAATGGCGACCTTTCCTTTACCGCGCTCAAGGGTTACGACCACTACCCCTGTTTACGCAAGCTTGAACGTCTGAGTCGCTCATCGAGCGAAATCAAAACGGATAAAGATCCGGCGGATACCCTCACGGCAATTGCGGTTATTTATGCCTTTGCTTGTCAATCTCCCGATGGGGACCTTGATGGATTGGGCATACGCTGGCGCAGTGTGAACCGCGCCGACCTCACAACTGCATCGCGTGAGTGTGCACGACGCCTCTGTCCGTTCTTTCCAGACGGTTGTTTGGTTCATGGTGCGCGCCGCCGTGCGGCCCGTGCCGATATCGTGGTCACAAACCATTCTCTTCTTTTTAGAAATGTCGCGGCGGACGGAAAGATTTTGCCTCCCATTCGTCACTGGATTGTTGACGAGGCCCATTCGGTGGAGCGTGAAGCGCGTAGGCAGTGGGCTCAGACCGTTTCTGCAGATGAATCCCGCACAGTCTTTGAGCATTTGGGTGGCGAGCGCATGGGCGCCCTTGGGCAGCTGACGCATCAGCTTGCCGGGTCGGATGCGGCGACGCTCTATATGGGTCTTACGGCAAAAGCGGTGATGAGCACGCGCCGCGCTTCGCTTGCCATGGTTAATTTATTTGATGCCGTCCGTGACCTTTCGCGTACTCAGCGCGGGGGTTCCTACGATATGGTCAACCTTTGGATCGGTCCCGATTTAAGGGAAAGCGCGGGCTGGGACGAATTCCTCGCCCCGGCAAATACGGCGCTTTCTGCTCTCGATGAGGCAGCAAAGAATTTAGCCTCACTGGTGGAGGCCGTGGCTGCAGATAAGCCAGACCTTGTTGTTGAGGCTGCCGACGGCGCACGCCGTCTTAAAGAGATGAAGGAAACCCTTGCCCTTATCGTTGAGGGTACCGACGAGCGCTATGTGTTCTCGCTGCGGGTGAATCGTCGCCTCAAGGCGGGTGGAGAGGCACTTTCTGCCGAACTCCTTGACATCGGGGAAGCGCTGGCAGAGCGTTGGCTTCCGGAGATGCAGTCGGTTGTGTTTACTTCTGCAACTATTTCGATTGCGGGCAATTTTTCTCACTTTACAAAGTCTGTTGGCCTCAATCGTCTTCCCTCGGGGCTAACCAAGACCGTGCATTTGGATTCAAGCTATAACTTTGATGAGAACATGACGGTTGTGGTGGCGGGTGATGTTCCCGACCCGCGAAGCCGCGATGCGTATCTTGATACCATGGAAAAGTTGCTCGTTGATGTGCATCTTGCCATGGGCGGATCGGCACTGACGCTATTTACCAATAGGCGAGACATGGAAGACCTCTATGCTCGCGTGGAACCCAAGCTCGCGGCAGAAGGCCTGGAGCTCGTGTGCCAACAGCGCAATTCTTCGCCGCGCTATCTTCGCGACCATTTTATTGCAGAGAAATCGTCGTCCCTTTTTGCCTTAAAAGCATTTTGGGAGGGTTTCGATGCCTCGGGCGATACGTTGCGTTGTGTGGTGATTCCCAAGCTCCCCTTTGCGAGCCCTACCGATCCGTTGGCTCAAGAGCGAGATCTTCGCGAAGAGCGGGCCTGGGCGCAGTATGCATTGCCCGATGCGGTGCTTGAGGTCAAGCAGGCGGCGGGTCGTCTTATCCGTACATCTTCGGACGTGGGAGTCCTCGTGCTTGCTGATTCTCGTCTGGTGACAAAGGGATACGGAAAGAAGTTTTTGCAATCGCTTCCAACTTCTGGATATCAAAAAATCGAGTCCAATCAGGTTGGACGCTATCTTGAGTTGTGGCGGCGCGCGAGGTCGAAGTAATCTTACGATTCGGGGAGGACCAAGCGCTCTGCATAGGATATGAATTCCGCGCGCAGCTCTTGGGGCTCCAAAATCAAAAGGTTGCCCGCTGCAGCAAGAACCTGGTCAAACAACCAAGATTTAGAGGACAGACATATTTCGAGTACGACCGTCTCGTCACCTTGGTCCTCGGTGCGTATGATGCCGGACCAGGTAATGAGGGGCAGGTAGGACTTGTTGCATCGCACCAGCGCTCGGACACCTGATTTTTCGAGACTTTCCTGTATATCGGTCCGATCAAACGGGTGGTGTATCGCCGATTCCTCCGTCACCTCGAGAGAGGAGATGCGGTCCAGGCGGTACTTACGCTGTGCGTCCTGTTCGACATCCCAAGCATCGAGGTAGGTTGCCGATTCCTCGCTCACCAGACGGTAGGGATCGATGGTGCGAACGCGTGGTTCCTTTTCATCGATAGAGCGATACCCCATAAGGAGTCGCACACCATCCTCGATCGCCTCGAGTAGTTTTTGATAGAACGAACCGTAGCGCGCTGGTTCTGCTAGGGAAATCATCTGGGTTTGGAGTTGCGACGGGTCATCGAGTGCCGCCTGGATGCGAAGACGGGTGCTTTGATCGATATTCAGCGAGGCAAGAACATATCTCAATACGGCGGCGTCATTAATGGAGAGCCTCAGCGGCACGAGGCGAGCGGCATCTCCGCCGAGGGATATCGTTTTTTCGTCCATATCGATAATGGCCCTCACGCCGGTTGAGCGGTCCGAGAGACTCGAGACGATTTCGACGATTCGATCGAGGTCGGAGGCTTGGACCCCTAGTGCAGAACAGGCACGGGCGATGGATACCGATTGGTTTGGCGCAGCGGTGAGCAGTTGAAGGAGTCTGATGCCGCCGGCGACGATTTGATCGGCTTTAAGTTTAGATTCGGCCATGGGCCTCCACCGCCTTGTTGATTGCTGAGTTCCAAAGGGAAACGAGGGACGCCGGGGAACAGGGACGCATGCCAAGGGAGGCGTGTTGGAGGGCCATGGCTACGGCGGCGTCTGGGTTTTTCACTGCGATGTTCCAGTGCAAGGATTCATCCGGCTGTATTTCAAGCGTTCCCCTTCCATGTGTGAGCACCTCGATTTCTCCAGCTACGGAGTGTGCGGGAAAAGCGAAGGTCGCTTGAATTTCCTCCTCATCGCCTAAATCGAAGGGGAGGAACTGAAAAGCGCCAAGAGAGAAGTCGTGGGGGATGATATAGGATCCACGGGGCTTGTTCATGCGTGTGACGCGGTCGGTGCGAAAGGTTCGAACCTTGCCGGAAAGGTTGTCGAGACCGACGAAATAGCACTGATTTGCCTGGTTAACAATGCCGTAGATCGATACCGTTCTCTTGGATTCTTTCCCCTTTGCATCTCGATAGCAGAAGGGAAGGGACTTTCGTGAACAATAGGCTGCCCACACGGTATCGAGCACATTTTGAATCTGCTCGGTTACCTGCTCGACATCATCGACGCTCTCGATCTGCTCGGCATCGGTATCGATTGCCGCCGCGACTGCTCGGATGCGCAGCAATGCGGAGCGGAAGGATATCTTTGTGCGCGCCAGATACTCATCGACGGCATGTACGAGCATATCGGCGTCGTCTTGTGTGACGACGGCTGTGTCTATATGAGTGCGTTCGCGGTCGATCGCCCAGCGGCTCTCTTCGGTTTCGCTGGCTCCACTCTCTTTAACTTCGCGGATGTGGACACCGTACTCTTCGAGTTTTTTGCGATCGCGTTGGAATTTTTTCTTTTCGCTCTCGATGCCCGCCATTCCATACCCAAGATCGCTATCGGTGATGATCTCAGTGGTTGTGAGGGGTCTCGAGGTGCAATTTAGGATAAAGAGTAGGTTGAGAATGCGCCGAGCGGATTCATTGCGCTCATTAAATCCATCCATCGAGTGAATTATTGTTTCAGCCATAAGATGCGCAACCCCTTCTGCAGCGGACCATCTCGTCGCAACGGCACCATTTTAATCGATATGGAGTCTCGCGGGGAAAATGTGCCAAGGGGGCTGGCATCCGGGCTCGGCGCTGCAGCTAGAGATAAGTAAGGGTATACTTTCGCCTATACAGGCTTACCGTGGGAGCGGTATGCCTGCATGCATTAAGCAACCGCGATATGGAGCCCTACATGGCTAACAGTAAAAAATATTTGAATCATCTTCTGCAGCGCACGGAGATTACCCCTGCCTGCAGTGAGGAAGAACGCGCCGCTGCAGATGTCATCGCACGTATTTTCACCGACCACGGTTTTAATCCCGAGATACAGGAATTTACCGCTTCTTCGTCTCGAAAAAACGTTTCTGCCATTGCGGGAATCGTACTGTTTGTTGCCACGATTTTCATGGGAATCGGCGGAGCATTGGGCATTTTTGGCTTCCTGCTTGTTCTTGCGGTGGGCGTTCTGTATGTGCTTATTCGTTTGGATAAGATCTCCGTCCCCGCGATAGGAGCCAACGGTCTTTCTCAAAACGTTATCGCCTATCATCAGGCATCTGGCCCTCTTGCTTCCCCTCGCAATCGTCCGGTTGTCGTGGTTGCGCATTATGATTCTTCTCGTGCCGATCTTTTGAGCCGCGAACCGTTTGCAAACTATCGCGCGCTTATCAACAAGCTCTTCCCGGTTGCTATGGTGCTTCCTGCAGCCGTTGCCATCCTTCGCCTGCTTCCTCTTCCGGCTGCACTCAAAGCCGTGCTTTGGGTTATCGCCATCCTGTTCTCCTTGATTCCCCTCCTGCGTTCTGTTGCATTTCTTTTTGATCGTTTTGCCATGCCCTACACCACGGGTGCAATCTGTAACAAATCCTCCGTGGCTGCCATGCTGGGCGTTATGGACACGGTTGCGCCGTCGTCTCGTGCCGATGAGTTCCCTGAGGATGTTCCATTTGAGGAGTATTTGGATTCGCTGAACGGTGCGTATCAAAGTTCCTATACGGCAAAAGTCGAGGACGAGCCTTTTTATCAGGAAGAATCCGAGCAGGCAGAGCTAGGTGATGCCGAGGCGAGCACTGCAGATGAGATGCCCATTTCGCAACCGCAGTTGCCTGCTCAGGAGGAACCGGTTGTTGCTTTTGAACAGCCGGAGCAGGATTTCTCGGAGGCTGCTGAGGAGACTCAGGCTGACGATGGGACGGTCGACGATACATCTGTCAATGATGATCTCTTGCCGGTGGATGTTGCTTCCGTCGCGACCGATGCTGTTGTAGATACTGTTGCAGATGCTGCTCGGGAGCAGGCGCCGGTCTTGCCTCTTAACGCTGCTGGCAATTTGCGATTTGGCAAGGACACCATTCGTGCTCTGGGCATGATTCCTGCCGAGTGCGACCTGGAGTACGATGAGGGTCAGTTCCCTGTGAATGAGCCCGCCGCCGCTTCGGTGGATAATCCCGTTGTCGCTTCCGTGGATAATCCCGTTGCCGTTCCTGTCGAAACGCAGGGTGAGGAAGCAGTCGAGGAGGCTCCCGCCGCGGTTTCCGACGAACATACCGATGCCGTTGCTGTGCCTGTCCCCGCTCCCGCGGTCGTCCCTATTGCTCCTTCGCTGTTTGACGAAGAGGTGACCGAAGAGGAGGAGGCTCTCGCGATTCCCGCCGTTGTGGCAGAGCTTGTTGATGGCGAGAATGCAGAGACTGATGAAGCCGCAGACGAGCCGGCTGTCTTTGGTGAGCAATGTGAGGAACAGGCTGATGAAGAGTCCTTCGACGCCTCACAGACGTCGATTGTTCCGCCCATTCCAAACGAGCTTGTTGAAGATCAGCCCGTCGATGCTTCTCAGACTTCTATTGTGGCTCCCATTCCGGATGAGCTTGTTGAGGAGACTCCCCTGCCTGCTGTTGCCGAAGAACAGCCGCTTGTGCTTACGGGCGAAGAGGATTTTGAAGAGATCATCCCCACTGATGATATGGAGATTGTCGAGGCTGATTTTGAGCTGATCGAGGACGAACCTCTCCCGCTCGATGAGGTCGATCAGCCTGCGGAGGAGTCTGAGGACGGTATCGCTGCTGAGGATATTGCCCAACCTGAGGCGGATGAGATCGAAGAGGATCAGGTGCTGCCCGCGCCCGATGAGACGGTTTCCGTTGATATGGCTCAGGTAATGGATGAGCAGGAAGATAACGTTGAGCAAGGGAACAACAACGTGCCTTTGACTGATGGCTCCGAAGGGGCCACTGTCGAGTCTACGCAGGTCTTTGTTCCTGCAGAGGAGATTTCGGCTGGGGGCACACAGGCCATCCCTGCGCAGCCTCAGGGGACCCAGGCCATACCTGTACAGCATCAAGGAACCCAGGCTATGCCTGCACAGGTCGAGACTGTCGATTCTTTGATGGCGCAGATTACTCCTGCACCGGCTCCGGCGCCGCGTCCCCAGCGACAGCTCAATATTCCGTCGCTTGATTCGATCCCTGCATCTCCCGCTGTGCCGTCAACTCAAATTCCGCCGGTAACTCCGACGGTTCGTGCGAACCCCATGGCAAATCGGTCTTCGCTTTTTGACCTGCCCGATCCTTCTGCCAAGCCGGTGGATCCCTTCTCCTCCATTCCGGCTCCAGTTGACATGGACCAGCCTGTCGCAACAAAGCCGACGTTTACCGTTATTGATTCGACTGATGTGGTGTCGCCTGTCCCGCAGCAGCAATTCGAGACCATCCATGCAGCGACTCCCGCGCCCGCCACTCCTGCCAAGAAGCGTCGTGGCTTGTTTGGCCGCAAAAAGAAGGAAGAGACCAGCATGAGCGATTGGCTCGGCGTGGATGAGGACTTCGATGCGAAGCGTTCTGGCCGCGATATCGGTTCGTGGGATAACTTCGAAGGCGACGATGGCTGGAAGGGCGGTGCCGCTGGCGAGGGAAGTGAGGATGAGCTTCGCCAGGCAGTGACGTCTTTGGGAGACGACGAGCTTTTGGGTCACGACATCTGGTTTGTTGCAACCGGTGCTGCCGAGAACGACAATGCCGGCATGAAGGCGTTTCTCGATGAGCATCGCGACAAGCTTCGCGGTGTCTTTATCATCAACCTCAAGTGCGTGGGTGCCGGCCAGCTCTCCATGATTACGACTGAGGGTGAACATCGTACTTTGAAGGCCGACAGGCGCATCACGGGCCTCTTCTCGCGCGTGGCGTCCGATTTCCATCGTCCGCTCGCTTCGGTCGAGATGCCCTATGTCGACACCGATGCGCACGCCGCAATGGAGAGGAGCCTGCGCGCAATGACGCTTGCCGGCGTTGAGGGATCGAGTTTTGCTTGCGCTTACACCGAGCAAGATCATCCTATCAATCTTAATGCCGACAACGTTAACTATGCAGCCGATTTGGTTACCGAGGTTATTCGTAGATCGTAGACTGTTGTCAAGCAAAGATTGCTCGCCCGCTTCCTTATGGAAGCGGGCTTCTTTTTGAATCGATATCGCATATGCTGCATGTGCCTTTAGAAAAGCTGTTACGATAGCCGTATCCAAGTCTCAGGAGGAACCGTGCTTTCTTTTATTCGTCGCCATTGGGTTGCCTATGCCGTAGGGGCCGCACTTGCTCTTTTGCTCGGTTTTGGTGCTGCTTGGTTTGTTGGCGTTAAATGTTCGACTCCTGAAGACGTCCGTGCCGAACGCATCAAGGCAGAGCAAGCCGCAACTCAAGCCGACAAGCAGCTTGAGAAGGATACGGCTGGCTCAAACGAGGCATCGGATATGGGCTCGGCGCTCTAAACGTATCAGCGTGAAAAAACGATAAGTGTTCGCTCGTTTTGCCCTGCTACTGCATTCGAGCAGGTGGCGAGCGTTAAGACTTGCCGTGCTTTATGGGCGTCTTCCTGTGCGGTTTGGGCTTTTGTATCTGCCTGGTCAAGAATTTGGGAGAGCCAGTTGCGCATTTCGGCGGCGCCCGGCCATTCAAATCGCTGAACGAGTTCGCAGTTTTTCTCGACACGCAGCGCACAGAGCGGCTTAAAGCGAAAAACAAGGTTATCGACGGTTTCGATGTTCGCCGACCCGAGTGTCTGAAACACGTTGCCCTTCCAGGCTGATGCGAGACTGCTAAACATCAAGTTGGTCGATCCAAGATGATGGCCAAAGACCAAGACATGCTGGGAAGAGACTGTGCACCTGTCGTCAATGAAAGGGCACCCTGCTACGTCTTTTTGATTCCAAAAATTATGATGGAGATACCAATCTTTGTTTTTAGGTGATGCCTGAACAAGGGGATAGGATACCGCAGTGTTCTCAACGACGAGCCAGCCTGCGGCGTCTTTGTTTTGATCAAGCAGGCTAGCTACCCCTTTGCTCGAGGCCGAGGTTGTGGTCGAGGTGGAGCGAGGCGTTGCGATTGCCGCCGCGGGCGTCTTGCTCTGCAGCTGCCTGTAAGCGAGCTGAGATGCAAGACGCTGCGCGGATTCTATCCCAGCGGAGCCGATCCAAAGGAGCGATGCGACGCCGCAGGATGCCAGAAACGCTCTTCGGGTTGTGCGTATCATCGCTTAGTCCTGCTCGATTTGCGCACGATGCTGGGAAAGAGGATGACTGCTATAAAGGCGAAGCTGCAAAGGATACTTGCAAGCAGGGGAATTAAGTCGGAGTCGACACCGGTTTGTGCAAGAGGCCGCCCGATGATCTGTTTAACCTTATCTTCATCGTGATCCTCAAGGTTGGGGCCTCCGCCGTTTCGGTAGAGGTCGATAACCGCACTGTTGAGAAGAGAGCTTCCACCTCCCCATCGCTTTGTTGTCGAGAGCTGGATGATCGCGGGCGCAAGGTCGCCTTCTCCTGTCTTATTGGGGGCTTTATCGTAGGAGTCGTTTTCGCTCTTTAGATCGGAGCGTGTCCATCCGTCCTGTTGCGTGGTAAACGAATCCGCAACGCTGCCGAATTCAAAGCGAATTGCGCAGATGTGCTGGCTCTCCTTAAGATCAAGATCGCGAACGTCGAGAATCCTTGCTTGTGTAGCATCGATATCTTGCTCCCAAAGATGCCAATGTGAATAGTCGAGCTTGCGACCTTCGCCTTCGAGCCAAGGATTATCGTGACCGTCTTCGAGGGTTGCGTTGACGTTTGATTCGTTGAAGTAATCATCGTCGTTGGAAAGTTGATACCAAACGTTGAGTTTGCCGTCGTAATCCCCTTGAGCGACGGGCGTTATCACGGCGGTTACTTTTGCCATTCCTTGAGCTACGCAATCGAGCGGATCGGTAACCGTGCACTCGTCGACCCAGGTGTTGCTCGTGTTTCGCATATCAAGCGAATACGTATATACGCGGCCCTCGCCTGCTTCCGTGAGGCGTTGTTGGCGCTTGTCAATTTCTCCAGTGATTTGAATGGGTTGGTCATACATGGCAATAGCTTGGATTTCGCCGCTTTCCTCAACGGTAAACGTGATGCTTTTTGCTACATCGTGTCCTTGGGGTGACTGCGTCTCGGTGAGTGTGTAAGATCCAGGCGCAAGTGCTTCAATTCGATGGGGCTCAGTGGTCGAAGTCCATTCGTCGACGATAGTTCCGTCGGAATCGGTGACGGTAAGGTGCGCGCCGGCCAGCTCGCTTTCGTTGGTGATATCTCGTTTTGAGACATCGATTTTAGTGAAATCGTTTTCGATAACAACCTTATGGGATGTCTCGCCATCGATACGTCCGTATTCGTCAACGGTGAATTCGCGAATAAGGGGATCGAGAAGAAAGCCGTTGGCCGTGTTTGTTTCCTTGATGCGCCAAATGCCAGGCTGCAGGTGAATTGCGCGGCAGATGCCGTTTTGATCGGTCGTGATCGTAAGCGGCAAGCAGCCTTCTTTGAGTTGGGGGATATCGTGGGAGTCGTTATGGTCTTTGGCGATGTCTTTGCTTCCGGCGGGTTTGGCAGACTCGGGTGTCTGTTCGTCTTCCAGCCGCCAGAGGGTGAACTGCACGCCGGGGACAGGCGTATCGGTCCCTGCTTTTATCTTTTTGATTTCAACCGTTGTCGGTATGTTCGATATCGAACAGCTTGTACTGACAAGCGGGGTGTCTTGGTTCTCGTAGGTAAGTGTGAAAACAATCGGGTTGCTTGCGAGCACATGGCCGGGTGCAGGTTTTGTTTCAACAAACTCATAGGTTGCCTTACCGTTGCCAAGCGGGAGTTTTGTTGTCGTCGCACGTCCTTCTTCGTTGGTTTTTACATGGTCAACAACAGTCCCCGCGCTCAAGAGGACCGATCCGTCCGGGGCGACAATATCCTCATGAACGCGCACATCAAACTCGGCTTCACCAAGAGCCGCACCGTCTTCGGAGCAGGTTTTGACAAGCTGGGCGATCCCTGTGGCGGGGGAGTTGGCAACAGTGGCTATGCAAAGCGGCTCGTCACCGCTAATTTCGATCTGTACGTCTTCTCCGGCAAGGACATAGGGCTGCGCCGCTGCGATTTCTCGGATGTAATACGTTCCCGTTGCTAGTTGCTCGGGCAGTGTGACGCTTCCGTCGTCGCCTGTGGTAAAGGTGTCGATGCTTGATTGGGCTGGATACCAGACGCTTTGAGAAATAAGGTTCTTGTTGTTGTCGAGAAGCTGGAAAGAAAAACCGGCAAGAGGAATGCGTTCCCCCGATTTTGCATCGATCTTAACGATCTGCAACCGGCTCATCTTTCGATGGTTGTTGATGATGTACTTCAATGTGCAATTGTCGATTATTTGGTCAGCAGCGATCGTCCAATCTTCAATTGCTGCAAAGCCGTCGGGGATGGTCTGCTCATCCTCGTGAATGGTATAGCCCGCGGGGTCGTAGGGAATCGCCCCATGAGCGACATGAGAGTTCGAACCGTTCCCAAACCATGCGCCCTTACTTGTGGCATATCCGTCTTTATCGGTTGTGATCGATCCGATTGCTTTGCCTGTGGTATTGGAGATGATCTGGAAGCATACGCCCTCGGCAGGAATCTCTTGTTTCGAGGAGCCCTCATCGCCCTCGTCCTTGAATTTCGCAATCTCGATATCAAATGCGACGGGTATCTCATCAAAATCGCTTTCGGGGGTGAGTCTTAGCGTGGCGTTTTCATCAAGATCGTCGGCCCCAACATGGTAGATATGGTCTTCTGAGTCTAGGAGATAACCTTGCGGAGCTTTAGTTTCCCGTACATGGATGGTACCGAGAGGGATGTTTTCAAACGAGGCGACACCTTCTTTGTTCGTGGTGGCTGTCTCATGAAACCCTGGCGCGCTATCCGAGGTTAGCTCATACTCCGCCCCTTCGAACGAGCATCCTGCCTGTGCCGCACCTGCGCTTATGGCGTCATGTTTGCAAACAACAAGGGTGAACGTACCAGGTTTGTCGGTGGTCGAAACAAAGCTGTTGAGCCCTGCGGTTGTAAACTCGATTCGTTCTTCGTTTATGGCAAAACCCTTTGGGGCTTTTGTTTCTTGGGCATAGTAGGCAGTATTGGGCTTGAGGGCAAGTTCGGCGTGTCCATTTGCATCGGTGACAACGGTGCCTGCTAGTGAGGAATCTGATGCGTGATGAATCGTGTACTCTGCCCCTTCGAGTGCGTACTCTCCGTTATTTGCACTGATGCTTGCGTCTGCAGAGGTTTTCGAAAAAATCACGCGGGTCTTTTTCTCGCTGGTGACGAGACTTTGATATCCAAACGTTTTATTCTCGCCTTTTGGTGTGCGATTGATCCATAGGATAGCGCAGCCCTCTTCGATACCTCCTCCGCCAGCTTGAGCATAGGCGACTGCCTGCTGGTAGAGGTTCCAAGAGGCTTCTTTGATTTGAGGGTCTTTGATGGCTTCCCATCGTTCCTTATAGGCTTTGTTTCCATGCCAGGGAGGGTCGTATTTGGGAACAAAATTGAGAAGGTCAGGCCGTTTGTCGCCAATGGCAAGCCAGATTGCTGCCATGGTGGTAGATTCAGACTTGCCTTTATCGAGTCCCGCAACCGAAGTGACGACTTTTCCATCGTATCCATGATAGGCAACGTAGTCGAGCTCGGGGATTTTTGGCGAACCGTATCGGGTGAGTTTTTGGCCCACTTCGGGATAGGAAAGAAATCCCTGTGCGCAATAGGCGACGTTTTGTCCTTCGACACGAATGAGCTTGCCGTGCCCGTCGGAAGAGTTGGGGTTGTGAATAAGGTTGCTCACGGTAATGGAATCGCTGCTTGCGTGCGCGCCGATGAGCGCGCTGCCAACAGCACATGTCGCTCCGAGAAGGGCGATAGCGAGAACAACGAAAAGTGGCACCGGTCTGCGGCGTCTCATGGAGCGGTTGTCGTTCGTGTTGCGCCAGGGGAATCGGCGTGCCTTGCTGTGATTCACAATCGTCCTCCCTCGAATCGATGGGAGTCGAGCGTAAAAGGACATATTCCCCGTTAGTTCCATCTATGCTTACAAAAGAGAACGCGTCGATTCCCTTTATTCTTGCCAGTTTCTAACAAGGCAGGTGAAACGGGGTAAAAATCAGTGGTGTTAAGCCCCCTAGCTTTGATTGGGACGACTGTCATCACAAAAAGAGATGCGCATCTCCATGATCTTCGATGGGCTTTCGGTCTTCTCGCGCAGTTTTATCGTGGACTGGTACGTTTCTTGCTCCATAAGAACAATGCAGGTTATACTAACTACCGCGCATTCACTGCGTCGTATATGCGGGCATCGCCAAGTGGTAAGGCATCAGCTTCCCAAGCTGACACTCGCGGGTTCGAGTCCCGTTGCCCGCTCCATTCGAATTTCAGGCACGGTAACGTTTCGTTACCGTGCCTTTTTTCGATAAAGTTCCGAGACTCGAACCCGACAGGTTGCGAGCGTTAAGCAAACGCGAAGCGTTTGTAACGAGCAGGCGAAGGCGCCGATAGGCGTCTGAAGCCGGTGCGTATTTGCGAAGCAAATACGCGGACGCCCCGTTGCCCGCTCCACACAAAACAGCAGGTCAAGAACTTAGAGTGCTTGGCCTGTTTCTCTTTTCCGGCTCCGTAGACCACAGAAGTAGACCAAATGTAGACCAAGTTCGCCGCAAAGCGTTTACCTCAAAAAGTTCGCGCTGTTACGCGTGGGGCCGGGGCGCAGTCTTGCTGCACCCCGGCCCCATCGCTGTAGGAAACCTACGATGGCTGTTTCGTTGCGTTCTAGTCAAACAAGCTCGGCATGTCGTTTTCCTTCATGAGGGCGCCGGCGGACGGCAACGTCTGTGCGGTGAATCGCTCCGTCCAGGCTTCGCTTCCCAGGAAGTCTTCTGCCGCGCCCACAGCAGTGACGATACGATTCTTCTTGGCCGTAAATGCCTGGACGCCCTGGGTGCTGGTGGTTGTTTTGGTCTTGAGTAGCGACGTATTGAAGTTCATTAGGCGGCCGTCGTTTGAGACGAGCGCCAGGTCGCGGTCCTCCTTGAGCACCTGGGCAAACAACAGCTTGCTGCCGCCGTAGATGGCATTCTTGAGGCGCTTGCGGTTGGTTTTGGTCACATAACCGGCAAGCGCGATGCGCACGACGCGACCATTCTCGAAGACAAACAGCACGTCTGCCTTGTAATCCTCGGGGTCGATCACCCAGATCACAGACTCGTCGGGGTCCATCTCAAGATCGGTGGGCAGATAGGAGCCAAGCTGTGCCGACTTGGTGTCCTCGAACGACGCAACCTTGCACTTGTACACCTGGCTCTTATCGGTGAATACCAGCAGCTCATGCGTATTGGAGGAAGGGAACTCGATAAAGGGTCTGTCCCCGTCTTTGTACTTGAGGGCGGCGCCCGTCTTAAGCACGCGATCCGTTAGTTTCTTGAGGTAGCCTTCGTGCGAGAGCATGATCGTAACCGGATATTCCTCGACCTCCGGCTCCAAACTCACCTCGATGACGTCCGCAGGATCGATCCTGCCCGTACGGCGCGGCATCACGTACTTCTTATTAACCGTGGCGAGCTCGTCGCTGATGACCTGCTTGATTTTATCTTCGCTCGACAAGATATCCTCTAGCTCGGCAATCTCGCCTTCGAGCTTCTCGATGTCCTTGGTGCGGTTGAGGATGTACTCCTCGTTGATGTTGCGGAGTTTGATTTCGGCAACAAACTCCGCCTGGGTCTCGTCGATATCAAAGCCGCGCATCAAGTTGGGCACGACCTCGGCCTCGAGCTTGGTTCCGCGGATGATGGCGATGGCCTTGTCGATATCGAGCAAGATCGCCTCGAGGCCGTGCAAAAGGTGTAGGCGCTCGGACTTCTTGCCCAAGTCAAAGCTCACGCGGCGCCGTGTCGACTCCACGCGCCAGGCAACCCACTCGTGTAGGATTTGACGCACGCCCATGACGCGCGGGTAACCGTCGACCAGCACGTTGAAGTTGCACGAGAACGAGTCCTGCAGCGTGGTCGAGCGGTAGAGTTTGGCCATGAGCTTGTCCGGGTCGACGCCGCGTTTGAGGTCGATGGCGATGCGCAGGCCCGAAAGGTCGGTCTCGTCGCGGATGTCGGCGATCTCTTTGACCTTGCCCTCTTTGGAGAGCTTGATGATGCGCTCGATGATGACGTCGGTTTTAGTGGTGTAGGGGATCTCGTAGACCTCGATGATGCGTTCTTCGGGGATCCAGCGCCAGCGCGAGCGAATCTGGAAGCTGCCAAGTCCCGTCTCGATGATGCGCTCCATCTCCTCACGGCGATAGATGATCTCGCCGCCCGTCGAAAAATCGGGCATGGGCATGTACTCGAGCAGGTCGCAATCAGGATTTTCGAGATAGTGCATGGTGGCGCAGCAGACCTCGTTGAGGTTAAAACCGCAAATGTCGGATGCCATGGCGACGCCGATGCCCTTGTTGGCCGAGACCAGGATGTTGGGGAACGTCGTGGGCAGCAGGCGTGGCTCTTTCATGGCGCCGTCGTAGCTGTCAACAAAATCCACCGGGTCCTTGTCGATATCCTTAAAGATTTCGGCGCAGATGGGGGAGAGCTTGGCCTCGGTGTAACGCGAGGCGGCGTAGCTCAGGTCACCCGAATAATATTTGCCAAAGTTGCCCTTCGACTCGACGAAGGGGGCGAGCAACGCTTCGTTGCCCGTGGCCAAGCGCACCATCGTTTCGTAGATGGCGGCATCGCCGTGCGGGTTGAGCTTCATGGTCTGACCCACGATGTTGGCGCTCTTTTGGCGGTCGCCCTTGAGCAATCCCATCTTGTACATGGTGTAGAGCAGCTTGCGGTGCGAAGGTTTAAAGCCATCGATTTCGGGGAACGCACGCGAGACGTTGGTGCTCATGGCATAGGGCATGTAGTTAGTCTCGAGCGTCTCGGTAATGGGCTGCGCTGTGACCTCAGAATGCAAGCCGATGACGTTGGCGTCGTTGACCTGCTTCTTTTTAGGCTGGGTTTTAGTTTTCTTCTTTGCCACGATTTCCTCTTGTTGCTCTTCTTGGGCCGTTTTGTTGCGCGCTGCGCCTTATTGCAGGTCCAGCTGGTCTAGATACTCTTTGCCGTGCTGTGCGATATGGCGCTTGCGCCCTTCGTCGTCGTTGCCCAGCAGCAGGTTGAACATGGTTTCCATCTTCGTGACGTCTTCGGGCTCCACCTTGATCAGGCGGCGCGTCTCGGGGTTCATGGTAGTGAGCCACATCATGTCCGGATCGTTCTCACCAAGACCTTTTGATCGATTGATGGAGCACTTCTGGTCGCCGATTTCTTTTAAGATGCCGTTCTTTTCGAGCTCGGTGTAGGCAAAGTAGGTCTTTTCCTTGCAGTTGATCTCATAGAGCGGCGACTCGGCGATATAAACGTAGCCCTCGTCGATGATCGTGGGTACCAGGCGATAGAGCATCGTTAAGATGAGCGTTCGAATATGGTAGCCATCGACGTCGGCATCGGTACAGATGATGACCTTGCTCCAGTTGAGATTGTCCAGGTCAAAGGAGCCGAGGTTCTTGATGCGCTTGTCTTTGATCTCGACGCCGCAGCCCAGCACGCGCATGAGGTCCATGATGATCTCGGACTTGAAGATGCGCGGATAATCCTCTTTAAGGCAGTTGAGGATCTTGCCGCGTACCGGCATGACACCCTGGAACTCGGCATCGCGCGAGGTGCGAATGGCGCCTGCTGCCGAGTCGCCCTCTACGATGTAGACCTCGCGGCGGGTTTTGTCTTTCGAACGGCAATCGATGAACTTCTGCACGCGGTTCGCCATGTCGGTCTTCTGCTGCAGATTGGTCTTGATGCTCTGGCGGGTCCTCTCGGCATTCTCACGGGAGCGCTTGTTGATGAGTACCTGCTCCATGATCTTGTTGGCGGCATCTTTGTTCTCGATCAGATAGGTCGAGAGTCGCTCTTTGAAAAATGTCGTCATGGCCTGCTGGATAAAGCGGTTGTTGATGGCCTTCTTGGTCTGGTTCTCATAAGACGTCTGGGTGGAGAAACAGTTGGTCACGAGCACCAGGCAGTCCTGGACGTCTTGCCACTTAATGCTGCTCTCGTTTTTGTTGTACTTGCCCTGTTGCTTAATATAGGCGTCGATTGCGCTGGTCAGGGCACTGCGGGCCGCCTTCTCGGGCGAACCGCCGTTTTCGAGCCATGATGAGTTGTGGTAGTACTCCTGCATCTGGAAGGTGCGGGAGAAGCACAGGCATGCCGTGATCTTAACGTTGTAGTCGGGCAGGTCCTCACGGTCGCGGCCGCGGCGATCTGCCTCGATAAAGAAGGGCTCGGTGAGATAGTTGGCGCCGACCTTCTCGAGCACGTAGTCCTCGATGCCGCGCGGGTAGCAGAAATCTTCCTCGGTAAACTCGCCGTCGTCGCCCTCGATGCGCAGGCGGAAGGTCACGTTGGCGTTGACCACGGCCTGGCGGCGCATGGTCTCACGGTACCACTCGTGGGGGATGTCGATCGAGGTAAAGACCTCGAGGTCCGGACGCCATTTGATGGTGGTGCCGGTGCGCTCTTCGTCGGTGGGTTCGACCTCAAGCGCCTTCTTCTTGGTTCCTACAACCTTGCCCTTCTTGAAGTGCAAGGAGTACTTGTTGCCGTCGCGCCAGACCGTGACGTCCATGTATTCGGAGGCATATTGGGTTGCGCATGAGCCCAAGCCGTTGGTACCGAGCGAGAAATCGTAGTCGCCGCCCTCGTTGTTGTTGTACTTGCCGCCAGCATAGAGCTCGCAGAAGACGAGTTCCCAGTTAAAGCGCTTCTCGGAAGGGTTCCAGTCAAGCGGGCAGCCACGGCCGTTGTCTTCTACCTGGATCGATCCATCACGAAAGGCGGTAAGGGTGATGAGCTTGCCAAAGCCCTGGCGGGCTTCGTCGACCGCGTTGGACAAAATCTCGAAGGCAGCGTGCGCACAGCCGTCGAGGCCGTCCGATCCAAAGATGACAGCGGGGCGCAGGCGTACGCGCTCCTCATCTTTGAGCTGGCGGATGCTGTCGTTGCCATAGTTTGCGGTGTTTTTTGTCATACTCGCTCTTTCGGTGTCCCTTAACCGGCTTTTGACCTCGGTATCATGCAAGGCATGTTTTCTATTACGTTATCGCATGCGGGGAACGGGGCTTGAATTCTCAGAGAAAGTGCAACACTGCGGGACGGCGAATCCCATGTTGCACCCTGAATTCGAGGCGCTTGCTCGGCATGCGGATGTTGGTATCGTACACTCTCCGACGCTTTCGGGCCAAAGCGCCATATCTGTGCTCGTATTGCTCTTCGGGCGTTTTTATAGAGCGCGTCAGCCTTTCTACGTCTGCGTCGTACAATATGTGCGTTACGTGCCAATAACCAAAAAGGAGCCGCAATGATCGACCGCTATACCCGTCCCGAGATGGGCCATATCTTCTCGCTGGAGAATAAATACGCCGTCTGGCAGGAGATCGAGGTTCTGGCCTGCGAGGCTCAGGCAGAGCTCGGCAAGATCGGCATCACCAAAGACGAGGCCAAGTGGATTCGCGATCACGCCAACTTCGAGAAGGCCAAGGTCGACGAGATCGAAGAGGTCACCCGTCACGACGTCATCGCCTTCCTTACCAACATGAAGGAGTACATCGACGCCGATGTCCCGGCCGATGCTCCTAAGCCCAGTCGTTGGGTCCATTACGGCATGACCAGTTCCGATCTGGGTGATACGGCGCTTTGCTATCAGCTCACCCAGGCCTGCGACCTCATTATTGAGGATGTGCAGAAGCTCGGAGAGATCTGCAAGCGCCGTGCCTTTGAGGAGCGCGACACCCTCTGCGCCGGCCGCACTCACGGCATCCATGCCGAGCCCATGACCTTTGGTATGAAGTTTGGCTCTTGGGCATGGGAGCTCAAGCGCGATCTTGACCGCCTAAAGGATGCTCGTAAGAACGTGGCTTTTGGCGCTATTTCCGGCGCGGTGGGAACCTACAGCTCCATTGACCCGTTTGTCGAGGAGTACGTCTGCAAGAACCTGGGTCTGCTTCACGATCCGCTGTCCACGCAGGTTATCTCCCGCGACCATCATGCGTATCTCGCCGGCGTTCTTGCTACCACTGCAGCCACGTGCGAGCGTATCGCCACCGAGGTCCGCAACCTGCAAAAGACCGATACCCTTGAGGCCGAAGAGCCGTTCCGCAAGGGCCAAAAGGGCAGCTCCGCTATGCCCCATAAGCGCAACCCCATCACCATGGAGAAGGTCTGCGGCCTTTCGCGCGTGGTGAAGGCAAACGCACAGGTTGCCTTTGACAACGTCGCCCTTTGGCACGAGCGCGATATCTCGCACTCCTCCGCCGAGCGCGTGGCCCAGGCCGATTCCTTCATCGCCCTTGACCATATGTTCCAGTGCCTCATTCGCGTGATTGACGGCCTGCAGCTCTATCCCAACCGCATGATGGCCAACCTCAACAAGACGCGCGGCCTTATCTTCTCTTCGAAGGTCCTGCTTGCCTTGGTCGATACGGGCATTACGCGCGAGGACGCGTATGCCATCGTGCAGGAGAACGCCATGGCTACGTGGCACGAGGTGCAGGACTGCGTGAGCGGCCCCACCTTCAAGGAGCGCCTCGAGGCCGATCCGCGTTGTACGGTCAGCCAGGAGACCCTCGATGAGATCTTTGATCCTTGGGATTTCCTCACGCGTATCGGCGTGGTGTTCGATCGCCTGCAGGAACTTGATTTCGCCTAAAGCCTTCTCAAGACAACGATAAAGCCGCCGCGTACGGGGCCTTACCGGGGCCTGTGCGCAGCGGCTTTTGTGTCGAACCCTTCAAGGCTGTCGCATTCGCGTGCGCGCCTTTACAATGGGGTACAACCAACGAACACGTAGATATGGATAAAGCAAAACGAGGGGAAACACATCATGATCGAGTTCGACTTCGCGCCGCACGGCGTTTGCTCGCGCAACATTCACGTTGCCGTTTCCGACGACGCTCAGACCGTCGAGCACATCGAGTTCACGGGTGGCTGCAACGGCAACCTCAAGGCAATCTCAAAGCTCGTTGAGGGCCAGCCGGTTCAGCAGATCGTCGATCTTCTTGCTGGCAACACCTGCGGTCCGCGCCCAACATCTTGTGCCGACCAAATGACCTTGGCGCTTAAAGAGGCAGTTGCCAAGGCAAACGCATGAGCTTAATTAGTAAATCGGGCATAAGCCGAAGAGGGTTTCTTGGCGGCGGCATGGCTGCGGCCGCCGCGACCCTGCTTTCTGCCTGCAGCGGAAAAAAAGATAAGGGCGCCGAGTCGAAGGGCACCACGGGTGAGCCTCAGGTGCTCACCGATGATTCCAAGATCATCGACGCGTTGGATGAGTACGAGAGCGTGGACACAACCCTTACCGCTGCGTACACCTGGAACCTCCCCGTGGGAACCGTTCCCTTTTACAGCCAGGGCTCCTGGTCTGCCGCCATGTTTGCGCCCGAGTCTGCTGCCACGCCCAATTCGATTGGAGTGTTCTCGCTTTCGTCTGGATCTCCTGTCACACTTCGGTCCAAGCCGGTTTTGGGCGCGGGCTACGAGTTTTACGACGTGCGCGTGGGCACGGGGGTGTTCTGCTGGGTAGAGCTCAACTACTCTTCGTTTGCCTGGTCTTTGTATGCTCAGGCTTTTGCCGATGGCCAGGTCTCTGGCGATCCGCAAAAGATCGATCACGGCAATGGCGATTGGGAACCTCCGATGTTTTCGCCGTATGGCGCGTGCGTAATCTGGCAAAAGATGCCCAATTCCTCTGGATCAAAGAGCGCGTCTTCCAGTAAGTGCTATCAGTGGAATCTGATCGATGGCAGCAAGACCACGCTCTACACCTCGCCTGGCCGCTTTGCCACCCATCCGCGGGTGTCGAACGACATCCTTACCATTTCGCCACGCGTGCATGAGGATGAGGGAACCTATTACGGTATGACGGCGCTGAATCTTGCCGATTCCCCCCATGGACAAATCGACCAGCTCGTGCTGCCGGCGGGGGTTCGTCCTTTCGAGGCCGCTTATCTGAACGACGTGTTTGCCTTCGCTATCGAAGCGAGCTATGACGGCGCCGGTAGGCTTGGCAACATGGGAACGTTTATCGGACGCGAGGGAGGTCCCTTCGTTTACATTTCACGCGAGCCCGCGGCGGGTGTGTGCGGCAAGGGCACGCGTTTTTGTCTGAAGACGCGCTCCTCGACATGCGTTGTCGATACCGACGCTCAGAAGTACTCGGTGGTGGCGTGCCCCGATCGTTCTCTCGATTACGGCGACTACCCCGCAAGTGAGGGCGCCACGGACAATTTGGTTACCTTCGCCACCATTAAGGATGCCCAAGGTATTCCCGAGAGCGTGTGCGTGCGCGTGTTTTCGTTATAGCTAGCGTTTGTTTAGGCGTTCGTTTGCCAAATCGACGATTCGCATGAGTTCAAGGTTATCAAGGGGCTGTATGGGCTGAGGATTCTCGCCATGCGGCCCTATGTATTTTTCCATCCACACCACGTCTAGCCATCGGTCAAACTTGTTGGCGCATTTGATGAAACGCGCCCGTTCCTCGTATCCGTGCCTGCGATGGAATTCGACCGAAGAATCGTTTTCGCCGGTTATGCATGCTTCGCTGTTGGTAATGCCTTGAGCTGCCATGCAGGATTCCAGGGCGCTGAGTAAAATGGAGCCGGCTCCATGCCCGCGCTCTTTCTCGGCAAGGTAGATGGAAGTCTCGGCTGCCCACTGGTATGCGGGACGACTTTTGAACGCGCCATAGTAGGCATATCCAACGGCACAGCGTTCTGACTCATCTTCGTCCGTTTTCTCAAGAACTAGGTAAGCGTAGCGTTTTTGTGCCTGCTCGATGCGGGCTGCGAATTCTTTGACACTGGGGACGTCAAACTCGAATGTCACCGTGGTCTCGCGAACATATGGAGCATAGATTGCTAGCAAATCGGCAGCGTCAGAGGCCTGTGCCGGACGAATGTGAAGAGCCATGACATCTCCTGGAAGAAATTTGAGAATCTGGGAACAATGTACTCCAGATGCTACCGTTGCCCCAACAACGGACGGCGTTGACACATGAGCGAAACGCAAATGCGTTTTGTGCGTTAAAATAACGTAGTTTACGGACTTTGAGACAAGGAGGCCTGATATGGCTTCAGATGCAAGGAAGATCCTTCTGGTCGAGGACGAGAAGGCCATCCGCGATGCTGTCGCTGCATACCTCGAGCGCGAGGGCTATTGGGTCGTCGGCGTCGGTGACGGTCAGTCCGCTGTTGAGGAGTTTGAGAAGCACCAGTTTGACCTGATCGTGCTGGACCTCATGCTTCCCAAGCTTTCGGGCGAGCGCGTGTGTCGTGCCATTCGCGACACCTCCGATGTGCCTATCATCATGCTAACCGCGAAGGGCGAGGTTGAGGATCGTATCATCGGCCTCGAGCTTGGTGCAGACGACTATTTGATTAAACCGTTCTCGCCTCGCGAGCTTGTCGCTCGCGTGCGTGCCCTCTTCCGTCGTACGCACATCGCCGATGAGCCGCAGGTTGAGGTTCTCGATTTTGGCGATCTGGTCATCGATATTTCCGGTCATAAGATTTTGGTCGAGAACAAAGAAGTCGACCTCACTGCTTCTGAGTTCAAGCTGCTCACCACCCTGGCTCGTCATCCCGGTCGCGTGTATAACCGCATGGAGCTTGTCGAGAAGGTTTTGGGCTACGACTTCGAGGGCTATGAGCGCACGATCGACAGTCATGTCAAGAACCTGCGCGCCAAGCTGGGCGATGATCCCAAGAAGCCCAAGTGGCTCTACACCGTGCATGGTGTGGGCTATCGCTTTGAGGCTCCGCAGGCTAAGGCGGACGAGGGCGCTCAGAAGTAATGCTTCCCGCTCATATCGTCACCGGACAAAAACATAAGTCAGATAACGAGGCGAATTCCCGCGCAAGCTGGAATACGCCTCGTTCCGATTCGCGCTCGGGCCTGAGCTACGGCTCTCGCATGGCGCTTTCCTTTGCCCTCACATCGCTGATGACGGTGCTCATACTGGTATGCGTCATCATGGTGGTGTGGGGCAGCGCTTTTTCTGAGTATACGCGCGCCAACGTGGTCGACCTCGCCAAGCTGACGAGCGAGAAGCTCGCCGACAGCTATGAGCAAGATGGCGAGTGGACCGTCGACACGCTGTATGCCATTGCGCAATCGAGTTCGATATCCGACGACATCGGCCTGCAGGTCCTCGATGCCGAGGGGACCATTCTTTACGACGATACGTGGCCGGTTGCATCGGTTGCCGCCGATGTGAAGAAATCCGAGGCCGAACCCGTACCGGATACGGGGTCCGCGGAAGAGGGCTCTGTTGTCGCTACCGATCAAGGGTCTGCCGGGCAGGAGGCCGCAACGTCGGCGGAGGGCTCCGCCACCGCTGCGGAAAAGGACGAACCAAAGATCAAGTTCGACCGCCATGGCCTGATCTCCACCGCTCCTACCGATGAGGAGGGGGCTATCACCGAACCCATTACCACTTCTGATGGCAAGGTGGTGGGTAAGGTTCGCCTGTGGGTCCTGGGCAGCGATGTGTTGCTCACCAAGACCGATACTGCCTTTAGAGAGAAGACGATCGACGCCATGTTCTTGGCCGCGGCGATCGCTGTTGCCATTTCTGTCATGATCGGCCTATTTGTATCCCGTATGCTCACGAACCCCATTCGTCGCATCACCGGAACGGCGAAACAGATTCGAGATGGCGATCTGTCCGCGCGTACTAATATGCGTGGCGACGACGAGATCGATCAGCTGGGTGAGACGTTTGACGAGATGGCCACCTCGCTTGAGAAGGACCTCAAGCATGAGCGCCGTCTGACCTCCGACGTTGCCCATGAGCTTCGTACACCGCTGATGGCAATGCTTGCTACCGTCGAGGCTATGCAAGATGGCGTGTATCCTACGGATAACGAGCATCTCGAGACGGTTGCATCCGAGACGCGCCGTCTGGCGCGCCTTGTGCAGCAGATGCTTGACCTTTCGCGCATGGAAAACCATACGGCGCCCATGAACATCGAGGCTGTCGATATGGTCGAGCTGGTGCGTGGGATCGTCAACGCACAAGAGCCCCTGTTCCACGAACGCGACCTTCGCTTGCGATTTGCGGACGAGACGCAGGGCAAGATGCCCTTTATCAAGGTTGATCCCGATATGATCACGCAGTGCGTGATTAACCTCATGAGTAATGCCATGCGCTACACGCCCGAAGGTGGCTGGGTGATTGTGACCGTGGGCCTCGATCGAAAGCATCTGACGATCTCGGTGTCGGATACCGGTATTGGCATTGCCAAAGAGGATCTGTCTCGTATCTTTGGTCGTTTTTGGCGCGCCGATGCTAGCCGTGCCCGTGAAGCGGGCGGCTTGGGCGTGGGTCTTGCCGTGACCAAGCAGATTGTCGAGCGTCACCATGGATTCATTTCGGTGGAGTCGGAACTTGAAAAGGGTACGACTTTTACGATTCATTTGCCGCGTGAGCAACAGCAGCAGCCCTCTTCTACTACAATAGAGCGTTAGCTGCGGCTCAAGGCTTAGTCCGCTGCCGCCGTATTCCAATAAAGCCTACTTGAGGAGTTGATTTTCGTGAGCACGATGGATCTTCGTCCCGATTCCCGCGGCAAGGTTCGCGATATCTATGATGCCGGTGACAACCTGTTGATGGTTGCTACCGACCGTATCTCCGCTTTCGATTTCATCCTGCCCGATGAGATTCCCTTTAAGGGCGAGGTTCTGAACCGTATTTCCAAATTCTGGTTCGACAAGTTTTCCGATATCCTGCCCAACCACATGGTGAGCATCGACCCGGCAGATTTCCCCGAGGAGTTCGCTCAATATCGTGATTATCTGTGCGGTCGCGCCATGCTGGTGCGCAAGGCCGAGCCGATTCTTGTTGAGTGCATCGTGCGCGGCTATCTGACCGGCTCTGGTAAAAAGACCTACGATCAGGACGGCACTGTATGCGGCATCAAGCTGCCCGCCGGCCTTACCGAGGCCTCCAAGCTTCCCGAGCCTTTGTTCACGCCCTCTACCAAGGCTGCTATTGGCGACCATGACGAGAACATCTCCTACGAGCAGTGCGTTGACCTGGTGGGCTCCGATATCGCCTCTCAGCTGCGCGACTACTCTTTGAAGATCTACACCGCTGCTGCCGAGTACGCGGCGACTCGCGGCGTGATTATTGCCGACACCAAGTTCGAGTTTGGCATCATCGATGGCAAGGTCACCCTCATCGATGAGTGCATGACTCCCGACTCCAGCCGCTTCTGGCCCGCCGACTCCTATGAGGAGGGCAAGGTTCAGTCGAGCTTTGACAAGCAGTATCTGCGCAATTGGCTCCGTGCCAATTGGGATATGACCGGTGAGCCCCCGCACCTTCCCGAAGAGGTGCTTGAAGGAACGACCCAGCGCTACCGTGAGGCTTTCCAGGCTATCACGGGTGAAGAATTTAAGCCCATGAAGGAGAACGCGTAAGTGAGCACCCGTAGTCCCCAGAACGAACGTAACACCAATCCGGATGCCAAGCCCGGCTATATGCGCAAATCTGCCGCTTCGGCAAAGCCCGCTCGCTCTGCTGCGAGCTCGGTGCGTGTCGTGCCCGCTAGCTCGAAGGAGAAGCGTAAGCAGGCCGAGCGTGGCGAGAGCCTTGCCGGCTTGAGCAAAGAAGAGAAGCGCGCCCGCAAGCAGGCCGAGCGTCTGCAGGAGGACCGTCTTTATGCGGCTTCCAATGCGTTGATGCGCAAGGATGAGGATTATTCTCGCCGCCGTAAGTTCTTCTGGGTACTGCTCGCAGCCGGTCTCATTGCTATCGTCATCGTGTGGCTCATGATCGGCACCACGAGGGGCCAGGAGATGCAGACGACCCAGATCATCGGTATCGTTATCGCGTATGCGTGCATCCTTGGTGCGTTTATCTACGACTTGGTACGCATCCGTCCTATTCGCAACGCATGTCGCAGCAAGGCCGAGGGTCTTAGCGAGAAGCGTTTGAATAATTTGATCGAGAAGGACGCGGCTGAGCGTGACGCCAAGAAGGCAAAGCGCGAGAGCAAGAAGAAATAGCCGATCCTGATATAAGGTTGGTATCATATGGGCGCGTCGTACAGCAGTGCGGCGTGCCCTTGCTTTGAGAATCCGAGGAGTGGATATGAAATCATACGGGTTGACGGCGGCCGATGCGCGCGCGGGAATGATAGCGCTGCGTCCGACCATCGAGCGTTATGCACGATTGATCGTGCGCAAGGGCGTGAATGTTCGCGCGGGGCAGGAGGTTGTTGTCAATGCTCCGGTAGAGTGCGCGGAATTCGCGCGTCTTTTGGTAGCACAGGCCTATGCAGCCGGCGCCTGCCATGTAACCATGCTTTGGCATGACGATGCCGTGCAGCGTCTGACGTACGAGAACGTTGACGCGGCGTATTTTGAGCAGGTGCCGCAGTGGCAACGCGAGCAGTTGGATTCTCTCGCACACGACGGTGCATGCTTCATTTTTGTTGAGGGTACCGACCCCGAGGCTTTGCGTGGGATCGATCCCGCGAAGCCTGCGGCTGCCGCTCGCGCACGCAACACGCAGTGCCGCGAGTATCGTCGCGGTCTGGACTTCAACATCAACCCTTGGTGTATCGCAGGTGCTCCCGTTGTTGCCTGGGCACAGCATGTCTTCCCCGGCGTTGACGATGAAGTGGCGGTCTACCTTCTGTGGAAAGCGATTCTTTCCACCGCCCGCGCCGATGGCGCCGATCCCGAGAGCGACTGGGAGCTTCATGACGCAACGTTCGATAAAAACCTGCGCTTTCTCAACGAGCATCACTTTGACGCGCTGCACTATACGGCCGAAAACGGCACCGACTTGGTTATTGGAATGACCGATCGTCACCTGTGGGCCGGCGGTCGCGGTGAGACCCCGCAGGGCCACCCGTTCTTCCCGAATATGCCCACCGAGGAGGTCTTCACCTCTCCGGACTGCGAGCGCGTGGATGGCGTGGTGTATTCTGCTATGCCGCTCGTTCGCCATGGCAATAAGATCGAAAACTTCTGGATGCGTTTTGAGGGCGGCCGCGTGGTCGATTTCGACGCTGCGGTAGGTCGCGATACGCTTGCGAGCATCATTGAGACCGATGAGGGCGCTCATCGCCTGGGAGAAGTTGCCTTGATCTCAAAGAATACGCCCATTCGTCAGAGCAACACGCTGTTTTACGACACACTGTACGACGAGAACGCCAGCTGCCATCTTGCTTTGGGAATTGGTTTCCCGGAGTGCTACGAGGGTGGCTACGAGATGGATCAAGACGAGCTGCGCCGTCGCGGTGTCAATACATCTGCTACACACGTCGATTTCATGATTGGTACCGATGATCTGGACATTATGGGAATCTGCGCCGATGGCACAGAGGTTCCGGTATTCGTGAACGGCCAATGGAGCTGGGAATAACGCAATCATAGCGCCCAAGCGTGGTACAATGCCAAACGCGGACCGTTAGCTCAGCTGGCAGAGCAGGGGACTTTTAATCCCAAGGCCCAGGGTTCGAACCCCTGACGGTCCACCCTTTACAAGAAAAAGCCCGGAGCACGCGCCCCGGGCTTTTTTGTTACACGCCCATGGGTTCGAACCCTGTCGCCATATCCATATCCCAAATGAAGCAGAAAATCCCATTTAAAGTGGTTTGCAGGCAATCTAAATGGGATTTTCTGCTTCGTTTGGAATGGAGAGAGGTGCTCCGGCGGCCGTGCCGGCATCGTCGGACCGTTATCCTGTCATTCCGCTGTCGCGTCTATCGCGCCCTTGGCGCCCACGCGACGGGTCCAATAAAACTCAGCTGACAGCCAAATGGGACGCGCATAGAGAATAGAGCTCATGAGGATAGGGTATCTGCCGTATCATTAACAAGATGCCCTATAGGCTCAATTAACGGAAAGGTAGCGACTGATGGCTGATGTTTACGCTTTGCTCGACACATGGATCGAGCATGTGAAGGATCCAGAGCTGCTCGCTGAGCTCACCAAACTAAAAGAAGACGGTGATGCCGGAGCTATCACCGATGCGTTTTTCCAAGACCTCGAGTTTGGAACCGCTGGTCTTCGTGGAACCATTGGCGCGGGCACCAATCGTATGAATATCTACACGGTTGGCCGTGCCACGCAGGGCTTTGCCGATTACCTCAACCAGACGTTCGATAATCCTACCGTTGCCATTGCCCGTGACAGCCGCAACAAGGGCGAGCTTTTCGTTAAGACAACGGCGTCTATTCTGGCTGCTAACGGCGTGACGTCCTACATCTACCCCAAGATTTCGCCTGTGCCCACCCTTTCGTGGGCTACGCGCTACCTCAATTGTTCGGGCGGCATCTGCATGACGGCAAGCCATAACCCGGCGCCGTATAACGGCTACAAGGCATATGGTCCGGATGGTTGCCAGATTACCTCCGAGGCCGCGGCGGCTATTTCTGCGGCGATGCAGGCTACCGACCCCTTTGCCGACGTCAAGACTATGGATTTTGACGAGGCGGTGGAGCAGGGTCTTGTCAGGTGGATTGACGATTCTTGCCTCGATGCGTACTACGATGCCGTGGTCGCTAAGTCCGTCAATAACCTGACCGACGAACAGGTTGCCCAGGCTCCCCTCAAACTTGTCTATACGCCGCTTAACGGCACCGGTTTGATCCCGGTCACCGAGGTCCTTAAGCGCGTTGGTGTGACCGACATCACCATCGTTCCCGAGCAGCGCGACCCTGACGGCAACTTCCCCACCTGTCCGTATCCCAATCCGGAGATCCGCGAGGCGATGCAGAAGGGCATCGAGCTGTGCCAGGAAGTCAAGCCCGATCTTTTGCTTGCAACCGATCCGGATGCCGACCGCGTGGGCGTGGCATGCGCCGACAGCGATGACTACACGCTCATCACCGGCAACGAAATGGGTGTCTTGCTGCTTGATTACATCTGCAAGATGCGTCTTGAGCGCGGTGAGGATCTTTCCCATAAAGTGGCGGTCACCACAATCGTATCTTCTGCCATGGTTGATGCCCTTGCCCAGGAATACGGCTTTGAAATGCGCCGCTGCCTCACCGGCTTCAAGTACATTGGCGACATCATTACGGGTCTTTCTGACGCAGGTGAAGTCGACCGCTTTATCTTTGGTTTTGAGGAGAGCTACGGTTATCTCTCGGGCGACCACGTGCGCGACAAGGACGCTGTCAACGCGTCGATGCTCATCTGCCAGATGGCTCAGTACTACAAGCTTCAGGGTTTGAATCTGGTTCAGGCCATGCAGGAGCTCTATAAGAAGTACGGTTACTATCACAACCGCACGGTTGCTATTGCCTATCCGGGTGCCGAGGGCGCCGACAAGATGGCCTCCATCATGGTTAACCTGCGCAACGAGGTTCCTGCCTGCATTGCAGGTATGAAGGTCGAGTCCGTTGTCGATTACAAGGACGGCGTGAATGGCCTGCCGAAGGCCAACGTGTTCGAGTACGACCTTGAGGGTGGCAACAAGGCGATCGTTCGCCCGAGCGGCACCGAGCCCAAGATCAAGCTGTATATCTTTGCTACCGGCAAGGATGCAGCGGAGGCCGATTCGCTGCTTGATGCTATCGAGAAGGGCGGCCGCGAGCTGCTTTCGTAGCCAAGGCGGCAAAGAACAAAAGAACAGGGGCGGAAACGGTTTTGTGCCGTTTCCGCCCCTGTTGTATCGACAGCATATGCTCTCGGCTGCTTCCTTAATGGAAAACGAAGACCTTGAGAAGAATCGCCACCACGACAACGATGATTGCGGCCAGAAGAAGGCGTCGATTGCGTTTGCGAGCGCGCTCTTGGCGGGAAATAAAAATCGATTTACCTGGCTTTGGCGTCTGCAGATAACGCTCGTAATGCACCGCGGCGCGTCCACCGTCGCGTTCCCTGCTCACATTTGGAGAAAGGTGTCCGCTTTTCTCATATCCCGTGGGAGAAAGATATTGAGGATCGCTTGTTGCTGTGCCCATATGCTTGCGACCTCCACGTGCCTGTTCGAGTGTTACATAGCGCTCGCGCGTGACGTAGCTGGGCTCAACATCGTCGATGGGGGATTGGGTGATATGCGGCGTTTGACGGCGATAGGGCGCTTTTGCGGCAGGCAGGTTCGGCAACGGCTGCTCGTCGGGAGCCAGCGTATCGTCGCTTTGAGGGTAGCTATTCAGTCCGTCGTCAATGTCGCCCATATCACACCTTAGTGAAGCCCGTATCTGCGTACATTCTAGGATTTTTGAAAGCGCTTTCGATATGGGGCATAGATCAAAAAACCGAATTTAACGAATTTCACAACAAGGCGGTAGGGCGACGTAAATCTAAGTCTACGTAACTTAGATTTGATGATAGTGTGACGCTTAAAAAATCTGAAATAGGCTGTTTAGAACAGAATTGTCAGGGCATAACAGAAGTGTTCCAAGAAGCCGCGAGTCATATGAATGGCACGTGGCAATCACAAAAGGAGTGATTCATTATGGCAAGCATGGTTCCTTATCGTTCGGTTTTTGGTATTCGTCCGACCGTTCCGGCTTCGCTGTTTGATGCTTTCGACGACATGATGGATTTGACTACTCCGCTGTCCTCCAAGGCGTTCCCCATCGATGTCGAGGACAAGGGCGACGGCTACGAGGTCAAGGCCTACTTCACCGGCGTTTCGAAGGACGATATCGACGTCGAGCTTAACGAGGGTCGTCTTTCCATCTCCGTGAACGTCGAGGACAAGGAGGAGGACAAGGACAAGAACTTCTTGCAGAAGGAGTTTGTCTCTTACAGCGCGACGCGTGGTGTCTATCTGAAGGACGCTTCGAGCGAGGGCCTTTCTGCAAAGTATGCTGACGGCATTTTGACCGTCGCGGTGCCCAAGATTGTCGAGAAGAAGAACGTCACGAAGATTTCCATCGACTAGCTAACTACAGCAAAAGACATGCGCCTGCCTGGCGTGTTTGGGGTCCGGCTTTTAGGGTCGGACCCTTTTCGTTAGCACATGGCGTGCTACCAAATGCTGATGGGGCGGTTTTGACCCGCTGCGCGAATGTGAATTGGCTCCCCTGCTGTGCGGGTGAGCGTTGCAGAAGATCCAAGCTCGTTATCGAGGGTTGCCCCGAGCGATTCTGCAAATGCCCGCACGGCGAGACTGGGACGATTGTTTTCCTGCGAGATATGCATGGCGATGACATACTGCGTGTGGGAACCAACCAGGGCGGGAAGGGCATCGGCAGCCTGTTGGTTGGAAAGGTGCCCTGTTGACGAGATGATGCGGTCTTGCAAAAACCGGGGATAGGAACCGCAGCGAAGCATGGGAACGTCATGGTTGCTTTCGATCGCCAGGATGCGAGCGTCGGGTAGCGTGGCCTTGGCGCCCTCGGTGATGATTCCCGTATCGGTGATGTATCCGATGGAATCATCCTGGTAGGAAAACCTAAATCCCATAGGACCTGCGACGTCGTGCGAGGTGGAAAAGGTATCGATACGCATTCCGGCTACGTTGACGGCACAGCCGGGTTCGACGGGGGTGAAGGGAAGCTCTTCGAGCGCGGGCTTTGCACAACGCGTTTGCGGGCTGCAGAACATGGAGCCCGACCAGTTTTTGCACCAGACGGTGAGCCCCTTGATATGGTCGGAATGTTCATGGGTGAGTACCAGGGCTTTAATGTCTTCAACACGAAGCTTGAGCTCGTCCATGCGCTTGAGCACCTCGCGCCTCGAAAGACCGTCGTCGATCATGACGAGTCCTTGCGGTCCCTCTACAAACGCGCAGTTGCCCTTTGACCCCGAGGCGAGGATATGGAGGTGGAGAGGGTGATGCTTACCAAGTGAGTTCAAGATGCCTCGAGGCCTTCCAAAAGATACAATGTGTGCGGTTCCAAGGAGGTTTTTGATGCCAACGGTGTCTCAGCACTATAACCTGACGACGGGCGATGTCTCCGCTTTAGCATCGGATGATTCCATGCGTGCCGCGGCGCCCGTGGTGCTCATGGTATCAGGTGGCGCGGACTCTACGGCGCTTCTTTTGATGGCGTGCTCGTCGCGGCTCGATATCGCAGACGGTCGGGGCTGCGCCCCCATCGCGCGGGAGAGGCTGCACGTGCTGCACGTTAACCATCACTTGCGCGGAGAGGCTTCTGACGGCGACGAGATGTTCGTTCGCGATTTGTGCGAGCGTTTTGGCCTGCCTCTGTGTGTGGAGCACGCTTCCTTCGAATGCCTTGAGGGACAAAATCTCGAGGCAGCAGCGCGAGAGGTCCGCTACGCGGCGGCTAAGCGCTACGTGCGTGAGCTTTGCCGAGAGGTTGGCGTCCCCCGTTCTGCCGCACGTATTCTTACGGCGCATACGGCGAGCGATCGTGCCGAGACCTTTTTCATGAACGCCATCAAGGGATCGGGGCCGGCCGGACTATCGAGCATTCCGCGCCGCCGCAATATCGTGGTGAGGCCCTTGATTGACAAAACCCATGATGAACTTTGCGATTACCTGCGGTGCGCCAACCAGCCTTGGCGTGAGGACGAAAGCAATAACGATACATCGTACCTGCGTAACTTCGTGCGCCATAACGTGATGCCGCTTGCGCTTGAGCGCAACGGAAACATTGCATCTACCATTGGCTCGACCTGTGACATCTTGGGCGATGAGGATGCCTTCCTATCCCAACTTGCCTCGACGGCGCTTCGCTCTTGCATTCGTCGCCAGCAGGAGGGGCTTGTGGTCCTTGATGGCGATCGTCTTGCCGCGGCGGAGGTAGCGATCGCGCGCCGCATGATTCGCCTTGCAATTCGTATGATCGATTCCGAGGCGCGCCTTGAGATGCGTCATGTCGAGGCGGTCCTTTCCTGTGTTGCCGCTCGCTCGGGGTCGCGCACGCTGCCGGGAGGCATCGACGCGCGCATGGAGTTTGGCACCTTGGCCATGCGCACGGCTGCTGCGCGCGAGGCTGCTCCCGTGGGGTGGCTGAGTGTTCCGGGAACCATGGCGTGCGGCAATGGATGCGTGCTCGAAGCGTCGATTGTCGAGTTGCCCGCGGTGATTGATTTTGATGCTGCGATTCGCGCCGCCGCCCATGATCTCAATGGTTTTCCGGTTCTTCTTGCCGATGCCGAGGCGCTTGGGTATGGTCCTGCCGATACAGCATCGCTTGCAGAAAAACGCGGGGCGGTTTCTTCGACCCGCGTAAAAGTATGGGTAGATTCTGCCGTCGCGGGCGATGTGATGTGCCCGCTGGGCATGCACGGACGCTCAAAGAAGGTTTCGGATATTCTCAACGAGGCAAAAATACCCGTCTCCGAGCGAGCTGCCGTGCCCGTTGTTCGTACCGGTCCCGCCTGCTCGATCGTTTGGGTTGCCGGAGTGCGTGCCGACGACCGCTTTAAGTGCACCGCTGCCACCCGCTATGCCGTGAAAATCGTGCTCAAACGAATGGAGTAACATGGGTGGCGGCACATCAATATGTGTCTTACGCGTGACTGTGCGTCACAGGGCAACTCCCTCTGGTATGCCTGCGTAAACTGCGCGTAAAATGGACGTTCATCGTTCGCATGCGAATAAACGTGCGTTTTGATGAATATTTTCAGGGATTCACGAGCCAGAAAGGACCGTCATGGAAGCCATGCATCCCGATGTCGACCACATTCTCTTTACCGAGGAAGAAATCACCGCAATGGTAAAGCGCGTCGGTGCGCAGATCAGCGAGGACTACAAGGATAAAGACCTTGTGCTCATCGCCGTTCTTCGCGGCGCCGTTGTGTTCATGGGCGACCTCATGCGCGCTATCGATTGCCCGCTTGCCATCGATTTTATGGCCGTGTCGAGCTATGGCGACGGCGCTAAGTCGTCGGGCATCGTTCGCATCGTCAAAGACCTCGATATCGATATCAAGGGTCGTGACGTGCTGATCGTCGAGGATATTCTCGACTCCGGTATCACCCTTAAGTATCTGATCAAGAATCTGTCGAGCCGCCAGCCCGCCTCCATCGAGGTCGCTACCTTCCTTTGGAAGGATATCGAGGGCAAGCAGGCTGCTATCAATCCCAAGTATGTGTGCACGCACTGCCCGGACGATTTTGTGGTGGGTTACGGCCTGGACTATGCTCAGCGCTACCGCAACCTTCCCTACGTAGGCGTGCTCAAACCGGAGGTCTACTCGTAATATGAGCCTTTCTTATCCCGATACCGAGGCAGCTCCTTCGCTGCTTCAAGACCAAGCACCTCAAGAGCCCAAGCGCCCGCAAGATGACGAACGCCAGGCTCTGCGCGATGAATATAAGCGCTTGATGGGTCAGGATGGCAACGGCGGCCCCGGCGGACGCAGGCCGTCCGGCCGTGCAAGCTGGCTGTACTTTCTGATCGTTTGCGCTTTGCTTGCCTATCTCTTTATGAATTTGGGCGGCGTTTTTGATGCCGGTAAGAAGTCCACCGAGCTTGCCACCAGCAACTTTGTAACCGCAGTCAAGCAAGATCGCGTCAAGACGGCAACGTATACCGTGGCCGATGGTTCGGTTGAGGGACAGTACTGGAAAAAGAAGTCCGAGATTGGCAAAGAATCCAAACTCGTGACGTTTACCACGCATTATGTTGGTTCCGATTCGCTGGCCGAGCTCATGGCCAAGCATCCGAAAACCACGTATATCGTGAACACCAACAATCCCGACTTTTGGTCGGATATGTTGATCAACGCCCTGCCGAGCGTGATGCTCATCATTATCGTCATTTACTTTATGCGGCAGATGATGGGTGTCAACAACAAGAACATGCAGTTTGGCAAGACCAACGCAAAGACCAACGAGTCCACGCGTCCCAAGGTTAAGTTCTCCGATGTCGCCGGCATCGACGAGGCGGTTGAGGAGCTCGAGGAGATTCGCGACTTCCTGGTTGAGCCCGAGCGCTATCGCAAGCTTGGCGCAAAGATTCCGCGTGGCGTTTTGCTGGTTGGCCCTCCGGGCACCGGTAAGACGTTGCTCGCCAAGGCTGTTGCTGGCGAGGCCGGCGTGCCGTTCTTTAGCATTTCCGGCTCCGACTTTGTTGAGATGTTTGTCGGCGTGGGCGCATCGCGCGTGCGCGACCTCTTTAAAGAGGCCAAGGTGCAGGCTCCTTCCATCATTTTTATCGACGAGATCGATGCCGTGGGACGTCAGCGCGGCGCTGGTCTGGGCGGCGGCCATGACGAGCGTGAGCAGACGCTCAATCAGCTGCTGGTCGAGATGGATGGCTTTGAAGAGAGCGAGAGCGTGATTCTTCTTGCCGCGACCAACCGCCCCGACATCTTGGACCCCGCCCTGCTGCGTCCCGGTCGTTTTGATCGTCAGATCACGGTTGACCGTCCGGATGTCAAGGGTCGCGAGCATATTTTGGGCGTTCATTCCAAGAACAAGCCTCTGGCTTCCGATGTGCGCCTTGATAAGCTTGCGCAGCTGACCGTTGGCTTTACCGGTGCAGACCTGGCAAACCTCCTTAACGAATCTGCCTTGCTTACTGCTCGTCGTCGCAAGAAGCAGATTGGCATGGACGAAATCGAAGAGTCCATGGAGCGTGTCATTGCCGGTCCGCAGCGCAAGGGCCGTGTGATGACCGATGTTGAGCGCACCACGATCGCCTATCACGAGAGCGGACACGCGCTTGTCGGGCACATTCTGGAGCACTCTGACCCCGTGCACAAGATTTCAATCATCGCGCGAGGCCAGGCGCTTGGTTATACCATGCAGCTGCCCACCGAGGATCACTTCCTTAAGACCAAAAACGAGATGCTCGACGAGCTTGCCGTATTCCTGGGCGGTCGCGTTGCTGAGGAGCTCATGTGCGACGACATCACCTCGGGCGCATCGAACGACCTCGAGCGCGCAACGAAGATGGCCCGCGAGATGGTTACGCGTTTGGGTATGAGCAAGGAGCTGGGCACTCAGGTGTTTGGCGAGGCTCAGCATCAGGTGTTCTTGGGCCGTGACTATGCCGACCACCAGGATTATTCCGAGGAGACGGCTCGCCGCATTGACACCGAGGTCCAGCGCATCATGCGTGAGGCCCATGAGCGTGCAGAGCGCATCCTGGGTGAGCGCCGCGAGCAGCTTGATCTTATGGCCAAGGTGCTTCTTGAGCGTGAGACGGTCGAAGGCGATGCTGTCGATGCTCTGCTCGACAACAAGTGGGACGAGTACCTTGCCGGCAAAGAGCAGGAGGGGTCTTCTGCAGAGGCGACGTCTTCCTCGACGACGCACCGCCGCGCTCCTCGCATGAGCGAGGAGGAGCTTGCCGCGGACGCTGCTGCATATGCTCAGGCAGCTGTGGAGGCAGAGGCGGCTACCAACGATTCGCAAAACGATGGCGCGTCCGATGAAGAAGCGACGCCAAAAGATTCGGCGGATTGCTAATAGCCCTATCCAGCGTTTGATATGTGCCCACCGGCAGATTGGCGGTGGGCATTTTTATATCTTGATAAATAAGAGTGCTTTACCTTGTTAAAGCGCGTACAATTGCCGCATATAAAACGGCGATGCTTTGCGCATTGCTTGAAAGGGGATCATATGATTAACGAAACCATGTATGCGCGTGGAGCCGAGAGCTCAATTATCCGCGAGATTTTTTCCTATGGACTGGAACGCAAGGCGCAGATCGGTGCCGAGAACGTGTTTGATTTCTCGCTGGGTAATCCGAGCGTTCCTGCGCCCGCCGCAGTCAACGATTCGATTAAAAGGTCCCTTGAGCTGCCAAGTGAGCAGGTCCATGGCTATACGCCCGCTCCTGGCTTGCCTGCCTGTCGCGCTGCGGTGGCAGAATCCTTGAATCGTCGCTTTAGCACGTCGTACGAGGGCAAGGACGTGTTCATGACGGTTGGTGCTGCAGCTTCGCTCACGTGCACACTTACCGCTATCACCAATCCCGGCGATGAGGTTGTTGTCATCGCTCCGTATTTTCCTGAGTATCGCGTATGGATCGAGAAGGCCGGTTGTACCTGTGTCGAAGCGCTTGCAAACGAGGAAACCTTCCAGATAAACGTCGACAACGTCCAGCGCGCCATTACCAATAAGACTGCCGCCATCATTATCGATTCTCCCAACAATCCCACCGGTGCGGTTTACACGCAAGATGCGCTCGAACGCTTGGCGGATATCCTGCGCGAGGAGAACAAGAAGCGCGATCCCCAAAACCCGATCTATCTCATCTCGGACGAACCGTATCGCGAGATTGTCTATGGTGCCGAGGTGCCCTGGGTGCCTGCGCTCTATGAGCACACGATCGTTTGCTATTCGTACTCCAAGTCGCTTTCGCTTCCTGGCGAGCGCGTGGGTTGGGTGCTTGTCCCCAATACTATGCCCCGGGCGGAGCGCGTGATGCCTGCCGTCGCGGGCGCGGCACGCACCCTTGGTTTTGTGTGTGCTCCCGCGCTTTTTCAGCGTGTCGTGATGGATTGCATCGACGAGCCGAGCGATGTGGACGCCTATGCGCGCAATCGCGAGGCTCTTGCCGGTGCTCTAGGCGAGTACGGTTACACCTATGTTGAGCCGGATGGCGCCTTTTACCTGTGGGTCAAGGCTCTCGAGCCGGATGCCGAAGCGTTTTGCGAGCGTGCGAAAAAGTATGAACTGCTGGCCGTTCCCTCCAATAGCTTTGGCGTACCCGGCTGGTTCCGTTTGGGCTATTGCGTGAGCTACGAGACGATTCAAAACTCCCTGCCTGCTTGGCGCGCTCTTGCCGAGGAATACCTTGCGGTGAAGTGATCTCGGCGGCTCTAAACTGCCTGATAAGAGCGACGGAAGAGCGGGACGCGTCGCCTTACAATGGATGCGAAGTCGAGCGAACGGGAGCATTGCATGACATATTCCATCAAGGGAGATATCCATACCCACACGCTGTTTTCACGCCATGCGTATTCAACGATTACCGAGAACGTTGCGGCAGCGCGCGAGCGTGGCCTTGAGGTGCTGGGGTCTGCCGATCACTTTGCGAGCATGATTTCGCCCACGGTTCATATTCGCGACTACCAGTTCTTTATCAATCAGAGCGTCTGGCCGCGCATGTGGGATGGCGTGATGGTGCTGCGCGGTGCCGAGGCCGACATCCTTACGCTTGATGGTGGACTTTTTGGCCAAGACATCGTATGTCCGGAAAACATCGTGGGACGGGTGCTCAAGGGCGAGCAGACTCTCTTTGAGTGCACGACAAAAAACCTCGACTATTTGGTGGCGAGCATTCATTACGACGAGTTTGCGAAGAACGCAACGCTTGCGCAGGCTACTCAGATGTATCTGAACGTTTTGGATAACCCCAAGGTGTTCGTGCTGGGACATACCGGCAGGTCTGGGGTTCCCTATGATATCGATGAAGTAGTTCTTGCTGCTAAGGAAAAGCATAAGCTTATCGAGATCAACGAGCATAGCTTTGCCGGAGGTCCTCACGGTTCGTGCGTCGACACGTGCCGCAAAATCGCCGAGCGTTGCGCGGAGCTGGGGTGCGGTATCACCGTTTCCACCGATGCCCATATTTCGCTCGATATCGGTGTGTTCCCTCGCACGATCTCGCTTCTTGAGGAAATCCATTTCCCTGAGGAGCTCATCATGAATCGTGATCGTAAGACCCTCGTAGGCGAAATGGCAGCGGCTGGCGTCTGTGATTTGACGAGTTATCTTGAGGAGTAGCTTTCGTGCGCCAACGCGTTTAAACACATTTTGCAAATGAAATTGCCCCGGCAGTCCAAGGTCTGCCGGGGCAATTTTTAGCGCGTTAAGACCGCTACTGTCTCAACGGTATCTTCGTCAACCCGAGAATTATTCTCGGAGACATATTCTGTCGTTTCCAAGCGGTTGAACTCCTTGATGCCTAGTGCATCATAAGCCTCTTCGGGCAACGTAGGATAAAAGGATACGGGGCACCTGAAGCGCACGCGTGTCACAATCGTGTCACCCTTCTTCGGGTTTGCATCAGGATTTATCTCAACACTATCCACTACCTGCCGCAGAATCTCCTTCTTACGCACAGGGCCATACTCGTCGAAATGTTCACGAAACTCGTCAAGCATCTCGTATATGCGAGCAGTCGTCACTTGCTTCTCCTTGGCACTCTCCAGCTTCGACTCTGCGTTGCCGAACGCTGCCTCGATGTCTGCGCACTCATCATAGAGCTTATCGAGTCGTGCCTGCATATCCTCGTACTTCCGCTCATAGCTACGGTCGGAGACGTCCAAAGAATCGAGCTTGCGGGACAGCATGCGCCTTGCAGCCTTGTTGTTGTCCAGTGCCTTGCCTATGCGTTCCACGTCCGCTTCCAGCTTTTCAATATCCACAGCGGCATCAAGCTCGTCGCGCACACGCTCTTCGAATATGTCGGAGTAGGCGGCACGTGCTATGACCTCGATTACTTCTCTGTCGATGTACTCTTGCTTGAACTGGCGGGTAAACGTGCAGCTTGGCCCGAACTGTTTCTTGCTGTACTTGCAGGCGTACGCGTAGGTGGACTTGCCTACGGTCCCGTCCTTCTTTCGCTTTCCGTGTGAGACGTTGGCAATCATCTTGCGCCCGCATACCGGGCAGATGAGCATTCCCGTGAGAAGATGCACGTGCTCGCCAGTCTTTGCTTCTGGGAACGGATGGGACTCCTCGGCCATGCGCTCCTGCGCTGCGTTCCATATGGCCTCGTCAATGATGGCCTCGTGCTCTCCATCGTACACGTCATAATCGGACTGCTTAATCATGCGGTATTCGTTGCGCTTGCCCTTGACGGGTGTCGTCCTGCGACGTCCGTAAGCGATTTTTCCAACATATACGGGGTTGCACAGTACGTTCTTTAGAAACGTCGGGACAAAGTGCTCGTACTTGCCGTTTCCACGGACATTCTTACGGTATCCCTGCGCATTAAGCCAAGATGCGAGCGCCATAACGCCCTTGCCCTTCTTGGTGTACTCGTGGAATATTATGCGAACGATTTCCGCCTCGTCTTCGTCGATTTCCAGATGCCCCTTGCCCTTTTCGTCTTTGACGAGCTTATAGCCATAGGGGGCTTGTCCGCCATTCCACTTTCCCTCGCGGGCCTTCTGCTCGCGCCCAGCCATCGTCTGAACAAGGATGTTTTCACGCTCCATTTCTGCGAACGCCGACATGAACGCAATCATCATCTTGCCCATCTGGGCTTCGCTGTTGATGCCATCCTTGACGCAGACGAGGTTTGTTCCGTAATCCTGCATAAGCTGAAGCGACGAAAGTGCGTCTGCTGCGTTACGCCCGAAACGGCTCAGCTTGAACACAAGAACATAGTTCACGCGAACACCGGATTTTATCTCTTCCATCATCTCTTGGAAGTGGGGACGCCCGGTGATGTTCTTACCTGAATATCCATCGTCAATATATTCGTGCAAGATGCGCAGGTTATTTCGCTTTGCATAGTCGCGCAGGTCGTACAGCTGCGCCTCGATTGATTCCCCATTCTCCACCTGCATCTTCGTGGAGACGCGAACATACAGGAAGCAGGTTTTTGCCTTGTCGGCCACCCCCTCGCGTAATTCTTTATTTGTACTCATGAAAATCCACCTCGGTTATTACTGTGTATTTGCCTGAGATTTAATAAGTGCTTTCAGCTCATCGTTTTGACGGTCGAGCGTGTCGATGCACTCTTGCAAGTATTTATTCTCCTGTTCGAGGTCGTACACCTTGCGAATAAGGAAAACCAGAAATGGAGCCGGCTTGCGGTCTCCAATCTCCCAATGTTGCAGCGAGCGTAGAGGGATTCCAAAATGCTCGCAGAACTCGGAGCGCTTCATACCGTACAGCTCGCGCATGTGTTTAAGCTCCTCGGCTGGAGTCATGCTGTCTGTGTTCTCATCCATTGAAATCACCCCCATTTATGTAGACATTATGCGCCCAAACGTGTATTTTATCAATAACCTGGTGGTGTATATAGGCAATAATAGCGACCTATGGGCGCACGAAAAAAGCCCGGCACCTATTCGTACCGGGCTTTCACAAGTCGAGGCCGTGAATCAATTCAATCACCCACGTGCTTGTCCAGTGAAACCTTGAGAGCTTCGAGCGTATCAATAATCACATAGAGCTGTTCCGTCGTGCATGAATCAAGCAGATTCTGTATGTGTTCCGACGCAACCGTCTTGGAAAATCGTGGGGTGTCGTAAAGCAGAGCATCCGTCTGCACCGAAAGAGCCTCCGCAATGCTTACGAGAACCGGAAGGCTCAGCTTGGTGTTCCCGGTCTCGATGTGGCTCATGTGCGTTACGGAGATACCCACCTCCTCCGCAAGAGCCTCCTGAGACAGCCCACATGCCTTGCGATAATGGCGTATGCGCTGTCCTATCTCGTAGTATCTCATCCGTTCACCGCCCATACAATTCATCTTTTATTGAATTGTATGGAGATTGTGTGTATAGTAGAATATACTGTATGGGCTAAATTCTGCTCATATACTTCATGTTTTCCCATCCCGCGCGTATCATAGTGCCCGTCTGTAGAGCGCATCCTGACCGATGCGTCGAGAGGGAAGACGACTATTTGCGACATGGAGGTATCAATATGAAAAGAAGGGCGTTTTTCACCGCTGCGGCGGCATGCCTGCTCGCCGTCTCAATTTCGGGCTGCGGCAGCACAAATGGAAATGACAACGCAGGAGATTCCGCACGGTCTGAACCAGAAACGAATGAAGCCACACCGGCATCAACCGCTTTTGGACAAAAAAGCGTTTGGATGCAGTACGGCGACGACCAAATCAGCAAAGACACGAGTGTCGAGCGCATACTTGTCTTCGACGGTAAGGGGAATGTTACCGTATACGACACGCGCGGCATTTGGATGAATGGCGGAACGTCCTATGAAGCCGTCAGATTCGGCGACCTCGACGGTTTGTCAGACGATGAAATCATCGACCTTGCAAAGGAAAAAGACCGCGAGCGGTTTGACGCCACAAAGCAGTCAGCCATCGACGAAACGAATGAAGACATAGAAAGCTCCGCCGGTATGCCCGACTATATCAAAAACGAAGAAGAGGGGCAGAAGGTCAATGAGGCGGCTGAGTACCAAGAGCCGAAGGCAGTGCCGTTTACGCTTAAACTTGAAACGGACGGCACGGGAAATAGCGCCGCATCAGAAACGCTCAGCTTCGAGCACCAGTCTCTGAACAGCTCGCATTTCTACTCAGGCTCACATATCGGCAGTCATCCCGACAGATACGCGGACGAGGCGCTTTACGAGACCGAGCAAGTGGACATCAAGCTTTTTTCTCCAACATACTCTACCACCTCGATAGTTTACGACACGACATTCGGCGGTTACTCCGGCCTCGCCACCGTCGTGAACGTGGGGCACGCGGGCTTCACGTGGGACACCCCCGATACCGAAGGGATAGAGGTGGACTAGGCAATCGATACGCACGGATATAGCCCGATTGCAGCTCGGGCTATATCCGTGAAATAGAAAGGAGCAAACATGGAGGAACAGGCAAGTTTGTTGCCAGGCGTTGCCACGGCGCACGATTTGATGCATAGGGTGGTTGCCCTTCAGCAGCGCATCAACCAGCTCACCACTCAGTTTGCCGCCAAGACGGAAAAGAAGACCAAAAGGCACCCCGTCCTCTACGCAATCGGTGGGTTCCTCATCGCGTTCACGCTTATCACGAGCACGCCACTTAAGGTAATAACGTTTCTCCCTGCCCTTCCGTTCTTCTCGATGGGAGGCACGGAGCTTCAATTGGCGGTCTGGAATATCGTGAACCTCATCGTCTCAGCTATCATCGGTGCGATTCTATACAAGGTCATAGCGAAGACGGCGGACAAAAGCCGCTCCCAGAGAAATGCCGCGATTGACCAAAGCAACCAACAAGTTGAAGCCAACAACCAGGCCCTGGCCCAGAGCATCGAGCAAACCAAGCAGGAGATTTTCGCCGTACAGCAGCAATGGGCTTCGCAGGTCGCCCCGTGGTACCCCATGGATTACGACAGCATCGAAGCCGTGGATTTCTTCCTTGCTGCCGTGCGCAACCATCGTGCCACCACCGTGCAGGAGATGGTCAACCTCTACGAGACCGAGATGCACCAGCGCCGCATGGAAGCGGGCCAGCAGCAGATTCTCAACCAGCAGCGCATCGGCAACATGCTGCAAATAGGCAACCTGTTCATGCAGGGGCAGATTCTCAATCAGGCTCAGCAGATTAACGCGAACACCGCCAGTGCGAGCGGCAACCTCGACTGGATGGCTCGCGCGATGGGAAAGCGCTAAGCAATGGCGCGGTTGACATAACGAGGCAACTCGAAACCACCATGAAAGAAAAGGGGATGGATAATGAACGGATTATCCCAGTGGGCGCGCTCGCATAAGCCCCAAGTCGCAGCGATAGCCGCTGCGATTGTTGTTGCGATCGTTGTTGCGATAGCCGTGGCAAGTGGGGCGTTCGCAACGTCCGAGCAACAACCAGAGCAGCAGGAGTCAAGAACTGTCGATGTGACCCTCAACGTCACGGCCGACCACGGTTGGGACGAGAACTCCACGCCCGCCATAGCCCATATCGAGGGCGAGGACGTGGACTTCTACCACGCGGTGACCCCCGATGCCGAAGGCAACAAGGGCACTTCCACGGTCGAACTCGCCGAGGGCGACTACACCGTGAGCTTCGTCAGCCCCGTCAACTCCGACGGCTCCGCCTTCGACATCTACGACACGGGCGCTCCCGTCGACATCACCGTCGACGCCGACGCGAAGACCGCACCTGCCGTCAACTGCCCTATGGCGCAGATTCCCGCCGACAAGGTCACCGACGAGATGCTCGCGGACATCGTCGACAAGACCAAGGACGCCATCAAGAAGGGTGACGAGACCCTGAAGGGCGACGCCGGCACGGGCATCCTCGACAAGCTCGACGGCAACGTCGCCAAGAACCCGAACGCGAGCGACAAGACCAAGCAGGAGGCCACTGACGCCGACAAGGACGTCGATGTCAACGACAAGCCCGCACAGACGACCCCGTCTGCCAAGAACGACGGCGATAAGGCCGACAACGGCAACGCCGGTTCCCAGTCTTCCGGCAACGGCTCTTCGAACTCTGGCTCTGCCAACGCCGGCAACTCCGGTTCTGCTTCCAGCCAGCCTTCCAAGCCCGCCCATACGCACAATTGGGTGAACCATACGGCCACCCGCAACGTCTGGGTGAGCAACTGGGTCGACGTGCCCGACTACGGCACTCAGCAGGTCGCTGTCGGCACCAAGTACATCTTCGCTTACGACGGCTACACCACTACTGATAGCAATGACGCCAAATGGCACAGCGTGGCGCTCATCAAGCAGGGTGTGCCTGACAACTACCGTACCGAGACTATCTACGAGACTCAGCAGGTTCAGACTGGTTCCCACAAGGAGGACCACGGTTCCTACACGACCGAATCTTACGTGGACTACGTGTATTGCAGTTCGTGTGGTGCTCGTCAGTAACGGGTGGCATGACCATCAATAACGACGAGACCATCACGGCACGTACTGTGTTCGGACATAGTCCTCACAGACCCGCGCGCTCTCTCCGGTCGCGTGCAGGTGTCCGTTTCCCGAACAAGGGGAGCATCCGTTATACGGATGCTCCCCTTCATTTTTTTTACGCGAAGGGCAATAACGCGCCGCGGCGCTGCCGCGGACCATCAAGGGAATCACAAACGAGGCTTGCTATCATAAACACGACTCAACGAACGCAAGCCGACGGTTCCCAAACGACCTGAGAGGAGATTTAAGACCCCGAAATAAACGTGTTGGCATCCTTGTGCCAACAACCAAATCAAATCGCTTCTAGGCATAAATAAAAGCCTCTGCCCCATGTAACCGACTCCCGTCGGCGAGAGCCGAAAACGCAAAACCGTATAACGAAAGGGGAGAACCTGACATATGCGCTACTTCACATCCGACCTGCACCTGGCCCACCCGTTCGTCGCCGCGACGCGCGGTTTCTGGAAAACGGGACAGCGTCCCAACCGAGACGTCATCGAGGAGCCTGACGGCCTAAATCAACTACGACGCGAGCTGTCGGAATACCGATTCAACGAGATGGTCGACACGGAGGCCCATGACAAGCTCGTTATCAGACGCATCAACGCGGTATGCGGCAAGAACGACGAAACAACCACGGCACGTGCTGTGTTCGGGCATAGCCCTCACAGACCCGCACGCTCCCTCCGGTCGCGTGCAGATGTCCGTTTCCCGAGCAAGGGGAGCATCCGCATAACGGGTGCTCCCCTTGTTTTTTGCCCAGATGCTCCGGGATACCGCGAAGTAGGACCAGCAACAGCGCACCGACCTTTGAAGGGCTTTTCGAGGTCTTTCGGTGGGCCGTGCTGAGCCCATTTCACGCCCCTGCCCGAACAGAGCCCCTGCGGAGGTCTTTCGGAGGTCTTTCGCTGGGCTTTGGGTGGGCATGCGTGAAAGACGCCTGCGGCGTCGGGTGCCTCTGAAACGAAGATAAGGAGGTACACGATGGACAAGGAGCGTCTTGAACCCAACAGCCCCCAGGAGGAGGCCATGTGGAGGGCGCAGGTGCTCAGGCGCACCGCCCGCATCTGCTCGGCGAAGGCCAAGGAGCTTGAGCGCATGGCGAAGGTGGACGGCAACGCCCCCATGCGCGACAGCGGCACCCTGAAGGACGTGCTCAAGCGCATCGACAACGTGATGGATTGGCGGTTCGTGAACGCTCTGGGCGAGGTCGTGCTCGACGGGGACATCCTCGCGGAGAGCATCGACTGCGAGGCCCTGCGCACCATGCGCTACTGCGTGGCGGAATACCTCAAGCGAATCGAGGAGCGGGAAGCGGAGGAGGGCGATGAGTGACTACGGCATCAAGACCTACGCCGACCTCGCCGAGACGTGCGGCGGGATGGTGCTCGCGAACGAGATGGCCAGCCGCCCGCTCGAACCCGTGAGCGGGGACTGGGCACCGTGGAACGAGATTTTCCAGTGGTACATCGTGCAGGACCCGTCGTTTATCATGGAGCACACCGACGAGCCGGTGTTCCACGACGAGGAGCTTGACCTGTACGTGTGGGGAATCACGCACTTCGGGACCAGCTGGGACTACGTGCCGGCACCTGAAATCCATTGAAAAAGGGAGCAGCTTGACGCTGCTCCCTTATCTTTTCGGTTACTCGCCGAACTGCTTGCCCTTGTCCGCCGACCTCGGCGTGCTTGGGCTGACACTTCGCGCCCTGGCATAGCGCGCCCGCATGGTCTCGGCATGCGCCTTGGACTCGCGCTCGTCCTCGTTGGACAGCGCCTTCTCCGCCGCCTTGAGGCGCTTCTCGGCATCCCACATGCTCTTGCGGGACTCGTAGACGCGCCTCTCCGCCTCCTCGCGCTGCCTGCGGCGCTCCTCCGCGAGCACCTGCTGAATCATCATGTGCAGCATCATGGCGGTCATGTCGGCCATCATGCGGGACACGGGGTCACGGGCGTTGCACCCCGCCTTGGCGAACACGTGCATGCCGGCCAGAAGCCCCGGGCACGGGCTTTGCAGGGTGTCGAGCGCCTCCTTGGAGGCATGGAACTCGCGCCTTGCGGCGTCCACGTCCTCGCGCAGCTTCGCCAGCTGCTCGTCCGGGTGGTTGCGCGCCTCCACGAGCGCCTCGTATCGCTCGTCCATGAAGGGCTTGTCCTCCTCGCGTGAGCGGTGGATGTGCGCCTTCTGAAGGTCGGACGCCATCTCCGACACGTACGCCCGGTCGAGGTCGTACACGTCGGGAGCAAAATCCTTAGAGGGCTGTTCTGCCGGTTCGGCTGCCTCGGGCACGTCGGGAAGGACCTCCGGTGCCGGGGCGTCCTGCTCTTGCACCTCAAGCCCGCGCTGCTTCGCCTCGAAGTACGCCTCGATGCCCTCGCGGGTCAGGTCGTCGGCAAGGTTGGAGGCACGGCGCTTGCGGGTGCGGCGCTTCGGTCCCCACTCATCCACAGCCTTGTAGGACCATCCTGTCGTGACCTCGCCGGTCTTCCCGTCGGTCTTCGTGGTCTCCTTCAGCGTCACGCCGTTCAACTCAAGATTGCGCCTGAACTCGTCCAGCGTGCCGGAGCTGTCGCGGGCATCCGCCACCTTGTCGCCGAGCCTTCTGTCGAAGGAATCCGGCTGGAACGTCTCGCGCTTCTGCTCCCAGAGGGACATCTCCTTGTCCGCCCCGAGCACCGAGAAACCATTCTCACGGCTCTGCTCATCATTGACCGCCTTCACACGCGGAGCGTAGAGGCTCGTGTCACCCTTGTTGATGACCTGACCGGTACGGGCGTCGTGGTTCGCAATGGTCGCGTGCGCGTGCACGCAGCCTCCCTCGCCGTCCACGTGCATGGTGACCCAGCACATGGAGTCGGGGGCAAGCTCGTGGCACAGCGTGTACGCGTACTCCATGCCGCGCTGGATGTCGTCGGCCCTGCTCGGGTCAAGCTCGTCGGTCGCCCATGAGATGCGCAGCTCGTAGCCCTCGTTGACCGCGTTCGGGTGGCGATGCTTCTGCCCCTCGCAGTAGACAATGAAGTCCCCTCTTGAGGCGGCGTCACCCATCTGCGCGGCGATGCGGTCCGTGCCGTTTTCCAGATGAGCGCGTCTGCGCTTTCCCTCGCCGAACTCGGTGTACGACATGCGCCCGCGCACGTTCGGAAGCGACTGTACATGCGTCGTCGACATCAGACATCACCTCCCGTCTCCACGTACGCCTGCAAGTCCGCACGCAGTCCCTCGAATTGCGCCCGGAGCCTGTCCACCGAATCGCGGAGGTCGCGGAACGCTTCCGCCTCGTCGGCCGTCCTCATTTCCTCACGCGCCGCGTCGAGCATTCCCATGCCGCTCAAGCGCCGGTTGCGCGCGCGGGCAATCTGATTCATGTTGACGCCGATGCGGTTCAGCTCGACACGGACACGGTCCAGGGCCGGGACGTCCAGAACCGCCTCGCGGCTGGGCGGCGCGTACCGACTCGCGTACAGCTCGCCGCGAAGGAAATTGGAACGCGAGCGCGTCCCGCGCCGCTCGTCCAGTAGGGAAAGCTCCGCGTCGTTCATACGCACCTGAACCACCTTGTCACGGCGGTCTTTCACGTACTTCTGGCGCGTCGCCTTCCCGCTTCTTTTTTCATACGTTTCCGCCATGCGGAACACCTCCTTTGCTGCTATCCGAAACGCCCGCCTGCGGCGGACAATCCGAAATGCCGTTTTCGGCTAATCTCACAACGTCTTTGCGCAAAGGGGAAAAGAGCAAGCATTGACTTCGTACGTACAAATTGCGATTCTCGCAATTTGCCCTACTCCGTCAGCTTGCGAGGGGGCGGCTGCGCCGTCCCCTTCGAACCCCCGCCTTTTGTCCACCGAGCCTCGCCCGTCCGTGTCGGACACGGGAACGACTTCCCCTGTCCGACATGGAACCCGAATCCCTCGGTGGAACCCGGCACGGCTACCCTCGGTAGGCCGCACCGGAAAAACCGCCGTGCGCTTCCGACGACTCTCCAGCTTCTACGGTCGGAACATGAACGGAATCCGCAGCGCCAGCGGCGCGCGCATCCGGCGTTCCGTGTCCGGTGCTCGGCTTCAGTCCCTTGACGAAGTCAAGGACCTCTTCCGCCGAACCCATGTCCTTCACTTCAGGGAAAACCGCCACGAGCGCGTCGGCGTAAGCCTTCGTCCTCGCGGCCTGCGCCTCGCGGCGCAGCTTCTTCGCCTGAGCCTCTAACGCACGTGCCTTCTCGGCCGCGTCATCAAACCTCTTCGTTGCCATAATCTATTCCTCCTTGTTCGTTGAATCGTCTATGTCATAACCGCCGTCGAAGAAGGCGGTCGAGATACGCACGTATCCGCGGTAGCTGTCCTTGAGTTCCGGCATGCATCGGCGGTCGTTATCGGACCCGCGATAGGATTTGTTCATCCATTCCGTCACGTCATATTCGAGAATCAGCGGCTCGGAGAAATCCATACGCCCGTCCACACGGATGCGTTCCTGCAACTGCCAACCCTGTTCCTCGGCAAGGCCCTCGATTGATTCATAGAAAGCGTTTCGGCCGAGCATGCGACCGGAGGGCTGATTGCGCTGGAACCAATGGCGGTACAGGTCGTACAGGAACTTGCAGGGGAGCAGATGCCAAGACGCCGCGGGGAAAATCTCGTCGGCGAACTGGCGCAGGGGGTCGTTCGCCACGCGGAAATCATCCAGAAGCGCCGAGCAGGCATCCGGCTCATCCAACTCGTAATAGTCGGTCTCAGCGAGCACGCGGTAGAGCACGTACTCAAGAACGTCCTGACGGTTCAGGTAGTCGTCCTTGATGTACTTTCGCTCGCACCCCTGGAATCGCTTGTCGAACGGAATCACCAGCAGGCGGCGGTACATGGATTCGGACTTATCGCGGAGCTTCGGCAGCTCGTTGACGCACTGAATCATGAACCCGCGAAACAGCACGTTGCGGGGAGCCTTGAACTTGCGATTCAGCTGGAAGGGGTCGCCCGTGATGACGCTCTTGAGCGCCGCCGCGTCGTCCACGAACGTCCCCGTGTCGTTCTCGTCGGTGATGACGGCGGACACGCGGGTCAGAGGCTCCAACATGAACGGCTCGGAGAAGTTCTTCAGGGGAATGGATGCCCAAGCCCCCGAGCCGCATAGGTTGCGCAGCAGGACGCACAGCGTGCCCTTGCCGTTGTTGCCCAGCGTCGAATAGAACCATGCGCTCTTGTTCCAGCTCACGTTCGGGCGGATGGTCGCTCCGATGATTTGCCATAGGAGCTTGACGATTTCCGGGTCGTCGGAAAGCTCGTTCATCCAAGAGACGACGTCCCAGTCCGTGCCGTCATCGCCGTTGTGGATGACGGGATTCGGCGCATGGTCGACAAAATCAATATGGGATTTCGCCAGAAAGACCAGCTCGGGGTCAAAACTCATCAGAATCTTGTTGCCGTAGTCATAGATGCCATTGTTCACGGCAACGAGGTCTTTGTCCGTGCACGCCCTCTTCTTCTCGCAGATGTCGCGAAGGGTGGCGACCGTCTCGGTGACGCCCTTCGTGGTGATTGCCATGTTGTAGCTGCGAATCAGGCGCGTCAGGACCTCTTCGGTCGTGTCATAGCACCCCTTGTTCGGACCGCTCTCCTGATAGACGCCTATATCGAAATTGCCGTCATCGTCAGCCCTGTTGCAGGGTATCCCGATAGCGTGATGCAGCTCGCGCAGGACAATGGCAATCTGCAAGAAATGGAGACCCGACAGGCGCTTGTAACGCTCAGCGCCCTGCTTCTCGTCAGGATAGGCATCCTTATGCTTCGCTCCGGGTGCCGCGTTCGGGTCGCGTTTACCTAAGTTGTACGCGTCGATGCAGCGGTTCGTCAGCGTCAGAAGCTCGAACTTGAGCGTATCGCGCGAAGGCGGTTTCTCGGGGTCGATGTCCTGAAGGTAGGACAGGGCGGCGTACGCGAGAAGATTGTCGTACGCGATAGTCTGCTCGGAGCAGAACGACACGATGTCCGCTGCACAATCTTCGGGCAGGCACAGCCAGCCCTGTTCCTCTTGAATATCAGGCGCATCTGTGCTATAATATTTATATATAGATTCGGCCGTCCCGGAAGCTGTGCAGGCATCGGGGCGGTTTTCTTTTGCCTCCATGTTCTCACCTCCTTAATTCGTCAGCTCGACGCGCTTCACGTTCGCGTTCTTCCACGCCTCGACGTCGTCAATCTTGTAGCGAACCGCGTTTCCGACCTTGTAGTAGCTCGGACCCTTGCCCTGAGAGCGCCAGACACAGAGCGTCCCCGCGCTCAAACCGAGGAACGCCGCCACCTCGCGCGTCGTCTTGTACAGGGGATTTACCTCTTTTACCTGCTTCTTTCCTTTAGCCATAACCAGCCACCTCCATGTTCAAAGTCCTTTTCGCGAAACAAAAAAAACTCCCGTGGAAACCGAAGAAGGACAGAGGCGCAAAGCCTTGTCTATCTCGGTTTCCACGGGAGCTTCGTGTTCGTTGTTTCGCCCGTGACGCACGGCCTATTCGACCGAGCGCTCGGCTCCTATTCCCGATAGCAACCCCGCATCAAAGACGGGACGGGTGCTGAGCCATTTATCTATATGTATTTCATTATACGCCATTAGGGCAATTAAAGCAATATCAATTTTCCCGTCGCCGCAGGTCAGAGCCTATTTCCGCTCATTTATGGGCAGAAATAGGCTCAAAAATCTTCTGCCCGCGCCCCGAACGCATCGGCGGGGGAAGAGGACGTACGCCAAGGATTGCGGGGTCTGTTCCAGTTTGTTCCAGTTTGTTCCACAAAAGTTGGAACAAGATTTTTCCGCGTTTACCTGCGGTTTTGCGCGATTCGCTGAATCTTGTTCCAACTCCGTTTTTCGAATTGGAACAGGATTTTTACGTGTTTACCTGCGTCTTTGCTCATTTGTTCCAATTGTTCCAGTTTTCAACAAGTCTTATATATATGAATACATATATAGACCCCTTCCTATATTCTTTTCTCTCGCGCTTTAGGTTTGAAAATAATTGGAACAAATGGAACATTCACTAGAAATGCCTGGTAAATACGGGAAAAACTTGTTCCAACTCCGATTTTGCGAATTGGAACAACTGGAACAAATGGGCAGTTTTCAGGAAAAAACCCTCATAAATGAGCATTAAATCGAATTTCAAAACTGGAACAAACCTTCTATACGTTAATAGGCTTTAATGAACGAGGCCCATGCCGCATCCCTTCTGTACGTTCACCCGCATCCAACTGCCGCCCGCAGGGCGGCCACCCTTGCATCGAGCGGATGCGAGATGCACATGGGCGCTCGAACATCCCTCAGACCGCTTCAGAGGCGTTTTAAGGTACGAAAAAAGCCCGTTGGGGTACACGGAGTACCCCAACGGGCTTATAACATCTTAGAACGCAAAATACAGTGTTCTACTTCTCCGTCTCGTCTTCTCCTATAAGTCCGAAATGACGGAACGCATCCAGAATCGCCTCGCGCTTTTCAGGTGGGCACTTCGGTCTCTTCTCGGCTGACATTTCCGCCTCTTCGTAGGAGAACTGCTTATCCAAGCCAAGCTCGTCCTTGAGGTTTGCGATGTACAGCGACGAGACCTTCAAGCCATGATTCTTCAGAACGTATTCTTGAATCTGCTTATACGTCGGCTTCTTTACCTTGCCGCCCATACCAAGCTCGGACGGAGAGATGTTCACATAGGCATAGCTCTTGACCGATTTTTCTCGGGTTAAGACTGCTACCGTCTCTACGTGGCTGGTGTGGGGGAACATATCGACTGGCGTCATGCGAATCATGCGGTAACCGCCCTGGGCGAAAAGCCGCAGGTCGCGCTCCTGCGTATAAGGGTTGCAGCTGATGTAGACGATACGGCGCGGCGCCATGGCGCAAGCGGCCTCGATAAAGGCGGGAGTAGAGCCTGCGCGTGGCGGATCGAGCGCCAGGACATCGACATGCTCGCCGCGACGTGCCGCGTGCTGCAGGTATTCCGTGGCATCGGCCTCAATAAAGCGAGAGCGGTCGCATAGGTCGTTGACCTCTGCATTGCGCACGGCGTCACGCACGCCAAAATGGTTGCGCTCGATGCCAAGGAGCGTGATGTCGACACCGGCTGCTTTGGCTTCTGCGGCAGCGCACATGCCGATAGTGCCGCTTCCGCAATAGGCGTCGAGCAAGACGTCGCCGGGCTTGAGGTCCATGCCGTCGATGGCAAGCTGGTACAGCACTTCCGTTTGTTCCGGATTCGTTTGATAAAACGCGGTGGGCGAAATCTCGAATGTACAGGAGAGCAGACGGTCGCGCATGCGGGCACGGCCGGCGAGGATGTGCGATTCTCCACCCAAGATGGCATTGGTCATTTTGGGATTGATGTTTTGAGCCACGATGGTGATGCGCTCGTCGATATTTTGGAGCGCAGTGATGAACTGCCGATAATGCGGCATACGGCGCTCACGGGTGACGATGGTGAGCATCACCTCGTCGGTGTGATATCCCATACGGACGATGGCATAGCGCAAAAGGCCGCGGCACTGGTCTTCCTCATAAGCGGGAATATGGCAAGCTTCTGCGGCGCGTGCAACGCTATTGAGGATGGCACGAGCGCCGGGGGCTTCGACGCAGCAATCGGGAACGCCAACGATGCGATGGGTGCCGCGGGCAAAGAAGCCCGAAGCAATATGATTTTTACCAGTGGGCGCAAAGGGAGATGCCGCCTTGTGGCGAAAACCGCGTGGCGAAGCAATCTTTCCGGTGTCCCCTGCATTGGCTCCCATGCCGCGCACGGGTTCGACCGAACAATCTAGATCGAGTTCGGCGATAAGGGGACCAAAGAGCTCCTCCATAGCGTGCTGCTTGCGGGTGAGCTGCTTGCGGTAGGGGAGATTGAGCCATTCACAGCCTCCACAGGCTCGCATGACGGGGCAGGGGCCCTCACAAGAAATTTTGGAAGTCGCGTGGTCGTGCGTATCGGTGTGCGGCAGGCGTCGGTTCATGCGGGTCTTTCGTTAGGCGTTGCGGACACGCCTATTGTAAGGGTGTAGCTGGGATAAATACGTCTCATGCCCAGGTCTTACTCGTAAACCTATATTTGCTGAAATTGCTCGAACCCTAGGTGCTCAAAGCAAGATAAGAGACACATATTGGAGTTGTGTCGTTGATATGAATGAATGTTGACCTATTAACAACTCAAATTACTTAACTAAAATACTTGAACTACTTACCAACGCCAACGCGCCGTATGGCGCCGAAGGGACAAAACCATGCTGTTTGATGATGTGCGCGACGTGATCGTAGAGACCGTGGGTTGCGAGACCACTGCCGTTACCCCCGAGGCTCGTCTTAATGAGGACCTTGGTGCCGATTCCCTTGCCGCCATGGAGCTCATCATGGCGCTTGAGGAGAAGCTCGACATCGAGATCGACGACGCGGAACTCGACCAGTTCAAGACCGTGAACGACCTTGTTTCCTACCTGGAGACTAAGGTCCAGTAACACTGGCACTCACAGGGAGATGATGCGCGTGGGAATGAAGAACCAAGACGTCTATGACCTGATGGACCGCTTTGAAAAAAGCGACATCGCTCGCATGAAGTTCGAGAGCGGCGATACCTCGCTTGAGCTTGAAAAGACGATTGCGGTATCCGGTGCGCCCGTGGCGGCGGCCGCCCCCGTGGCCGAGTCAGCGGTTTGCGGCGTGGAAGCTGCTTCTGCCCAAGAGCCCGAAGAGGGTCTTTTTATCAAGGCCCCGATGGTTGGGACCTTCTACGTTGCCTCTTCGCCAGATGCGCAGCCATATGTGAACCCTGGCGATACTGTGCGCGCCGGGGATACGGTGTGCATGCTCGAAGCCATGAAGATGATGAGCGAGGTGTCGGCGCCTTGCGATTGCATTATCGAAGAGCTGCTCGTTGCGGATGGCGAGCTTGTCTCGTTCGATCAGCCTTTGATTCGCTATCGAGAGAGCTAGGCTAGGCGTCCTATGTTCAAACGATTGTTAATTGCCAACCGCGGCGAGATCGCCCTGCGCGTGGCGCGTGCCTGCCGCGAGCTCGATATCGATCCGGTGATGGTGTATTCCGAAGCCGATCGAGATGCGTTGCACGTGCAACTTGCCGCGCACGCCTACTGCATCGGTCCCGCGCCTGCCCAGCAGAGCTATCTCAACGGTGATGCGATTTTGACGGTCGCGAAGGCTGCGGGCTGCGATGCGATTCATCCGGGTTATGGCTTTTTATCCGAGAACGCAGCGTTTGCTCAGGAGTGCGCGGACGAGGGAATCGCCTACGTGGGACCCGCTGCACATGTGATTGCGACCATGGGAAACAAGGCTGCGGCGCGCGAGATGATGAAGCGCGCGGGAGTGCCGGTGGTTCCCGGATCGGATGGCTCCGTTGCCAACGCACATGAGGGCGCTCTTGTTGCGAAGGAGATTGGCTATCCGGTGCTCATCAAGGCGGCTGCGGGGGGCGGCGGACGCGGCATGCGTCGCGTATATGACCCCGATCGCTTTGAGGAGTTGTTTGAGGAGGCTCGTGCCGAATCCCGCGCATGCTTTAACGATGACGAGATGTATCTCGAAAAGCTCATCGTCAATCCGCACCATATCGAGTTTCAGATACTTGCAGACTCCCAGGGGACTATCGTTCATTTGGGGGATCGCGATTGTTCGATCCAGCGTCGCGGTCAGAAGATGATCGAGGAGACACCGTCGCACGTGCTCTCGGATGAGCTACGTGAGCGTATGGGTGCGGCTGCGGTTGCCGCCGCACGTGCCGCCGGCTATCAAAACGCTGGAACGGTGGAGTTTGTGCTCGATCATACGGGCGAATTCTATTTCATCGAGATGAATACGCGCATCCAAGTAGAGCATCCCATTACCGAGATGGTGAGCGACGTCGACCTTGTGCGTGAGCAGATTCGCGTGGCTGCGGGTCTTCCGCTCGGCTTTACCCAGGAGGACGTTCATATCAAAGGACATGCCATCGAGTGCCGCGTGAACGCCGAGGATCCTATGTGCAACTTTGCGCCGTCGCCCGCTCGCATCGATTTTCTGCATGTGCCGGGCGGCATGGGTGTTCGCGTCGACACAGGCATTTACCAGGGATATACCGTTCCTGCGCAGTATGACTCGCTCATTGCCAAGCTCGATGTGTGGGCGCCCACGCGCCTAGAGGCGCTGCGCCGCTGTCGTCGCGCGCTTGAAGAGCTTATCGTCGAAGGCCCGGCAACCAATATCGACCTTTTGCATCAGGTGATGTATCACCCCCAGTTCATTCATGGCACCTACACCACGTCGTTCATGGATGAGCATCTTCAAGAGATTCTCGATTGGAATGGTGAGCAAAAGAAGGTGAACGCATGATAGCTCCTTTTGGGAAGCGCCGCGCGCGTTTGCTCCAGCTGCGCGACCTTCGTCGCGCGGGTGAGGGGTCGGCGACACTGCCGCAACAAACGTGTCCTGCATGCGAGCATGAGCTAACGCGGGATGAGCTGGTTCATAACCTGTATGTCTGCCCCCATTGCGGACATCATCTGCATATCGGCGCCCGGGAGCGTCTGACATCGGTGCTTGATGCCGGCAGCTTTAGGGAGCTTGAGGCGAAGATGTCTACGAGCGACCCTCTGGAGTTTCCAGACTATGCCGCAAAGGTTCGTGCCCTGCGAAAAAAGACAGGCTTGGCCGATGCATTGGTGTGTGGCTGGGGCGCTATCGACGGCGTGCGTGTTGCCGTTGCTGTGCTGGACACCTCGTTTTTGATGGGAAGCATGGGCGCCGTTGTGGGCGAAAAGCTCACGCGTCTTGTCGAACGCGCGGCGAAGAAGAGGTGTCCGCTCATCGTGTTCTCCGCCAGCGGCGGTGCGCGCATGCAGGAGGGCATTATTTCGCTGATGCAAATGGCAAAGACGTCTGCCGCAATCGAGCGGTTCTCGGCCGCCGGCGGGCTGTTTATCTCGGTGATGACGCATCCCACCACAGGCGGTGTGACGGCGAGTTTCGCATCGCTCGGTGACATCATGCTTGCCGAGCCGGGCGCGCTTATTGGTTTTGCGGGTCCGCGCGTTATCGAGCAGACCATCGGCGAGTCGCTGCCTAAGGGTTTTCAGCGAGCGGAATTCCAGCTCAACCATGGATTCATCGATGCGGTGGTGCCGCGCGGCAGAATGCGCGCGCAACTTTCGCGCCTGCTTATGCTGCACGGTTTTGGAGGTGTTGCGCGTGGCTTTCAAAAATAACGCGGACCTTACCGCTGCGGAGCGTGTGGCGCTTGCACGTGTATCGCAGCGCCCGGGCGTGGAAGAGTATGTGGATGCGCTTTTTGAAAACGTGTTCGAGCAGCGTGGCGACCGTGCGTTTTCCGACGATCCCGCCATCATGTGCGCTATCGCTACGTTTCACGGGCGTCCGGTAACGGTAGTGGGACATCGCAAGGGCTCGACGATCGAGCAACGCATGGCGTTCAACTTTGGCATGCCATCGCCGGAGGGATATCGAAAGGCGCAGCGCGCGATGCGCGCAGCCGAGAAGTTCGCTCGTCCCATTATCACGTTCGTCGACACGCCGGGCGCGTACCCGGGATTGGAAGCGGAAGAGCATGGCCAGGGCGAGGCGATCGCCCGGAGCATCGAACTCATGAGCGCCTTGAAAGTTCCGGTGGTCTGTGTGATTTGCGGCGAGGGAGGATCGGGCGGGGCGTTGGCGCTCGCCGTGGGCAATCGAGTGCTTATGCTCGAGAACTCGGTGTATTCGGTGCTTTCGCCAGAAGGTTTCGCCTCGATTCTGTGGAAGGACGCATCTCGTTCGGAAGAGGCTTGCGAGGTCATGAAGCTCACGGCACAGGACCTGCTTGATTTGCAGGTTATCGATGCGGTTATCCCCGAGCCGGCTGGCGGAGCCCATGAGGATCCGCAGACGGTATTCCAAACGGTTGATGCGTACCTAGCTCGCGCTCTTGATGAGCTGGCGGGCATGACGGGCGCGGCTCTTGCACGTGAGCGCTATGCAAAGTTCAGGGCGATGGGAACGCGTGCGCAAAGGAGGTGCAGATAATGAGTGGCGTCAAGCTTGTTGGCACGGGCTCAGCCCTGCCGTCGCGCACGGTGACCAACGATGACCTGGCAAAGATCGTGGACACTTCTGACGAGTGGATCCGAACAAGGACAGGTATCGGAGAGCGCCATTATTGCACCCCTGAGGAGAATCATGGGCAGCTTGCGCTTCGCGCTTCCCAGTGTGCCCTGGATGATGCGGGCATTACCGCCCAGGATGTGGGCATTTGCCTTGTCGCCACATTCACCTCGTCAAATGCAACGCCTTCGACCGCATGCTTGCTGCAGCGCGACCTGGGGCTTGCAGAAGACACGCTGTGCTTGGATTTAAATGCGGCCTGTGCGGGCTTTGTCTATGCCCTGCATGTCGCCGAGCAGCTTTTGCTCGATAGCCCCCGGCCATATGCCTTGGTCGTCGGCGCTGATGCAGTGAGCCGTGTGATTGATTTTACGGATCGGTCGACCTGCGTGTTGTTTGGCGATGGCGCGGGTGCGGCGGTCCTCGGAGCGCAGGCCGATGCCTCGCCGCTATATGCCGCATGGGGGTCGCGCGGAGACGACATGTCGCTTTGCGCTCCGAACGAGGTAGATGGCACTGCGGTGATTCCGCGCCTGCGAATGGATGGACGTGCTGTGTTTCGCTTTGCGACCGAGATTTTGCCTGCCTGCACGCAGAAAGTGCTTGAACGTGCGGGGTTGGACATCGCACAAGTCGATCGCTTCGTCTTTCACCAGGCAAATCAGCGCATTGTCGACCTGGCGGTAAAAAAGCTCGGTGCAGACCCTGGGCGCTGCGGTGGCAATATCGCGCGTACCGGCAACACCTCGGCGGCAAGCGTGGCGATTCTTCTTGATGAGCTTTGTCGCACGGGTGCGCTCGCATCTGGCGAGAGGGCGCTGTGCGTTGGATTTGGCGCGGGCCTTACCTGGGCCGGCGCGTTGTTGGAGCGTGCGTAGGGGGAACTTGGTCCCGCGCGCGGTAGGGAAAGGACAGACATGAAGCTCAACGAGCTCTTGGGAACCGAGTTTCCCCTTATACAGGGAGGTATGGCCAATATCGCTACGGGTGCGTTTGCTGCAGCATGCTCTAATGCCGGCGCATTGGGCATTGTGGCATCGGGCGGTATGGACGCTCCGGCGCTACGCGAGCAGATCCGCGCGGCGCGTGCCGCAACCGATAAACCCTTTGGCGTGAATCTCATGCTCATGAATCCGCACATCGATGAGCTGGCGCAGGTCGTTGTCGAAGAACACGTGAGCGTTCTTACCACCGGTGCAGGTAATCCCGGCAAGTATATGGACCAGTGGAAGGCTGCCGGAATCAAGGTATTCCCCGTGGTGGCAGCGCCCGTGTTGGCTCGCCGTCTTGCTCGCTACGATATCGACGGCGTGATTGCCGAGGGAACCGAGAGTGGCGGTCATGTGGGCGAAACTACGACCATGGCGCTTGTTCCTCAGGTGGTCGATGCCGTTGACGTGCCCGTTATCGCTGCGGGTGGCATTGCCGACGGACGTCAACTGGCGGCTGCGTTTGCCCTGGGCGCTGTGGGAGCGCAGGTGGGAACGTGCTTGCTGGCGAGCGAGGAGTGCCCCATCCACGAGAACTATAAGCAGGCCGTGATCAAGGCGGGCTCCAACGATACGGTGGTGACCGGCCGCTCGAAGGGCGCGCCTGTGCGCGTGCTCAAAAATAAGATGGCGCGCGAGTATCTCAAGCTCGAACAGGGCAATCCCTCGCGAGATGAGCTGGAGGCATTGACGCTTGGCTCTCTGCGTCGCGCGGTTGTCGATGGCGATCTTGACGGGGGCAGCTTCATGTCCGGCCAAGTTGCCGCCATGGTGAAGGAGATTCGCCCGGTGCGCACGATTTTCGAGGACCTCATGGTAGGCGCCAAGCAAGCTATCGAGGGGGTGCGCTTGTGAGCAAGACGGCTTTCCTCTTTGCGGGTCAGGGGTCTCAGCACGCTGGTATGGGACGCGACCTCTACGAGGCCTACCACGTTTTCCGCGAGGTCATCGACGGCGTGAATCTTGATTTCAATCTGCCCTCCCTTATGTTTGAAGGTCCGGACGAGCAGCTATCTCAGACGCGCTATACCCAGCCGTGCATGGTCGCATTTGCGGCGGGCATGACGGCGATTCTCGATGAGATGGGAATCAAACCCGATTACGTTGCGGGCTTGAGTCTGGGCGAATATTCCGCTCTGGCTGCTGCCGGCGTGTTTGAATCGCAGCAAGCGATACGGCTTGCGGCGTTTCGTGGGAGTGCCATGGCGCACGCGGCCGAGGGCCGCGCCTGTGCGATGGTCTCGATTTTGGGTTTGGCTCGCGAAGCCGTTGAATCGGCGGTTGAGCTTGCCGCGGCTGCGGGCCAGGGAACGGTTGAGGTTTCCAACTACAACTGTCCTGGGCAGACCGTTATCGCCGGAGACGCCCCTGCGGTGGAGCTTGCCGCGGCTGCTGCGCGTGACGCCGGCGCCCGTAGGTGCATTCCGCTGCATGTGAGCGGGCCGTTCCATACCTCGTTGCTGCACTCTGCGGGCGACGCCCTGCATGAGCGCTTTAAAGAAGAGCCCTTTGGCGAGATGCGCGTCCCGGTGCTGTTTAACTGCTTGGGCCACGAGATGGGTGCGGGCGATAGCATCCCTGCGATCCTTGAGCGACAGGTTCAGTCTGCCGTGCGCATGGAAGACACCATCACGCGCCTGGTGGAATTGGGCGTGGACCGTGTAATCGAGGTCGGTCCCGGCAAGGTTCTCGCTGGTTTGGTTCGCCGTTGCACCAAAGCTATTCACTGCGTATCGATAGAAACACGCGAGGACGTGGAATCGCTTAAGGAGGAGCTGTAATGATGGAGGGCCTTTCTTTGGCGGACATGCGCGCCGTCGTGACGGGCGGTTCACGCGGCATCGGTCGCGCTGTTTGTTTGGAGCTTGCGCGCCTGGGAGCACGGGTTGTGTTCACCTATGCCGGAAACGCCGAGGCTGCTCAAAAGACGCTCGAGATGATTGAGGAACAGGGCGGGGTGGCGTGTGCAATATGTGCCGACGTGCGCAGCGCAGAAGACGCGGCGCGCGTGATCGATGAGGCACGTACCGCTTTTGGCAGCGTGGATATCCTTGTCAACAACGCCGGCATCACATGCGACAAGCTTGCTGCGCGTATGAAGCCCGAGGATTTCGATGCCGTGGTGGATACGAACCTTAAGGGAGCCTTCCTCTACACCAAGGCGGCGCTACGCCCCATGATGCGCGCTCGCTCGGGCGCGATCGTCAACATGGCTTCGGTGGTGGGGCTGCGCGGTAACGCGGGCCAGGCCAACTACGCGGCAAGCAAAGCGGGTCTCATCGGCATGACCAAGTCCATTGCTCGCGAGGTTGCCGCTTTGGGCATTCGTGTGAACGCCGTGGCCCCCGGTTTCATTGCGACGGATATGACCGACGCGATGCCCGAGGCCGCTCGTACAGCAACGCTTGCTTCGATTCCGGCCGGCCGATTGGGCAAGGCATCTGAGGTCGCTCGCGTTGTGGCCTTTTTGGCGAGCGACGCCGCTTCATACGTAACGGGACAAGTTCTTGCCGTCGACGGCGGCATGGCGATGTAGGGGGGTCATCATGGCAAAACGCAGGGTTGTCATAACGGGGATGGGCGCTGTTACCCCACTGGGGCACAGCGTTTCAAAGAGCTGGGAGGCCGTCCGCGCCGGCGAGTGCGGCATCGCCCCCATCTCTCTGTTCGATGCTTCGGACATGAAGGTTTCGCTGGCTGCCGAGGTCAAGGAGTGGGACCCGGCAGCTACCCTTGGGGCGCGCGAGTCCAAACATCTGGCACGCTTCACGCAGTTTGCCCTGGCGGCGGCTCGCGAGGCGATGGACGATTCCGGGCTGGCGCTCGATGCCGATAAGGCCGATCGCGCGGGGGTCATTATCGGAAGCGGTATCGGCGGCGTTGCCGAGACGGAGTCGCAGCAAATGCGCTGCAGCGCCCGTGGATATGATCGCTGCTCCCCCTACTACATCCCCTCGGGAATTTCCAACATGGCGGCGGGTCAGGTTGCCATTGCCTTTGGCTTCAAAGGCATGTGCACGTGTCCGGTTACCGCTTGCGCAAGCGGTACGAACGCCGTAGGCGATGCCTTTCGTCAGATTCGCGATGGCTATGCCGATGTCATGCTTGCGGGCGGAACCGAGGCGGCGATAACGCCTCTTTCTATTGGTGGCTTTACAACCATGCGTGCGCTTCATACAGGGGACGATCCGTCATGCGCATCCATCCCCTTCGATGCGCGCCGCAGCGGTTTTGTGATGGGCGAGGGCGCAGGCGTGTGTTTGCTCGAGGAGCTGGAGCACGCGCAGGCGCGCGGTGCGCATATCTATGCCGAGCTCGTGGGCTATGGCGTTACCTGCGATGCGTTCCACATCACGGCCCCCTCAGAAAATGGCGAGGGCGCTGCGCGCGCTATGCAGCTTACACTCGAGGATGCCGGGGTCGACCCCTCTCGGGTTGGCTACATCAATGCCCACGGCACCTCGACCAAGCTCAACGACGAGCGTGAGACGCAGGCTATTAAAACTGTGTTCGGCGAGCACGCGCAAGAGCTTGCGGTGAGCTCGACAAAGTCGATGACAGGTCACATGCTGGGCGCCGCAGGCGCCGTCGAGGCCATTTTTACGGCGCTCGCCCTGCGCGATTCCTATCTTCCGGCGACTATCGGCTGCGAAGAGCCCGATTCCGCCTGTGACCTCGACTACGTAACGGGCGAGGGACGCTCGGCATCGCTTTCCTATGCCATGTCCAATTCGCTTGGCTTTGGCGGCCATAACGCCTGTATTCTCATGAAAGCCTGGGAGGGTTAGACTATGCAGCTCGATTCCAATCAGATCTCGCAGATTTTGCCCCATCGTTATCCGTTTGCGCTCGTCGATCGCATTACCGATGGCGAGGAAGGCTCGTGGGCGCGCGGCATCAAGTGCGTGAGCGTGCAGGAGCCGGTATTCCAAGGGCATTTTCCCACGTACCACGTGCTGCCGGGCGTGATGATTATTGAGGCTCTGGCTCAGGTTGCCGCTGTGGCGATGCTCGCCGAGCCAGAGCACCGTGGCAAGATCGGGTTTTTGGGCGCGGTGAAAAACGCACGCTTCAAGCGCCAAGTACGTCCTGGCGATGTGATGGAGATGGAGAGCCGCATCGTGCGCACCCGCGGCAACTTTGCGTTTGTCGAGGGACGTGCTTCGGTTGACGGCCAGCTTGCCGCAACGGTTGAACTCACGTTGGCGTTCGGTTCTAATGAAACGAGCGACAGGTAGGGTGACGTTCGGGGGTTTTGGCGTGCTCGAGAAAAAGTTCATTCGGGTGTATACCAAATTCAAACTGCATTTTTATCGGGAGACCTTTGCGCGCTTCCAAAACCGCGAGGCGAGCCTCACCACGGTGGAGAGCTTTGCGATGGAGGCGATCTATGCGCTGGGAAACCCCACCGTGCGACAGTTCGCCGAGTTCATGGGCATCTCTTCGTCAAATGCGGCGTATAAGACGGCGAGCCTCGTGCGCAAGGGATACCTGATCAAGGAGCGCTCGAAGACCGACGCACGTGAGTACCACTTGGTTCCCACCCAAAAGTACCTGGACTACTACAATGTGAGTGCCGACTACGTGCATATCGTCATGGAACGCATCAAGAAGCGTTTTTCTGCAGAGGACGTGACAAAGATCGAAGAGATTCTGAGCGTGATGAGCGAGGAGCTTATGTCCGAGGTTCCGCTGTAGCAGTTTGGTTTCATTGAGTATCCCGTTGAGCGGCGCGCGCGTTTGTTGTTCTGCTCGCCGCTTTTCCCTCTAGGGGAGAAAAACCCGCGTATGCCGAAATGGGCGCATGATTATGTATGGGCACGGGTAGGCTTGAGCCAACGGTTAATTAACCTCGGCGCGCATCCCGCCGGGATGCCTCGCCGGGTTTTGGCTCAGGGAGGTTACCATGGGTGCGCCTAAAACCGGTAATGTGAGGAATGTGGTTCTCGTAGGCCAAGGCGGGGTGGGCAAGACCTCACTCGCGGAGGCCATGCTCCACCTATCTGGGAAAACAGCCCGTCTGGGCGGCCACGACGGCACCAAGCCAACGCTTGATTACGATGCCGAAGAGGTTAAACGCGAGTTTTCCATCTCCACGTCTATCGCTCCTATTGACTGGAAGGGTTCGCGCATCAACGTATTGGATGCGCCTTGCTATCCCGATTTTATTGGCGATGCCTACGCCGCGATGAGCGTGTGCGAATCCGCACTGTTTGTTGTCGATGCTGCAGCGGGTCCGCAGCCCACAACCGTTAAGTTGTGGTATGCCGCCGAGGACCTGCGCTTGGCACGTGCCGTTTTCGTCAATCGAATCGATAAGGAAAATGCCGATTTCGAGACCTGCTTGGGTCTGTTGCGCGAGCGCTTTGGTACGCGCTTGGGTGCCGTAACCCTTCCCTGGGGCCAGGGCGACGACTTTGGCGGCGTGATCGACCTGGTGCGCATGAAGGCACGCCATTGCAACGGAACCGAGCAGACGGAGTGCGAGATTCCCGAGGAGTATCGTGCTCAGGCCGAGGCCGCGCACGAGACGTTGTGCGAGCTCGTTGCCGAGGCCGACGACGACCTGATGGAAAAGTATCTCGAGGGCGAGACCCTTACGCAGGAAGAGGTCGAGGGCCTGCTTTCGCGCGCCATCGCAAAGCGTCTTTTCGTTCCTGTTTTTGTGGGCAGCTGCATCAAGGAACAGGGCGTCAATTCCCTGATGGACGACATCGCCACGTACTTCCCCGCGCCTACCGATTACGGCGAGATGCCGCTTATCGATGGCGACTCCCTTAAGATTTCCTCTGAGGACGACCGTCCCGTTGTCTTTGTCTTCAAGACCTTGAATGATCCCTCCCAGGGTCGCATCTCGTTTATCAAGGTGCTCACGGGCACCATCGAGCCGGGCATGGAGCTTGTCAACGCACGCACGCGCAAGGGCGAGCGCATGGCACACCTCTATGTGATGTGCGGCCGCGAGATGACCGAGGTGGGCCATGCCTATGCCGGCGATATCGTGGTGGTTCCCAAGCTCGCGGCAGAGACGGGCGACACGCTTTCGGTGTCCGGCAAGATCGAAGCCGCGGCGTTCAAGTTCCCCAACTCTCAGTACCGTATCGCCATCGAGGCCGAGAACCGCGGCGACGAGGAGAAACTCTTCACCTTTATCGACCGTGCCTGTGAGGCGGATCCCACCATGCGCATCGAGCGTGACGAGGAGACGGGCCAAACTATCATTTCCGCCGTGGGCGAGGCCCAGGTATCCGTGCTTCTCAACCGTTTGGAGGAGCGCACCAAGGTTGAGGCCCGTACGGTGCCCATTCGCATCCCGTATCGCGAGACCATTCGCCGTGTCGCAAGCGCTCAAGGTCGTCATAAGAAGCAGACCGGCGGAGCCGGCCAGTTTGGCGATTGCTATCTGCGCGTGGAGCCCTTGCTTGATGGTACCGATTACGAGTTTGTCGACGAGGTCGTAGGCGGCCACATTCCGCGCGCGCTGATTCCTGCGGTCGATAAGGGCGTTCAGGAGACCATGAAGGATGGCGTGATTGCTGGTTATCCGCTGACCGGTATACGTGTTGCCTGCTACGACGGCTCGTATCATCCCGTCGATTCCAACGAGATGGCGTTCCGTACCGCCGCTCGCATTGCTCTTAAGAAGGCTTGCGAGGATGCCGACCCGGTGGTGCTCGAGCCGATGGAGAACATTACCGTCACGATTCCGGAGAGCTACGCCGGCGCCGTGATGGGCGATGTGTCCGGTTCGCGCGGCCGCGTGACCGGCATGGATACAAACGATCGCGGAGAGACCGTAGTTACGGCAACCGTCCCGTATGCGGAGCTTGTCGACTACGCTACGCGTCTGCGCTCTCTTACGCGTGGAACCGGCGATTTTACCATGGAGCCTGCGGGCTATGAACAGGTGCCTTACGATGTCCAGAAGCATCTGGTTGAGTTCTACGAGGAGTCTCGCGCTCAGGGTAGATAGCAAATGCCTTGCTGACAATCAAAACGATTTGCCCGCTTTGGAACGACCCCGTTATTGCAACGGGGTCGTTTTTTCTCTTTTAGCTGTCGGTTCTAGAAGATGTTCGAGCCGAAGATGTTCGTGGCGTGGGGATTATTAAATAGAGAGAGGGGTCGTTAATTATATGCTACCCAAATGTACCCAATACGGTGGTATCATTTGAACCCACAAAGTGACGCGTGGTATTAATCCGCATCAGAGGAGACCTGATCGATTTACATGACAGATTTTATGCATGGAGCTAAGTACGATACAAAAACTCGTCACCGTGCCGCAAAGATATTGGCGACCGGCGTGGGGCACCGTGCACTTGCGACTCAGCTAGGAATTCCCGAGGCGACGGCTCGTCAATGGTCTCGTGCCTATGCAGTAGGGGGTCAATCTGCCGTGATGAATGCTGGTGCAAAACACCGCATTTATCCGTTTGAGCTCAAGCTTTCCGTGGTCAAAGACCGTTTGGAAAAGGGCCTATCTGTGCGGGATGTCATGGTTAAACACGGTGTGCCCAGCGAATCTTCGGTCAAGACGTGGTGCCGTCAATTTCGTGAGGGTGGCGAAGCCGCCCTGGTTGATAAGCCTCGCGGACGCAAACCTAAACAATAGGCTCTTTTAGACCAATAGCGACATGGAGTTTGAATCGTTGGGACTTGCCCGTGCAATCGGGCTGCCCTGACTTTCGCCCCGTTTTCGCGCTGGGTCCGGGAGCCGTCTTTTCATGAGCATAACAAGTTGCGCTGCGTTCTCTTCGGGCCTGCCCGTATCGTGGGAATGCGTCGAATGTTTGCTAGCAACTGTCGTTGGCGGCTCATTCCGGCCTCTGATGGGGCCGATTGTTTGGGGTGGGGATAAATAGGTTACATTAGGCGAAGACGCTTGTGCGCACGGTGGCATTATCTGTGAATGCACGGGCGTGCTTGAGCCAGAGCAGGGGGTCTAACAAAATCATGACCCAAAAGAACCTGGCCAAGAATCTGCCGTATGACGAGACTTTGTGCCATGTTATGCGCGGGGCGGCAATTGCGCTTCGATGCGCACCGGGCCCAGCGCTCTATCCGCGAAGCATCCCGTCGAGAAAGGAGCACCGGTGAACCTCCCCATTCTCAAGCATATGCAGAAGGTGCCGGGCGGTCTGATGATCGTACCAATGCTCATCACGGCTATTATCAACAGCATCTGGCCGGAAGCTCTTCAGATCGGCGGTTCCACCACGGGCGCGTTTTCCACCGGTACCATGACCATCATCGGCATCGTGCTCGTAATCTCAGGTTCCCAGCTCAGGCTCAATCAACTTGCAGCCTGTCTTAAACGCGGCGGCGTGCTCTGTCTCGTAAAGATTCTTCTCGGTTTTGCCGCATTCTTTATCGTGCAGGCCACCTGTGGCATCGACGGCGTGGCTGGAATGTCGCTCCTCGCTCTTGTAATTGCGTTTTCCAGTTGCAATCCTGGCGTGTATCTGGCGCTCATCAACGACTACGGCGACACTACGGACAAGACGGTTCTTGGCCTCATGAGTCTCGTCTCGGTTCCGGCGTTGCCGCTGCTGATCCTTAGTACCGGTCAGGGTGGGAGTGGGGCCATCATGGGTGTTATCGCCACGCTCGTGCCATTCCTCGTAGGAATGCTGCTTGGTAATTTGGACGATTCCTTTACCAAGTTACTCGTGCCGGGCACTCCCATCTGCCTTCTTTTCCTGGGCTGCTGCTTTGGATCGAACATCAACCTGATAAACGCCGTCATGGCGGGCCCCACCGCGCTTTTGCTTGCGGCCGTCTACCTTGTGGTGAGCGTCCCCGTTCTCCTTGTTGCCGACCGGCTGGTCCTTCGCCGCCCCGGATACGCAGGTGTGGCCATGTCGAGCATCGCGGGGATTGCCGTCTCCTGCCCCACGATCATTGCCGCCGCGCTGCCACAGTACGCCCCTTACGTCGAGGTGGCTACCTCCCAGCTTGCGCTTGCTGTAGTGTTGACGGGCTTTCTCGTGCCTTACCTTACGAAGTTCGTCGCCGATCGGTTTGGCAGCGCAAAATGATTTGCAGCATAGCCGTTTCACTGACTAGGCAGGACGGCGGGATAGCTTAAAGCGCGGGCGGACCCCTAAGGCGGCATTTTTTGCTCGGGGTCCATCTGCGTGAGAAGATGGAATCTCGCTTCAACGTGAAACAACGAGAAGCGCTTTGTGCTTACAGAGAGGGCTCTGCTTCGACGGGCTGGTATCCATTCTCCATGGGCCCAGGTTGCCCGTATTGGCATACGGGCGATGCCGCCGGGGTTTGAAGAATTCAAGCCCAATGGTCTCGTTCGGGCCATCGGGCTTTTCGTTTACGGCCTCTTTTGGAGGGGGGGAAAGTGTACCGATAAAGCGAGATGCATACCGGTACAATCTCCGTTCACGGCTGAAAATACACCGTCATGAGCTTTAGTTCGCTATGGAGACAGGGCTCTATTTCGAATCAATTTCGAAGAAAACTAGCAATCTACCTGCAGAAGTAATGCTGGAGAAACAGTTTGGTAAGCATTTAGAATTAAACCGGAACAATTTGACAATAAGTACCACTGAGAATAGATTCTCACTTGTAATCAGCCTGGGCAAACAGGTTCGGGCACGGCGATTGTCGAAGGAGAATCAGCGTGGACAAAGAGACCAAAATCGTGCTTCTCACGCATGGCGGATGGGGTTCGAATCTTGTTTCGAGCATCGAGATGATTGCGGGCAAGGTCGAGTGCGTGCATGAAATCGCCCTCAAGCCGGCCTATACGCTTCCGGAGTACATGTCGATGGTTCGCGAGTATACCGACGGCATTTCCGCAGATTCAATTATCATGGTCGACCTGTTTGGCGGCACGCCCTCGAACGTGGCGGCGGCGATTGGCAATCAGACCGGCATGCACGTGTTTGCCGGGCTCAATGCTCCGATGCTGCTTGAGGCGTGTCTGGAGCTGCAAAACACGGGCACCTTGGATTACGATGCGATCCTTAACGCAGGTAGCGCTGCCTGTATGGATGTAGTTGCAACGGTAAAGAAAAACATGTAAGGAAGGGGGAAAGAACATGGGTAATCTCGTTCTTACGCGCATCGATTCGCGCCTTATTCACGGTCAGGTCATGACTAAATGGGTTAATCAGGTGCAGGCGAACAAGATCATCGTTGTGAGCGACGAGCTCGCGAACGATGAGTTCATGAGGAGCATCTACCTCATGTCGGCACCGGCGGGCATCGAGGTCGTCTGTCTCACCGAGGCACAGGCTGTCGAAGAGTACCAAAAGGACGTCTTTGGCAATGGCAACGTTTTGCTACTGTTGCCGAGTCTTGCTGCGCTGAAGAATATTTACGACGCTGGCGTCAAGGTAACGTCTGCGCAGGTGGGTGGCCTTGGCGGCGGTCCCGAGCGCAAGGTTGTGTTCCAAAACATCACGCTTGATGATGCTGATGCCGAGATTTTGGAGCACCTGGCTGGCGATGGCGTGGACATTATTTTCCAGACCATCCCCGAGGACGCACCGCAGAAGGTCGACTCGATTCTTAAGAAATATCGCGCTTAGCAACGTTATGAATCACTGTTTTAGGAGGTCAGCATGAGTACTCTCGGTATTGCCATTTGCATGGGCATCTATTACTGGATTGCCCGCCTGCGTTTTGGCTACACCATTTCCAGTGCCCTGCTCCAGCCCGCGACGATCGGCGTGTTCGTCGGTTTGATTACCGGCCAGATGGTCACCGCTATGGAGATCGGTGCTGCTCTGCAGCTTGTCTACTTGGGCGTTACGTCTACCCCCGGTGGCAACGTTCCCAACGATCCCGCTCTTGCCGGCTGCATCGCCATCCCCTTGGGCGTCATGTCCGGCATGTCCCCCGAGCTCGCCGTTGCCCTGGCCGTGCCCTTCGGTATCATCGGCGTGTTCGTTGACCAGCTGCGTCGTACCACCAATGCCTTCTGGGTTCACCTGGCAGACAAGTATGCCGAGGACGCCAACACCGCTGGCATCTATCGCTGCGCTTACCTGTATCCGGCGCTCATGGGCTTCGTGATCCGCTTCCCGTTCGTCTTCGCTATCGACTTTTTGGGTGCCGATTGGGCACAGGGCCTCATCAACGCCCTTCCCGCTGTCCTTACCCATTCCTTCGAGGTCATGGGTGGCATCCTTCCCGCCCTCGGCTTTGCCCTGACCATCATGGTTATCGGCAAGAAGGAGCTCATCCCCTTCTTCTTCCTGGGTTACTTTGCCGTTGCTTACCTGGGCATCCCTGTCATGGGTATGGCTATCTTCGGCCTGATCATCGCCCTCGTGCTCCGCATGATCATGTTCCCCGAGGCTGCTAACGCAAAGGTGACCGCTGCCTCCGAGGAAGACGTGAAGGAAAAGAGCGGCCTTCTCAACAAGCAGGATGTTACCAAGTCGTTCTGGCTGTACTACTTTGGCTGCGAGGAGTCCAACTCCTACGAGCGTCTGCAGAGCCTTGTGTACTGCGCTTCCATGATTCCCTGCCTGAAGAAGCTCTATCCCAAGAAGGAGGACCTGTCCGAGGCTCTCAAGCGTCACCTGGCCTTCTTCAACACCGAGGGTACGCTCGGCGGCGTGATCCAGGGCATCTCCATCGCTATGGAGGAAGAGGCTGCAACCGAGGGCACCGTTCCCGGCTCCGCCATCACCTCCATCAAGACCGGTCTTATGGGTCCCATTGCAGGCATGGGCGACGGTATCGTTTGGGCTGTTGTTATGCCCATCATCTACGGCGTCTTCATTCCGTACGCTTCCCAGGGCAGCGCTCTTGGCGGCATCATGCCCCTGATTCTGTGGCCCGGCATCACGATCATCATCCAGTACTTCATGACGCATCGTGGCTACAAGCTTGGCCGCCAGTCCATCACCGGCATCCTCCAGTCCGGCATGATGCAGTCCATCATCTTTGCTGCTAACGTGCTCGGTCTGATCATGATGGGCGCTCTTTCCAGCTCCTACATCACGATCGCCACTCCGTTCCAGATCACCATGGGCGCTGGCAACACCCTCGTGTTCCAGGAGATCTTGGACGCCGTTGTCCCCGGTATCCTGCCGCTCGTGGCTGTATTCGGCATCTACTTCTACATGCAGAAGAAGGGCCCGCGCTACAACGTTATCCTGCTGTCGATTATCGTCATCAGTGTTGTGTGCGCTCTCCTTGGCATCCTCTAATAGCCAATCTGGCGCCAACGCCGTTGGCAGCGCGAGACTCCTCTTGGCGCTGCCAACGGCTTCACTGTATCCATGGAATCATTGATATACGAGAGGATTGACCTTGAGCATCTATCAAAACATCGGGTTGAAGCGTGTAGTCAACGCCTCTGGGCGTGTGACCAAGCTGGGCGTTTCGACCATCAGCGACAAGGTTGCCGTAGCTGCGGTTGAGGGCGCGAGCTCCTATGTCGTGATCGACGACCTTATCGATCGCGCGGGCGAGTTGATCGCGGAGCATACCGGAGCCGAGGGCGCCTGCGTGACGTCTTGCGCTTCGGCGGCGCTGGCTCTGTCCATTGCCGGCTTGGTGACGCGCGGTCAGTGGACCGCAGTCTACAAGCTTCCCGATCCCTGCGGGGCGGCAAACGAGGTGGTTCTTCAGAAGGGCCATTCGATCGACTTCGGCGCGCCCATCCAGACCATGATTCGTCTTGGCGGCGGTTGCCCTGTCGAGTGTGGCCAGGCAAACGAGGTGCATCCCGAGGATATCGAGGAGGCCATCACCGATAAAACTGTATGCCTGCTCTACGTGAAGAGCCACCATTGCGTGCAAAAGGGCATGGTTGATATCGAGACGATGCGCGACATCGCTCACGCCCATAACCTCCCCTTTGTGATGGACTGCGCCGCCGAGGAGGATTTCCGCAAGTACATCGCTCTGGGTGCCGATATCGTTTGCTACTCGGGCGCAAAGGCGCTTGAGGCTACGACCTCGGGATTTATGTGCGGCAAGCGCGAGTATGCCGAATGGGCAAAGCGCCAATATCACGGTGTGGGACGCGCCATGAAAGTGGGCAAGGAGCAGATTATGGGTCTTCTTGCCGCGCTCGATCAGTACGAGGCGCGCGATCATGCCGCCGAGGTCGAGGTCAATGTGGCAAAGATCGATTGGCTTGTCAGCGAGATCAACAAGATTCGCGGTTTGCATGCCGAGAAGATTCAGGACGAGGCGGGACGTGCGATTTTCCGCTGCCGTATCACCTTTGATTCCGAGGCCCCTGTGGGACTCACCATGGAGCAGGTCAACGAGAAACTTGTTTCGGGCGATCCGATTGTGTGGGCTCGTACGGAGTTTTTGAACCTTGGGAAGATCGATTTCGACCCGCGTCCGATGCTCGAGGGCGATAAGGAGCTTATCGTCGAAGTTCTCAAACAGATTATGGAGGGCTAAATTATGCCGATTAACTATTATAACGACCGTGTTTGTCTGAACGTTCTGGGCGGATCGCTGCAGAACGCTGCCGACATCTACAAGGCCGCCGAGGGCCATGTCGAGGTTGGCGTTCTAACCGCCGATTACGACACCGTCGAGGCTGCTATCGAGGACATGAGCAAGTACATGGACGTCCTCGAGGGCAACCTCTCCGTCGGCCTGGGCGGCGGCAATCCCAATCAGTGGCGCGCCGTGGCCGAGGTTGCAAAGGAGATCAAGGCCAATCACTTCAACCAGGCCTTCTGCGCCGTCTCCGCCACCCGCGCGAACGTGGGCAACGACGAGTGCCACATCAACGCCATGGTCGGCCCCTCCGGGACCCCCGGCCTGATCAAGATCTCGACGGGCCCGCTTTCCCGCGAGTGCGCCGAGCCTGCATTGGTGCCCGCCGACACCCTGATCGCCATCGTGAAGGAGATGGGCGGCAACTCGCTCAAGTTCTTCCCCATGGGCGGCCTCAAGGTCAAAGAGGAGCTCAAGGCGGTCTCCGAGGCGTGCGCGCGCCAGGACTTCATCCTGGAGCCGACAGGCGGCATCGACCTGGAGAACTTTGAGGAGATCATGCGCATCATCCTGGACGCCGGCGTGCCTAAGGTGATCCCGCATGTCTATAGCTCGATTATCGATAAGGCTACGGGCGACACGCGCATCGAGGATGTTGAGCGTCTCCTCGCTATGGTCAAGGCTATGGTCTAGGCGCTAGTAGTGCAGTAATACGGTGTAGATGTTCCCAACGCGAAGCCTTATCGCGTAATTCGGTCGTGCCTATGGGAATATAAAACTAGAACGGTTTGAATCGGATCCCGATACGCTTGGGATCCGATTCGATTTAGATGACATGTCTAGCATGGTGGTTTGAGGCTTAGTGGCAAAATACAAGGACATCGTTAAAGATATCGAGGGCTGTATTCGAAGAGGCGACCTGCAGCCTTACGATCAGCTGCCTACGGTTGTGGAGATGACTAAGGCATATCACGTGAGCCGCACGACAATCGAGCAGGTTATGGATGAGCTCGAGAAGCGCGGCCTCGTTTCGCGCAAGCGCGGATCGGGCGTATACGTGAAGAAGGTCGCGACGCAGTCCTTCGACAAACCGCTCAACACCATTTCTCTTACCGACGATATCGATGCCAATCTTGCCAAACACCCGAGCTGCACGGTTCATGAGTTCACTGTGGTCAAACCCGATGAGCACGTGCGCCATGAGCTCGGTTTGCATGAGTTTAGCTTTACGTTCTATATTGAGCGCTCGCACCTGCATGAGGGACAGGCGATTGATGTGCAGTATCTCTATTATCCGGTCGAGATCTTTAGAGATATTCGCCTGACATCTGCTGAGACATCTATTCGCCAATGGATTGATGAGAATTACGATGTTACGCCCGACAGCTTCCATAAGACGTTGCGAGCGGTGACGGCGTCGGAGCGCGAGTGCGAGATCCTGGGTATTCCCGAGGGTTCGCCCTTGCTTGAGGTCGAGCAGATCGGCTATCTGGATGATGGCCGTCCTTTTGAGAGCTTGGTGGCCCGATTCCCTGGAGACCGTTCTGAGTATCAGACCATCGACTCCGATTCATTGCCCGTTTAATTCGCTCGTTTTCAACGTGCTCAGTACAACGAAGGACTCCCTGTTCATGTGAACGGGGAGGCCTTCGAGCATTGCGACGTTTCGATGCAGGTTATCGTGCGTCGGTGCCACCTGCCGCAAGTTTCTTCTCGATCTTGCCCACAAAGTGGATCAGCGGGATGGTGACGACCAAGTAATACAGCGCGGCGCAGATGTAGGGTGTGATGTTGCCTGTGGTTGCCGTGAGGTTCTTGGAGAACATCATCAGCTCCATGACGCCTACGCTCGAAAGAAGTGAAGTATCTTTGTAGAGCATAACGAACTCGCTGGTCATGGTGGGAATCACGCGGCGGATGGACTGCGGAATGATAATAAGTCCCATGGTTTGGAACCAGTTCATGCCCAGCGCGGTGGCGGCCTCGTGCTGGCCCTTGCCGATGGATTCAATGCCCGCGCGGAAGATTTCGGCAAGATAGGCCGAGCAATTGATAGCGAGCACGGCTACGCCGAGCGGCAGGTTGGGCAAGTTGAGACCAATCATCGGCAGGCCAAAGAAAGCGATGTAAATCTGTAAGAAGAGCGGCGTTCCGCGCAGGAAGTTAATGTAGCAGATGGCAATGCCGCGCAGGTAGCGGCGACGGCTCATCTTCATAAAGGCAAAGAGCAAACCGACGGGGATGGCAAGCGGGAAGCCGATGGCGGTGACGAGCAGCGCGATGCCCCAGCCTTGGAAAAGCGAAGCAATCGACGTCACCACATACTGCGGCTTGAAGAACATGCCCAGGAAGGGATTGGCATTCCATGCGTCGACCCAGGCTTGGTCATCGAGCCAGCGGACGATATTTTGCACAACCGTGCTCTCGGTTACAGCGATGGTGGGGCTGGTGGGAAGATCTCGCTTGCCTCCATCGGCAAGCTCATAGGTGCCGTCAACGGCATAGGCGCCAGCAGAGCTGGGGAACACGACGCCCTCGACTTCGATGCGCACGTTGCTGCCGGCGGCTAGGGGCGCGGCGAAAGAAATGGCCAGGTTCGATTTCTCAACTTTGGCCGTCGCCTTGACATCGGTGCGGTCAAGACCGTTGAGCACGGTTACCGTAGCGCTGGAGTCTTCGAACGAGCCTCCTTCGGGCAAGGCGAGCGTGACCTTGCTGACGCTCTCCTCGGTGCCGGTTGTAGCCTCCCAGGTCAGACGCGTGACAATGCCGCCAAGCACATTGGTGCCGCCATCTTCGTTGGAGCGCGCGGTTGCTTTTGTAACCTGCAGCGTGGACGAGGAACCCTCGCTCGCGCTGGCATCGCCGTCGACGCCGGTAGCGGAAGCCCCATCGCTGCTGCTTGGCTTGGTGCCAAAGTATTTCTCGTAGAGCTCGTCGTAGCGGCCGTCGGCGCGAATTTGCTTAAGGGCAGCGTTGATGGCGGCGGTGAGCTCGGGGTTGTCCTTGGAAACCGCGATGCCAAACCGCTCGCCGGTGGGAACTTCCTCGATGATTTCCATATCTGTGAACGAACTGTTGACCATCCACTGCTCGACGGGAAGGTCGCACACAACCGCCTGGCACTGGCCGCTCATCACGGCGGTGAACGCGGCGGTCCAGTCATCGAAGTTGACGGTGGTTGCGCGGGGCAGATTTTCTTGCGCCCATTCCTCGGAGGTGGTGCCCGACTGGACAGCGATTTTTACGCCAGCGGCATTGAGCGAATCGGTATCGGCGTAGCCCGAGTTCTTAGCGACGGCGACGCCCTGGTTGGAATCCATGTAGGGGTCGGTGAAGTCGACCTCTTTCTTGCGCGCGTCGTTGATGGTGATGTTGCATGCCGAGACGTCGGTCTTCACGGCTTGCTTGGCCATCGGGATGATGTTGTCGAACTTCTGGGCGGGCAGGTAGTTGAGCTCAAGGCCCATCTCCTGGGCGATCATATCCATGAGCTCCACAGTAAAGCCCTGGTCGTTGCCCGAGTCGTCCACGTACTCGAACGGCGGGGTGGCGAGGTCGCTCGCGACGGTGAGCTTGCCGTCCTCGACAAGTTTGTAGCCGCCTCCTTGCGCAGATCCACTTGATGACGCGGCACCGCAGCCGGTAAGAGCGAGTGCTACGGCGATAAGCGATGCCAGGCACAAAGCAAGAGACGTGCGACGGGCGGACTGGGCAAAACGGTAATGTGCGCGCATATGGTTCTTTCTGGCGATTGAGTGAATGAGCTGCGTTTATGCAGAAAGTAAGCATAGCACTTGGATGTCTTGACCCCGATTCCTCCATGCACCCGTAAGTAACAATTTATAATGCAGGTGCGTTTGATTTATGCGGGGCGCTTTTGCCCGCCGTGATAAGGAGAGCCGATCTATGCAAGAAACCACACAGACCGCGCATGCCCTGGGTGCGCTTGTCGAAGCGCTCAGAGTTGCCAATGTCTTTGTTCGCGCCGACGATTATGATGCCGATGCGCGTATCGAATTCGCTACCGACAACTCCCGGCTGAGCCGCGCGGCTACGCTTTTTGTTTGCAAGGGCGCAAGCTTTAAGCGCGAGTATCTACTGCAGGCGATTGAGACGGGGGCCGTTGCCTACGTTTCCGAAATCGATTACGGGGTCGATATTCCCTGCATTATCGTCAGCGATATCCGCCGTACGCTGGGCTGCCTGGCAGACATGGCCTACGACCATCCCAGCGGAAAGGTTGGGGTGTGTGCCTTCACAGGTACCAAGGGCAAGACCACGAGCGCTTACTATCTCAAGGGAGTGCTTGACGCACATGCGCGCCTTGCGGGTTGCCATACATCGGCTCTGTTTTCGAGCGTCGAGTTTGACGATGGCGTCGAATCGGGCATTTCCAAGCTCACGACGCCCGAATCCTTTGAGCTCGAGCGCCGGCTTTCGAATGCAGTTGTAAGTGGCTGCGAGCACGTGATCATGGAGGCCTCGAGCCAGGCACTCAAATACGAGCGCACCTATGGCGTCGATTTTGCTGTGGGGGCGTTTACCAATATTGGCGAGGACCATATTTCGCCCATCGAGCATCCAACATTTGAGGACTACTTTGCCTCCAAGCTCAAAATCTTCAAGCAGAGCCGCGCGGCTGTGGTCAATTTGGATATGGATCACGTGGACAAGGTGCTCGAGGCGGCTCACGTTTGCGAGCGCGTGGTGACGTACTCGCTTTCCAATAGCGATGCCAACGTCTATGCCACGAACCTTGTCCATGGCCCTCGCGGTATCGTTGCTTCGGTGGTGACCCCGCGCTTCTCGCGCGACGTGTTGGTGCCTACACCTGTTAAGTTCAATATCTCCAATGTGCTTGGCGCTATCGCCTGCGCCGAGGCTCTGGGTATTGAGGAAGAGGCTATCGTTCACGGTTTCGAGCAGGTTCGCGTGCCCGGGCGCATGGAGATGTATCCCACCGAGTCTGGAACCATCGTGGGCGTAGTCGACTTTGCGCATAACGGCATGAGCCTCGAGACCATGCTGCGCGATTTGCGCGAGAACTACCCCGATCGCGAGCTTGCCGTGGCGTTTGGCGCTACGGGCGGCAAGGGCGTGGATCGCCGCGAGACCATGGGTATAGCTGCGGGCAAATATGCCGATCGCATCGTGATTACCGAGGACGATCCTGGTCCCGAGGACGCACGGGATATCTGCCAGACCATCGCTCATTTTGTGGAAGAGCAGGGCAACCATAATTGGCAGATCGTGGTCGATCGCGAGGAGGCTGTTCGTACGCTGGTGCGTGAGACCACGCGCCCGGCAGTGGTAATCGTGACGGGCAAGGGTTGCGAGACGCGCATGCTGCGCAAGAATGGCCCGGAACCCTGCCGCGCCGATGGCCCCATGCTGCAGGAGGCGCTCGAAGCATTTGAGGCGGGCGGTTCGCTGTAGTGCTTCCGGCATCGGAAGATTGCTTGGCCACATGGGCATTATGCACGCATCGCCTGCATAAGTACACCAACGCGTAATGAGGGGTAACTATGACAACCGATTCTGCCAAAGTCTATTTCACCAATCTGCGCACCTATGGTCGCGAGAGCCAGCTCGATAAACTCAAGCGCCTGATGTATCGCGCGGGAATCGACCAGATTGATTTTGAGAACAAGTTTGTTGCCATCAAGATTCACTTTGGCGAGCTGGGAAACCTCAGCTTCTTGCGTCCCAACTACGCGCGTGCCGTTGCCGACGTCGTCAAGGAGTTGGGCGGCAAGCCCTTCCTCACCGACTGCAATACGCTGTATGTGGGCAGTCGCAAAAACGCCCTTGAGCATATCGACACCGCATATCAAAACGGCTTCACGCCGTATGCAACCGGCTGCCAGGTAATCATTGCAGATGGTATCAAGGGTACCGACGAGACGCTTGTGCCGGTCAAGAACGGCGAATACGTAAAAGAGGCCAAGATCGGCCATGCGCTTATGGATGCCGATATCGTGATCAGCCTTACGCATTTTAAGGGTCATGAGCAGGCTGGCTTCGGTGGGGCCATGAAGAACATCGGCATGGGAGGAGGCTCCCGCGCGGGCAAGATGGAGCAGCACGCTGCCGGCAAGCCCAGCGTCAATGTTGAGCGCTGCATCGGCTGCCATGCGTGTGAAAAGATCTGCGCGCACGGTGCCTTTAGTTTTGACGAAGTGCGCGAGTATACCACGGCAAGCGGAAAGACCCGCGAGGTTCACGTGGCAACCATCGACCATGATCGCTGTGTGGGCTGCGGCCGCTGCATCGGCGTATGCAATCAGGATGCGATTTGTCCCGATTACGATGCGGCCGCCGATGTGCTCAACTGCAAGATTGCCGAGTATACGCAGGCCATCGTGCAGGACCGCCCGAGCTTCCATATCTCGCTTGCAATGGATATCAGCCCCAACTGCGACTGCCATGCCGAAAACGATACGCCGATCATCAACGACATCGGCATGTTTGCGAGCTTCGACCCCGTGGCTATAGACCAGGCTTGTGCCGACGCGGCAATGGCTCAGACCCCGCTCCCTAACACCGTGCTTACCGAGAGCGCGGAGAAGATGGGACATAAACACGAGCACCTGCACGGTGATCAAACGCATGATCCCTTCTGCATTACGCATCCCGATACCGATTGGCGTATCTGCATCGCTCACGCCGAAAAGATCGGTCTCGGTACCAGCAAATATGAGCTCATCGAGGTCAAATAGTAAAACTGGCCCGGCATTGGATGGGGGATAGGCGCAAATGCGTTTATCCCCCATCTTGCGCTATGTGGCAAAACAGCAGGATATGCGTGTAGAACTCGCGTGTTTACCTGCTGTTTGCTATAGTATTGAGAACTATTTTCTTGGAGGACGCATCTATTATGTCTGATACAAGCGGCAGTCCTAAGCCGCGGCCCGATACCGCGGCGGTTCCGCACTACACCCTGGGCGAGGAGATCATGAACTCCGTTACCCACGGTGTTGGATGCCTGCTGGGCATTGCCGGCTTGGTGCTTTTGATTGTTAAGGCCGCTTTGGGCGGTGCGCACCCGGCCTCGTTGGTTGCCGCCATCGTTTACGGCGTCTCCATCATCCTTGAGTATCTTGCATCGACGCTGTACCACGCTATTCAGCCGCGAGCTGCTAAGCGCGTGTTCCGCATTATCGATCACAGTTGCATCTACCTGCTCATCGCGGGTAGCTATACGCCGTTTTGCCTCATTACGCTCGAGAACGATGGCGGTATCGTGCTCTTTGTTATCGTGTGGGTCTTGGCATTTGCGGGCATCGCGTTTGAGGCCATCATGCGCGAGCGCCAGCCTCGCTGGCTCACGGGCGTGATCTACCTGGTCATGGGATGGCTCGTGGCGTTTCGTCTGCCGCAGCTGGTTGGCTTGCTCGAGCCGCTCGCGCTGGCTCTGCTCGCCATTGGCGGCGTTTGCTACACCATCGGCGTGCCGTTTTACATTGCCAAGAAGATTCGTTATATGCACAGCGTATTCCACCTGTGGGTCCTTGCCGGCAGCATTTTCCAGTTTATGGCGGTGATCCTCTTCGTGATCTGATAGCGCCTGCGGCTCACTGCCGTTTGCTGTTTACCGTTCCCACCCCCTTGGAGGTTTGAAACCGTTCCTATGGACATAGCCATCAGCATTATCACCACGCTGCTTCTTACAATCGTGAACGGCTTCTTCTCGATGTCCGAGATGGCGCTGACCACGGCAAAACGTACGGTGCTCGAGCACGAGGCGGAGGAGGGCGACCGTCGTGCTGCCAAGGCCGCAGAGCTCGCCGCCGATTCCGATGAATTCTTGGCGACCATTCAGGTTGCTATCACGCTCGTGGGTTTTGCGTCTTCGGCCGTTGCCTCGACGAGTCTTTCCGACCCTTTGGCACGCTGGCTCAGCGGGTTTGGCATCGCTCCGCTCACCGCTATCGCGCGTGGTCTTGCGCCGGTGCTCATCACCATCGTTGTATCTTTTATCTCGGTTGTTGTTGGCGAGCTTGTGCCCAAGCGCATTGGCCTTGCCAACGCAGAAGGCGTGTCCAAGCAGGTTGTGGGACCGCTCTCTGTTTTCCAAAAGATCGCCCGTCCTGCCGTGTGGCTCACCGGAGCGTGCGCCGACGGCCTCGCACGCCTGCTGCGCATCAAGAGCGCCGACGATCGACAAAACGTCTCCGAAGAGGAAATCAAATACATGATCAACGAGCAGGATACGCTGCTCGATGAGGAAAAGCGCATCATCCACGAGGTTTTTGACCTGGGCGACTCGGTTGCTCGCGAGGTTATGGTCCCGCGTGTCGATATCACCATGTGCGAGGATACCGACAAGGTGGAAGAGGTCATGGCGGTTATGCGCCGTACGGGATTCTCCCGCCTTCCGATTTTCCACGAGGATCAGGACAACGTGGTGGGTATCGCCCATATTAAAGACCTTCTTGAGCCCATGACGTCGGGCGATGAGGACGACCGCGTTATAAAATACATGCGCGATGCGACATTTGTTCCCGATACCAAGGACATCTTGCCGCTGCTTTCCGAGATGCAAAACGCGCACGAGCAGATTGTCGTGGTGGTGGACGAATACGGCGGTACCGCCGGCATCATCACTATCGAGGATATCGTCGAGGAGATTGTGGGCGAGATCGAGGACGAGTTCGATCCGGACAATAAGTACCTCACGCGCCTTTCGCGTCGCGAGTGGTTGGTGGATGGCCGTTTTCCGTGCGATGACGCGGTTGACCTGGGCTGGCCTATCGAGGAGAGCGACGACTACGAGACGGTTGCCGGATGGATTTTGGATCTGTGCGATTCTGTTCCGGATATCGGCGAGGTCTTTGAAGTTAGCGGGTACAAGTTTAAAGTTCAATCAATGCGCGGTCAGCGCATTTCGCTGGTTCGCGTGACGGCACCTGCGCCTGACGAGCCTGCTCCTCAAAATGAGGAAGCACAAGTTACCGAGCACGAGTAGGAAGAGCGGCATATGTCTGAGCTGTTCAATATAGAGAAGATCATGGTGGGCGCCGAGAAGCTTACGGCGCGCATTGCCGTGAACGAGGGCTTGCCAACCATGACTTCGGAAGATATCGAGGCGACTGCGCGCGTTTACTATCTTGCTCCCGAGATTGCCCATCACCTGTGCCTAGGTGATGCAGGCCGTGAGTTTCAGGATTGCATGCATGAGACCGAGGTTGCCCACCTGCTGGAGCACCTGAGTGTCGAGATCATGCGCGAGACCGGTCTTGCCGGTGACATCTCCTGTGGCCGTACGCGTCGCGTTTCGGGTGAGGACCGCACGTTTGAGGTTGAGCTTTCCTGTCCCGACGACACTTTGACGATCGGCGCTCTTTCGTCTGCCACATTCATGATGGACTGGGCGTTTTTGCATGGCAATGCTCCTGCCCCCGATTTTCCGGGCACCGTTGCGGCGCTTCGCAATTTGGTTCTTACTGTGCGTGGCGAGCAGCCGGATGCATCTGAGGCGAAGGACGAAAGCGAGGTCCCTGCGGTTATCGACACCGAGGGAGTTTCGCCGGACGCTTTCTCTGCACATGTGGACGCCGTGTTTGGCGGGGCTGCTGCCGAGGGATCTCACACCTCGCATGAGGGCGTGGACCCAACGCCTCTCGGTTAGGCATCGCTAATAGCCGATCGGTCACATTGTCGCGCCCATGCGACAGGTGGGTATAATGGAACAACATTCGATGGAGTCTCTCCTTGGGAGGAAACGACATGGGTAAAGCATTTAACTTCGCAGCAGGCGCTTTCTTCGGTGCTGCCGCAGGCACGATTGCCGGCATCATGCTCGCTCCGCGCTCTGGCGCCGAGACGCGCGCGATGGCAGCCGATATTGCCAACGACGCGTGGGATAATGCCCGCGACGCCTACGAGCAGGGCGTTGACCAGGCTCGTACCGCTGCAACCGACTTCGGCCCCATGGTCGATGCCAAAACCGATGAGCTCCGCGCCAAGGTCGACCTTGCTCGTGAGCGCATGGACCAGCTGCGCGAGCAGCTCAACGATGCTATTGCCGGCGGTACGGTGACCCCTGCTGCCGACGTGGTCGTCGAGACGGTTGAGGATGAACCCGCCGTCGATACCGAGGCAGCTCCCGAGGCATAAATGCTGGTAGCTGATATCCAGGGAAAGCGCATCTATCGCATTCCCGCACCTGACAAGCGGCTGGATAAAAACGGTGCACCCAAAGAGCCCAAAAAGCTCGGAAGGGTGCACTTTCCCGTGTTTACGCCTAATGGGACACGCGTTGTTGGCTTTATGATCAAGCTGCCCGATATCGTGGGCATGGTCAAACAGCCCGACAAGTTTGTTCCCCTCGATGCCCTCGAGATGTATGAAGGCGTGCCGTGCGTGGTCGACGCAAAAGAGAATTTCGATGCGCCGGCTGCAAAGCGACTGGGGATTGATCTCGATCGCTGTCTTATTTGGACAGGCATGGATGTGCGCACCAAATCGGGCAAGTCGGTTGGATATTGTGCAGAGGCTGCCTTTGATTCAAAGACCGGTGAGGTGGATCATTTCCAGCTTACGGGCGGTATGGCCTCGAGTGCGCTTCTGGGTGATATCCAGATGCCGGCGTCTTACCTCAAGGGGTATCGTGACGGCGCGATGATCGTGGCCGACGAGGTTCTCGACCTTAGCTTCTCCGGCGGCGCTGCTGCGCATGCCGCCGAGGCGAGCGTGGCTGTGTCCACCAAGGTCAAGGCGGGGGCCAAGGTTCTGGACGACAAGGGCTCGGTTGCCCTCGATCGTGGCTCGAAGGCATTGGGCAAACAGTTGGGCCGCACCAAGGGCATGTTCAAATCGTTCGCTGCCGAATACAAGAAGGCGGCGGGCACACCGGCAAAAAAGAAGCGCGCAAAGTAACGTCGATCGCGGATCGCGAAAGAAGGGGAGGGGATACGCATTGCCTCAATACACCACGTCCTACTCCACGCATAAAAAACGACCCACCTATCGGCATGCGCCTGTAGGTCAGCAGCTTCCGTCCTCGGCGCGTCGCCGCGCCAAGAAGCCAGGGGCTACGTATCTGCACCATACACAGGGTTTTGGCCGCAGCAATCGACGCCGCAACATGCGTCCCAACAAGCGCAACCCATACGCTTTTATTGCAGTGGGCTGTGCGTTTCTGCTGTTTGTTGCCGCTGTTATCGGTTATACCAACCGCACGGTCGATGTAGAGCTCAATGGCTCGACGGTTCAGGTTCGCATCAATTCGACGATCGAGCAGCTCATCGATAGCCAGAACATCGAGGTTCGCGCTGGCAATTTGCTGGCGGTGGACGATTCCGTGCTCACCAAGCGCGGCGGCGAGAAGATTTCGGTCAAGCTGGGCAAGAAGCAGATCGAGAACAGCAAGCTTTCTTCGATTAAGCTTACTGGCGGCGAGAAGCTTACCATCGCAAACGGTCGCGACACGTACGAGGAGCACGATATCAAGGCGGCCACCATCCAACCGGCCATTTCCTTTGAGGGGTCGGGAGCCATCCAGTACGTGAAAACTTGGGGCGAGGCTGGCCGTAGTGAGGTTTGGACCGGTAAGACTTCTGGCAAGACGCAAGACCGTGGCGTGGTGAAAAAGCCGGTAAATGCCGTGGTGGCTTGCGCATCGGTTAAACCAAAGTCCGGAAAGTACGTTGCCCTTACCTTTAACAGTGCGCCGAGCAAATATACCGATCAGATTCTCGAGATTCTTAAAGAGAAAGGCATTACCGCAACCTTTTTCTTGAGTTCGGATAACGCTTCTACCTATGCAGGCCAGGCGCGTGCTATCGCGGATGCTGGTTGCGAAGTGGGCCTGTATGCCTCGTTGGGCGACAAGACGGGCGATTCGCTTCGCAATGCCTTGGCAAAGGGGCTCGACGCAGTGAGTTCAGCGACGGGCGACAAGACGGCTCTCGTTCGTTCGGCCGATGGTCGCATGAGCGAAGAGCAGTGGGCGACGGCTATGGATTTGATGGGCGCTGCCGTGTCTTGGAGCTTCGACTCAGGCGATTGGCTACGTCCGGGTGTCGAGAGCGTTGTCGAGACCGTCACCGCTTCGGTCTCGAATGGCAACATCGTGTCCATGACGGATAATGACGAGACGTCGGCTCAGACTGTCGAGGCACTGCCCCAGATTATCGATAGGCTATTGGCTGATGGTTATACGTTTGTGACGCTTGACGACCTGATTGCAACCGATAAGGATCTGAGGGGTGCAATCGACCTGTCGCAGGCATCGATGCCCAAGGGCGCCGCCCTTCCCGCGCTGCCTGCGCAGTCCGATGACGATGCGGATGCGACGACCGAATAGACCATCCGCATCGTGTGGTGCCTTTCCGTACTGTTAGATGACGAATTTGTAACTGTCGTGCCAGCCTATGCGCTGCTACACTCATGCCAAAAAAGCATGATGGGGTGTTTGACATGGTAAGGGCGAGGCAACATGACCAAGGATATTCGGGGACAAAAGCATACCGATAAGAGCGGGGCGCCTCAGGCGAAGCCACAGATGCATCATGGACCCGCGGCTCCGTCTTGGCCACATGCGTCGAGCCATGAGCCCCGGCGCTATAAAGCGGCGGGCACCGCTCGCGTATATGGAGCTCCCGGCAAACCTACGCAACCGCATCGGAAAGATGCGGGCGTCTCTAGGCCGGCAAAGCTTCATGTGCCCTTGCCCGTTGGTGGCTCGAAAGCGAGCGGCGTTGTCTCTCTCAAGAAATCGAAGTTTACGGTTTCCTCGGGCGGTCACACCGGCCACAGCCATATCCCCCTTATCGTGCTTTGTGCCCTTGTGGTCTTGATCGGTGCCGGGGTGGGCTGGATGTGCTTTCTTCGCCCAGTGCACATTACAGTAAATGACCAGGCAAAACAGGTCCGCATCGGAACTTCGCTCGACAAGTACCTTGCCGACAACAACTACTTTGATGCACAGCCGGGCAAACTGCTTTCGGTGGGCGGAAACGTGATTGACGAACGCGGGGGAGATCGTTGCGCAGTAAGTGTGAACGGCCAGGAGGTTAAACTCTCCGATGCCCCTTCGTTCAAGCTTGAGGATGGAAATACCGTCACGGTGGGCAATGGCGCGGATGCGACAGAAGAGCACTCCGAGGAGACGGTGACGATGGCTCCCGGCATCCAGATGGAGAAGGGCGGGGCTATTCAGTTTGTCTCCCAATGGGGAAAAGCCGGAAAAAAGAAGGTGTGGCACGGTAAGACTTCCGGAGAGACGGTGGATAAGGAAGTGGTGCAGGAAGCAACCGATATGAAGATCGCTTCGCTCACGCCCAAGCCTTCCGATGGCGGTAAATACATCGCCTTGACTTTTGACGATGGCCCTTCGCCCTATACTCAGCAAATTCTCGACATCCTGGCGCAAAAGGGCGTGCATGCCACCTTCTACAACCTTGGTAATCAGGCGGGCAAAAGCCCTTCTCTCACAAAAGCCGTGCTTGACGGGGGTCATGAGCTGGCAAGCCATACAAATAAACATCAAAATCTTCCTACGCTGGGCAAAGATGATCTTCGTTCCGAGATCACGAGCGCATTTGATGCTCTCGAGAAGGCTTCGGGCAAGCGCCTGCAGATGATTCGTGCACCTTACGGAGCATTCACGGATACGGAATGGGCGCGCTCGGCAGATCTGATTAGCTGCAACGTGCTGTGGAACATCGATACGCTGGACTGGAAGCGCCCAGGCGCCGCTGCCATTACCGATATGGTGCTTTCCCATGCGTTTAACGGGTCTATCGTGCTCATGCACGACGGCGGAGGTGACCGTTCCCAGGATATCGAGGCGCTGCCCCATATCATCGATAAACTCAAGGCGCAAGGCTATACGTTCCTTACGGTCTCGGAGCTCATGGCAAAAGACAGCCGTTTCCCTAAGGACGTGGTGAAGGGGACGGTTTCGATGCCCAAAGATGCTGTCTTGCCCGAAAAATAACAAGCTAGGTTTTGTTATGCGCGCGTTATCGTTTGGTATAGCGCACGTCTGCATGAAAGAATATTGCTTCCCGGTGCATTTTGGATGCTATAGTTAGAGCGCTCATGGCCTTTTGCTGGTGCGAAATGTCCTTCTTGGAGAAGGTCGTTTTGTGCTCGGTGGCATGCCATGAATTTGATCGTAGGGTTAGAAGAAAGGCAACAGGTGAAATCTAAACCCCGACCACACAGTAGCTAACCCCTGCGAGTGCTCTTTGGTAGCTGGGCTGCACAGAAGACGCGCGCATGGGGTGACTTGCGCCGCACTTTAGCGTATGGCCGACAGCTGCATATATGCATCATCCGTTCCCTGGGCGTTTTGCGCCGTAAGGACCGAACAAGCATAGGAGCACTATGAACTATCTCTCCGAAATGCTCAAATTGCCCGTTATCGACTCGACGGGTGAAAAAATGGGTGTCGTCAACGACCTGGGCATCGCCACGGGCGAGGTCTTCCCGCGTGTTACGTCGTTGGCCTTCCAGGGCCCGTCCAAGACGCCCTTCATGATCTCTTGGCGTAAATACGTCGACCATTTTGACGATGACGGCGTGTATCTTAAATATCCCTCGACCGATATTCGCTTCTCCTATCTGCAGCCCGACGAGGTGCTGTTAGCGCGCGATATCATGAACAAGCAGATCGTGGACACGCAGGGCATGAAGGTCGTGCGCGTAAACGATATCAAGCTTTCCGCTTCGGGCGAAAACCAGCTGCGTTTGCTGGGCGCCGAGGTGGGAGCTCGCGGACTTTTGCGAGCATTGCATCCCGCCATCGAGCGCGCGGTTTCTGCTGTGGCAAAGGCCTTGGGCAAGCCGCTGCCCGAGGATATCATTGCTTGGTCGTATATGGATCTGCTGGAGCGCAGTACGCAGCAGATCAAGCTCTCCGTTTCGCATAAGACTCTTGGCGAGCTGCACCCGGCAGATATCGCCGACATCATCGAGCAGCTCGACCCGCGCCTGCGCAGCCAGGTTTTTGCACAGCTCGATACGTCTCAGGCTGCCGAGGCCATTACAGAGCTTGATGACGACGAGCTGGTTGCCGAGATGCTCGAGGGCCTCTCCGATCGCGATGCGTCCTCGATGCTCGCCATGATGGACCCGGACGACGCTGCCGCCTTGATCGACGAGCTGGATTACGAGAAGGCCGAGAAACTTCTGCGCCTGATGGGCGTCAAGGAGGAGAAAGCCATTCGAACCCTTTTGGGTTACGAGGACGATACCGCCGGCCGTATCATGACTTCCGAGTTCGTGGCGCTTCCCGGAACGGCCAACGTGACCGATGCCGTCAATGCCCTCAAGCGCCTCGACGAGGACTTCGAGAGCGTTTACTACCTGTACACCACCGATGCCGACGGCGCTCTTTCTGGTGTGCTTTCCATGCGCGCCTTGGTGATTGCCGAGCCGGATGAGCTTTTGCGCGACCTCGCCTACCGCGACGTGGTCTATGTCGAGCCCGACCGCGACCAGGAGGAAGTGGCCGAGGAGATGTCCAAGTACAATCTCGCCGCCATTCCTGTTTGCGATGAGAATCGCCATATCTTGGGTATCGTCACCGTTGACGATGCAATGGACGTCATGACCGAGGAGCACCAGGAAGACCTGCAGATTGCCGGTGTTTCTGCCGGTGGTGAAAACACGACCGGCGAGACTTCGCATGCCATTGCGTGGTTTGTGCAGCGCCAGTACTGGATTGTGGTCTGGGCCGTGTGCTCCGTCATCATGGCCTCGGTGCTCAATACCCTTTGCGATAACTCGATGCTGTTTATTTTCCCCATGTGCGCGATGCCGGTGGTGCTTCTCGCTGCGACGCGTATGGTTGCGTTTGTGAAGAACTTCTTCCTCGAAAACGACGACGGCGATGACGAGAAACGCCCCTACCTGTGGTTCTGGCTGCAAAACACGGTGACCGGCTTAATCCTGGCTCTGGTCGTGTACCTGTGTGGCCAGCTTGTTGCCACCGCGGCGTTCACCGATATCACGGTCTGGAAGGCGCAGTTGTTCATTTCGTGCTTTAACGTTGCGGCACTCGTGACACTGCTCTCGTCCATGAGCTCTGTTATCTACCTCAAGGCGCTGTATTGGTGCGATGAGCACGATAAAGCCGTTTCGGGCACGGCGATGCAGCTTACCTCGGTGCTTATCTCGGCAGTTCTTTTCTCTGCGCTTGCCGTACTGGCGATAGTTAGCATCATGGGGGCGTAATGCGCGAGGAGACCAAGAAAAAACTAACGCTGGCGGCCATCCTGGGCGCCATGGGCCCAGGCCTGCTCGCAGCGCTTTCTGGCAATGATGCTGGCGGTATCGCCACCTATTCCAGCGCGGGCGCATCGTATGGCTACCAGATGCTTTGGATGCTTCCTGTGATGACGATTCTGTTGATCGTAACGCAGGAGACGGCCGCGCGTTGCGGATGCGTGACCGGCAAAGGTCTGGCATCCCTTATTCGCGAACGCTTCGGTGTGCGCAAGAGTGTGCTCGCAATGGCTGCCCTGCTGATTGCAAACACCGCTGTTACCATTTCTGAGTTCGCGGGCATCGCGAGTGGCCTTGCTCTATTTGGTATTCCTGCGAGTATCTCGGTGCCGCTGGTCGCCCTTCTTATCTGGCTGCTTACCATGTCGGGCAGTTTTCAGCGCATCGAGAAGATTTTGCTGCTGGTGAGCTGCGTATTCATTGCCTATGTGGTGGCCGCCTTCATGGCTGGCCCCAACTGGGGCGAGGTTGCCTATGCGACGGTCGTGCCTTCTGTTTCAAGCGATCCCTCGTATGTCTCGCTCGTGGTGGCAACGATCGGTACCACCATCGCCCCGTGGATGATCTTTCTGGCGCAGAGCAATGTTGTTGACAAGCACGCTACTGAGGAAGATTTGACTCTTCAGCGCATCGATGCTGTGAGCGGTTCTGTCACGGCAGACATCATTGCTTGGTTCATCATCATCACGACGGGAACCGTGCTGTTCCCGGCGGGCATCAAGATCGCCGACGCGGCGGACGCGGCGCTCGCCCTCGAGCCTATTGCCGGCGAGTTTTCGACGGTACTGTTTGCTTCGGGCCTCGTCGCTGCGAGCTTCCTTGCAGCATGCGTGCTGCCGGGCGTCACCTCAAGCGCCATTTGCGAGGCATTTGGCTGGGAGCGCGGTGCCGACCGCACCTGGGAGGAGGCGCCGGTCTATCGAGGCCTTATTACCGGTATCGTCGCGGTATCTGCGGTGCTCGTTCTGCTGCCGGGCGTCGACCTGTTCCAGATTATGATGATCTCGCAGGTGATCAACGGCGTACTGCTTCCTGTCGTGCTGGTATTTTTGGTATTTATCGCACAGGATAAGCACATCATGGGGCGTTATCGCAACGGTCGTGCATGGAACGCTCTTACCTGGGCGGCTATTGGCATTATTACGGTGCTCACGGTGGTTATGTTTGTGCTCCAGGCGCTTGGATATTGACGCGCGAGCTTTCGAATTCATAAGTTTGACGCAACGCGGCAGGGGATACCCTGTCGCGTTTTGCTATTTTCGTATGCTTACGGAGACTTTCGCAACGTTTATCGATAATAAGGTTGTTATCTGCACTTCTCTCTTATACTAGACAAGATGCAAAAAATACCCAGTTGAGAAACGTTACATCGATCGGAGGCATGCGTATGTGGGAGACTGCGCCAAGAGAAAATCGAAAGATATCGATTGACGAACGTCGTGCAATGATCGTTGAAGAGGTCAATAGGCGCTCTTCGATTCAGGTTTCGGATATCTGCGAGCAATTTGGCGTTTCGGAGGTTACCGCGCGCAATGACCTGGCAACGCTGGAGAGTGGTGGTGCGCTTCGCCGCACGCACGGTGGTGCTGTTTCCATCAAGCGCACCATTACGGTCACCTATCCCGATCAGCGTCTAAATAAGAATGTCGAGGCCAAGCGCGGTGTCGCCGAGCAGGCGGCGTTGTTTGTTAAGGATGGCGATTCGATCCTGGTCGATACCGGCACTACCACGTTTGAGTTTGTGTGCTGTCTGACCGAGTTCCACAATATCACGATCGTGACGCACGATTTGTCGATCGCCACCTTTGCCGGCGCGAATCTTCCTAATGCAGAAGTGCTGCTTTTGGGCGGCGTGCTTCGTCGTGATCGTCAGTATGCGACGGGATTTATCACCAACGACATTCTGGATAAGGTTTATGCCGATAAGGCTTTCCTTGCTACCGATTCCTTCCATCCCGATTATGGCTTCACAGCCGATAACTCGGGCAATGCCGAGGTTAAAACGCTGATGCTCGAGCATTCGCGCGAGCATTATATGCTTATGGACGCCAGCAAGGTCCGTCGCCCCGATTTTATTCGTTATGCGGGCGTAAACGACTTTGACGCGATTCTTACCGATTACGATCCGGGCACGGCTCTTGCCAGCAGCATTCGCGACATGGATGCAAAGACCAGGCTCATCACCACCGACGACGACTAGTTCTTAGCCGTCTTTGTGGGACAACGGGTAGATAAAACGCCCGCCTCTCTTGTTGAGGGGCGGGCGTCGTGCATGTTACATGTGAAACAATGGCTAGAACTGAACTTTCGGAGCCTGACGGGACTCGTTGCTGGCCTCAAAGCCCGTGCGGGGCTTGAACTGGAAGATGCCGGCAAAGATGACGCCGGGGAACGTTTGGATGGCGTTGTTGTAGTTGAGAACGCAGTCGTTGTAGCTCTGGCGCGCATAGCTCACCTTGTTCTCGGTGTCCTCGAGCGTAGCCTGTAGATGTGCGAAGTTGGTGTTTGCCTTGAGGTCGGGATAGGACTCGGCCACGGCGAAGAGCTGACGCAGGGCTCCGGAAAGAGCGTTGTTGGCTTCCATCTTTTTGTCGGGAGAGTCTGCGGAGACGGTGGCATTGCGGGCGGAGATAACGGCCTCGAGAGTCTCTTTCTCGTGTTTGGCGTAGCCCTTGACCGTCTCGACCAGATTTGCAATCAGATCGCAGCGGCGCTGGAGCTGCGTGTCGATGTTTTGCCAAGCGTTATCGATGCGATTGCGCAGCGTAACGAGGTTATTGTAGACGCCAACTATCGCGCAAACGATAGCGATGACGATGATGATGCCAATGACGACCGGAATCATGAGTGCTCCGTTTCTGTAATGCGGCGCGGCGAGAACCATGCGATATTGCCGCGCATGATACCCACAGTATACCCACCGTGCAAGTTGAAGCATGCGGCGTTGGCGCGTGGGTTTTCTTCTAAAAAGAGCGTGCGCTTGCAAAATCAACGACATGCGCAATTTATCTTACGTGCATAATGGGGCCGTAAGCGTTTTTGAAAGGCTTGACCTTATGGATCTTCGTGTGCAAAAAACCTATCGGGCACTGTTCGCCGCTTTCACCGAATTGCTCGAAGAGCATCGGTTCGAAGACGTTACCGTTGCGATGCTGTGCGATCGGGCTATGATTCGCCGCACGACGTTCTATAAGCACTTTGCGGATAAAACGGCCTATTTCTCATTTTATGTCGATAGCCTGTGCTCGAATTTTGTGGAGCGCGTAACACAGGAGCAGGCCGCAAAGGCGGCGTCGGTGGACGAACGCCAGGCAATCTTCCAAATGCTGATCGACTTTTTCTTGGAGCACGAGAAGCTTATGGATAACGTGCTCACGAGTTCGGTGAGCGCGATGCTCACCTTCAAGATCTGCGAGACGGTTTCGGGCTTGATACGCAGCCGCTATGCTTCTGAGCTCTCTGCTGGCGAGGATCAACTTGATCTTTTGGACCCCGCCTCCGATTTCATTGCGGGCGGCATCATGCGTCTGATTCGCATGTGGTGGGCAAGCGACGACCGCCGCGAAAACGAGGAGCATTTCGTGCAAGTTTCTAACGTGCTGGTTACGAGAGTGCTCGAGAATAAATAGGGGCCGTGTTGGCAGACGCTTGCTCGGTCTGCGTTCGGCCTGTTTCGCTGACTGAACCGAGGACTGGCATCGAGGGTGTGCTCAAAGGGCGGGGGATGTCCAAATTTTGAGCTGCGCTCAAAATTTACCCGGTCGGGGTCGCGCTCGGCTCGCATCTGGCTGACGGTTGCTCGGTCTGCGCTCAGCCCGCTTCGATGATTGAGCCGAGGACTGACATCGAGGGTGTGCTCAAAGGACGGGGGATATCCAAATTTTGAGCTGCGCTCAAAATTTACCCGGTCGGCGGCAAGCGCCGACCGCGCTTCGCTAAAAACGCGCCACCGGCGCGTTTTCTTAACGCTGCGCGCCCTGTCGGGTTCGAATCCCCCTCCCTCCGCCAGCACGTGGCGGCAAGGGGCTTCTTTGGGCAATTATTCGATTATTAGGAATTCTATGAAAAAGAAATGGCGGAGAGAGGGGGATTCGAACCCCCGGAGCGCTCATCACGCTCAACGGTTTTCAAGACCGCCGCATTAAACCGCTCTGCCATCTCTCCGTAAGGCTTAATGATAGCATCGAATTGGGTGGATATCGGCGAAGGGTTCATAATGGCACAGCGACATGAAGATGAGCGTTTTATGCGCGTGGCGCTTGATGAGGCTGCGCTTGCTGCCCAGGCGGGCGAAGTGCCCATTGGGGCGGCGGTGGTCTTTGAGGGGCGCGTAATCGCCAGGGCGCATAATCGGCGCGAACTCGACAAAGACCCCTCTGCTCATGCGGAGTTCCTCGCGTTGCTTGAGGCGGCGCGCGTCCTTGGGCGATGGCGCCTTACGGGCTGTACCGTCTACGTGACACTTGAGCCGTGCCTTATGTGCGCAGGGCTTATGGTCAATTCTCGCATCGAGCGTTGCGTCTTTGGCGCGCCCGATCCCAAAGGCGGCGCCGTGGGGAGCTTGTATGACTTAAGTCGCGATAATCGTCTCAATCATGCCTTTGAAGTGGCATCGGGCGTGCTTCAGGATGAGTGTTCCAAGCTGCTGCAGGGCTTTTTTTCTCAGCTGCGCGACGGCACGCGCGCCAGTGCACTGAGCCGCGAGGAAGCGCCGCTGCCGTGCTGCTGCCCGAACGCCGATGAGGCACAACTGGGGCCGCGCGTGCTTCTTGCAATCGATTCCTTTAAAGGCTGCGCTACAAGCGCGCAGATTGAAGACTGGGTTGAGGAGGGCGTTCTCCATGCCGCTCCGGGCGCGCAGGTAGAGAAGATTGCAATAGCCGACGGCGGCGAGGGAACGTGCGAGGCTGTCCATCGTTCTCTTGGCGGTGAATTGGTAGAGACCAAGGTCGAGGGCCCCTTGGGTTTTTTGTGCCAGGCTCGCTACCTCTTTGTCGATGATGAGGGCACGACAGGACCGTTTGCTGTGATTGAGTTGGCGCAGGCGGATGGCATTACGCAATCTTCTTGCACATACGATGCTGCCCTCGATGCCTCTACCTTTGGTGTGGGGCAGCTGATCGTTCACGCTCTGGATCGTGGCGCTACGTCTCTCTACATCGGTTTAGGGGGGAGCGCCTCTACCGATGGTGGTGCGGGCCTGCTCATGGCTCTTGGAGCGCGCCTGCTCGACGAAGCCGGCGGGCAAATTGGCCGCGGGCTTCGTGGCCTTGAGAACCTGGCTTCAATCGATCTTTCGCCGGCACTTGAGCGCTTGCGGAATGTCTCGGTATCGGTATTGAACGATGTGACGAATCCGCTGGTGGGGGCTCGTGGCGCGGCGCGAATCTTTGGGCCGCAGAAAGGCTTATGCGCGCAGGGCGCTCCGGCCGTTGCCCTTGACCAAGCAGATGCCAATCTGGTCCGCTATGGCAGGCTTCTCACACAGGCGCGTGATGCGCACGATGGTGACGCCCTGCAGGTGGGCGAGAGGGGTGCTCGCCCCCGTTCAATCATGGCGGTTCCCGGTGCGGGCGCTGCCGGTGGCACAGGCGCTGCGCTTCTCGCGTTGGGCGCGCGCATGTCATCGGGTATCGAGACGATGCTCGATCTTGTTGGGTTTGATGAAGCGGCCGCTCATGCCAATTTGATTATCACGGGAGAGGGCAACATGGACAACCAGACGGCTGCCGGAAAGGCTCCTGTCGGCGTGGCCAAACGAGCCAAGGTAGCGGGAAAGCCTGTGGTGGCGATTGTTGGAGGCAGGGCCAATGACATCGATGAGGTGTATCGCGCCGGTATCGATCTTGTAGTCCCTCTTGTGCCTCGTCCGCTTGCGCTGGAGTGTGCCCTTGACCCTGCTGTTGCTCGCGAGAATGCGCGCATCGCGGGCGACGCAGCTGTTCGCGCTTATCTGTTGTAGCCCGCCTGTCGTCCGCATTCGCGACGGCGCAGTGCGTCCGAGGTGCTACGATGCATGTCATTTGATGAGCAGAAGAAAGGTTCAGCATGTCTTCCCAACATGTCGCATATGATTTTGGTCGACCGATTGACCGCCGCCACGACGCTCGCAGCTATTCGCAAAAGTGGAGCTGTGCCGAGTCTCTTGCCAAGCGGCTTGGCGTCAAAGAGATTACCGATAACCATATCGCTCTCTTTACGGCAGATATGGACCTGCGCTGTGCGCAGCCCATCCTCGACGCCCTACATGCTACCGTCGACCATGGCATTTTTGGCTATTCCACCCTCGATGGCTGCAGTGCATACACGGATGCCATCCGCGGCTGGTTTGCGCGCCATGACAGGTGGGACGTTGACTGCGATCTTATGTCGCTCAGCGCGGGCACCGTCAAGGCGCTTGACGTTTGCGTCCGGGCGTTCACAAAGCCTGGCGATGGGATTATTATCCAGCGTCCGGTCTACCCGCCGTTCATGCACGTTGTCGAGGACAACGACCGCATGATTTTGAACAACCAGCTCATTCGCCATACTGCCAAGGATCCTGAGGGCGACCTTTACTACTCTATCGATTTCGACAATCTGGAGGAGCTCGCCGCGCGTCCCGAAGCAAAGATGTTTATCCTTTGCAACCCGCATAATCCGGTCGGCCGCGTGTGGTCTGTCGAAGAACTCGAGCGCATGGCCCAGATCTGCATGAAGCACGATGTGCTGATTGTTGCCGACGAAATTCATGGCGACCTAGTGTGTGAGGGCATAACGATGCATCACATGGCGCAGGTGGCGCCTGAGGCTCGCGTGATAACCTGCACGGCGGTGAATAAGACATTCAACCTTGCCGGCCTTGCTGCAACCAATGTGTTTTTTAGCAATGCACAGGACAAGGCATGTTTTGAGAAGATTCGCGGCTTTGTTGAGCCGAACCCCTTTGCCATCAGTGCGGTAATCGCGGCCTACAACGAGGGCGACGACTGGTATGAGCAGGTAAAAGCTTATATCGAGGCCAACTTTGATACCGTGATCGCATACTTTGCCGACCATCTTCCCGACGTTGGCGTGCGTCGTCCCGAGGGCACCTATATCCTGTGGTTCGATTTTGAGGCCCGCTGCCGCAAACTTGGTATCGATGGCACCGAGCTACACCGTCGCATCTACGACGAAGCCCAAGTGCTACTGCAGGATGGAAGCAATTTTGATCCCGACGGTGGTGAGTTCTTCCAGCGCATGTGCGTTCCCACGCCGCGTACCATGCTGCTCGATGCTTGCGAGCGCATTGCGCGCGTGCTTGCGGAGTAACTTTTTCTTCCGTCTCGCGTGCCTCTCGTGAAGATATGGACGCGAGGCGGGGGAGCGGCTACTATATAACAACAGCGCCGTGCGCGCTCGATGGGTTCGGATGACGATATGTTCCGAATCTGGTCAGGTCCGGGAGGAAGCAGCCATAAGGAGCCTCTGACGGGCATCCGGATCCATCGAGCGCGCACGGCTTTTTTCATGCCGAGAGACCCTTTTCGCAGCGGCATAAGGTGCATCTTTCTTTACCGCCTGTTTACCTAATTGTTCTATCATGACCTCGTGAACCATCGCGCAAGTCCGCAGCGCTGTTGGTGTTTGCTGCTTGCCGCATGTCGGCGGGCCATGTTGTCGTGAAACGAAAGGGAAGCGCTGCGCATGCTTGAGCTGCTTAGACGTTATTCCGGGCCGTATCGAAAGTACTTTGTCGTTGGCCCTGCCTGCAAGTTGATCGAAGTCTTGTTCGATCTGTTCACACCTCTTGTCATCGCCCGCATGATCGATCGCGGCGTGGGCGCGCGCGACGTTCACGCTGTGGCCATGTACGGTTTGCTGCTGGTTGCAATGGCTGCCTTGGGCATTCTGTTCACGCTTGTATGCCAGAAGATGGCTGCCCTCGCATCGCAGGGTATGGGAACGGTGATTCGCGGAGAGCTTTACGAGCATATCAACGAACTCTCCTACGCCGAGCTCGATCGCTTTGGCACCCCGTCGCTTATCACGCGTATTACCAACGACGTTAACCAAGTGCAGCTTGCCGTGGCCTTGGGCGTGCGCCAACTGATTCGCTGGCCGTTTTTGGCTATTGGCTCCATGGTTGCCGCGCTGCTTATCGACGTGAAACTCGGGCTTATCTTCCTTGTTTCGACGCCGCTCATTGGTATTGTCTTTTGGGTTGTGATGGCGCGTTGCGTGCCGTATTTCAAGCAGATGCAGCAAAAGCTCGACCGCATTGCGCTTATCTGTCGTGAAGGGCTTTCGGGCGCGCGCGTGGTACGAGCTTTTGTACGCGAGGAGCACGAACGAAAGCGTTTTCATGAGGCCGCTGCCGATCAAACACAGACGGCGATTACCGTGGGGCGCCTGTCCTCGACGCTTAACCCCGTGACGTTTTTGGTGATGAATCTTGCTGTTTGCGCCATCCTGTGGGCTGGCGGTGTCCAGGTGAACGTGGGCAACCTCTCGCAGGGCCAGGTTATCGCCTTTGTGAACTATATGACGCAGACGTTGCTCTCCATCGTGTATGTTGCGAACCTCGTGGTGGTCTTCACCAAAGCGAGCGCTTCGGCTTCCCGCGTCAATGAGGTGCTCCATGCGCGCCCGAGCATTACCGATGCGGGCAATGGGTTGGTGGAGCTGCCCTGCGCATCCGAGGCGGCGGGCATGCTGGCTCTGGAATTCGAGCAGGCGTCATTTGCTTTTGGTGAGGGCGCTGCTGCCGCCGTGGACGGCGTGACGCTTGGCCTGCCGATCGGCGTGACGCTTGGCATTATCGGCGGTACGGGCTCAGGCAAGTCGACCATGGTCTCGCTTGCGCCGCGTCTATACGACACCACTTCGGGCACTGTGCGCGTAATGGGCAAGGATGTACGCGCATGGCTGCTTGAGCAATTGCGCCATGTGGTGGGCATTGTTCCGCAGCGCGCTTCGCTTGTTACGGGGACCATTCGCTCCAATTTGCAGTGGCGAGATGCCAAGGCTTCGGATGAGGGTCTATGGCAGGCGCTCGAGGTGGCGCAGGCAGCCGAGTTTGTGCGCAAGCTGCCTCAAGGGCTCGATAGTCCGGTGGAGGCGGGCGGCAAGAACTTCTCGGGTGGTCAGCGCCAGCGTCTGACCATCGCTCGCGCCCTTGTGGGCAACCCGCTCATTCTTATCATGGACGATTCCGCTTCGGCGCTTGATTTTAAGACCGATGCTGCCTTGCGCCGTGCGGTGAAGCGTCGCAGCGAAGAAGGGCGTGCGAGCGGAGGGCTGCCGCTCACAACGGTTATCGTTTCACAGCGTGTTTCCACGGTGCGTGGCGCCGACATGATCTGCGTGCTGAGTCACGGCGCCGTGGCGGGCTTGGGTACGCATGACGAGCTGTTTGAAACCTGTGAACTCTATCGCGAGATCTGCCTCTCGCAGTTCAAGCGCGACGAGTCCGCATCCGTAAAGGGGGTGTGTTAGATGAATCCTTACGCATCTACCGGTTCGGTCGCGACGGTGACCGCGAGCGTTTCGGGCAACGACAATCTCAATGATCTGGGAGGGCCCAAGCGCAACGTCCCTCCCATGCCGGCGGGCAAGGTTACGCGTCGCTTGCTTTCCTACGTGCGCCCTCACATGGCGTCGTTTATCATCTCGTTTGTATCGGCGGCCATCTCCGTGACGCTGCAGCTCTATACGCCTATCCTGATCGGCCAGGGTATCGACTGCATCGTAGACGCGGGCAAGGTGGACTTTGCCACGCTCGCCCCAATCATCGTCAAGCTTGCCATTGTGGTGGTGCTTGCCGCTGTTTTCCAGTGGATCCAGGGTTATTGCGTAAACCGCCTTTCCTACGAAACGGTGCGCGACATGCGTATGGAAGCGTCCGATAAGCTTTCGCGCATGTCCCTTTCGTTTATCGATTCCCATGCGCACGGCGACCTTATCAGCCGTGTGGTAAACGATGTTGATCAAGTGGGCGACGGCTTGCTCCAAGGTTTCACCCAGCTGTTTACCGGCGTGGTGACTATCGTGGGCACCCTGGTGTTTATGCTATCCATCTCGGTTCCCATGGCCATTGTGGTGGTGCTTGTGACACCGCTGTCCATTTTTGCGGCAGGGCTCATTGCCAAGCTGTCTAACAAGAGCTTTGCGGCTCAGCAAAGCATTCAAGGACAGCTTGGCGGGCATATCGAGGAATACGTGGGCGAGCAAAAGCTGGTGGACGCGTTTGCCTATGGCTCGCATGCCAAACAGCGCTTTGATGAGCTTAACGAGCGGCTGTATATGGCAGGCGAACATGCGCAGTTTATGAGTTCGCTTTCGAACCCTGGGACGCGTTTTATCAACAACATCATCTATGCAGTGGTGGCGGTAATTGGTTGCGCGGGCGTTATCACCGGCGTGCCGGCGCGGCTGACGGTGGGCCAGGTTCAGACATTTTTGAGCTATGCGAACCAGTACACGAAGCCATTCAACGAAGTGACGAGTGTCATTACGCAGATCCAGACGGCGTATGCCTCCGCGCGTCGTGTGTTTTCGCTGCTTGATGCTGGCGAGGAGACACCGGATGCTGCCGATGCCGCAGAGCTTGTGGAGCCGCGCGGCGAAGTCCAACTCAAGCATGTTGACTTTTCCTACGTACCCGACCGCAAGCTCTTGCAGGACATTTGCATCGATGCCCAGCCTGGACGTCGCTTTGCCTTGGTCGGTCCTACGGGATGCGGCAAGACGACCCTTATCAACTTGTTGTTGCGCTTTTACGATATCGATGCTGGAGAGATTGATGTAGATGGCCGCTCTTCGCGCGAGTATACACGCGCGAGCCTGCGTCGCAGCTTTGGCATGGTCTTGCAGGATAGCTGGCTATTTGAGGGGACGGTACACGAGAACATCGCGTACGGTCGTGCGGATGCCACACGCGAGCAAGTGGTCGAGGCGGCTCGTCGAGCGCATGCCGACAAGTTTATTCGCCAGCTGCCGCAGGGCTACGACACCATGATTGGCGAGGACGGCGGGACTTTTAGCCAAGGTCAAAAGCAGCTTTTGTGCATTGCCCGCGTGATGCTCACCAATCCGGCGATTCTCTTGCTGGATGAGGCGACCTCGAGCATTGATACCCGCACCGAGCTGCAGGTTCAGGAGGCATTTGACGAGCTCATGACCGGGCGCACCAGCTTTGTGGTCGCGCATCGTTTGAGTACCATACGCAACGCGGACTGCATCCTCGTCATGCGAGATGGTCAGATTATCGAACGTGGCACGCATGAGGAACTGCTTGCCGCCAATGGATTCTACGCCGGCCTGTATAACAGCCAGTGGGCTGTGGAGGAGTAAGGGGCTTGATCGAGCTGAGTTGCTTGGCTGTCTGAATGTTGGGTACAACCTAGCAGGTCAACCAAAGCTGGCATCAACGTTTGGGGAAGAGTATGAACATTGCTTTGATCACTAATAGCAAGAGCGGCAATACGGCGCAGCTGGCACAGGCGTTGCGCGAGGCATTTGCCGTATCGGACGTACAGCTTGTCTGCGATGTCGAGCTTCCCGATGCACCCGATACCGCCCAACTTGAAGACGTTGCTGGTCAGGCGCTTTTAGCCGATGCTGTCTGCGTTGGTTTTTGGTGCGATAAGGGCTCTTGTACCGAGGGCGTGGCCAAGCTGCTTGAGCGCATGGACGGAAAGCGCGTCTTCCTTTTTGGTACCTGTGGTTTTGGCGGGAGCCAAGAGTACTTTGATCAGATTATTGAGCGTGTAAAGGAGCACCTGCCGCAGACGGCGGAGCTTGCGGGCGCGTTTATGTGCCAAGGCAAGATGGGCTCTGGCGTTCGCGCACGCTACGAGGCCATGCTTGCGAAGAACCCGACCGATGCTCGGGCACAGGCGCTCATCGACAACTTCGATTTGGCTTTGGCGCATCCTGACGCCGAGGATCTTAAGGCCGCTGCGTCTTTAGCTGCTCGGGCTCTGAATCTCTAACGCGGCAAGCATCATTTCTTTCTAGGAGGCTCCCCTTTTGGCTGGATTCAAAAGGGGAGCTTTCTATTGTGACGAAAACTTGTTCAAATAATCATGTACAAGTAGACGCCCATCTCGGCTACTATAGAGCTAGTTCGTATGGTTAGTTTGACGCTGGGACACTCTGGCGCCGCACTAGAAAGGAATGTGCACCATGCTCGTTAACCTTCGTGACATCACCGCTATTGCAGAGCAGAACAACATGGCCATTGGCGCCTTTAACTCGCCGAGCCTTGAGTCTGCTCGTGCTGCAATCGATACGGCCGAGAAGCTGGGTTATCCCGTCATCATCGATCATGCTCAGGGTCACGAGGAGATCACCCCGCTCGACGTCATGGGCCCGGTGCTGATTGCTCTTGCCGAGCGCTCCACTGCTCCTGTCTGCGTGCACCTCGATCACTGCGAGGACCTGTCCTATATGCGTCGCGCGCTGGAGATGGGCTTTAACGGTGCCATGTTCGACGGCTCTTTCCTGCCGTACGAGCGCAACTGCGAGCTCGGTCACCGCGCTGCCGAAATGTGCCACAGCTTTGACTGCGGTCTTGAGTGCGAGCTCGGCTCGATGGGTAGTCGCGAGGCCGGTGCAAAGGTCGAGGGCGGCACTGCCGAGGAAGCAGGCGCCATCTACACCGACCCCGATCAGGCCAATGAGTTTATCGCGGCAACCGGCTGTGACATCCTGGCTGTCTCGTTTGGTACGGTCCACGGCCTGTACAAGGGCGAGCCGCACCTTTGCTTTGATGTGCTGAATCAGATCCGCGAGCGCACCCTCACCCCGCTTGTCATGCACGGCGGTTCGGGTGTTTCCGACGAGGATTACGCTAAGGCCATCGATGCCGGCATCCGCAAGATCAACTACTTCACCTACGGCTCCAAGGCCGCTGGCGAGGCAGTGACTGCCGATCTCAAGAACGAGGAGGTCCCGTACTATCACAAGATGACGATGACCGCCTACGATGCGTTCTGCAAGGATTATGAGCACGTCATGAAGGTCTTCGCCAACGGCGCCAAGCCCATCGCGTAATCATCTGCTCTAAAGATCAAACTCGAGAGGCGACAGCCCCCTTCCATCCCGTCGCCTCCCCTCTACCAAAAGTGCCCGGCGCAGTTTAGACCGCGCCGGGCACACTCTTTTTTAATCCCCGTATCCGGAACCGCCGAAACAGACGTCGGGCATAGCGGCTAGTGGCTTCTGGTGGGATGAGGCCGGGGCCCTTTCGCTCGAGACAAGTTCCGCACAAATGAGAAAAGAGCCAGTGGCGCTTTTCTCATTTGGAGGACTGTTTGCAGGCTCGAGCAAAAGGGTCCCGGCCGACCATTTGGGGCCGAATCCTTACTTGATCTTAGTGGTGCCCGGCGCCAGGTTCGGGTCCGTCTCGTTTGCGGCGTCCTGATAATGCTTGGTGTAGATGTCCTTGCCATCGCCAAACATCATGTAGTACTGCATTGCATGGTAATCGGAGCGTGCTTTCTCGCAGGCCGCAGCGATGGTGTCGTTATATGCCTCGTCGCTCTTTGAGCTGGAGAGCAGCCAGCGATCCTGCGAATCCTCGTAGCCCACGGAGTTCAGGGCGGGCAGAGACTGGCGCAGCGTGAGGTGGGCCTTCTGGTAGTCGGTGAGGGGCGCGCCGATAAGCTTCATGAGCTCAGAGCTCAAGTAGTTGGAAGAAAGGTCTTCCTCTTGGCTCGTCTGGGAATTGCCCGCTACGTCGTAGTTGGCCCAAATAATGTAACTGGTCTGCCACAGGCGTTCCTGGTGCGTGGCGTCGTCCTCGTTGGTGAACCAGCGGTCGTTATACGTATCGGGGAAGAACGGCTGATGGTCGCCCCAGAACACCACGACAACCTTGCGGTCGAGCTTGCTCAGCTTATTGAGGAAGTACTTAAGTGCCTCGTCGGACTGCTGAATGAGCGAGACATACTCGTTGACGTTTGAGTTGTACTCGCCGTCGATGTTCAGGTTCATCTGCTTGTCATAGGGAATGAGGCCGGTGTCATAACCGGAGTGGTTTTGCATGGTCACGTCAAAGATGAACTGCGGGTTACTGTTGGTGTCCAGCAGCTCAAGAATCTTGTCGTACGTGGCCTTGTCGGTCACCATGCCGCGCAGCGTCTCGGCATTCTGGAAGTCGTTGATGGTGAGGAATTGGTCAAAGCCAAAGTCCTTATAGACGTTCTCGCGGTTCCAGTTGGTGCCATGGTTGGGGTGCATGGCGGTGGTGTAGTAGCCAAGCGACTTGAACTGCGCAGCGAGGTTCTCGGTGTCGGTGAGGTCGTATGTGGTGTACGGATACACGCCGCTGCCCAGATAAGCCATGGAGTTGCCCGTCAGGAACTCGAACTCGGTGTTGGCGGTGCCGCCGCCATAGGCGGAGACGTAGAGGCGCCCGCGCGAGAGGCAGTTGTCGATGCTCTTAAAGTACGTGGGGCCCTGATAGTCGGCATGCATGTTCTGGTAGATGGAGAGGTCCGAGAAGGTCTCGTTCATGACGGCGATGACCGTGGGCTTTTCTTCATCAAACTGCTTCGTGGCCTCAAGCCGCGTCGAAGAGGAACCGCCCGTCTGGTTGTTGCCGTCATACTCCTTTGCGTACTCGGAGATGAGCTTTTTTGCGCCAGAGACCGTGTAGTCCTCGGGTTTGGAAGGCTTGATGGTCTGAGCACCAGAGATGAACGAGGGTAGGAAGCCCTGGCGGTAATAGCTCTCAAGCGGGCGCCAGGGGTACACCTGAATATAGAGGGTGTGGTAGTAGTCGAGCAGCGTAGTGTGTGCAGCAATGCCGCCCAGGCAGACGATGGCAATCAGCAGGTTGAGTACCAGGCCGCGCCAGGAACCTTTCTGGCGTTTGGGCGCAACCTGTGCCGCGAGGGTGCAAATCTGGATAGCGATAACCGTAAAGGCAAGGCTCAGCATGCAAAAGCTGGTGATCGTGTATGTGAAGCCCGTGCCAGCAACGGCGGCGGCGGTGGAGAGGGCCGTCAAATCGTCGGGGGAGATGGGCATGGACTTAAACAGGATGACAAAGTACTCGGCAAGACCCAGGACATAGAGGGCAACAGCAAGCACGACGGCACCGCCGCAGCGACGCTGGAACAGGAAGAAAAGTCCCAGCATGGCGAATGCGATGAGCGCCCACTCGAGCAGCAAGCACAGGGGGTACATCCAGGTGAGGTCGTGGTTGGAAGAGAATTCGAGCCCCAGCGTGGCAAAGACGCCGGCAAGAAGGAGCATGATCGAGGCGCCAAGCAGCGGATGGGCAAACTTCCCCTCTGCACCAAGGAGCGCCCGCAGACGCTCGAGTACGCAATCGCGGTGGATATTGAAATAGACGCAGCCGCACAGGAGTGCGTGCGCAACAATCGCTACGACAACCGCCATGGGGTCTGCACAGTCCACGAGGCCGATGGCAGACCAGACAGTGAAGAACAGCTGGATCAGCAGGATGAGGCCGCAGCGGACAAAGAGCGTGCGGCTCGGCGTGTTTCCCGTGCTTTTGCAAGCCTTGAGGTGCTTGAGCACGAGCAGTACCGTGCCTGCGGCGCCAACGAGCGAAACGAGGGCAGCGAACATATGGTGGGGCTCCTTTGCGAATTATCTGGCGTATACACGGACGTGGAAGCCCGTGCCTATGCTTCGCGTTTTGCAAGCAACCATAGTACCGTGGGAATGTTGAGATTTCGTATTGATGCACGAAAACGGCCCTATTTGTGGAATTTCGCCACGAAGTCAACAGAGGGTTACCTTGAAAAAAGTGGGCAATTCCAATGACGGTGCAAGCTAAGTGACATATCGGTTTTCTCTGAGGCGCGTCGCGAGGGCTTTCCTTTCGATTTTCGGCCACGTTCGGCGGTTCTCCGCCGTTTCTCATGCGTCGCGTGGCATGATGGAGCAACGCGAATAGAAGGGATTCAACTCATGGCAGACGAGCTAACCATCGATACCATTCCCGCAGCGTATGCAGATGATGCCACGCTTGGGCTCATCGATGCGCGTTCTTCGACTCGTTCTTTTACCGAGGGTGTCGATATCACCGATGAACAGCGTGCTGCGATTTTGCATGCAGCAAGCCGTGCGCCCTCTGCGGGCGCCATGATGATGTATTCCATCATCGACGTGCGTTCTCAAAAGACGCGCGATCGCCTCGCGGTTCTGTGCGACAACCAGCCTATGATCGCAAAGGCGCCTTGGGCATTGGTGTTTGTTGTCGACTACGCTAAGTGGATCGACCTGTTTGAACATGCGGGCTGCTTTACACCCGAGTTTGCAAAGCGCACGGGTAAGAGCCCGCGCGTCGCGCCTGGTTTGGGCGAGTTTGCCATCGCGGCACAGGACGCCGTGATCGCGGCTCAGAATGCAACCATCGCGGCAGAGGCCGTGGGGCTTGGCAGCTGCTATATCGGCGACATCGTTGAATGCCAGGAAGAAGTGCGCAAGCTGCTTGACCTTCCGGCCTACACCGTGCCGCTTTCGATGCTCATTATCGGCGAGCCCAAAAAACGCCGCCCTGCAACACCGCATCCCGTCTGCAACTTGGTGATGCGCGAGCGCTACCAGCGCGCCGACGCGTCAGTTCTCGATAAGCAGATTGCCGAGATGGACGCGATGTTTCGCCCGCATGCCACCGAGCCTGCCTCGCGCGTGCACGATATCTATACGCGTAAGCACACGAGCGATTTTATGGTCGAAATGTGCCGTTCGATGCAGCTATGGCTCGACAACTGGCAGGGTAAATAACAAACCGTCGCGCGAAAACGAAGAAAGGACATCTACATGATCAACCATTTTTGCAAGACTCCGCTTTGGGAGTGCAACGACAAGCTCGTGCGCGTAGCGCAGGGCCAGGAGCCGGCAGACCTTGTGATTCGTCATGCCAACTTGGTGAGCGTAACCACACACGAGATTTTGGAAGACACCGATATCGCCGTGTCCTGTGGACGCATCGCCTATTTGGGCATAGGCGAGTACACCGCGGAGCATTGCATTGGTGAGAACACGACGGTGGTGGACGCTACGGGCAAGTACGTAGCTCCGGGCTATATCGATTCTCACATCCATGTCGAGTCGGCCATGATCGGCTGCGCCGAGTACGCCAAGGTTGTGGTTCCGCGCGGTACCACTGCGATCTTTGCCGATCCGCACGAATGCTGCAACGTTGTGGGGCTCGATGGCGTGCGCGTGATGTTCGACGACGCCAAGCGCGCCCCGCTCAAAGCGATGCTCACCACGCCTTCGTGCGTGCCCGCCGTGACCGGTTTTGACGACAGTGGCGCTTACGTGGATGCGGCGCAGGTTGCCGAGACCATGAAGTGGGATGACGTTGTGGGCCTGGGCGAGATGATGAACTTCCCCGGCATCCTGGGAGGCGAGGAGAATGCCCAGCATGAGGTGGGTGAGACCCTCAAGGCCGGCAAGTGCGTGACGGGCCACTACTCCATTTCAGAAACCGACCGCGGTCTCAACGCATACATCGCTTCGGGCGTTCGCGCTTGCCATGAGTGCATTACGTCCGACGATGTGATGGCCAAGCTGCGCATGGGCATGTACGTGCAGGCGCGCTATGGCTCGGCATGGCTTTCGCTTCCCAACTATCTCCCGCAGGTGCTTGAGAGCGGCGTCGACACGCGTTTGATTATCCTGTGCACCGACGACAACCATCCCAACACGCTTGTTAGCGAGGGCGGCATGGACCGCGCTCTGCGTGCCGTACTCGAGTGCGGATGCGATCCTGTGACAGCTTTGCAGTTTGCGACCATCAACGCCGCACAGTGCCTGGGTGTGGACCAGGATATGGGCTCTATCACCCCGGGCAAGTGCGCCGACATGGTGGTCCTGCCCAATCTGGAGACCTTCATTCCCGAGCAAGTTTATATCGACGGCGACTTGGTGGCTCAAGACGGGAAGGCCACGTTCGACCACGACCTCTTTGAGTGGCCCGAGTTTATGACGCACACCATGAACGTTGGCCGCACCTTTACCGCTGCGGACTTCGAGATCCCCGTGGACCGTCCCGACGGTATGTGTCGCGTGCGCGCCATCGGCGGTGTAGGTGGCTCGACCATTACCGAGGATGCGGTGATCGAGGTTCCCGTTGTGGACGGAAAGCTACAGGCAAACCCCGCGATCGATGCGCTCAAGATGGCCGTGTTCGATCGCCATCATGGCGCCGAGGGAACTCATTCCTTTGGCTTCTGCACGGGCTTTGGCGTCCACGGTGCGCTGGCACAGACCGTTGCGCACGACTCCCACAACCTGCTTGTTGTGGGTGATAACGACGAGGATATGGCGCTTGCGGCTCAGACGCTCGTGGAGTGCGGTGGCGGCGAGGTCGCGGTTCAGGACGGTCGCGTGCTCGCTTTGGTGGAGCTGCCGGTTTGCGGCCTCATGAGTGACAAGCATGTCGAGGAGGTTGCCCAGGAGGTAGCCGCTATCGAGCAGGCTTGGGCCGATATGGGTTGCAAGATGCCCTCGCCCTTTATGACCATGGGCATCCTCTCGCTGCCTTGCGTGCCGGTGCTTCGCCTTACCAATCGCGGTTATGTGAACTGCCTCACCTTCCAGTTCGAGGACCTGCTCATCGAGGACTAACCTTCCCCATGTGACAAAAGTCCACGGGTTTGTTTTGTCATATTATTGGTCGGGCCTGATTGGGCCAAAAAAATGCCCCGCATCTCATGGGAGGTGCGGGGCATATTCGGTGCGCATGGGAATGCGTCGAGCTAAACGAACGGCGGGGGCGCGAAACTAGGGGCGCTCGTCTGGGGCGATGCGCTGCATCTTGTCAACGCTCTTGAACTTGGTGAACAGCGGCACATATTCGAACGTGACGTTGGAGTTCTCCAGGCCGTACCAGCGCGCCGGATTGCCGGCGGCGCGGCGAATGAGGTACTTGAGAACGATGGCCGTGCGCTCGGTGCTGTCCACATCGGATTCGGGTGCAAGGAGCTTTCGCAGCATGATGAACTGGAACGAACCGATGGGGCTCGGCTTCTTGTAGACCGAATACTCGTGGGTCTGGTCGGGCAGCTCGCCAGATGCGGAGAGGTCGGAGACCACCTGGCGCAGATAGGCGTTCACGCGCTGGTTGACCTTATAACCCAAGAACAGGTGCACGCGGAAGACGTAGTCGGTGCCAAAGGTCTCAACGGAATAGGCGAACGTATGGGGTTCGTCCATGGTCTCGACGTTGATGAACCAGTAGGCGCGAGCACGCTTGGGGTGCTTGTCGAGAATCGAGTAGATCACGTCGCGATCGATGTAATCGGTGTTGCTGTCCTTGGTAAGGTAGACGATGTTGTCGCTCATCAGCTCGTAGGTCTCGTCGTTGCGCAGGCGATCGAGCTGCGGCAGATAGGTGCGCAGCGGCAGGAGGGTTGCCTGGCGGCGCTCGACGGCGGTGCCGTTGAACCAGCTCACCATGATGCCCATGATCAGCGCTGCCATCAAAATGGTGAAGTAGCCGCCGTGGAAGAACTTGGTGAGCGAGGAGCCAAAGAAGAAGCCCTCGAGTGCCAGGAAGAACACGATAAAGACCCAGGGGAAGACCTTGATCTTGCGGTCGTTATGCAGGTAGAAGAAGAGCAACAGCGTAGTGCACATCATGGTGATGGTGATGGCCAGGCCGTATGCCGCTTCCATGTGAGCGGAGGACTGGAAAAGCAAGACCACGATGACGCAGCCCACGAGCATGACGTTGTTCACCATGGGGATGTAGAGCTGGCCCTTGGTCTCTGCCGGGTAGAAGACCTGCATGTGCGGCATGAGGTCCAGGCGGCTGGCCTCGGATACCAGTGAGAACGCGCCGGTGATAAGTGCCTGCGAGGCGATGATGGCAGCAAGCGTGGAGAGGATTACGGCAAACGGGCGAACGTTGCTGTTGAGCATCTCAAAGAACGGGTTGAGGTCATGGATACCCACAAGCGAGGGGTTGCTGGCGTTGGCAAGCAACCAAGCTCCCTGACCAAGGTAGGAAAGCAGCAGGCAGACCTTAACGAACGGCCAGGTGGCGTAGATGTTTCCGCGACCCACATGGCCCATGTCGGAATAGAGGGCCTCGGCGCCGGTGGTGGCAAGGAAGCAGCTGCCCAAGATCATGATGCCCGCGTGGTTGTTGGGCGAGAGCAAGAACGAGATGCCTTCAAACGGGTTGAACGCAAGCAAAACGATGGGGTTGCCCAGGACAAAGAACAGGCCGGTGCCGCCCAGGAACAGGAACCACAGGGTCATGATGGGGCCAAAGGCGCGGCCGATCTTGGCGGTGCCCACATGCTGAATCAAGAACAGCGCGATGATGATTGCAAGCGTGATGATGACCACGTTGGTCTGCGCCGGACCGATGATCGACTTCATGGCAGGGATGGTTCGCAGGCCCTCGACAGCGGTGGTGACGGTCACCGCGGGGGTGAGGATACCATCGGCCAAAAGCGCAGCGCCGCCCAGCATGGCGGGGATGATGAGCCACTTGCCAAAGCGGCGTACCAGGCTGTAGAGAGCGAAGATGCCGCCTTCTCCGTGGTTGTCGGCCTTCATGCAAATCAGCACATACTTAATGGTGGTAAGCAGCGTGACCGTCCAGATCACAAGCGAAAGGGCGCCCAGGATAAATTCCTGGTTCACCGAGGTGATGCCACCGTTGCCGGCAACGAGTGCCTTGGTGACGTACATCGGCGACGTTCCGATGTCGCCGTACACCACGCCGAGCGTGACGAGCATGGCAGAGAGGCTGATAGGGATTGCGTGCGCATCAGTGTTGCTCACGGTTGCGGATTGAGCCTTTTTGCTCATGTCGCGTTTTCCTCCTTTTACCATCTCAGCCGCCTTGCCAGGTAGATATCCCGATGGAGGCGGCTGTTGGAAAACGGGTGATTGCCTAATCCTCAGAAGTATAGCCATGCACGCGATTCTGTGCGCGACAATTTGCGAAAATCGCCCGCTCAGCTGAGAGGTTGGGCCACAAGGACACTCGATTTGTAGAGAATCGCGCCCCTGTGACCCGTTGCATTACTCTGCGCGTTGGTTGCGTCCGTGGTCGCGCTCGTGTTCGCGTAGCTCCGCCTGACGTGCGCTGATGGCGGCGTCGTTCATACCAGCCAGGCGCATGGCGTCCTCGATGCGGTAGCGTTTGACGATATAGCAGTGATGGATGCGCTTGTTGCGCGCAAAGTCCTCGGGGATGGTTTGCTCGGTGATGTCGGTGAGCACCACGCCGGCTCGTGCCAGGGCTTCTGTATCCGGTTTGAACGTGCGGAGATTGCATGAGAAGATGGCCTCTCCCTCGCGTGTGAGGAGGCGCGAGATACCCACGATAAGGTCCACATGATCGCGCTGTACGTCCCAGGTGCGACGGCCCATCTTCGAGGAATTGGAGAACGTGGGCGGATCGCAAAAGATCAGGTCCCAGCGGTTGTCGGTCTGGCGCTGGTAGCGAATCCATGCCAGCACGTCATCGCGTACGAAGTAATGGTTGGAGCCGGTAAAGCCGTTTTGGCGCATGTTACGCTCGGCCCAGTCCAGATAGGTGTTGGAAAGGTCGACCGTAACGGTTTCTTCCACGCCTGCGTCAGCGGCGTAGCAGGTGGCGGTGCCGGTGTAGGCAAACAGGTTGAGGAACCAGCGCGCCTTCTTGGCATGCTCTCGCACCAGGCCTCGCGTAACGCGGTGGTCTAGGAAGATGCCGGTATCGAGATAATCGTCAAAGTTGACCGTAAAGGCGAGGCCGCCTTCTTGGATATTGGGAAGAGTCGGGTCGTTGAGCATGTCGCGCTTGGGTGCGCTTGCGCCCTTGCCGCCCTTCTTGTCGCGTGGCCCCTGGGCATACTGCGAGCCGCCGCGCGAGCGTGTGCGCGCACGGGTGGCAACATGGTTGGCCGGAACATCGAGCACGGCAGGGGCGATGGCGAGGATATCCATCATGCGTGCTTGGGCGAGCTCGGGGTCGACGCTTTTGGGGGCAGCGTACTCGGCCACGACGAGCCAGCGGCCAGGTGTATCCGGCGCACCTTCATAGAGGTCGATGGCTGCGGCGTAGTCGGGAAGATCGGCGTCGTAGACGCGATAGCAGGTGACGCCCTCGCGCGCGGCCCAGCGCCGACGCTGCTTTGCCACCTTGCGCAAGCGGGCGGCAAACTGGTCGGACTCGGGGATGAGCATGGGGATGCGCACGCCGTCGCCCACCTTGACGGTCGCCTGGTCCGCATCGGCCTCTTCGGTCTGTCCGCGCGTGGCGGGATCGAAGTACATGAGCGAGGCGTCTTCGTTGTTGGGCTTGATGGCGAGCGTGCGGGCGGGAGCAAGGCCCAGGCTGCGGCAAACGATCGTGTCGCGTGCGAGCACCACGCAAGGTAGGTGCTCTAGCAGCTCATCGCGCGTGACGTTGTCGAGCAGTTTGAGGGCGCGGGAGGTATCGGTTGGGGCGATGTCGGTGGTGTCGGCCACGACCATGCCTCGGGCGGGAAGCGGTGCGCGGCGGATTCCGAGCTTTGCCACGATTTTCTGTGCGTTGGGAGGCATGGCGGCTACGTATTGGGAGAGACCGGCGGCAGCGAGGACGCGCTGTGTGGCCGAGACGGCGGCGGCATCTACATCGGTGGCGATAATGCGGCAGCGGCGCTCATTTGCGCGTTCGGCGCGACCGTCGGCTTCATCCAGAAGCGCGTCCCAGGTTTGCTCGTCATGCAGGCGCCAGCCCATAAAGCCCCAGTGTTCACGCAGGAGGCCCGGAGCGCGGTCGAGAAGCTGCTGAGTCGCCTCGAGCACCAGGCCGCCGCCCGCGCAGCAGGCATCAACAAAGACGAGCGGTCCTGTGCCCTCGGCGTCCTCATCTTTTGCGGGGGTCTCGGCGCACAACAGGGACCATCCTCCCTGCGCGAGGGCAAGGGCGGCGTAGTCGGGACGAAGCACATGATGGGCGGCATCGCCGTGGGTTGCCTCGCGGGGGAGGCGGCGGAACAGCGCGTCTCCCGAGAGGTCGAGATGCAGGCTTGCGCGGTCGTTGCGAATGGAAAGGGCGATGCGCGCGTCGGGGTTTTCGGTATCGACGTTAGGACGCGCGCCGGTTGCCTCAAGCATGTGGTCGCAGATGGCGTCTTTCACGCGCAGAGCGCTAAAGCGGGTGTTTCGCAGGTTGTCGTTGGTGCCACGAGCGGTGACGGCGATGGTGGCGCCTTCGGCCAGGATCTCCTCCCAAGCGACTTCGCGCGTGCCGGCGTAGAGGGCGTCGGCATCGCGAGCGTCAAAGCGGTCGATGACCACCAGGATGCGGCTCGCCAGACGCGACCACAGGCAGACGCGCTCACCGTCGATGACCTGGCCCGTAAACGAAACACGACCTTTGAGTTTACGCACCTGTGCTAGGCCGAGGGCATTGAGCTCATCGGCAAGGGCGTCCTCGAAACCGGTGGGACAGCTGGCAAAGAATTCCATGGCATGTGCCTTTCGCAATCAGTGTGTTCCGGCACATTATCGCATGGATGACCGGCGGGATAGGCCGGTGCGTAAAGGCTGCACCGCAGTCCTCTCATATGAAATAGGGCCGCCGATTGCTCGGCTATCTTATAAAAAAGTCAATTTCTATAAGATAGAGCAGATTATTACGTTGCTATTTTATAAAAATGGCAATTTCTATAAAATAGAACCAGAAAGTGCTCCTCTAAAAGTGAGAAATGGCGATTTGTATGACATACGAGTCTCTTTCCAAACTTTTTTACAAAGATTCGTCGAGCGATAGGTTCGAAAGAAATGCCGTGCTCGCAAAAGCTCGTAGGCAAGCAGATTCATCTTTTCTTTTGGGAATGAAGAACGAGAACGGTGAAGAGCTCTTCTTTTCGATGCCACGAGAGCTGGCCGTTCTGAGCGAGGCCGTTTTGTGTCGCGAACGCGAGATATCAGATTCGCTCTCCACGCTGCCGGGCATTGCCCGTTCGGCTCTGGTGAGAAATCTCGTGATTTCAGAGGTGGTTAGCACCAATCAGCTCGAGGGCATTCATAGCACACGGAAGCAGATCAACGATTTACTCGAAGGTGCTGACAGCCCTTCTGAACCTGCTGCACAAAAGCGATTTCGGGAGCTTGCGAAACTCTATATGGGCTTAAGCGACCCCCGTGGTTTTTCACGTCCGGAGGCCCCGGAGGATATCAGGCTGATTTATGACCGGGTGATGGACGGGGAGAATCTCGGGGGCGATGCTCCCGATGGAAGGCTTTTCCGAAAAAATGCCGTTGAGGTTATTGGCGCTGGTGGGAAGGTGCTTCATGAGGGCTTGATGCCCGAGGAGGCTATCGTTGGGGCCCTCTCGTCGATGCTATCGCTGGTTAACTCTCCTGACGTCCCAGGACTCATGGCCGCAATCGCCGCTCATTATATTTTCGAATATGTTCATCCCTTTTACGATGGAAATGGGAGGACGGGGCGCTATCTTCTTGCTCTGCATCTGAGCCGTCCCCTGTCCCAGTTAACAGCGCTTTCGCTTTCGCGAGCTATCGCAGATAGCAAGGCTGCATATTATCGAGCTTTCAAAGATGCCGAAAACCCGCTCAATCATGGGGAAATCACCACTTTTATGATCTGCATGATGGAGTACCTCTCCTCTGCTCAGGTGGCACTTCTTGATGATTTGGGGTCGAACGCCGGACGATTGCGCGAGGCGGAGATTGCGCTTCGAAAGGTGGAGGAAGAGCGCGATTTGACTTCCAAACAGGTCGATGTCCTTTTCGTTCTTGTTCAAAGCAGCCTGTTTGCAGCGTTCCCAGATGTTTCGCTTGCCGATCTCGCATTGGCGGTGGGGCTTACTCGGCAAGGGGCGCGACCACACGTCAAAGAGCTTGAAAAGCTTGGTCTTGTTGTTGCGACGTCTCAGAAGCCTTTGCGTTTTGCACTTGCGGAGGAAGCGAGAAGGTTGCTGAGCCTTTCTTAGCAGAGGATTTTCAGCGTCAATCGCCCTTACGATTGCAGACACTTGCATGCGGGCATAAGAGTTCTACATAGCAAGCTCTATGCGAGGAGGTTGGCGCGTATGGATAAGACGGCGTTTTTTACGATGACGAGTGGCCTGTATGTGGTAAGTGCCGCGGCCGGCGATTGCAAGGCGGGCTGCGTGGTCAACACGGCGGTGCAGGTGACGTCCAGCCCTGCGCGCATTTCGGTTGCGGTGAATAAGGAGAACTTCACCGCAGGAGTGATCGCCGATGCCGGCGCCTTTGCCGTGACGGTTATCGATCAGACGGCGGACATGATTTACATCGGCAACTTTGGTTTCCGTACCTCGGCGAACTTCGATAAGTTCGAACGCTATGAGGAGCGCCAGACTGCTCTTGGTGCGCCTTATGTGCCCGAGCATGCGACGGCGCTGTTCTCGTGCCGTTTGGTGGAAACTCTCGACGTGGGCACGCATCTGCTTTTTATTGGCGAGATTGAGGATGCGCAGAGGCTTTCCGACGAAGCTCCGCTTACCTATGACTACTATCACAAAGTCCTTAAAGGAAAGACACCGCCCAAGGCGTCCTCGTATGTGGAGTAGGGATTGCGCCAACATGGCGTAAGCAACATCGGCCCGCACGCCGTCAAAGCGTGCGGGCCGATGCCGTTATCGCAGGGGTTCTTGGTGCAGCGCGCTATGCGAACACGATGTCGCCGGTCTCGGGGTCCATGCTGTCGACGATGGCGAGGGACTCTACCTGGTAGCCGCGCTCGCGAAGCTCTTTGCCGCCGGGCTGGAAGCCTTTTTCGATGGCGATGCCGATACCCTCGACGACAACGCCGGCCTCGTCGCAAATCTCCAGAAGACCGTTGAGGGCGCAGCCCATGGCCAGAAAGTCGTCGATGATGATGACATGCTCACCGGGGTTGAGGAAACGCTTGGCAACAATAACGTTGTAAACGCGATTCTTGGTGAAGCTCCTAATCTCCGTGCGGTACTGCTCGCCATCGAGGTTCGTGGACTCGGTCTTGCGTGCAAAGACCACAGGCACGCTGCCAAAATGCTGGGAGGCAACGCAGGCGATGCCGATGCCGGACGTCTCGATCGTCAAGATCTTGTCGATGCGCTTGCCCTCAAACAGGCGTGCCCACTCAGCACCCATCTGGTCGTACAGGGACACATCGCACTGATGGTTGAGGAAGTTGTCGACTTTGAGGACATTGCCCTCACGAACGATGCCGTCCTTGCGAATGCGGTCTTCGAGCTCCTTCATGTATGTCCTCCAGATGGTGAGTGCACGGAAACAGTTGCTCACCATATTGCCACGTCTGGGGCGCTATACGGACCTGCAGGGTGTTCATTCACCTACACGCCATGAAGCAACGGCGTGGGCCGGCCAAAGCAAGCCAGTATGAAAGCGGCCGCCCGACGCTTGATGCGTGTCGGGCGGCCGCTCGGTGAGGTCGTATATGTGGAAAGGCGCTACTCCAGCTCAAAGGCTCCGGTGTAGAGTTGGTAGTAGTAACCGCGCTTGGCGATAAGCTCCTCATGGTTGCCGCGCTCGATGATACGACCGTGTTCCAGGCAGATGATCACATCGGAGTTGCGCACGGTCGAGAGACGGTGGGCAATCACGAAGGTGGTGCGGCCATTCATGAGGGCGTCCATGCCGCGCTGCACGATGGCCTCGGTGCGCGTATCGATGGAGCTCGTGGCCTCGTCCAAGATCATTGCGGGAGGATCGGCCACGGCGGCGCGTGCGATAGAGATCAGCTGGCGCTGCCCCTGGGAAAGCTGCGCGCCATTGCCCGAGAGCATGGTGTTGTAGCCTTCCGGCAGGCGGGTGATGAAGTCGTGTGCGCCGGCGAGCTTGGCTGCGGCGATGCACTCCGCGTCGCTTGCGTCGAGGTTGCCGTAGCGGATGTTGTCCATCACAGATCCGGTGAACAGGTTCACGTCCTGCAGCACAACGCCCAGACTTCGGCGCAGATCGGCCTTGCGGATCTTGTTGATGTTGATACCGTCGTAGCGAATCTTGCCGTCGGCAATGTCATAGAAGCGGTTGATGAGATTGGTAATGGTCGTTTTGCCAGCACCGGTGGCGCCCACGAAGGCGACCTTCTGGCCGGGCTTGGCAAAGACGCTCACGTCGTGCAGCACCGCGTGGTCGGGCGTGTAGCCAAAGTCAACGTGGTCCATGCGAACGTCGCCGCGCAGTTCCTCGTACGTGAGGGTGCCATCGTGGTGCGGGTACTTCCAAGCCCAAAGACCCGTGTGCTTGTCGGTCTCGATAATCTGGCCCGTAGCGCGGTCGCGCTCTGCATTGACCAGCGTGACGTAGCCCTCATCCTCTTCGGGCTGCTCGTCAATGAGCTCGAAGATGCGGTCTGCACCAGCAAGGCCCATGACCACGGCGTTGATCTGCATCGAGATCTGGCCAATCTGGCCGCAGAACTGCTTGGTCATGTTGAGGAACGGCACCACCACAGCGATGGAGAGCACCGTGCCGGAGATGGAGAGGTTCGGCACGTTGAGCGCCAGGAAGATGCCGCCGGCAAGAGCGACCAGCACATAGAGGAGGTTGCCCAGGTTCATAAGGATCGGCATGAGGATGTTCGCATACATGTTGGCCTTCTGCGACACCTCGAACAGTTTCTCGTTGCGCTCATCGAAATCGGCCTCGGCGGCGGACTCGTGGCAGAACGCCTTAACGACCTTCTGGCCGTTCATAACCTCTTCGATATGGCCCTCGACAACACCCAACTCGGTCTGCTGTGCGATAAAGAAGCGCGCGGAGTTAGAGCCCAAGAGCTTGGTCATAAAGGCCATAAAGGTAACGCCGGCGATAATCACCAGGCACATCCAGACGGAGTAATACAGCATGATGAAGAACACCGTGCAGATAACGATGATCGTCATGAGCAGGTTGGGCAGCGACTGGCTGATCATCTGACGCAGCGTGTCGATGTCGTTGGTGTAATGGCTCATGATGTCGCCGCGCTGGTGCGTGTCGAAGTAGCGAATCGGCAGGTCCTGCATGCGGTTGAACATCTTTTCGCGCAGCTTCTCGAGCGAGCCCTGCGTGACGGTGGCCATTGCGCGGTTCCAGAAGAGCGAAGAGAGTACGCCGACGGCATAGATGCAGCCAAGCGTCGTTGCCAGACTCAAGATCTGCGGACGCGCTGCCTCCCAGTCGCCGGACTGCCATGAGGCGCTGATGATCTCGAGGGCGCGCTGCAAGAAGGTGGCGCCGATGGAGTTGATGACGGCGCAAACAATAACGCCAATCGTTACCAGGGGCAGGAGCACGGGATAAAACGAGAAAAGCGTTTTGATGAGGCGGGAGAACGTGCCGGGCTTACGGTTCTTGGCGCGCTCGGCGGTGGTTGCCTTACTCATGCGCCTCGCCTCCTTCCTGCTCTGCTGCATCCAACGTGGGCGCCTGGGCCTCTTCGGTCATTTTGTTTTGCGAGGTAAAGGTCTCGCGATAGATTTCACTCGTCTCGAGCAGCTCGTTGTGCGTGCCGATCTGCGCGATGTGACCGCCTTCCATCACGATGATGCGGTCGGCTTCCTGTACGGAGCTGATGCGCTGGGCAATGATGAGCTTGGTCGTATCGGGCAGATACGTGGCCAGGCCCTCGCGGATCTTGGCGTCGGTCTTGGTGTCGACGGCACTCGTGGAGTCGTCCAGAATCAAGATCTTGGGGCGGCGCAGCAGGGCGCGGGCAATGCACAAGCGCTGCTTTTGGCCACCGGAGACGTTGGAGCCGCCCTGCTCAATCCAAGTGTCGTAGCCCTTGGGGAAGCCGTCGACAAATTCGTCGGCGCAGGCAAGACGCGCGGCTTCGCGCACCTCTTCGTCGGTGGCGTTGGGGTCGCCCCAACGCAGATTCTCGGCGATGGTGCCGCTGAACAGAACGTTTTTCTGTAGCACCATGGACACCTGATGGCGCAGCGTATCCAGATCGTAGTTGCGTACGTCCACGCCGCCTACGCGCACGGTGCCCTCGGTGGCATCGTACAGGCGTGCGATAAGGTTTACGAGCGAAGACTTGGCGGAACCCGTGCCGCCGATGATGCCGATGGTCTCGCCGCTCTTGATGTGCAGGTCGATGTTATCCAGGGCCTGACGCTCGGCGTGCTTGGAGTACTTGAAGCTCACGTGGTCAAAGTCGATGGAGCCGTCGACAACGTCGGTGACGGGCTCGGCGGGATTGATAATGGTCGGCGTGGCGTTGAGCACCTCGACGATACGATGCGAGCTCTCGTCTGCCATGGTGACCATGACAAAGATCATGGAGAGCTGCATGAGGCTCATGAGGATCTGGAAACCGTAGGTAAGGATTGAGGAGAGCTGGCCCACGTCAAAAATGGTTCCCTGGCTCGTGATGATGATCTTGGAGCCCAGGTAGATGATGGTGACAAAGGCGCCGTTGACGCAGATGTTCATCATAGGGTTGTTAAAGGCCAGGAGCTTCTCGGCGCGGGTGAAGTCGGCGCAAACGTCGCGGGCGGCACGGGCGAATTTCTGCTTCTCGTGATCCTCGCGTACGTAGCTCTTCACTACACGCATTCCGGTGACGTTTTCCTCGACAGACTCGTTGAGCGCATCGTACTTATGAAAGACACGCGCAAAGATGGGACGCACCTTAAAGATGATGAAGAACAGGCCAAAACCCAGGATCGGGATGATGATTAGATAGACCATCGCTACGCTGCCGCCCATGGCAAAGGCCATGACAAAAGCGAAGATAAGCACCAGCGGGGAGCGCACGGCGATGCGGATGAGCATCATGAATGCTTGCTGGACATTGGTGATATCGGTGGTGAGGCGCGTGACGAGCGAGGAGCTCGAGAACGTGTCGATGTTGGCAAAGCTAAACGTCTGGATCTTATAGAACAGATCGTGGCGCAGGTTCTTGGCAAAACCGCAGCTGGCGTGGCTGCAGGTGATGCCCGCTGCGGCACCAAAGGCAAGCGAGCACAGCGCGATAATCGCAAGGATGCCGGCGGTGGGCAGGATCTCTGCGACGGTGGCGCCGTCTTTGATGGTGTCGATGAGGTTTGCGGTGACAAACGGGATGCTCATCTCGCAGATGACCTCGCCCAATACCAGCAGCGGGGTGGCGATGGTGACTTTCTTATAGTCACGAATGCTTGCTGCAAGAGTTTTAATCATCGAGTCCCTCCCAAGTGTTTCGAATCTTGTTGAGCATGGTGAGCAGCTGCTCGCGCTCTTTGAGCGTGAGAGCAGAGAACGCTTCACTGCGGAATTTGATGCGCGCGGCTTGTTCAAGTTCTGCCTGGCGCATGCCTTCTTCCGTGAGCTTAATGATGAGCTGCCGGCGGTCTTCGGTGCTGCGCGAGCGCTCGATGAGTCCGATGGCTTCGCACTTGGAGAGAATCTCGGAGAGGGAGCCGGGCTTGAGGGCAAAATGCAAGCCCAGTTCCTGCTGGGAAATCTTGCCGCCATGTTTGGCGATCAGACAGATGATAGGGGCCTTGCCCGATGCGCCGCCGCCGTGAAAGTGCAGGTAGTGACCACAGTAGCCAAGGCCATTAAGAATCTGCTTTGCAAGCATGTCCTCGGCGTTTTCGGGTTCCGGCAAGTCTGCCGGTTCTTCTCCGAGAGTGCGGGGGATTTCGCATGCATCGCAGGTTTTTTCTGCTGTCAAAAGGTCACTCCTTTCGTTCTTTTTTGATTTCTGAGGTACACGAATAATGAGGGTACCGCACGATATATAACTGTCAAGGTACCGAAGGAATATTTTGAGAAGAACATATGCCGTCCGAGGAACGCTTTGCATGCCTGCGCGCAGGGGCGCGTTCTTGCGCGGCGACGCCGTGGTGCCGGTTCGTTACAGCTGCTTGAGCAGGGCCTTGCAGCCGGCGAGAACATCCTCGTAGGTGGCGTCGAAATTGCCGGTGTACCAGGGATCGGCGACATCGCGATCGCTGCCGGTAAGACTCAAGAGCTTGATTAGCTTGGCGCAATCGTCGGCCTGTGCTGTGGGTTCATGCTCGAAGATGCGGCGAAGGTTTCGCATGTTGGCGCTATCCATGCCGATGATGAGATCCCAGTTGGCATATTCCTTTGCGCGAACCTGTCGTGCGCGGTGCGGCACCAAGGGTATGCCCGCCTGGCGCAACTTTGCGACAGTTCCATAGTGCGGCGGGTTGCCGATTTCTTCGGTTGAGGTTGCCGCGGAGTCGATGACAAACTCTTCGCTGCGGCCTGCCTGGTGCATAAGCTCGGTGAATACCGACTCTGCCATGGTCGAGCGGCAGATATTCCCATGGCAGACAAAGAGAACGCGGTGGACGGGCTTTGGGCTATTCATGACCAGCTCTCTCCAAACGAAGCCAAGTACGACGCATTATCGAACGGCGTCCCTAGGCCCTGACGATGCCAGCGAGCGCGACAGGTTCATGCTGGGAACCTCGATTATGCGCCAGAACACAACGGAGACGAGCATGCTTGCGGGCAGCGAGACCGCGGCAATCGCGAGCGGGTCGACAATCCCGAGCCTGGGCAGCAGGGCAACGAGCGCACCGATGACCATGGCGTGGGTAAGGTAGAGGCTGTACGACACCTTTCCCAAAAAGACCATGGGGGCCGCAGAGAGCGCACGGCGTGTGAACCCGTCGGCGATCGCGACGACAACCACCACCAGGCAGGCCGCGTTCATGGCGGTGGACTTCAACGCCTCGAGGACCCCACCGGGATGCCACACGAGCGAGAGCTCGATAACACCAACGGAGGCCACAAGCAGCGCCAGCTCGGCCAGCATTGAAAGCTTGACGGCCTTGATTTTGTCGAATCGCCGGGCCACCATGACGCCAAGCCAGAACATCAGGCAAAGGCGCAGCGGAAAGTAGCCCGTCCAGTGCGAGACAAGCACCGCAATAAAGGTCGCAACAACCGCCAGACCCGTCCGGCGAATCCTTGATATGCACCAGATGGCCAGCGGAAGCGTCAGGCTAAACCAGAGCTCCCAGCTCATGGACCAGACGGGAGAGTCAACGCGGACGAGCTGCGCGCCAAAGAGGTTGTTGCCGCCATCGGACACGTTGAACAGCACGTCGAACTGCATGAGGATGTCATGAACCGCAGCGGGAAGGCCTGCGTCGTAGGTAACAGCAAGCGCGGAGCGCGAGGTGGACCCCAGGCGCCAGGCCACGTAGCCCATAGGAAGGGCCAGCGTAATCGCCGCAAACAGCGGCCCGCAAAGGCGGACGACCCTTCTTGGGTAATAGCCAAGCCAGTCGTACCCGCCGTTTCCCATGTGCTTAAAGGGAACAAGAGACAGCACTATGCCAGATAGGATGAAGAACACCATAACCGACGCGGTGCCAGGGAAGAGGCTCGGACCCCCCGCGCCAAACGGCTTGACCATGATGTCGACGTGATACAGGAACACCATCAGCGCCCCGAGCCCTCGAAGACCGTCAAGCGACAAAACGCGTTCCTCGTGTTTTGGCATTGCTGCCCCTTTCCTTATGCTCGTCAATATAAGCGTCCAGTATACTCCCAGGGTATTCCACACGAGGTAACGACTGTCCGTGCTCCGTAAGCGAAAATCCCGACTTTTCCAGACATTAATCTAAGGATGCGACAGGTAGCGTCATGGCATACAAAGAGGACGCGGTGCGGCTGCATAGGGGCTTCTCGGGGTATCGGTTGCAAAGCATTTGGGCGCACGGCTTTGTGCGGGCGGTCCACAGGTAAACAATTCTATCGAGAGTCTAGCGGATGAGTGTCCCTTATGCGTCTCTGCGCTACACTGGGGCAATCGCGGCGCCGTGTGGACGCTCGAATCGCTAAGGGGACCAGATGAAAAACATCCAGCAACTTTTGCTGATTAACGACATGTGCGGCTATGGCAAGGTGGCGCTTTCGGCCATGCTGCCCGTGCTTTCGCATATGGGCTACCGCATTCATAACCTGCCTACGGCCTTGGTGTCCGATACGCTCAATTATCCCAAGTTCTATATTCACGACACTACGGAATATGTGCGCGAAAGCCTTGCTATCTGGGAAGACCTGGGCTTTGAGTTCGATGCCATCTCCACCGGTTTTATCGTTACGGAGGAAGAGGCGCGCATCATCTCCGATTTTTGCCATCGCCGCGCAAAGACGGGCACTAAGGTGTTTGTCGACCCCATCATGGCCGATAACGGCAAACTGTATGCCGGCGTGCCGGAGTCCACGATCGGCCTTATGCGAAGCCTGGTAGAATGCGCGGACTGCGCGGTGCCCAACTATACCGAGGCATGCCTGCTTACCGAGACGTCTATGGAGAGCGAACTCACTTCCGAGGCGGCCCGTGCGCTGGTCGATGCCGTGCGCGACCTTGGCGCTAAATCGGTAGTTATCACCAGCTGCAAGGTCGAGGGTGCCGATGTCATCGTGGGTTTTGACCATACGACCGGCGAGTATTTCACGGTGCCTATCAATATGCTGCCCGTGTATTTCCCCGGTACGGGCGATACATTCTCCAGCGTGCTGCTGGGCCGCGTGATGCACGGATGGTCGTTGGAACGTGCTTCCGCCGATGCCGCACGTGTGGTGCGCGAGCTTATTGCTCGCAATGCCGATCAAGAGGATAAGTCTGCGGGCATGCCTATCGAGGCTTGCCTTGACGTGATTGACGGTGAGTAACGTGGCAAACGAGGCGATGGGCGAGGGAACCGCGAGTCTCAAGCCCGCAGGGGCGCCGCGTGGCAAGCGCCCGAGCATTCACATTACCTGCGTGGACCAGCTGGGGAAGTGTCGATGTCATCATGGGCACAAGCCGGGCGATGTCTTTGACTTCGACCGCGATCGCGGCAAGCTCTGCCCCATGGCCTGTCATGTGGGGTTCCCCTACATCGATATTCTTCGCTACGGAGGTGCTGTTCCCGGCAACGAGCCCGGTACTGCCAAGTTCTGCTGTCCCGAGGTCGATACCCTCAATGTCTTTTTGGCCGAGGTCGTGGAGTAGTTCGGGCCTGAGCGTCTCGATTGGTCGCAAAGAGATTTCGACGAGAGCCGAGCTCTCATTGCAAGAAGTCGTCCTTAGAGCGTCTGCAGAAATTCTAAGGACAAGTTTTGGCCTTAACTTGTCCTTAGAATGCCGTGCGTTGCTCTAAGGACAAGTTCTCGTTCTTACACAGAACAAAAAGCGGGGCGCACCTCAATTGAGATGCACCCCGCATTACTTGCTATGCCGCAAAGGCTTACATGGCAAAGTCGCCGCCGATGAGGCGGGACACGGACTCCTCGTTATACACAGCGGCGATGGCGCTGGCAAACTCGTCGGCCACGGTGATGGTCTTGATCTTGCCGCCAACCTCGACGGGGATGGCGTCGGTGACCACGCACTCCACGATGGGGGCGTCGTTCAGGCGCTCGATGGCCTTGCCCGAGAAGATGCCATGGGTGGCGCATACGTAGATGTCGCCGGCACCCAGGGCCTTGAGCTCACGGACGTTGGCGCACAGGGTGCCTGCGGTATCGATCATGTCGTCGTTGATGATGCAGGTCTTGCCCTTGATGTCACCGATGATGCCCATGACCTCGGCCTGGTTGTGGTGCGGACGGCCCTTGTGGGCGATTGCGAGGTCACAATCGAGCATATCGGACAGCTTCTTGGCTGCCTTAGCGCGGCCCACATCGGGGGACACGACAACGAGGTTCTCCTTGTCGAGGTTCATGGCATTGTAGTAATCGGCGAACAGCGGCAGGGCGGAAAGGTGGTTGACCGGGACGTCAAAGAAGCCCACGATCTGGCCCTGGTGCAGGTCGAGCGTGATGATGTTGTTCACGCCAGAGCACTCGAGCAGGTCGGCGACCAGACGAGCGGTGATGGGCTCGCGGGGAGCGGCCTTGCGGTCCTGGCGAGCATAGCCGTAGTGCGTGATGACGGCGGTGATGGAACGGGCAGAAGCGCGCTTGGCGGCGTCGGCGGCCACCAGCACCTCCATGAGCATGTCGTTGACGTTCTCGCCGGCGATGGACTGGATCAGGAAGACATCGGCGCCGCGGACAGTCTCCTCGTAACGAGCGTAGATCTCGCCATTGGCAAACTGCTCAAGAGCGAGGCCGGAAAGCTCGACCCCTAGGATGTCAGCGATTTTCTGCGCGAGCGGACGGTTGGAAGAACCGGAATACACGCGCATGGTCTTGTAGATCGCCCGCCTTTTGGTGGGATCGTTAGTTGGCATCTGCCCCTACTCCTTAGTACGTACTTGACCCTTGTCGTTGAGCTAGTTGCCCGCGTTGTGGCGCGTGCCCCAGCCCTCTATGATGCACTGCTTGGTGCGCTCGAGAGCAAGCGCGCCATCAGGGACATCCTTGGTAATGGTTCCACCGGCGCCTGTTACGGCGTCGGATCCGATATTAACGGGAGCCACCATCATAGTATCGGAACCGATGAAGGTTCGGTCGCCAATGGTGGTCGGATTTTTATGTTTGCCATCGTAATTGCATGTGATAGAGCCGGCGCCCACGTTCACGCCCTCGCCCATGGTGGTGTCACCGATATAGGAGAGGTGCGGAACCTTGGAGCCGCGGCCGATGGTGGACTTCTTGATCTCCACGTGCGTGCCGGCCTTAGAGCCGTCGAGCATGTGAGTGCCCGGGCGCAGATAAGCGCGCGGGCCGCAGTTGACGTTGTTCTCGAGGACGGCCTCGATGGAGACGGTCTCGTCGACCACGCAGCCGTTGCCCACCTGGGTATCGATAAGGCGGCTATTGGGGCCAAGCTGGCAGTTTTCGCCCACATGGGTGTTGCCGATCAGATGCGTTTGCGGCCACACGATAGTATCGCGACCGATGGTGGCGTCGGGTCCGACCCATGCCTGTGTGGGGTCGAGGAATGTGACGCCCTCGGCCATCCAGTGGGCATTGATGCGGTCGCGTGCGATGGCGGTGAGTTCGGCGAGCTGAGCGCGTGAGTTCACGCCCAGGCCGTCGCGATAGTCGTCACAATGGAAGATGGTGACGGACTGGCCTGCGCCTTTGAGGATTTCGAGCATGTCGGGCAAATAGTATTCGCTCTGCGCGTTGTCGTTGGTAATCTCGCCGATATGCTGCTTGAGCTGGGCGCCATCGAAGGCGTAGCAGCCGGCGTTGCACTCAAGGAGTGTTTCGGACTGCTCGGGCGTGCAATCTTTCTGCTCGATGATACGGGCGATGGAGCCGTCTTCGTCAAGTTCAATGCGTCCGTAGCCAAAGGGCTCGGGCGGAGTGAAGGTGAGAGCGGCCGCGGCGTAGGTGCCGCCGTCTACGGTTTGTGCGAACTTTGCTACCGTGTCCGCCTGGATGAGGGGCAGGTCGCCGTTGAGCACCACAACAGGGCCGGCATCGATGCCGCAAGCCTCGATGGCCACCTTTACGGCGTGGCCGGTACCCAGGCGCTCAACCTGCTCAACCGTCTCGACGGTGATGGGGGAGTTGACATATGCATCTTGGAGAAGCGCGCGCACTTCGTCTGCATGGCTTCCCACGACAACGATCACGCGGCTGCAGCCTGCGGCGATCGTAGCGTCGACGATCCAGTTGATCATCGGCTTGCCAAGGATCTTATGCGATACCTTGGCATGGTTGGACTTCATGCGTGTGCCCTCGCCGGCGGCGAGGATGATGGCGGTTGCGTCCATGCTTCTCCCGGGTTGTTTGGTATGTACTGCGCGGTGGCGCTTACTGCCGCGACAGGTTTTGATGATACCGCAGGCGGGGGCGTGAATGGCGTGCGGATGACACATGGCATCAAGAGCACAGCAAAGATGCGCGATGGGCATGCGTTATGGGGTTTGCGCATGGCGACGTGGGGGCGTTTTGAGAGCCGTTACAATAGCGAAAGCGAAGGTGACACGGGATGCATGGTCCCGCCGGAGGAGTTTTTGATGCGATTGTTCCAGAGTGCCGACAGGTCGGGGGCGCACGATGCGGGTTCGCTTCGAGCGGCGTTGCGCATGCGGGCTTATGCCCTTGCTGCCGTGGTGCTTTTGATGGCTGGTTTTGCCTCTCCTGCTGTAGCGCGGGGCGCAGATGTTGCCGAATCGACCTTTAATGATCCCTACACCGCATGGGCTGGCTATGCAAGCACTGCCGCAGCGGGCGCTCCGGTGGGCGCCGTGCCCGTTATGGCGCCGGCAAGTGACAAGGTGCTGTGGAGCGCGGACGCGGGCGCTCCGTGCGCTGCTGTCCTTCGTCAGCGCGGGCAGGCAACCTATCTATATCTTTTGGATAAAACAAGCCTGGCCCAGTATGACGCGACGAGTGGCAAGGTTTGCAAGCAGGTGTCACTGCCCGCGCAGTCGCTCGGTTCGTGTATGTTTGCCGATAGCGCTTTGATGGTTCCTTTGGCAGACGGCCGCCTGGCGGCATATGACGAGGACCTAACGAGCGCATGGGTTTCTGGCGAGGGTGTGCCGCTGGGCGTGGAGGGCGCAACGTGGAGTTCGTGCTCCACGCCTGTGTACGCTGAGGGCTGCGTGTTCGTGACGTTTTCCTATCGGGGGAACGGCTGCTTGGAGACCAGAGTCGCCTCGTTTTCCTCGGTGGACGGGTCACTGCTGTGGCAGGAGGATCTTGCGCTACCGAAAGGGGCTTTGCTTGATGGCGTTGCTACGGGCGAGGGCGCTCTGCCTGCAGCGCTTTACTCGCAGGGCCGTTTGCTGGTGAGTGGCGCTAACTCCGTGGCCTATTTGCTCGAAGCTGCTTCGGGCAAGCTGCTCGACAGCGCCGCTACCGCTTCGGCAGGGCTGGCGTCGTGTGCCTCGTCGGCATCTGCGGGCGCGGCGGGAGAGGGCGAGGCCCTTGCCGTTGCGGCGTCCGATGGAACGGTTTGCCTGGTGGAGGCTGCCGATTCGAGCCTGCGGATCGAAAACTCCGTGATTCTTGGTTGCGCCCTGTCTTCCTGCGCCCCGGTGTGCGTTGACGACGCGGTGTACGTGGGAGGCTCCGATGGATCTGTCTATCGCCTGACGAGGGACGGTACCGCGCTTTCGTTGCGCGCCGATGCCCAGATTCCCGTATGCTCCAGCGCAATAAGCGAGTTGCTGCCGGTTGCCTACGGAGAGAAAGCTTCTGCCATGACACTCGGCGTGTATGCCCAGGCGGAGGATGGATTGCTCTTTTATATAGAACAGGCAAACGATTCCAAGGCTTCGGTCCAGCGCATTGCGGGCAAAGAGGGGACGGGAGGCGGGCCTTTCGACGCTGCGGCCGCGCCCCTTTCGCATGCGCTGTCGGTAAATCGCGACGGCTCTGTTTTTGCTGTGTCGCGCGGGGAGCTAACGGTGTTTGCCGCCGATGAGAGCCGAACGGTAAATACCCCGGTGGGCGGCTCGAATAGTCTCGATACGCTCGGCGCATCTTTGGCAGGTGTCACACTTCCCAATGGCGCGGGCCTTGGTGTTGGCGCTTTGATTTTTGTTGCGGCATTTGGCGCATATGCCGTGATTCGCAACAAGGGCGGCCGTCGCTTAAGCGACGAAGGTTTGGATGTCTGGCGAAGCCGAGAGGACGACAGGCGTTCATGAAACAGCGGTCTTTCTACGTATTCGAAACATCGCATCCCGCCGTGCCGGCGTGCTACGTAATCGTCACGCTTTGCCTTACCATGGCGGCGATGCAGCCGGTGCTGATTGCTATTTCGCTCATCGGGGCATTTGCCGCAAACTGCTGCGCACGTGGTCCGCGCTCAACCCTCGCGGGCCTTCGCTGGCAGCTTCCCATCATCGCCATCATCGCGCTGTTTAACCCGCTTTTTTCCGCCTCGGGTTCTACGGTTCTTTTTTACCTGGGTGCCCGGGCTGTTTATCTTGAGAGCCTGATGTACGGTTTAGCCATGGGTGGCCTGTTTGTGGCAAGCACCCTGTGGTTTATGGCCGGCTCTCGTATGTTGACGTTCGATAAGGTTATGGCGCTTTTTGGCAATGTGGCTCCCGTGGTTGCGCTGATGATTTCGGGCACGATGCGGATGATTCCGCGTTTTGTGCGCCGGGGGCATCAAATCCTTGCGGTCCAGGGAGCACAGGGCGTGCCGACAGCAGGTGCGGTCGATGCAGTAAAGAGCCGCCTGCGTCTTTCTTCGGTGTTGATGGGCTGGGGTATGGAAGACTCGCTGGAGATGGCCGATGCCATGCGCGCCCGCGGCTGGGGCGCTGCTCCTCGCCGTACTACCTACACGCGCTACCGCTTTCGCGCCCGGGATGTGTATGCGCTCACGGGCTTGCTTCTTGTCGCCGTGCTCTGCTGCGTACTTGCCATGGTGGCGTGCAGCCAGTTCTTGTTCTATCCCGTGCTGAGCCGCTTGGTTGTCTGGTGGGGGTACGTTCCCTATGCCGCATGGATGCTGTTTCCGGCCGCGATGCATGCTGTGCGCTCGAGGAGGTTTGCATGAGCGAGACATACGATTGGAACGAGACGTCGGCACCCGCTGCAGCCATCGCCGTGGAGGGGCTTACGTTTTCGTATCCGCAAGCCAAAGCCCCCGTGCTGCGCGATTTGAACTGGAAAGTTCCCCGCGGCGCCTTTGCCATACTTGTAGGTGGCACCGGATCGGGCAAGTCGACATTGCTTTCTCTGCTCAAGTCGCAGATTGCGCCTACGGGCACCCGTGAGGGCTCGCTTGCGGTGGACGGCGTTGACGTTGACCGGCTCGACGACGCACGGAGCGCGCGGAGCATAGGCTATGTATTTCAGAATCCCGATAACCAGATCGTGTGCGAGAGCGTTTGGCACGAGATGGCATTTTGCCTTGAGAATCTAGGTACCCCGCAAGACGAGATGCGTCGCCTTATAGCCGAGACCAGCTATTTCTTTGGCATCGACGATTGGTTTAGACAGAGCACCGATTCGCTTTCGGGCGGTCGCAAACAGCTGCTCGCCCTTGCCTCGACGCTTGTGGCGCAACCGTCGCTGCTGTTGCTCGATGAGCCTACTTCGCAACTCGATCCGGTGGCCGAGCGCAATTTTCTCCATGCCCTCTTTCGCATCAACCGCGAGCTGGGGTGCACCGTGGTGGTGGCTACGCATGCCCCGCGCGCGATGATTGATTATGCAACCTGCGCGTTTGAGCTTGTAGATGGGCAGGTACGAGAGATTTCCGATATGGAAGCGCTGCGCATACGGGAGCCGCTGGTAGATACCGGCAAGACCGTGCCCCCGCGGGTGCAGTGGAAAGACGCCCCTTCCCCGCTCACGTTTGACGATGCCTGGTTTAGGTATGATCGCGAATCTCCCTGGGTGCTGCGAAACCTTGACCTGCGTGTTGCCAAGGCGCAAATCCATGCGTTGGTAGGCGGCAACGGCTGCGGTAAATCGACGTTGCTCACGCTTGCGGCGGGCTCGTCACGCCTCCAGCGTGGCAAGTTGCGTGCCGGAGATGGGCGGCGCGTGCTGTTGCCGCAGGACCCCCGCGCCCTGTTTGCCGCCGAGACAACGCTTGATGAGCTGATGGAGTGGTCTGGCCAGCTTGGCTATGGCGAGGAAGAGGCGCATCGGCTGCTGGAGAAGCTGGGCCTTACGGCACAGGGATCTGTGCATCCGTACGATCTTTCGGGCGGTCAGCAACAGTTGCTCGCCATCGGCAAGCTGCTGTTGACAAAACCGGACGTGCTGCTGCTCGATGAGCCCACTAAGGGATTGGACGCGCAGGCACGCTCAAAGGTTGCGCATGTGCTTCTTGACCTTCGAGCCCAGGGCAAGACCGTGCTCATGGCGTCGCATGACCTCGATTTTGTGCAGCAGGTGGCCGACACGGTATCCATGATGTTCGATGGCGAGATTGCCTCTACCGAACCCGTAACGACGTTTTTTGCCAACAATGTGTACTACCGGCCGTAAAGGAGCTCGCGTGTTTGCTCGCATATGGCGCTCCATAGAGGGGCCGATGCTTTTGATCGTGCCGCTATGCATGGGCATTATGCTGTACCTGGGCATTGCTCAGGCGGCTCTCTTAATGCTTGCGATGGTGGTGCTTGTGCTCGCCATGTTCTTTGCGGGCTACGAGGCGAGTCGCCCGGCGCTGCGGCAAATCATGCCCACGCTCGTGCTGGTCGCCTTGGCTGCGGCGGGACGCATCCTGTTTGGGCCAATTCCCGATTTCAAGCCCGTTTCTGCCATTGCTATCATCGCGGGCGCCTGTTTGGGCGCGCGTTCGGGATTTATGGTTGGTGCGCTGGCGGCTCTCACCAGCAATTTCTTTTTTGGCCAGGGCATGTGGACACCATGGCAGATGTACGCCTGGGGCGTGGTGGGCTACGTGGGCGGATTGCTCGCCCGCGCCGGAGCCTTTAGGCGTGCAAGTGGCAGTGTTCGCATGCCAGCGCTACTTGCATATGGCGCCGCTTCGGGTTTGCTGTACGGCGTGATTATCAACGCGTATGACGTGATTGGCTTTGTCCAGCCCCTCACGGTGGCGGGCATTATCGCGCGCGTCTCTGCAGCGGTGCCGTTTGACCTTATGCACAGCGCTGCTACCTGTGTATTCCTTGCCGCGCTCTATGCTCCATGGACGCGCAGAATCGACCGCGTGGTGCAAAAGTACGACTTGCGCGCTGGCGAGTAGCCGCGCAGTCTGCGCGCCCGAGGGCCTTCGCGACGGTTTGGGCTAGCTGGCAGGCCGCCTACTCCGCAGCTACCTGCTTGCCCTTGCGTACCTCGGTCGCATGGGCAACGTTGAGCAGCGCCAGACCAAGCAGCGAGGCGGTGACGCTTGCGGCAAGGACGGCGCATTTTGCCGCCAACTGCTCGGGGCCGGAGCTAAATGACAGGCCCGAAATCAAAATGCACATGGTAAAGCCCACGCCGCCCAGGACTCCCACGCAAAGCATCTGCCCCCATGTGGCGCCTTCGGGCAGAGGTGAAAAGCCAATCTTCACGCTCAGCGCCGTGACGGCGATGATGCCAATGGGCTTGCCCAAAACCAGGCCAAAGAAGCAGCCCAGTGCCACCGGGTCGCTCACCACGCTGGCCATGTCGACGCCAACAAGCCTGAGCTGGGCATTTGCAAAGGCAAAGAGCGGCAGGATGATAAAGTTGACCGGCGTGGCGATGGTTGTTTCCACGCGCTGCAGCGGCGGCGTCACGCGATGCATGATGTTTTCCACACGCTTGGCGGTGTGCGTGAACTCGTGCTGGCCCAGCACGTGCATCTGCGGGTCATAGATGTCGTCGAGCTCGTCGCCGCGATCGCTTAGCCAGTCCTTGACCGAATCGAGGCGAATATCAGAACGTGCGGGCAAGAAGAATGCCAAGATCACGCCGGCAAGGGTGGCATGCACGCCCGAGTTGAGCATGCAAAACCACAGCAAGATGCCGAGCACCACGTAGTAGCGTGCATGGAATACCTGCAGTACGTTGAGCAGGCCCAGCAGCACGCAGACGCCAACGGCTGCGGCGAGCCGGGGAATGGAGGGCGTCTGCCCATAGAAGAGCGCGATTACGATGATGCCCAGCAAATCATCGGCGATGGCAAGCGTGGAGAAAAACACCTTTGCGGCGGGTGCCACCTTGTCTCCTGCAAGCGACATAATGCCCAGTGCAAAGGCGATATCGGTCGCGATGGGCACGGCCCAGCCGCCAATGTTGCCGCTCGCATTAAAGACGCTGTATATCAAGGCGGGCACAGCTACGCCGCCACATGCTGCGAGGATGGGCATGAGCGCATGGCGCGGGTTGGTGAGAACACCGGCGGTGAGCTCGTATTTAAGCTCGATACCTACGGAGAGGAAGAAGATCGCCATGAGGAAGTCGTTGATAAAGCCTTCGAGTGAGATGCTGCCGATAAAGGGTCCTACCTGCACGGCGAGCGGCGCCTCGAGGAATTCACGCACGGCAAAGTAGGCATCGGTGTTCGCCACGATCACTGCCACGATGGCGGCAAGCACCATGGCGGCTGCGGCAATGGTACCGTTGCTGGTGATGCGCTGGATGGCGGGCTTGCGCGCGTACCGGCGTGCAACGGCCGGAACGGCGACGATTTTTGACTGCGGAGTTGCTGCCGTGTTGTGCCCAGTTGCGTTTGATGTGCTCATAAGCTGCTCCTCTATGGCGCAACTCGGCAGTTTGCGCCCTCTCTCACACTTTGCCGCTCTTTGTTATAACCCCGTCGGCGTCGTGCACGATTGCTCACCGCGGTCGGAAACATATAAATTGCCGCCGCGTTACGCTCCTGTTTCGACCGTTGCGATGGCAAGATCTTTGTCTACGGAGTCGAGAAGGTTTTTAAGGTTTGTACCGGCGAGGAGGATCTGCTGGCTCTGACTGATAGGGAAGAGTAGCGGCTCGATAAAAACGAGGCAGTTCACTGCGCGGTGGGCGCCCATTTTTGTGTCGAGAGGCTGCGGCGAGCAATGATTGTGGCGGCTAGAGTTCGATCTCGAGCGTGACCGGGCAGTGGTCGGAGCCAAAGATGTCATTGCGGATGCCCGCGCCGCGCACGTTTTGGGCAATCTCGTCGCTCACCAAGAAGTAGTCGATGCGCCAGCCGGCGTTGTTCTTGCGTGCGTTAAAGCGGTAGCTCCACCAGCTATATGCGCCTGTGACCTCGGGGTTGAGCGAGCGCCAGGTGTCGGTGAACCCGGCGTCCAAGAGATCGGTGAACTTGCCGCGCTCCTCGTCGGAAAAGCCGGCATTGCCACGGTTGGTGCGAGGGTTCTTGAGGTCGATTTCCTGATGGGCTACGTTAAAGTCGCCGCAGGTGACAACGGGCTTGCCTTCTGCTTCCAGGCTTTTGAGAAACGCGCGGAAAGCATCGTCCCAGGCCATGCGCACGTTCAGGCGAGCGAGCTCGTTTTGTGCGTTGGGCGTGTAGACGTCTACAAACCAAAAGTGTTCGAATTCGAGAGCACAAACGCGCCCCTCCGTGCAGGCTTCGGCCACGAGGTCGTGCGCCTCGGGCACGGCGCATTCAAGAAGGTCGGCCGCTCGACGAACGGAAAGCGGCTCCTCGCGGCTGAACACGGCTGTTCCCGAATAGCCCTTGCGCTCGGCATAGCTCCAGGTTTGAAAATAGCCCGGCAAATCGAGATCCACTTGTCCCTCTTGCAGTTTTGTTTCTTGCAAGGCAAAGACATCGGCATCGAGCTCTTGCGCGATCTCCTCAAAGCTGGGCGACTTCTTTATCACGGCACGCAGGCCGTTAACGTTCCACGAGGCAAAAAGATAGCGTTGGGACATGGGTCCTCCTGGGCATTCCGATGGGAAGGCATGCGATTTAGCGGTAAATGTAATCGCAGCAAAGACAAATTGGCAGTGCGCCTGTAAAACGAGCTGCGCATCCGTATAATATCCAGTTGGTGCAGCATACCGCGCGATTGGCGTGGTTTTTCAAAAACGTTTTAGAAAGGTTCGCGATGTCGGACGCGCAAAACACGGGCCGGCTTGGGGCAGAGCGCCTCGAGATTGCATGCAAGGTCGCCTCTATCGTTCTTTTTGTTGCCGCCTTTATGCTGGCTGCGGTTGGCGCCGTTCATCTTGCCGTGCTGCCGGGCATCATTGAGCCTCATTTGCGCAACGTTGCGATCGAGATGGCGCTCTTGGCATTACTTCTTGCAGTCGCGAGCACGGCTGTGGGCGCAATGGGCATCATGGTTGTCTGTCGCAACTATGATGCGAAGCGCCTGTTCTTGGCCTCATCGGGGCTGGTGGCATTCGCGATCGTTGGCGTCTTGCTGGCAAAATTTGTGATCCGTGGAATTTTTGGCATGGGAAGCCTTACGAGGCCTGGCATGCTCGTTGTGCTGTGCTCGGCCGTCATCGCGTTTGCGTGCGCGCAGATGCTGCCCAGGAAGCCCGTAGCGGAAGATGCCGAGGCTGAACCCGACAAAGATGCCGAAAGCGATGGCGCCGAAAAATCTGCCGAGGATGCCGCTGAGCCGGACGATGCTGATGCACGCGAGAGCGAAGCGCCTGCTGTCGAGCCCGAGTTTGAGTCGGACGATGCGCCTGGCAATGACGCCGCGGACGATGAGGATACGAACGACGATAACCCCACCGATGGCGATGCTGCTGGCGCTGCCGATGCGGATCTCTCTAGCGACAATGCCCCTGTTATTGATGACGACCTTGAGGACGACGGTCCTGCCCAGGGGGCTCACTTTGGTAAGCCGTGCGACGATCGGTAACCGCTCCCGCTCGCGAAGGCCACGCACGCACTTGTGCGCTATGCTGAATCAAGGCAAACAAGGAGGCGCACATGGCAGAGGCTATAACCAATGCCGCCGAGGCCCAGCGGGCCCTGGCGAGTTTGTTCGAGACGCATGAGCACACGGTGTTCTTTGGCGGTGCGGGCGTGTCCACGGCGAGTGGAATTCCGGATTTTCGCAGCGTGGACGGCCTATATCATCAGCAGTTCGACTATCCGCCCGAGACGATGCTCTCGCACTCGTTCTTTGTGTCCCATAAGCCGGACTTCTACAATTTCTATCGCAAGAAGATGATTGCGCTCGATGCAAAGCCCAATCGCGCGCACACCAAGCTCGCCGAGCTGGAGGCGGCGGGCAAGCTCGATGCCGTGGTGACGCAAAATATCGACGGTCTTCACCAGATAGCGGGCTCGAAGAACGTCTTTGAGCTGCACGGCTCGGTGCATCGCAACGTTTGCCAGCGCTGCGGCAAGACCTACGATGCCAAGTGGATCATGGCGCGTGAGCACGAGGACGCGCAAGGCGTGCCCATATGTCCCCTGTGCCGCGGCGAGATCAAGCCCGATGTCGTTCTTTATGAGGAGCCTCTCGACGACAACGTGGTCAACGGTGCGGTGGATGCCATTGCCCATGCGGACATGCTCATCATCGGCGGCACTTCGCTTGTAGTCTATCCCGCGGCCGGTCTCACTCGTTTTTTTAACGGGGAGAAGCTCGTGATCATCAACCGCGACCCTACACCGCAAGATCATAATGCCGACCTCTTGATTTCCTGCGACATCGCAGCTGCCTTCGATTTTTAAGTCCTGCAGGCGGATACAATAGAGTGTCATGCCCCGCGCTTGCATCTGTGCGCGGCATCATACGCATATCATCGTGCCGGTAGCTTGGCTATTGGCATGTACAGTTTTCGAAAGGACATCTATGGCTCACGACACCAAAGTCTGGCGCTGCGGGAAGTACGAGCTCAAGTTTGACCGCCCGCGCATCATGGGCGTCCTCAACGTTACGCCCGATTCCTTTAGCGACGGCGGCGAGCACATGGATACCGAGGCCGCCATCGCGTACGGCCTCAAGATGCTCGACGACGGCGCCGACATCATCGACGTGGGCGGCGAGTCCACACGCCCCGGCTTCACGCCCGTCTCTCCCGACGAAGAGGCGCGTCGCGTGCTGCCGGTGATCCGTGCGCTTGCTCAGCGCGGAGCCATTGTCTCGGTCGATACACGCCATGTCGAGGTGGCCAAGGCCGCCGTGCGCGTGGGCGCCTCGATCGTCAATGACGTGACGGGCTTCACCGATCCCAAGATGCTCGACTTTGTGACAACCAACAACTGCGGTGTGGTGGTTATGCATGCGGGCGAGCTCACGGCTCCCGCGCACGCGCACACTGCCGTGCAGTTGGATACCTCTGCCGCTGCTTTTGTGGCCGAGAAGGCCCGTGCCGCTGCGGAGAGCGCGGTCGCGGCGCGCAAAAGCCGCAATACCAAGCGCAGCCTGATCCAGCCCCTGCTTCCCTTTGACGAACTTCCGGCAGACATCGTGCCCGAGAAAAACGACAAGAAGAAGCCTATCAAGGGCAAGGATGCTGCCGCTAAGGACACTGAGGCGTCGGACGCCGCCGAGACGCCATCCGACGCTCCTTCTGCCGAGGCTATCGGCGCGGCGCTCGCCGGTTCTGCCATCGAGACCACGGCTGCCGCGGTTGTTGCCGATACCGCCCAGCCCGAGCCCGATGCGCTCGCCGCTGTTATGGCTCGCTCCGTGCATCGCGAGGAAGCCTACGTGAGCACCTCGCAGTTGCGCCGCTTTACCATGCCCGATTCTGCCCCCATCATGCGTCGCGTCATGGGCTTTTTGTCCGACCAGGCGCGCGCCCTTATGCAGGCGGGCGTTGCGCGCGAGCGCATCTGCATCGATCCGGGTGCCGGCTTTGGCAAGACTGCGAACGAGGACATCATCATCCAGCGCGAGACGGCCAAGATGGCCTCGCTCGGCTACCCGCTGCTGTGCGCGGTTTCGCGCAAGCGTTTTGTGGGCACCGTCTCGGGCGTGGCGGATGCTACCGCGCGCGACGCTGCCACCTTTGGCGTATGCCTGGGTGCCATCCAGGCTGGTGCGAACATTGTGCGCGTGCATGATGTGGCCGGTTTCGCGCAGTTTATCAACGGTTACTGGGCAGTTGCCAAGCCTCAGCCGCGCCGGGCGTTCGTGGCCCTCGGCTCCAATCTGGGCCGCCGCTTGGATAACATCCGCGCTGCTAAGGACCTCATTGCCGAGATCCCCATGACCTGCGTTTCCAACTGCTCACGCATTTACGAGAGTGAGCCTGCTTACGAGGAGCGCCAGGAGCCCTTTGCCAACGCTGTTATCGAGATTCGCACCGAGCTCGCTCCGCTTATCCTGCTGGATCAGCTCATGGAGGTCGAGAACAAACTGGGACGCAATCGCACCAAGAGCGCACGTGCCAACGGGCCGCGCACGCTCGATTGCGACCTTTTGTGGATGGAAGGCGAGATTCACGGCGGTGATAAGCTGCGCCTGCCGCATCCCAAGTTAGGCGAGCGCGACTTTGTGCTTGTGCCCCTCGAGGACCTTATGCACGACCCGGCGCGTTTCTTCCGCTACGAGGGCGTGGACGTAAAGGAGCCTGAGGACCGCGTGGGCCATATTGTGGGCGAGCTGGGCTCGCTGTAGTTTTGTTTGATTCGGCCCCCGTTTGGGCGGCAGGCGTGGATATTCGCGCCGCTGTTCAAACGGGGCGTTTTGTGTTGAAGGAGTGCTTGTGGGCGAGATGATTGCCGGCGAGTTGCCGCAGATCGTGTTTGAGGAGTCGGTGACGTCGACTAATGATGTGGCGATCGAGCGCGGCCGCGAGGGCGCGCCGCACGGTTGGTGCGTGTGCGCGCAGGAGCAAACGGAAGGTCGCGGCAGGCGCGGTCACGTATGGGCCTCGCCTGCGGGGAGCATCTATCTTTCCTGCGTGCTGCGCCCGGGCGTTCGCATGCAGGAGTTCACGGCGCTGCCGGCAGTGTGCGCGATGGGCGTGGTCGATACACTGCGTGAGCTTGGTCTGGCTGAGCGCGTGGGTATCAAGTGGCCTAACGATATCGTGGCGCGCGTCGCGGCAGGGGAGGACGAGCCCTTTGATCGCAAACTCGCGGGCATCTTGGTGGAGGCCAAGGCGAGTGCCGACGGTCCGTTTGCCGTGGTGGGACTGGGTGTTAACCTGCATCCGCTGACGGTCGAGGGTGTGGGATCTCAGGTGAGCCCACAGGCGCTGGAGCCCATCTCGCTCGACGATCTGATGGGGGAGGACGGTTGCCCCGATATGCAAGAACTCGCTGGCATGCTGCGCAATGCGATGATTGCTCGCGTGGATGCGTGGGCTGCGAGGATGGCCACGATGCAGGCAGGCATGGGGCCCATGGCGCCGATTCTTTCTGAGTACTTCGACATGGTGCCCATGCTGGGCAAACAGGTTGCTGTGATTGCGCCGACGGGCCATGTGATGGATACGGGCACGTTCTCCGGTCTGGATATCTGGGGCCGTGCGGTGGTTATTACCCCTGCGGGCGAGCAGAACTATCCTTCAGAAGCCGTAAGCTTGCGTCAAATTTAGGGGCGTGTCGTATTACTCCGTCATGCGACGATAGATCTCGCGGATGCCACGCAGAGTGAGCTGGTTGTCGATGACGTCAAAGACGTCGGTCGATTGCGCCACCACGCTGCTGAGGCCGCCCGTGGCGATAACGCGGGCATCGGGTGCGCCGAGCTCGTTTTTAATGCGGGCCACGAGGCCTTCCGCCATGGCGGCGGCACCGATTACGGCTCCGCTCTGCACGCATTCGACGGTGTTGCGTCCAATGGCATGGGCAGGGGATTCGAGCGGAACGCTTGCCAGCTTGGAAGCGCGTGCGGTGAGGGCGTCCATGGAGATGCGGATACCGGGGGCGATGGAGCCACCGATATAATAGCCCTCGCTGTCGATAACATCGATATTGGTGGCGGTGCCAAAGTCGACCACGATGGCGGGCGCGCCGTAGAAGGTCTCAGCAGCAACGGCATTGGCGATGCGGTCGGCACCGACCTCGGCGGGGTTGGCTACGCGCAACTTGGTTGCCTGGGCTGTCTGCGTGCCCACGACCACGGCGGTTGCCGTAAGGCGCGCTGCCACGGCGTGCCACTCGCGCGAGAGTTCGGGCACTACGCCGGCAAAAGCGATGGCTTTGACCTGGCTAAGGTCCAGGTTGGACATGCGAAAGTAGCCCTCAAGACGCATGTGGACCTCGTCGGCAGTGAAGGTGCGATCGGTGGGCATGCGCCAGGAGTGGACAAGGTCGTCTCCGTCAAACAGGCCGAGGGCGGTTTGCGTGTTTCCCATATCCACAGCTAAAAGCATGAGTTTCCCTTCATATGACGCATGCGCGATGCAAATGATTCGCGTCAATTGTATACTTCGAGCTTGCTGCCATGTGGCTGGATGGGGCGCTGAGTTTGCGCCAATTGTGGATAAAACGCCCTAAATTGTGGAGATGTGCGAGCAAACAAAGTTTCTTCTTGCATCAGGCATAGGTGCATCGTAATATACTTTCTTGCGCACGAGGTGCGTCCAGACATTGCGGGGTGGAGCAGTCTGGTAGCTCGCCGGGCTCATAACCCGGAGGTCGTAGGTTCAAATCCTGCCCCCGCGACCAAGAATTTTGTAGCCCGGAAGCTTAACGGCTTCCGGGCTTTTTTGTTGGCGATCGACATGATGCGGCTTCGTCTCTCTCTGAGGCGCGACGGTGCCGAATGAAAACAAGGTTGCCGTCTTGAGTCTATTCCTCAAAATTGAAAAATTTTCGTTATTGAGGAATAGGTCTAGCGCATTGCCCCGGGAACCTCTGGAGTGGGAAAGATTTCTTGGACATCGAGTTGAGGACAAAGGGTGCTCTATGTGAGCCAGAAAGGGAAGCGCTTCGATAGACAGTTCAAATTAGCGGCGGCTCGGATGGTTCTCGGTGGCGGCGGGACCGGTCGCGGGTATGGAGAACCATGCCGCAATCGCGGAGGGTGTCACCATCCTCACCGCCTCGCGAGGCGGTGAGACCTCGCTTGAGCGTAAGGGGCATGGCGTTTTTACAAGTCTTCTCATAAACGCCCTAGAGGGCGCTGCGGCGAATCTGATAGGCAGTATCACGCCGGGCAGTGCCTATGCGCACATCGATCAAACGCTTGGCATGTGGGGCCAAAGGCCTGTTTTCAAAACGAACACGGACAGCTTCGTGTCGCTGCGCGAAGTCGATCCCGCAATCTCACTCGATGATTTGCGGAAGCTGAAAAAGCTCTTCCCAACAGAGGACTATGAATACAGGCTGGACCCGTCGTATGAGCCAAGGGACGAGGGGAGAACAGACGCTATGCCTCCAGTAGAGCCCAGGAACAACCGGGTGTTCTCTCTGCTCCAGAAATACAACCGGCATGGTCTTCTGGTTCCAGTTGGCGCCGATCATATGTGGAACGCGGCGATGGAGAGCAAGTCCTGCCGGTTGACGCTCCTCGGCAAGCATTATCGAAGGCTTGCGGACCAGGGCCTGCTTTGACACGTTGACTAACGAGGCTTTCAGCGATCATGCTCAAACTTTAGGGCTTGCAGCAAGAGATCGGATAACGCTCAAGCCGTTTGATGCTCATCGAGGAGCTTTAGCATCTCGATGAGCATCTTCGTCAGCTCCTCGTCTTGGATGAGGTCTATGCCGAAGCACTTCTTTCCCGCGTCCTTGAGGGATGCGCCGATGTGATACGCGGTCGCACTGTCGAGGATAAGGAAACGGTCGTGGAACGTTCTGGTGCGGCGGACGGTGAGCTGCGGGTACTGTGCGTTGAACACGTCGACGTCGCCTTGCGTGAGCCGGTTGCCGGAGGTGTAGACGGTCACCGCGACGCCCTTGCGCTTCTTTGCGAGGATGTTCAGGGTGTGGACGTCTGCGTAGCCGTCCACGAGGGAGATTTCGCGCTCGGCGCGGCTCACGAGATCTGTCAGCAGGCTGAAGGCGTCGAACATCTGCCCGGCGAAGAAGATCCGCTGGGGTTTCTCGACCTCGCCTTCGAGCAGGCGGAACACCTGGTTGAAGCGCTCGTCGGTCGATTGCTGAAACGCCGCCTGACTCAACTCGACACCGCGCAGCCGCTCAAACAGGGTGGCATTTTCGGCGAGGAGGTGGCGCATGGCGACAAACGCCCTCATGATACTGATACTGGTCTGCACCGCCACTTCGCTGCGTAGCACGCCGGACAGCATGGCTATGCCCTGCTCGGTATAGGCATAAGGGAGGTAACGCCGCCCGCCGCGACCCTCCACGATCTTTGAGGTTCCAATTTGGCACCTCAAAGACTCGTCCTCCTCTTTGGTCAGTTGAAAACGGAAGTCCTCGGGGAATCTGTCGGCGTTGCGTGCGGCGGCGCGGTTGAGATTCTTCGTCTCTACCTCGTATAACCGAGCGAGATCGGTATCGAGCATGATCTGCTGCCCACGAACGGTATGGATTAGGGGCTCTATGTTTGCGGAATCGACCAGGGCTATCGGCGCACTCGTTTCGACCGATTCGTTCTCGGCATCAAAATCGCTCATGGTTCCTCGATTCAAAGATGGGGACGCTCCTGCGTCGAAAGCATTTTATCATCCTTGGGCTTCGTCGCCTGCCGGTTCAGTGGCGATGATCTCTGGCGTTAGGGAGGGAGTGCGCTTCGTCGTGGCGATGTCGGCCCTAAGCCTCCCTCGCCATGACGGTGATTCGGCTCCCGTCGATGGTGATGGGCGCGCCCGCCCCGCGCTGGATCTCCAGGAGATCGGCGACCGTGGACACCGTGATTCGCCACTCTTCACGAGGGAGCTTCCTACCGCGGCAGGCGAATCGTAAAGCGGCTGCCGACGCCCTCGACCGAGGTTACGCCGATGACGCCGCCGTGGCTATCGACGATCCACTTGGCGATGGCGAGCCCCAGGCCCGAGCCCTGCGTGCCGGCATCGCGTGCGTTGTCGGCACGGTAGAACCGCTCGAACGCGTGAGCTGCGGATTCCTGGTTCATGCCGATGCCCTCGTCTTCAACGGCTATGTCGACCGTGCCCGTGCCCACATCGGGTGTTATGCCAAATGTGACGGTCGTTCCCGCGTCCGAATACTTGGCGGCGTTTTGCACGATCACGCGCAGAGCCTGCTTCACGAGCGCGACATCGACGGACGCGTCGCAGCGCGGGTCGCTGGCAAACGCAGCGTCAAAAGCCAGCCGATACGCGTGCTCGGCATCAATCATCTGCGATTCTTCGCATACCTCGCCGACGAGCGCTGCCAGATTGGTGTCCACACGATGCAGCGCGGTGCGGCCGGCATCGCCGCGTGCCAAAAACAGCAGTTGTTCCACGAGCTCCTGCATGTGCTCGCTTTCGGCCTTGAGCGAGGCGATGGACTCCGCCAGCACGGCCGGGTCGTCTTTGCCCCAGCGGTCGAGCATGTTTACGTAGCCCTGAATCACCGCAATGGGCGTGCGCAGCTCGTGGCTCGCGTCGTTGACAAAGCGCATCTGCTGCAGCTTGGCCTCTTGCATCTGGCGCAGTAGGCGGTTGAGCGCGACCTCGATACTCGCCAGATCGGCGTCGCCGGTGGTGACGCTCGGCGAGTCGACGCTTGCGCGCTCGATGGCCTGCTCTAATGTTTCCATCTTGCCGCCGGAGAGTTGCATGCGGCCGAGCTCGTCCACGCGCAAAGCCAGGTCGTTGAGCGGCGCCATAGTGCGGCGCACGCGGCGGGCGCCGCCGAGCATATCGAGCACGCCGATGGCCTGCCAACCTACAACAACGATATAGAGGGGCCACAGCGCGACGAGGTCCTGCGCGAGGGGGAAGGTCTTGTTGGTGCGCGCAAGCTCGACGGTATAGGTGAGCGTGGCCAGGTCCCAGCCGCGTGCGGGCGCCAGCGACATGCCGTGAACGGTGGCGCCGGGGATCCATCCTGCGGTAAACGCGCCGTCGGGCAGCGCCTGGTTGTAGCCATAGACGAGGATTGCCGCCGAAACAAGCAGCAGTAGCAGGTCGAGCCAGACGTAGCTCATCAGGCGGCGCCACATATAGCTCCAGTTGATGGCGCGGGCGATGGAGGTGACGCGCTTGGCCTCGGCGTTACGCACGGCAGGCATAGCCCACCCCGCGCACGGTCTGGATGATGCGAGCGCCGCCAGCGTCTTCGATCTTGGCGCGTAGGTGCGCGATGTGCACGTCGACGTTGTTGGTGTCGCCCACGTATTCGTGGCCTAGCGCCTCGTGCGCGATGCGCTCGCGCGTGAGCACGGTGCCGGTATGTGCCATAAGCAGGGCGAGGACGTCGAACTCGCGGGCGGTCAGCACGATGGGCGAGCCTCCGACCGTGACTTCGCGGCGGTCGGGGTCGAGCGTGACCGAACCCACGGTGAGCGCGGCGGGGGAGGGCACGGCAGAGGTCTTGGCCGAGGCGCCAGTCGGGGGTATCGCAGCGGCACCCGTAGCGCCCTCTCCGGCCCCAACGCCGCCAACGCCCGAAGCCGCCCGCACGGCCTCCGCGCGCTTCAGCGCCACGCGGATCCGTGCGAACAGCTCCTCAATCGCAAACGGCTTGGTCAGGTAATCGTCGGCGCCGGCATCGAGTCCGGCCACCTTGTCCATCACGGCATCGCGCGCGGTGACCATAATCACCGGCACATCCTTGTGCTTACGTACACGCCGCAGCACCTCCATGCCGTTGAGCTGCGGCAATAGCACATCGAGCAGAATCAGATCGTAGTCGTGCTCCAGTGCCAGGTCCACGGCGGTGCGGCCGTCGGCGGCGTACTCCACCTGATAGCCCTCGTGCTCCAGCTCGAGCGTCACAAAGCGGGCGATTTTCTCCTCGTCCTCTACGATCAGGATTCGTGCCATACGTGCCCCTATCTGCGATTACTTGTCGTCGTTCAGATTTTGCTTGATGCCGTCCGCGGCATCGGCGGCGTGATCCATCAGGTTGTTGATGCTGCCGGGCACGTCGCCGTCGCTGTCGATGCGGTAGCGCATGCCAAAGAACAGGCCAATCAGCATCAGCCATATCGTGGCACCCCAGGCAAACAGCGCGACGATGGGGATCAAGATAGGAATGTTGAGGATGATCGCATCGCGGCGTGTGGCGATAAACTTGGTGTCCAGGCTCAGGCGGAAGAGCTTTTTGAGGTACTCCCACACGCTGTCCATCTTCTTGGAGAAGTCGGTCTTTTCGCTCGACTTTTCGTAGGCGGCCTGCGCGGCGACCATCTCGGCCGAGGGCTCATCGACTGACTCGGGCTCGGTGGCGGCGTGCGCTGACGTGGTCTGGGTCTTGCCCTGCGACTCGAGCCAAATGATGGCATCCAGCACGTTGCCGTTGACAGCGTCGAGCGCGGCTTTGGCGTCTGTGTAGCTCACGTTGCACTTGGTGCGGATGGTTTCAACTTTTTCGAGGTCGTCCATGACCTGTCCTTTCGTTCGATGGGCGCGACGCCGGGCGATCTGCCCGGGCGCGAGCGTTGCGTTCGGCGGCCTGCGTTGCGCGGTGCCGCCCCGCCCTTGGTCGAACTCTATAGTGCAGGTTATAGATTAAGCGATTCTTGAGCCAAGATTAATGTTGGATGAGTTTTTGGGTGACGGTGGGAAAGGGCGGAAAAGGCAGGTTTTGCATGGCGTGAAGGAGGGGCGGTCTGATCTTTGGGACAGCTGATAGCGAGGTCTAATACTTTTCCGAGAAGTGAACGAGTGAAAACGGACCCCCGAAGCATCGACACTTTCCGGGTGCCGTTTCCTGCGGTTTTGAAGCTGAAATCCTGCGATTTTGCTGTCAAAAATGCGGATGCTCCAGGGGTCTAAAAGCAGACGTTCACTTCGCGGAAAAGTATTAGAGCTCAATGGGAAAACGCGGTGACCCATCGCGACTACTCGTTCCGGGGCGACTACATCCGGGTCTCGATGTTCGACGATCGCCTGGAGATCGTCAGCCCGGGGGCGCTCCCGAACATCGTGACGCTCGACAACATGAGGACCACCCGCTATTCGCGCAACCCGCGTATCGCGCGCACGCTGGTTGAATTCGGCTGGGTCCGGGAGCTGAACGAGGGCGTCAAGCGCATCTACACCGAGATGCAGGACTCCCTGCCCAACGATCCGGTCTACACGGAGCCCGGCGGGACGAAGGTCCAGCTGACGCTCGAGAACAACATCGTGGCCCGGACCGTCAGGAGAAGTGAGGCGCTCGAGGACAGGCTCTCGGCCGAGGCTATCGCCTCGCTTGGGGACTATGAACTCGCCGCCGTAAGGCTGGCCTTCACGAATGGAAAGGTGGCGGCAAGGGGGCTCGCGGAGCACATCGGAAGAGATCGTCGAACGGCAAGCCGCGTGCTAGGTAAGCTGATCGGGGAGGGAGGGCTGCTCGAGTGGCATGGCTCCTCTCCAAACGACCCGAGGCAGTTCTATGCGATAAGGTAGGCAGAGGTTCGGTTTCGCACCTTTGTCGCAGTAGTGTCGCACCTTTTTCGCAGTAGTGTCGCACCTTTTCTCGCTGACGCCTGCGACGGTTGGGGGCGGATTCTTTGCGAAGAATTGCAACGAAGCGTCGCCGCGAAGAATTTGCGAGGAAAGATTTGAGCGAAATCAGGCAATACAGACGCATGAAGCCCACGACTTCACTAGGCGGCTGGCGGAGGAGCGGGACCTCGCATCCCTTGGGCTTGTGGTTGTGAGTCTTCGCACGGCAAGGCGAGAGGACATTGGCAGAGAGCGTGGACTGCGAGCTGATGAGAGACTTGCTATGGCGTTAGAGGCCATTCCGGAAGAAGACGGAAAATGGTATCGCGTGGACAGGGAAATTATAAGCTTGCGTCGGTGGAGCAAAGACCACGCGGCGAGCTAGTTGCTGTGCGGGCATTTTTGATCCCCCCGTGCTAATCTCTGCGCTTTGAGGTCGTTGGTTCGAATCCGGCCTCCGCGACCAAAGCTCCAGGCCGACGCAGGAAAGCCTGGCAGTGCGAATAATCGACAAGTACCATCATGCCGAGATGATCGGCATGATGGTACATCTTAGAAGTGATCTCGAGCGTTATCTTTAGGGAGGGTTCGAAATCATCTCCGCGTTCTTTAAATGACGAGCTGGGCGTTACGCAAGATTAGTTGAGAATTACATTCTCAGTAGTATAAGATGCCTGTGCGTATCGCTGAGCATTGGCAAACTGCGAAGTAGCAAGGCCATACATAATTGCAGCCTGCTCCTTATCGCCTTTCGCATTGGCGCAATCAGCCATAGTTGTGTAATTGCATCCCGTGTGCACCGCCTCAGCAGCCATATTGTAATATTCCATCGACTCGTCATCCACTGAGTCATTCTTATACAATTCAGCTCCTGCATTTCTTACCGCAATACGCGCATCGGTTTCTGCGCTTTTATTAGTGGTCTGCATGTCCTTTCCGAGAGTAAGCTTGCAGTAATTAGCTGTACCATAGGGAACGTCTGAACGGAATTTCTCGTCATGACCTCTCAAGACATACATTTCAAGATCAGTTGCATCAAAAATTGTCCTGAAAATTGTCTTGAATTCTATGTCGTCTCCTTCTGGAGAGTGGAACTGATAGAAACCGCCGTAATCCCAATTTTCCTCACTCCATTTGCCCTCGTCATAGTAACGAATGCTTCCAAGTCCGTTCGCGAGCGTGAGCGGGGTAACGCTGCCGCCCTCGTCTTGCATAATCTTTTCTAGAGTATTGGCTCTTGGCACGCTATCCGGATATGCCTCATATGAATCATTCATCCACAGCTCATCCTTGAAATGATTCGCTGCAATTAGATAGTCCGTTTCACCGTAGTCACCGGCTTTGCGCACTACATATGCATTATCTTTTTGCTCGATGAGATACGCATTCCCATTGTTGTCGGAAACGTTGATGTTACCCGTGTGAATCCACTCAGTTTCTGTAAGCATTTTGACTGCTTCGTCTGCCGAATCACACTTTGTGGCTGTGTACCAATAAGCAAACAAAGTATCGAGGAAGGTGCCTTCCCTATCGATTACCTCGGCACCTTCGCTCGGCGATGCTGTAGGCGCTCCAGCATAGGTAATAACAAGGCCTTTAGAGTTCATGAACGCATTTCCTTGCAATCCACCTGATGCAATGACTGCATTGCCATGTTTCGGATAAGAAATCATGCTCGAGAACATTGCAGCGGGTGTTGCGCTGAGTGCATCAAGATTAGCTCCTCCAAGATGATGACCATCCTGAGTCATATCTCCCCAAGCAGATACATTCATACATGTTTTTGAACGCTCTGAATCATCAGTTTTTGAACCCTCTGGATCATAATGCATCATGAGATCAGAGTTAAGAACAGATGAACCCATAACTGCAACTACTGCATCTTCCTTTGAGATTCCTGCCCCATCAGCTACTCCCGACAAGAAATCAAATACAGATGGCTCATCCTCTTCATAATGTTTCAGAATCTTACCCATAGCTTTGTTATATGCGGCATCGTCTGCCTCTGCGTAAATTGAAGCCATTACAGCTGTCCAGTTATTCTCTAACTGATCCTTTTGCTGTAACCCATACTGCCTTCCCATGTCAAACCAAGAGCCATTTACATACACAACTTCCTGCGCATTTCCTGCGTTGACGGTTGCATCGAACTTCCCGTCAAACTCTTTGTTTTTAGAAGTTGATCCGACATTTGCCTGCGTGCTGTCTGATGACCCACTTAGCGTATTTTTTGCAGAACATCCTGGGCCTGCCACCATGCTTAAACATAGGATGGCGCAACACAATACGCAGGCTATCTTTCTTCTCATCATAATCTGTCACCTTCTCTTCCAGAAGTTCCGTGTTGCCGATAACTTGATGGCTAAAGCAAAGGCCCCTCGTTGCCGACAACCCAATGGCTAGATTATGTGGTTTTCCAATCCGCTTTCATATGAACTGACCTGGATAAAAGGGTTCAATCTTAGCTTATACCCTGGTTTAGCGCTTTATGAACCAGGGTTCATAAAGCGCTAAGCATGTATAAACAAAAGGAAGCGGGATTCATATTGATTAGCCCAACGTAATCAACGTTATGAACATCTGATTTTCTGCAGCAACTGCATCCTGTTGCTAACATCGGCCTTCTGATAAATGTTATGTGTATGAGATTTGACGGTGCCAGTCGAAATAAACAACAGCTCGGATATCTCCTGTGTGCTTTTCTCCTTGAGCAAGAATCCCAGAATCTCTCGCTCTCTGAGACTAAGGCCAATAGATGTCGCATAGGCGTCTATGACTTCTTCCGAAAGCTCTCCTGTCAAGGCTTCGTAGCTGATCGGTTTCACTGTAATCTTGTCAACAAAGAAACGTGCCGCAACAACAATAAGATATGCGGCAACAACTATCTGGGAGACGCTTTCGCCAATATTGCGGCTTCGAATCGCGCCGCTAGTTACTAGGCTTGCAACATCATTATTTAGCCCATAATATAATCCCGCAAGAATGTCCTCAAAGACAGTCATTAATCCGAGGATTCCAACCAGTCGCAAGAACATGTCTAACCTTAAAAACATGCTCTTATGCACTGTTTTGCCAAAGGACCTGCTACCGATAAAGGCTAGTACGATAACCAGAAGTTGGAATGGCAACAAATAGCAAATGTACAAGAATCCTGTGCGCACCTTTAACAAAGGGAACATAACGAGCCAGATGAACAACGGAGCTTCCACCAATGTCAATATCCACGTTTTTGACCTGTCAACAGCTCCCTTGAATAAACGACATATGAGAAAAACGCAGGCGTAATATAATAGCGACTTGATTACTACGGGCACCGAAAGATAATTATGAAAGTAATAATAAATGGGCGAACTAATTTCGTATCCTCGAACTATTAGCTCAATCAAGTACTGGCTTAGCATAAGCAGAGCGATATACAGATATTCCTTCTTTTGACTTCCGATAAAGAGGATTAAATAAAGGGCTGCACAGATTACACAGCTAGATTTTATTAATAAACTTAAAGTAGCAGACAGTACCAGCATCAGGCCTCACCCTTTATTTTGTAAAACAGATAGCAGCAATAACGTCCCAGTCCGGATGCGTTTCCAAGGACGGTACATTCGAGATTGCAAAAGAAGAACGGCCGGTCAGAAACTGCATCAGGAGCGTGCCAATATTCGACAAAATAGCGACCGCTGGAATTGGGCAACACATGGCAAGCGACCTTATAGATTTTTCACTTCAGTCATTTAAGAAGCCCCCTTACCGACAACGCTCATCCCTTTTATAAAAGAGTTTATGGTCAAGGACTATGCGAAGTCGGTCAAAGGGACGAGGTTCCCCGTTAGCTTTCGCACTCCTGCGAGCCAGGAGCGCATGGACGAGATTGCTGAAGAGTTCGTCAGGCTCCGCAGAGACCTTTTCACAGCCGGTATTGTCTGCAAGGAGTACGTTGATTTGGTCCGCTGCGGTGGCGCGACGAATGAGTGGAGAGCTTTTTATCTCGGCGGGGATCTTCTCAACGTATGCAGGAACTTAAATCAGCCGGCAAGCGTTGCGAAGCCGCCTGAGGAGCTTGTACTGGCGTGCTCAGATCTTGGGAGTCCCTACTACACCGTGGACTTTGCGGAGCGAGCGGATGGGGTTTGGATCGTGGTAGAGACCGGTGACGGACAGGTATCGGGCCTCGCTGCGGCTCAGGACCCGGTTATCTACTATCAGGTGCTTGCGGATGTCCTCGAAAGGCGAGATTGACTCGTGTAGTTGTGATTTTGAGTCCGGTACGGTCTGATGGGATGCGCTCGAGATGTCGAGGGCGTCGGCCTCTCGACTTGGCTCACGAAAGGAGTAGCGAACTAGGGAACTTTACTAGGGAACTAGGGAACTTTACTGTGGAACTAGGGAACTTTACTGTGGAGGTCTTTCGGGCGCTGCTAACCTCTGCGCTGGCGCCGGTCATCGTCATGATGATTCGCGCTGTGACTTCCTGGATCGCAGCGCTTCTTTAGGCCGATGTCTGTATCTTAATCACCGCAAGACGCGTTCCGTCCACGGTAAACGCCACGTCGTATCCGGCATAAGCCAAATGATAGATGCGTTCCGGCTCGTGCTTGCTGCCGGCGCGGCGCGGGTCTTGTCGCAGGACTTCTACGAGTCCCGGGAGTTTTTCGGGTTCGACGTGCTGATGCAGTTCTTTGGGAAACTCGACTTCCAGCTCCTGCCACGGGGCGTCTTCGATCCATCCGCCACTGGCATCCTCGTGGCAATCGGCAAAGGGGATGTAGGGCTTGATGTCGAGGATCGGCGTCCCGTCGCGCAGGTCTGCGCCAAGCACGTGGACGATGGGCCCGGTCTCGCCGCGCTCTATGCTATCGATTTTCACGCAGGTAAGACCTATTGGATTGGGCCTAAAGGGGCTGCGCGTGGCAAAAACGCCTACGCGCTCGGTGCCGCCTAGGCGTGGCGGCCGTACCGTTGCCGACCAGTTGTCGTTGGTGCCTGCCTTGTTTGCGGTTACGCTATCGGCAGCGATGTCTTTGGCGGTACCTCCGGGCGTGCCGTTTTCAAACTGCCAGATAAGCCACAGGTGGCTAAAGCTCTCGAGTCCAGCCACGGCTGCATCCAGCGCAAACTCGGGTTCAAAAACAATCGATCCCTGCAGGTGCGGTGCCAAGAAGCTGTTGCGAGGAATGCCAAATTTCTGCGGCAGGTCGGTATGAATGTGCGCGATAGGTTTCATGGAACCGATTGTACCGCGTAATGTCTGGTGCCCGGTTTGCTTTTCGCCGCAAAGATGACCAACATTGTGGTCATCTTTAGGGTATCCTGACGATGACGAGAGAGGGGGCTCCCATGGATATGCCGGCAATCGATACTGCCCGTGCTATGCATCTTGGTCTCGCAGAGGTAAAGGCAAGCTTAAGTAGCGTGGTGAGTCGTGTTGAGCAAACCGGCGAGCCTGTTGTGGTCATGAGGTATAGTCGGCCCGCTGCGATTATTGTGCCTGTTCCGCAAGAAAGAGCCGTGGCTGCTCATGCGCGTGGCTTGCTGGCAGAGTATGCAGATGAAGAGAAGCTTGAGCAGGAGGGCGGAGCGTTTGCTCGCGCAATGGTGGCAAAGCATGCTCGATGATCAGACTTTGTTGGATGCAAATGCCGTGTTGCGCTACCTTTTGGAAGATATCGAGGCCCAAGCCACGAAGGTTGAACAAGCGATTATTCGCGGTGCCGAAGTGACAATCGAGGTACTGGCGGAATGCGTTTATGTGTTGGAGGGCGTCTATCATGTTCCGCGCCAGCGCGTTAACGAGAGCTTGTGCATTCTGCTCGACGAGGCGTCGTGTCGGAGGAAGAACGTAGCGATCGAGGCTCTTTCGCTGTATTCGGCAAGTTCCTTTGATTTTGTCGACTGCGTCCTGGCCGCCGAGAGCGATGCTGGGCGTCGGGATGTTCTCACGTTTGACAAGAAGCTTTCGAAGCTTATAAAAACGTTGGACGAGACATCCTACGTTCGATAAAGCCCGGGCGCGCGGTGGGCACGTCCGGGCTTGGGCGGTAGCTTTTACCTTGGGACATCCTATTTCTTAAAACGGTGCACTAGGTAGTTGGTGGGCGCGGAGACGTCGATGCCCAGCAGCGCGTGTCCCATCCAAAGGAAGGCGGCGAGCACCAAAAGCGGAATCAGGCACGAGGTAACAATCATCACAATGGCACCCTCTATCAGGTTTGTTGCCTGCGTGATCACACTGTCGGTCAGGCTCTGAACGCCGCTCGAGAGAGCTGAACCAAGCTGCGCTGCGCCATCGACAAGCTGGTCCAGGAAGCTTTTGTTTTCCTGTTTCTGCTTGCTTTTGCTCTTGCTTTCCTTGGCGGCTTTTTCCTCGGCCTTCGCCTTTGCCTTCGCTTCTTCCTGTGCGATGCTCACCTGGTAGGTTTCATCGACACGCTGCGTGACCCATACGCTGGCGGGCACTACCATGATGGCGATGACTGCCACGATGAGCACACGCATGCCCAGGACTCGCAACACGCGGCTGGTGCTCAAGCGCCCGTGAATGCCGAGCGAGATGGCAAAGAGCACGCAGACAATGGGTATGAGCACGCCAAATGAGAGGAAGCTCAAGATTGTGAGCAGGTATTTTTCGAGGTAGAGCACCGCGAGCACAATGCCCAGGTTGCCGGCGAGCTGGGAGAGTTGCTCGGCTACGGGAGTGCCGGCGTCGTCGGGGATGGCGGTGATGGCTGCCGAGAGCGCAAGGGACGAGGTCGTGAGCGCCAAGACGTTTGACTTTTTGGCGTCGATGACCTCTATGGTACTTCCCCAGGTCTCGACCTGCTCAAAGTGCGGGCGCAAAGCAAATTCCGAGACAAGAGCCGCAACGATCAAAAGAACGATAAAGCCGATCTGCAAAGGGCGACGTCCGCAAATCCAATCGGAAAGGCTCAGCTGCATCGCGGGTTGCGGAATTGCCTCGGCAGTAGGGATGGCAGGCTCGATACCCTCTCGACCATCTTTTTGCGGCATAATTTGATTTCGCTGCATGATGCACCTCCTGCAGACGCGTTCGTTGGTTGCCCAAATGATACCCCGCGGCATGGAGGATGGATCCAGTCATGACGCTTTCTTTGCCCCCTCTTGGTGTTGATGCCCTGGTTTAGATCTTTCCGCCCATCGTTTTGTCATCGCCGCTTAGCCGTTAACAAATTGGATGCTGTCAACCGTCCTGCTTTCGCGCATACAATGCATTTGGATTGAACTGACTGTCGCTCGTGTTTGCACGGCGATTCGAAGGGGAGTGGCTACCATGAAGCGTGTGTTCGGCATCGATGTGGGCGGCATGTCCGTGAAGTTTGCCATCGTCGACGAGACGGGGACCATTATTGAGCGCTGGTCTGTCCCTACGAACCTCGCCGATGCGGGTTCCCACATTCCCGATGAGATGATTTCCAGCATTAACGAAAAGCTGGCTTCGTCCCCCGAGCCTATCGTCGCTATCGGTGTGGGCATTCCCGGTCCGGTAAATGGCGAGGATGCCGTGCGCGCCGTCAATTTAGGATGGGGCAACATGCCGCTCGGCAATATTTTGCGCGAGGGAACGGGCCTGCCTGTGGCATTGATTAACGACGCTAACGCCGCTGCCGTCGGTGAGGTTTGGATGGGCGGAGAAGGTTCCGTTACGGGCAATTCCATATTTGTCACGCTGGGCACCGGCGTTGGCGGCGGCATCATTATCGATGGCAAGATCGTGGGCGGTGACCATGGTTGTGGTGGAGAGATCGGCCACATTCCGGTCGTGGCTCCTTCGGAGCGTGTGTGCGGCTGCGGCAACGTCAACTGCCTCGAGTGCTACGCCTCTGCCACGGGGATTATCAAAAACGCTAACGAGCTTGCCGAGAAGGCCGGCGAGGAGCGCCGCTTTACCAAAGGCGAAGAGATTTTTGAAGAGGTAAAGCAGGGCGGGGCTACTGCTACGGCGGCGCGCGATATGACGGTCGATTATCTGGCTCGTGCGCTGGCGGGCATCATGGCGACCGTCGACCCATCTGAGGTGATCGTGGGCGGCGGCCTTTCTGGCGCCGGGGATCTATTGATGGTTCCCCTTGCCGAGAGGCTCGAGCGATATGTCTTTCCTCCTATGCGCGGCTGCTACACATTGCGTCGCGCAGCGCTGGGCAACGAAGCCGGCATTCTCGGAGCGGCATATCAGGCCCTGCAGCTTGTGTAGTCGCTGCTCGTTAATCTATTTGCGGATTGTGGACTCACGCACGACGAGCTCCGTTTCAAGAAGCATCGAGCTTGCGGAGTCCGATCCGTCCATGCGCTCGATAAGCAGGTTGCAGGCCGAAAAGCCCATGTCGTAACGCGGCTGGCTGATGGTGGTAAGCGCGGGCGTGGTCATGGTTGCGGTGTCGGTGTTATCAAAACCGACAACCATGAGGTCGCGCGGGACCTCGAGACCGCATTTCTTGGCCGCGCGGATTACGGCAGCGGCATACGTGTCCGAGCACGCAAAAACGCCATCGGGGCGGTTGGGAGATTCCAGCATATGGCAGATGGCGGAATAGGCGAGGCCAAAGTTGTTGTTGGGAATCTGAAGCATCCAAGAAGGACGCTCGACAAGGTCGTGCGCGCGGATAACCTCCAGGAAGCCTTCCTTGCGGCCGCGGGCGTACTTATAAACCTGCGGCCCGCATACGATGGAGAGCTTCTTGCATCCGCATGAAACCAGGTGCTCAACGGCGGTGCGCGCTGCTTCGCGGTCGTCGATGCTCACGAAGGGGATATTTGTTTCGGGGTTGTACTCGCAACACTGCACGGTAGGGACGGTGCTGGATATACGCTCGAGCGACTCTGCGGAAAGCGGACAAAGGATAATGACTCCCGCTGCTCCGCAGTTTTGCAGCATAGAGCAAAAGCGCTTGCATGATTCAACGTTGTCGGGTGAGCCCCAGGAGATGAGCATTTCCAGACCGTGCGCTTCGGCGGAAACGCGCACGCCGCGCATGATCTCGCCGTAAAAGGGGTTATCGAGCCAGGGGATATTGACCACGATGGTGCGGCGCGATGTTCCCGCCGCGGGCTGTCCGGCGATTCCAGAGTAGCCGAGCTCCGACAGGCTTTTGCGCACGCGTGCAACAGTGGAGGGGTTCACCAGCTCAGGATGCCTCAGCACGCGCGAGACCGTGGCAGACGAAACCTTTGCATGCTCAGCAACGTGTGCGATGGTGATTTTCTTGCTTCCGGCCATCGGCCCTCCCTCTCGATTCCAGTGGGTCGTTTGCTTTACAGCATGCAGTATGCGGCTGAAAAAAGCGAAAGGTAGGTTTGAATCGCTCGACGGTTTTGAAAACTTTTCATACGGTCGAAGTGACCGGCGATAAAGCGCTTTAGCCAGCAAGGTATGCTTCTCTGAATACCACTTCTCTTTCGATTTACGGTAACTTGTGGTGCAAAAATAGAAAAGTGCAGGAATATAGCGCATTAGAACCACTTGAGTATCGTTTAATACCACTCACGGGAATAGCCAAAGCAAAACTATCTTTATCTCATTACGATGCAAGTGATGAAACACAAAATGAAAGAAATGAAAGAAATCTTTCATTTCCAAGGATCCATCGGTACGCATCGAGCCCTCTTTAGGGCCTGAAGGAGGCACATATGGTTCGCGTGGGCGTTATCGGGTGCGGCAAGATCGCTCAGGTTCGTCATTTGCCCGAATACGAGGCAAATTCGAATGCGCAGATCACCGCGGTGTTCGACATGAACTACGATCGTGCCTGTGAAATCGCGAAAATCTACGGTGCCGTGGCGTACAAAACGCTCGAAGAGCTTTTGGCTTCCGACGTGGACGCCGTAAGCGTATGCACCGCCAATGCCAACCACGCCGCCTCTACCATCGCTGCCCTTAGGGCGGGCAAGCACGTGCTGTGCGAAAAGCCCATGGCTATCACCATCGACGAGTGCGAGCAGATGGTTGCCGAGGCACGCGCCGCAGGCAAGAAGCTCATGATCGACCAAAATCAGCGTTTCGCTCGCGCTCACGTGCGCGCCAAGGAGTTGCTCGACGCCGGAAAAATCGGCGATGTCCTGACCTTCCGCACGACGTTTGGTCACGGCGGGCCCGAGACATGGAGTGTCGATCCGGGAACGGGCAGCTGGTTCTTTGACCCTAAGCGCGCCGCGATGGGTGCCATGGCAGATCTGGGCGTTCACAAGACCGACCTCATCCAATGGCTGCTCGGCCAGACTGTCGTGTCCACGACTGCCCGCGTGACGACGCTCGATAAGCGCGATCCGCAGGGAAATCTGGTGGGCGTGGACGATAACGCCATTTGCGTTTACACCATGAGCGGCGGGGCCATCGGCTCCATGACGGCGAGCTGGACGTATTACGGTCCCGAGGACAACTCGACGGTGCTCTACGGAACCCGTGGCGTCATGCGCATCTACGACGATCCGGCTCATTCTATCGTCGTAGACCTCGCATGCGGCGAGCATGAGACCTACGACGTCGAGGCCATCCAAACAAACGATAACCAAACCGCGTCGGGCATCATCGATGCTTTTGTGGACTGCCTGGAAAACGATACCGATCCTGCCATCTCGGGCGAAAGCGTCCTGGCCGCTATGCGAGCGGTTTTTGGCAGCATCGAGTCGAGTAAGACCGGAACCGTCGTTAACGTGAAGCAGGGGTAGGGCATGAAACTGGGAATCATCACCTCCATCTTTGACGGATGGACCTTTGAAGAAATGATCGACGAGGTGAGCCGCATTGGCTATGAGACCATCGAGGTCGCCTCGTGGCCACAGGGTAAAGCCGAGCGTCGCTATGCAGGCGTGACCCATGTGGATGCCGAGCGCGTGCTCGAAGACGACGCATACGCGCAGCACCTGCTTGATTACGCCGCCGAGCATCACGTGCAAATAGGAGCGCTGGCCTATTACCCCAATAATATGGATGCCGACCTTGAGCGTCGTCGTGTCTGCAACGAGCACCTGATCAACGTGATCCACGCCGCCAAGAAGCTGGGCGTACCCAAGGTGACGAGCTTTATCGGGCGCATGACTAACAAGTCTCTCGAGGAAAACCTCGACGAGGTGGGAGCTGTTTGGAACCCCATCATGAAGGTCGCCGAGGATGAGGGCATTCTCGTTGCCATCGAAAACTGCCCCATGCTCTTTGACGAGAGCAACTGGCCCGGCGGCCAGAACATCATGACCTCGCCCGCGAACTGGCGTCGCGTGTTCGAGCGCGTGCCAAGCCCGAATTTGGGCATCGCGATCGATCCGAGCCACTTTGTATGGCAGATGATCGATTGCGATCGTGCCATCCGTGCGTTTGCACCCAAGATCTTCCACGTGCACTTCAAAGACATCAAGTTGCTGCGCGACCGTTTGGCCGAGTACGGCACCATGGCCTACCCGTTGGACATCATGGTGCCCAAGATTCCTGGTCTGGGCGATGTGGACTGGGGCGCATTCGTGTCTGCGCTTACCGAGGCGGGCTTTGACGGTGACGCTTGCGTCGAGGTCGAAGATCGCGCTTTTGAGTCGAGCCGCGAGCGCGTGCTTGCGAGCATCGAACAATCCTATCGGTACATGCGCCAGTTTGTGAGTTAACTGGCCAGTGTGTAATGCCCATCAGGGCGGAAAGCTATGGAAGGGAAACGTTATGAACACCAACATGTCTCGTCGTTCGTTCTTGGTTGGGTCCGGCAGTGCGGTGCTTGCTGCATTCCTGACCGCGTGCGGTAGCAACGATGCCGCCAAGGGTTCTGCTGGTTCCGCTGCCAAGGGCTCCGGCAAGACCATTTACGTCCTCACTCCGTCTGAGGACCACGGCTGGACCGGCTCCGTGGCAACCTTTGCCAAGGAGAAGATCGAGGAGGTCAACAAGGCTGGCGTGTACAAGGCCGAGCTGCAGACCGCCGATTCCGCATCCAAGCAGATTCAGGAGGTCGAGGACATTCTCGCCGGCAACACCGATGAAATCGCCGGCATCGTTATCCAGCCTATGGACGACACCGTGCAGTCTGCCATCCAGTCCATCGTCGACGCAGGCATTCCGTACGTGGCCTTCGACCGCATTATCGAGGCTGTAGCCGATACCGCCGTCTCCAACGTCAAGGGAGACAACGAGGGCATCGGCGCCGGCTCTGCTGCCTACTTTGTCGAAAACGGCATGAAGCCGGGCGACAAGGTATACGTGTACCAGGGTGACACCTCCTCCGTCACTACCCTGCGTGACAGCGGCTTTGGCGAGTACCTCACCGGTAAGATTGAGTTTGACGGCAAGAAGATCGCCGACGACGCCAAGTGGACCGAGGACCAGGTCAACGATGCTGTCACCAAGTCCGGCGCCATGAACTGGAGCCGCTCCGACACCAAGGCTTCCTTCGAGTCCCTGATGGGCGACGAGTCCAACGCCGAGATCAAGTGGTTCTACGCCGAGGACGACGAGCTTGCCATGGGTATCCTCGAGGCCCTCAACGGCGGCGGCATCTCCGACGCTACCAAGGACAAGATCTTTGCCACCAAGCCGTTCATCACCGGTTGCGGCGGCCTTGACGAGTACTACGAGGTCATTCGCGGTAACTCCTATCAGGATATCGTCAAGAACCTTGGCGGCGTTATGTCCGTCACCTACTCGCCGTCCATGATTCAGCTGGCCATTCAGGATATGGTCGACCATCTTGACGGTAAGGAAGTCGCACAGGATCACGTCATCAAGTGCGAGAACGTTACTAAGGATAACGTCAAGGACTTCAAGTCCTTCAAGTAAGCCTTTCCCTGCCCCGTCGCAGCCTTCCAGCCGACGGGGCATTGGCTGTTTGATGCGGGCGGAGTCGCGGCTGCGCTCCGTCCGCATTCGTTAGGAGGTAATGCTCATGGAACTCCTGAACATGAGCGGGATCTACAAAGCGTTTAGTGGCGTCTCGGTGCTTTCGGGCGTGGAGCTGCATGTAAACGTGGGCGAGATTCACGCATTGCTAGGAGAGAACGGCGCCGGCAAGTCGACGTTGATGAACATCCTCTCCGGTTCCTATACGGCAGACGCCGGGACTGTCACCTTCGACGGTGCGGACATCACCGGCTCTTCCATCAAGCAGATCGAGGACGCAGGCATCGCTTTTGTGCATCAGGAGCTCAACCTGTTCAATGACCTGCTGGCATACGAAAACATCTTCTTGGGGGCCGAGGAGACCACCCCGTGGGGTTCGCTCAAAAAGCGCGACATGGCAAATAAGGCTGCCGAGCTCTTTGAGCGCTTGGGCGTGGATATCGACCCATATGCACTGGTGGATGATTTGAAGCCGAGCGAAAAGCAGCTGCTCGAGATCAGCCGCGCGCTTTTCCGCAACGCCAAGCTGCTCATTTTGGACGAGCCTACCGCTTCGCTCAATACCGACGAAGTGGAGCATATGTTCCAAATCGTGCGCGGCCTGCGCGACAAGGGCACGTCATTCATTTTCATCTCGCACAAGATGCCCGAGATTTTTGACCTCTGCGATACCTATACGGTACTTCGCAACGGAAAATTCATCGCGAATGGCAATATCGCCGACACCACCCCTCGCGAGGTTACCAACCTGCTTGTGGGCGCTGCGCTCTCTGATCGCGACGCCTACGAGCCGCGCGAGCTGGGCGAGGAGATGCTTCGCGTCGAGCATTTTAGCGGCGAGGGTTTTGCGGACGTTACGTTCACGGCGCGTCGCGGGCAGATTATCGGCCTTACAGGTCTTAAGGGCTGCGGCAGTTCCGAGCTGATGCAGGGTCTTTTTGGTATCCACCATCCTTCGGGCGGCAACGTGGAGGTGTGCGGCAAGAAGCTGCACGGTGGATCGATTCACGAGGCAATGGGCGCAGGCATAGCGATGCTGCCCGCCGACCGCAAGGAAAACTCGGTGATTCCGGACATGTCGTTGCTCGAGAACATGTATCTGTCCGAGCACGTGCTTTCTGCCCGTTCGTTCGCCATCAATACGAAGCGCGAGAACGAGCGCTTCGAGAAATACGGCAAGCTGCTCAACATCAAGGCGAATTCCTCGGCCGATAATATCAACTCGCTTTCGGGCGGCAACCAGCAGAAGGTCTTTTTGGCCCGATGGCTCAACACCGACGCCCAGGTGCTCTTGCTCGACAACCCCACGCAAGGCATCGACGTTGGCGCGAAGTCCGAGATCTATCACCTGATTTTGGATCTGGCTCGCAAGGGCAAGACGGTGATTATCAATACGCTCGAGATTCCCGAGCTGCGCGAAGTGGCTGACGTCTGCTATGTGCTCTACGAGGGGCGCGTGGTCAAAGAGTTGGTGCATGACGAGATTAACGAGCAGACGGTGATGCTCTATTCGACGAACTCCGCTGCATAGGCTTATTGATTGGAATGGTGAGGTGCATCTTATGAAAGACGCAGCTGCGAACAAGAAACCGGCGTCGGCTGGCCTGCTCAACATTGTTAAGACCTACAGCTTTGTGCTGGTGTTCTTGGTCATCTACATCGTGTACGCATCTGTTTCGGGTGGCTTTGCCCTGGGCGCTGCCATGAACGTGTTCCGCCACAGTGCCGTGATCGGCGTGATTGCCATCGGCATGGGTATCGTGTGCCTTACGGGCGACATCGACCTTTCCGTGGGCTCGATGCTCGCGTTTGTGGCCGGTTTCTCGGTCGTGGTGTTCAATCAGACCAATTCCATTCCGCTGACGCTGTTGTTTGCCGTCCTTTTTGGAGCGCTGTGCGGCTTGATCAACGGTGTGCTCGTAGGCATCGTGCAGATGCCGTCGTTTATCGTCACGTTGGCAACGATGCTTATCTATCGCTCCCTTTCGCAGTATGCGTGCCAGCATATCCCGGCTGAGCTTATCGGCAACGGCAGCTCGGTTTTCCGTATGTCCAATGCACTCGACAGCTATCAGGCGTTTTATGCATTCGGTAACGGCAAGGTTGCCGGAATCATGCCGGTCGTGGGCCTGATCATGGTTCTCATGGTGGCGCTGTTTGTCTATATCTGCACCTCGACGAAGTTTGGCAAGAAGATCTACGCCGTGGGATCCAACGCTCGCGCCGCACACCTTGCGGGCATCAACGTTTCTGCTATGCGTACTTTGGTCTTTGTGATCGCCGGCGCCTTGGTAGGGCTGGGAGCGTTTCTGTGGATTGCCATGAACGCAAGCGCCGACCCCGCCACCACGGGCAAAAGCTACGAGATGTACGCCATCGCGGCCGTTGTGCTTGGCGGCATTGCCATGAGCGGCGGCAAGGGCCGCATCCTGGGTGTGCTGTTTGGCGCCATGTCGTACACCGTGATCGATAAGATCATCATCGCCCTCAAGATGGATTCGCTCATCAACGACACCATCAAGGGTGTGATCTTGATCGTGGTCATTTTGATTCAGGTGGCAGGACCACAGCTCAAGGCGCGTTTTGGAAAGAGCAAAGTGGTTAAATAGCGCACTTGCGCAATGGCGTTGTGACAGCCGCCGCTGGGCAGTTCTTCCCGGCGGCGGCTTTGCTGTTGGGCTTTGCCGCTGGGCACAGGGCAGCTTCGTGCCGCTTGCCCGAGCTTGAGTTCCCATATGGCGGCTACAATGGCCGGGTGGGATAGATCATCGCTTCGCCCTAGGAGGCACTATGGATATGCCTGTAGATTACGAGCTGCTCGCGCAACAGATCGAGGCCTTGGCTCATGCTGACAACCATTGGCTACCGGTTTTGTCCAATGCGTCGGCCTGTCTTTTCGAGGCTATGGACAACATCAACTGGGCGGGATTCTATTTGGTGGACGAGTCCACCCGAGACCAAAAGACGCCGGAGCTGCGCCTGGGTCCCTTCCAAGGCAAGGTCGCCTGCGTGCGCATTCCCTTTGGGCGTGGCGTGTGTGGAACCGCTGCGGCAGAGGACAAGACGCAGCTGGTCTCCGACGTGCACGCGTTTCCGGGGCACATCGCCTGCGATGCGGCGTCGCGTTCCGAGGTGGTCGTGCCGCTTCATTGCGGGGGCCGCGTGGCGGGCGTGCTAGATATTGACAGTCCTCTGCTTGACCGGTTTTCTGCATATGATGCGCGGGGACTCGAGTCTTTCGTCCGCGCTTTAGAGAACTGTATTTGCTGGAATGCTTGCTAAGCGATTTATGTAGCAAAGCGCTTCTGTCGGCGATATAAAACGCCTTTTGCGGAGGGTCGACTTTTGGGTTGCCCCTTCGCCGCCGCTCTGACGAGGAGGGCGCCGCCCTCGGGCTCTCCTCGCATCTCGCCGTCTGTCGCTTGACGTATTCCCGCATGCCGATGGGCCTCTCATGCGAAGCCTTCCGTACGTTACGCTGACGCTTGCTGGCTGCGGCGTCTGGATAGGTCTCGGGCGCCGCCACAAAGAGAGGAGCTATTATGGGCCGTTTGGATAACAAGGTTGCTGTTGTTACCGGTGCGAACTCCGGCGTGGGTGCTGCTATTGCCAAGTTGTTTGCTGCCGAGGGCGCAAAGGTCGTTATGACCGCGCGCCGCGAGGCTGCGCTCGAAGAGGTCTCTGCCGAGATTCAGGCTGCCGGCGGCGAGACCCTTGTCGTTCCTACCGACATTTCCAAGCCCGAAGACCCCGAGCGTATGATGGCCACTGCCGAGGAGAAGTTTGGCCAGATTGACATCCTCGTTAATAACGCGGGCATTCTTGAAAGCGGCCTTAAGCCGGTCGACCGTTTTACGGACGAGGACCTCGATCGAATTATCGAGACCAACCAGAAGGGCACCATGCGTTGCATGCGCGCGGCAACCAAGCGCATGAAGGCGGGCGCGAGCATCGTGAACATCGCATCTGTCGCCGGCGAGAAGGGCTGCGGCGGCGCGGTGTACGTTTCTACCAAGGCCGCGGTGATCGGCGTGACCAAACACACGGCGCTGCGCTTCCAGGCAACGGGCATTCGCTGCAACGCTATTTGCCCGGGCACCATTGTGACCCCTATGGTCGCCGGCACCACTGCTGCCGATATGGATCCCGACATGATGGGTGCCATGGCAGCGCACTCTAACTTGCAAACCCAGCCCTGCATGCCCGGGGATGTGGCGAATATCGCGCTGTTCTTGGCAAGCGACGAGTCCCGCGCTCTTACCGGTCAGATTCTCGTAAGCGACTTTGGCGCGATGCTCTAAGGTGCAACTCCCCCTACGAATTTGATAGCACTTGTCGTGTTTCTTTAACGAAAATTGCTAGATTGTTGCTCAACATTTTCGGGAGTGGTAACAGGCGATAAACCGCTCGTATGCGCAATGGCATACGAGCGGTTTTTATGTATTTAAGGGGGATGATATCCAGTTTTAACTTCCAACTGTATTCAGTTTTAGCTGCTCGTTTTTTAGCAAGGAGGGGCCCTGCGACATTGCTTCTTCCGCAGTGCATGCCACATGCCACCCCGCTTAAAATGATTTCCAAAACCTCATACCATCGCAATGAATATCGCTGGTCGTTGGCCGAGTTACCGCTTGGTGCGGACGGCTGGAAAACGCCGATGGGGAGGACAAAATGGAGCTTAAACGAAGCATACGCACCCGGGCAGCGCGCCTGGTGGCGATGTTTGCCATGGCACTTGTCTGCGCGCTGGTTCTGGTGCCGAGCGCCTATGCCGATGGCGCTGTGGCATGTATTGGCGAGGCCAAGTACAACACGTTTGATGAGGCTGTTGCCGCCGCACAGAACGGCGAGACGGTTACGCTGCTTGCCGACGCCGAAACCGCTGGTCTTAACCTGAGCAAGGATCTCACCATTGATGGCGGCGGCCACGCGCTGAAGTTCGCTGATAAGGGCATTGCTCTTTGGGGCAAGGCGTTGACACTCAAGAACGTTAACGCGAGCATGACCGGCATTGGCTCCACGCCGTATACCGCTGAGTGGAAGTGGATGTCCGTGTGCGCAAGCAAGGACGCATCCCTTACGCTCGATGGCGCTACCCTCACTATGGACGGCACCGGTGCCGGTGACGTTCATGCCATCTATTTCTGCAGCAATAATAAGCTTAACCTGAAGAATGGTTCTAACCTCACCATTAAGAACTACGCGCAGGACGCTCTTGAGTGGGATGGCGGCGACGGTGGCTACAACGTGAACATCGAAGGCGGTTCTACCTACACTTCCGATCAATGCCGCTCTGGCTTTACGGGTACGTTTGTCGTCACGGTTGACAATTCGAAGGTTAACGTCGTGAACTCGACCGGTAACGGCTCGAACGGTTCGCACTTCAATATCAAGAACGGCTCTACCGTCGATTTCTCTCGCAACGGTGGCCACGGTCTTTCTGCCGGCAATCTCACCATTGACGATTCAACGGTTACCGCCAACAACAATGCGTATAACGGCATTATCTTTACTGGCAAGGGCGAGTTCAAGAGCGCGAATGTCCAGATTTCCGGTACTAAGGGTAAAATCTACTGGAACGCCGGCATGCGTCTGTTGAAGGCGAATGCTTCCCTCGATGTCGACGCTGCCTCCACCGTTTCTATTACCGACAACAAGGTCACGGGCCTCTACCTCGACGGCGGCTCTCATGCCACGTTTGCCGAGGGTGCCAAGCTCACCATCACTGGCAACGATGCATCCCAGGAGAACTGCTCCACCAAGAAGGATTTTGCTCAGATGGGCGGCGGCGTTATGGTGCGCTCGAATGCAAACCTTTCGCTTCCCGCGTCTGCCAGAATCGACAATAACCATGCAGCTCTTGCCGGCGACGATCTGTGTGCCGAGCAGGGTGCAAAGATCTCGTTTGGCAAGACGGTCGAGGGCGATACCCTTACCGCCTTTAACGGCTGCGGCGATGCGATCACCGGTTGGTTTGACGACTCAAAGGATGCCCGCTGGTGCGCGCACTGGACGGACAACACCCCGTGGCATGTCGACGCTGTCGAGGCCCGCTCCTATGAGACTCCCGTTGCCCTCAAGGCCGCCCACGGCGTAACCGCCGCCCATGCAGAGATTTCTGGCACCAAGGTGCTTAAGGGCGCCCAGCTTGCCGAGGGCGACTTCGAGTTCACGCTTTCGCAGAACGACGATGTCATCTCCCATGCCAAGAATGCTGCCGATGGTTCCTTCACGTTTGGCGAGTCTGCCTTTGACGTCACGGCCGATGACATCATGGATACAGACAATCACAAGGTCTCCTACACGCTCGACGTGGCTGAGGTCAAGGGCAATAAGGCCAATGTGACCTACGACGCTTCCGTCAAGAAGGTCGTTGTTACCGCCGTGCCCGAGGATGACCACGTGAAGTTGACCTACAGCGTCGACGGCAAGGAAGTCGAGGATCTCGCTTCTGCTCTCGTGTTCACGAACACCTATACCAAGCCTGCAGAGCCCAGCGAGCCCAAGACCCCGGGCGCGTCCACGAAGCAAAACCTCCCGAAGACGAGCGATGCCTCGCTTGCCGCTCCCATTGCGTTTATTTTCGCTGCTGCCGTCGCCTGTGGTGCCGGTGTTGTGATGCGTCGCCGCGGTTAATCTTTAGCTCGGACTTCCTTTTTCGGCTTTCGAAATGCGCCATCTGCCTCTACGGCGGGTGGCGCATTTTTTTGTTGCGCGCCCTCCCGACTTACGCCGCGCGGCTGGCTCCGGTGACGTAGTCGATAGTGACGCCTGGCTGGTTGTTGTAGCAAAAGACGTTGAAGCTCAGACCGACACCTGCGTCTTCGAGCGAATAGGCTTCCATGTGGACGCCGCGTGCAACGAGCTCGCCCTCTTCGAAAAGTGGGGTCACGCGGTAAAGCACGTGGTTATGCGTCCGCTCAATGTAGCGTACGGTTTGCTCTTCGAGAGGTTCCATACCGTCGACATTCATGGCTCGTGTTCCGGTGATGAGATCGCACTCGTTGTCATTTTCTCCGCAAAGGGAGAAGGCGATCAAGTGGCAGCGGTTGTAGAGAACGCCTTCGTCGATAAACTCGTAGCTGCGCTGGTCCCATCCGCTGGGGTATACATTCGAGATGCTTTTGCGCGGCTGGGTGGGTAGCGTTTCTTGCCCCAGGCAGGCGAGGGCGGCTCCACAGCGCCCGAGGTAATCGAGCCGAGAGAATTCGGTGAAAGCACCGGATTGTGCCCGGGAGATTTCCTCCGAGGTGAAAGCAGGCGTTCCCTGCGGATGCGCTGCACTTGTATTGATATAGACGATGGGGGTGCCGTTGTAGGCAGGTATATCTCCCAGGGTCGAGACTGAGGATGCATTGGAGAAGCGCTGCACCAGTGCGTCCGGAAGAAACTGGGCAAGTTGGGTGCATCCGCCAAAGGACCCGACGCCGCCGGTGATGATCGCAATGGTAAGAGTGACGATAATCGCAGCTAGGCGCTGCGTCGTATTGTTTTTGCGGCCGGCGCGTCGCGGACGATATCCCATGCATCTCCTCCTTCGCGGCAATGATATCAGTCTGTTGAGACGCGGCGCGTTAGCCGTTCATGCTGCCGTGGATATAAGGGGCGACCACAGGGTTGATGCTCTTTGCGCCAAAGCCGCGGAAGGCGTCGATGGCTTCTTGGGGCAGACCTGCATCGCCTGTTTGCTGCTCAAAACGGTGGAGATCGGCGGGTGCGGCCTGAATCTGCAGTTCGCCTGCGAGCAGGCGCGCGCGAATCTGGCGAAATCCTCGGGTATGCAGCCAGTCTTCGCATGTGCGGACAAGATCCAGCTTCTCGTGCGTGAGGGGCTCTCCGCACGGTACACGTGTGGCAAGGCAGGCGCCGGCGGGCATATTCCAGACGTCGTAGTCCCACTCGCGCAACAGCTCGCGCTCCTCGCCTTTGTGCCAGCCGCATTCCAGGAGGGGCGAGCGCACACCGAGTTCCTTGCAGGCTTGCATGCCCGGGCGATAGTCGGTTGTATCGTCGGCATTGCTGCCGTCCACTACGGTATCTGCGCCGTGTTCGCGTGCCGCCTGGATAATCGCTCCAAACGCGGCGTGCTTGCAGTGGTAGCAGCGATTGTGCGGGTTGGCGGCGACCCTGGGGTTATCGAGAGGGTCAAGGTGCAACTCGATAACGGGGAGGTCAAAACTCGATGCGCTTTCTTTAAACGATGCCTGCTCCGGCGTGCCAATCAGCGGGGTGGTGAGATGGATGAGCATGCTTGCCTGCGGTAGCTCACGTGAGCAGACGGCTGCCAGAAAGGTGCTGTCCACGCCACCCGAGAATCCCACCGCAATGGTTCCCAGGGTGCGTAGGTGCTCTACGAGCGCCACGAGCTTTTCTTGCTGTTTTTGGTTCATGCTTTTGCTTTCGTTATCTCGATGGATGGGGCTATCGTACCCAATGTGGTGCGCTGTCTCTGGCAAAATGGAGAACGGTGGGAACGCAGGCCAAGAGCTTACATTGTATGCGGGGGGAATGCATGATTAAAGCCGTGATTTTTGACATGGATGGAACGCTTATCGACAGCGAGAGGATCGCCATCATTGCGTGGAACCGCTCGGCAAAACGTTTTGGATTCGAGATTCCCCTGGAGATGCTGCACGGATTTATCGGCATGACGCGCGATGCCTGCATGGGTACGCTCACCGAGCACGTGGGCAGTGAACGCATTGCCAACGAGATGTTCGAGGATCATAAGGTGATTGAGGACGAGCTTTATTCCACGATGCTCGACCTTAAGCCTGGCGCTCGAGAGGTCGTAGAGAATCTTCATGCTCGCGGGCTCAAGCTGGCGGTAGCTACCTCCACGCGTACCATTCAGGCGCACGAGAAGTTCGATCGCTTTGGGCTTACCCCTTATTTTGATGTGTTCACCTGCGGTGACGAGCTCAATCGCAGCAAGCCCGAGCCGGATATCTTCCTGCTTGCCGCCTCGCGCTTGGGCGTTGACCCCGCCAGCTGCGTTGTGGTGGAGGATTCCTTCAACGGCGTGCGCGCGGGCCATGCGGCGGGTATGCATACCATAATGGTTCCCGATATCAACAATCCGACGAAGGAGATCGCCAAACTCGCGGAGGCTGTGGTTCCAGCCTTGAGCGACGTCGAACCCAAGCTGGTTGAGCTGGGGCTTTTGGCGTAAACGAGATCCGCCCCATTCGCTTAGAGATAGAGGCCGAGGTCGAGCTGCGAAGAGTTTTTCTGGCGTTCGGCACCGGTGCTCTCGCGTGCCAAGACAAATGGCCTCACCAGATCTTGGCGATGCTCTTTTTCGTGTTTTGCGGCTTGTTCTGGGTCGCTTTTTGCAAGTGCGATGCGCTCAACAAGGTGCTTGATGCCGCGTCTGCCAAGCTCGTAGCCAATGGGCGCGCAGGTGGTCAGTTCGATGCCGCAGCTCCAGGCAAGCGGATTGCCGTCGCATCCGCATACCAACAGGTCGTTGGGAACGCGCAGCCCTAAGTTTTCGGCGCCCCGCACGGCTCCCGCTGCCAGCATGTCGCTTAAGGCGATGATGGCTTGCGGGTGAAGGCTGCTGGGCTGTGCCATGAGATCGGCTACGGCAGACGCGCCGTCTTCGGGTTTGTTGGCGTCGCCTGTCTCGGTAAAATCAAATTCAACATGGGGATAGAGCATCTCGGCAGCATGGATTCCCTTGGCACGGGCACGCAGCTTTTGGGTGGATGGGCGCCCGATGATCGCGATGCGCTCGATGCCTAGGTTTATGAGATGCTCTGCCATCAAGCGCCCCTCGGCGGCGTTGTCTGCGCAGATATAATCTCCGGGGCGTTCGCTCCAAATATCAAGATAGACGGTGGGGATGGGGTCGTGGTTGGCGATGACGCCCAGCTCTGTTGTGGGGTTTGCCACAAGCATGCCAGACATTTGCGTGCCTGCAAAATAACGTCGATAGGTGCCGATCCGAGTACAGTCTTGGACGCAGCTGGCGATGAGCAGGTTGTAGCCTTCTTTGGTTGCCTGGGCGGTGGCTCCTGTGGCGATCTGCAGATAAAGACCATGGTTGAGCTGGGGAAGGATGAGGCCAAAGGTGCGACTCGAGCCGCCGGCAAGCACGCGGGCGCTTTGGTTGGGCGCATACCCCAGCTTGTCAATTGCTTCGGTGACCTGCCGGATTGTTTCGGGACGCACTTTTTCGGGATGATTGAGAACATTCGAGACGGTTCCCAGTGCAACGCCCGCTTCGCGTGCGACGTCTCCGATAGTTACATTCGCCATCTCATTTGCTCCCATTGATGCGTTTCAATTACTAAAGATGATTGTAGCACGGAGATTTTGTAACCAAATAATTACCTTGTTATGTGGTATTTAAGAAAGCATACCAGTTGGTATTTAAATTCGAGCACCACCTTGCGTAGAATAGGCAACCGATGTGCGTGGCAAACTCATTGAACCCGAAAGGTTGCAATATGTGTGGAATCATCGGCTACACCGGAAGTAGGCTGGTGAGCGATATCCTGCTGGGTGGTCTTGCTCGTCTTGAATATCGCGGTTACGACTCGGCGGGAGTGGCGCTCGAAGTGGGCACCGGTACCGATTGCGCACTCGATGTTGTGCGAGAAGTGGGCAAAGTAGCGAGTCTTGCAAAGAAGTTGGAGCAGCATGATGCGTCCTCTACCTGCGGTATTGGCCACACTCGCTGGGCAACGCATGGACGGCCGACGGTTGAGAACGCGCATCCGCACGTGAGTTGCGATGGGCGTATCGCCATTGTCCATAACGGCATTATCGAGAATTTTGCCGAGCTTCGCGAGGAGCTGAGTGGTCGCGGCCATACCTTTAGGAGCGAGACCGATACCGAGGTTTTTGCCCACCTGGTTGAGGAAGGCTATGCCGCTACGCACGATTTGATGGCTGCCGTGCGCGACGCTTGCGCGCACGTGGTGGGCGCTTATGGCTTGGCTGCGGTCTGTGCGGACGAGCCGGATGTAATCGCCGTGGCACGCAAAGATTCGCCCATCGTTGTGGGCATGGGGCAGGACGGCGCCTATTTGGCTTCCGACATTGTTGCGCTGATCGATGCTACGCGTGATGTTGTGGTGCTCGAGGACGGACAATTTGCAAAGCTAACCCCTAAGGGTATTGAATACACCGATGCCGAGGGCGCGGTTATCGCTCCCGCCGTTACGCATGTCGATTGGGATGTCGATATGGCCGAGAAAGGCGGCTATCCCGATTTTATGCTCAAGGAGATATGCGAGCAGCCGCGCGTCGTGCGCGATACGCTTGTTGGGCGCTTGGCGCCCACGGGTGAGCTCGATATCGATGAACTGGGGCTTTCGTTCGAGGAGCTCAACCTGATCGATCGCGTTTACGTAATTGCTTGTGGAACGAGCTACCACGCCGGCTTGATTGCTAAAAACCTGATTGAGGGCTGGGCGCGCATTCCCTGCGAGGTCGAGGCGGCGAGCGAGTTTAGGTATCGCAACCCGATAATCACCCCCACGACGCTCGTGGTTGCGGTGTCGCAGTCGGGCGAGACGGCAGATACCCTGGCGGCGATTCGCGATGCGCGCATCAAGGGCGGAAAAGTCTTTGGCATCACTAATGTGGTGGGCAGTCCTGTGGCGCGCGAGTCCGACGGTGTGATTTACACCAAGGCCAATAAAGAGATTGCCGTGGCGTCTACCAAAAGCTTTATTGGGCAGATTGTGAGCCTGTCGCTGCTTTCACTCTTGTTGGCGCAGGCCAAAGGCAAGCTCAAGACCGGTCAGGTAAAGATGCTCTTTCATGAGCTGGGCGATACCGCAGCGCAGATCCAGCATATTCTCGATACACAAGGCCCGGCTATTCATGAGGCGGCGCTTGCCTGCAAGGACGCGGCTTCTGCCTTGTTTGTGGGCCGCGGCATGGGCACGGCCATTAGCTACGAAGGTGCGCTCAAGCTCAAAGAGGTGAGTTACCTGCATGCAGAAGCCTATGCGGCCGGCGAGATGAAGCATGGACCCATTGCACTTATCGACCCCGGCTTTCCCGTGATCGCGGTGGCTACCAAGAGTCCTACGTACGACAAAGTGGTCTCGAACCTCAAGGAGTGCGAGGCCCGCGGGGCCACGATCATCGCGCTTGCAACCGAAGGCGACGAGGACATCGCAAAGATCGCAGGCCATATCATCTCGATTCCGCCCGTGCGTGACTGCTTTAGCGCCATCACGGCGAGTGTCCCGTTGCAGCTCCTCGCGCGCGAAGTGGCTCTCATGCGTGGCTGCAATGTCGACCAGCCGCGCAATCTGGCAAAGAGCGTCACGGTGGAATAGGGTGTCGATCTTGTTGCTCAGCATCGGTATTGCCACACCGCCGCTCGTTCCGCGGGAATTGGCGGCGGCGCTTTTGTCCGATGCCGTCCGGGAAACGGCTCATTCCAAAATCGGCGGCGCATATGACTAAAAAGAGCGCTTCAATATGCGAAATCAGTCGTACTATAGTTGGGTTAAATCCCTCTTATAGAACGGATAAATGCGTATGGAGTTTCTCACCGATTTCAAAAACAAATGGAAAGGCGTTTTGTTTTGCCTGGTCGTTGCCGTGCCTGCATGGTTTTTGGGCACGCGACTTGAAGTCGTGGGTGCGCCGGTCTTTGCGATCTTGCTGGGCATGGTGCTCGCCCTTGTGGTGCCCGAAGGGTCGCGCCAACCGCTTGCGGGCGGCGTGAAGTTCACTTCAAAGAAGATTCTTCAATATGCCGTGATCCTACTGGGCTTTGGCATGAATCTCTCTGAGATTTTGGCCAAGGGCGCGCAGTCCTTGCCCATTATCGTCATGACCATCTCGACGTCGCTCGTCATCGCATTTGTCCTGTGCCGCGTCATGCGCGTCCCCTCGAAGATCGCGACGCTTGTGGGCGTGGGCTCCTCCATTTGCGGCGGTTCGGCTATTGCCGCAACGGCTCCGGTTATCGATGCCGACGATGAGGAAATCGCGCAGGCTATCTCGGTCATCTTCCTGTTCAACGTTATCGCGGCGCTGATTTTCCCCACGCTCGGTGGCATGCTGGGCCTCACGAACGAGGGCTTTGGTCTCTTTGCGGGCACGGCTGTCAACGACACTTCTTCGGTGACAGCGGCGGCAAGCGCCTGGGACAGCATGCATCCGGGTGCCAACGTGCTGGAGAGCGCCGCGGTGGTCAAGCTTACGCGCACACTCGCCATCATCCCCATCACGCTTGTACTCGCCTTCTGGCAGATGCATAAGGCGAAGAAGGCCGGTGCGGATGCGGGCAACACGTTCTCGCTCAAGAAGATCTTCCCGTTCTTCGTGCTGTTTTTCGTCCTCGCGAGTGTGATCACCACGGTGTTTGCGCTGCCGGCAACCGTCACGGCGCCGCTCAAGACGCTCTCCAAGTTCTTTATCGTTATGGCCATGGCAGCGGTGGGCTTTAATACCAATATCGTCGACCTGGTCAAGAAGGGCGGCAAGCCCATCGCGCTCGGTTTTTGCTGCTGGGTCGGCATTGCGTGCATGAGCTTAGGGATGCAGCACGTGCTGGGTATCTGGTAAGGCATTCGCTGCAAGTTCCTTGTGGCGCGCCGCCTTTTGGGCGATAGCCGTAGATTGCTTGGGATACCATAAGGGCTGGTCACGTATTACGGCTTGCATCGGGGCTTTTGGCCTGGATGCGAGCCGTTTTTTTATTGTTGCTGTCGTCGCAGGGCCGATGGCGGCGTTTGAGGAGGACATCATGGGAAAGGCATCGCAGCAGCCGGAGTGCCGCAACGTCGAGACGCTCGTTCAGGCGGGCGATACGTTCCAGGATTTTGTCGATACCATCTGGCGCTTGCGTCAGCCCGACGGTTGCCCTTGGGATCGTAAACAGACACATGCCTCGATTGCTAAGAACATGATCGAGGAGGCATACGAGGCGGTTGATTGTATCGAGGCGAACGACCCTGTTCATTTGTGCGAAGAGCTGGGCGATGTTCTCATGCAGGTGGTGCTGCACGCGCAGATCGCGCGCGATGCGGAGGAGTTTTCTATCGACGACGTGGTGCGCGGCGTGAACGAGAAACTCATTCGTCGTCACCCTCATGTGTTTGGCGAGGCGGACGCGAAAAACTCCGATGAGGTGCTGGCCATTTGGGACAAGATCAAGCTCAAGGAGAAGGCCGCCCGCAACGCTTCTGCCGAGCGGGAGGATGAACGACCCGAGGGCCTGCTTGACGGCGTGCCTACTTCGCTACCGGCTTTGATGCAGGCTCAGAAGGTTTCAAAAAAAGCTGCTGCCGTGGGCTTTGAGTGGGAAAGCGTCGAGGACGTGTGGAATAAGGTTGCCGAGGAGCGCGCCGAGTTCGAGGCTGAGGAGCCGGGGACGGATGCGCGTGCAATGGAGTTTGGCGACCTGCTCTTTGCCCTCGTGAACGTGGCACGCAAAGAGGGGATCGATGCAGAGAGCGCCTTGCGCGCAAGCACGATGAAGTTCCGTCACCGCTGGGAGCTTATGGAAGGTGCTGCGCTTGATGAGGGCGTTTCGCTCGAGAGTCTTTCGGTCAAGGAGCTCAACGACATGTGGGAGGGCGCCAAAGCGATCGCGGGGGATGAGGAGTAGCTTTGGGGTTCTCTGCTTGCCCGGACCACTTGCGCCTGCTTTAACAACGGGATTTTGCCCAGGGCGAGATGGGACGGTTGGGGCATGCCCTTGAAGTCGCGCTGCGGCACGAAGGCGCAATGGCTTTGTGCCCGCATCCATCTTGTTTTACCGAATAAAGAGCTCCGTTAACCCAATTGCAGGTCAAATATGCTGGAGCACTCGCTCAAGATTCGGTACCGTTAACCTCTAATGACGCGAACTTTCTCGTGAAAAGGGGAGCGTATGGCAGGCAAACCGGCAATTACCAAAGCGGAGATTCTCGATGTCGCCTACGCGCGAGCGCAGCAAGATGGCCTAGGCGGCCTCTCCATTCGTTCGGTTGCGCGCGAATGCGGCGTAGCCGTGGGTACGCTGTACAACTATTTTCCCGATAAGGCATCGCTTGTTTCGGCAATCGTTTTACGTTTCTGGGGCCTCGTTTCAAAAAGCAGCGAGGGCATTTTTGTGCCGGGCGAAAGCGCGCTGGATTGCTGTCGCGCTCTTTTTACTAAGCTCAAAGCGTTGCTCTCGGGCTTTCAAATCAACTGGCTGCGCGAGATCTCGATGCTTGATGTTCAAACACTCGAATTGATCCGTGAAGAGAAAGTCGTTCGCCTTGACGATATTTACGAGGTTATTGAGCGCGCTTTGCTCAACGACCCTCGTATCGATTCTGGCGTGTTTGAGCACTTGGACAGCCGCAGGATGGCGCGCGTTATCTGGCGTTCTCTTTTCGATTCGCTTCGCTCGGATGTCGAGGTGTTCGACGATTTTCTGGAAGTGCTGTCGCTTGCCCTGTATGGTCCAAGCGACCTGTAACCTGTCCGCAAGCCCTGCACAACTGTCACGCGTTCGCGTGGTATAACTAAAACAAATCAGCGCATATACACTTCAATCGCACAAGGCGCCCATGGATCGTTATTCGAACAATCACTCTGCCCGTTATTCGGCTGCTGCAGGCACGTCGTCGCGCGTGCGTACCGTGCAACTTAGCCACCCTGGCCTGCGCCGTAGGGCAAAAGAGCCCTTGCAGCAAGCGGCCTCGTCTGCGCCCGCCGACCGCGCTTCTCGTCCGGTTGCAGAAACCGTACGCAATGTTGCCCTAGCCGATGCGGATGCTTTTGCGCACAGGGGCAAAGAGCCTTCCCATAACTGCCGCGTTGCTTCTACGCCGGCCGGGAAAGACGGCGCCGCCTCGCGCGGACGATCGTCTTCGCGCGCAACCCGCACCAACTTCATGAAATACGCGGCAGATAATCGTGCCGTCCATGCCATCTATGAGTTCACGACGGGGCGTACCAAGCCATTGGCCATCGCTCTTGTGATTCTGGCAATTCTTGGTGGACTCTATGGTCCGATGCGTGACTACTACGTTGCCTATCGCACGGGGGATATCCTTGCGCGCCAGCTGCAGGTAAGCGAGCGGTACAACAAGAGCTTGCAGTCCGATGTGAGCAAGCTGCTTTCCAAGGAGGGCATTGAGGACGAGGCCCGCTCAAAGCTTGGTCTTGTGATGCCAGGAGAGAAGCAGCTTGAAGTTAAGGGACTCGATGGCGATTCTTCTTCCGATTCTTCCGATGCAAGTTCGTCGCTTACGGCTTCTGAGATTGCAAAGCGCGAAGCGGAGGTTGCGGCAGAGGCGCCTTGGTACATAAAGGTTCTTGATACGGTCTTTTTCTATTCTGGCGTGGGCGGTCAGGAAGTGTCTTCATCGGGTAATTCGACTTCGGGGGAGTAGCCATGTGCGATGCTGCTTCGATGTGCTTTCGTATCGCGTCAATTGATTTGGGAACCGTCTCTTCGCGCCTGCTTTTGGCGACGGTTGAGGACGGGGTCATTGTCGATTCGAATAAGCATACGGTTATTACGAATCTGGGCGAGGGCGTGGACGCGACGGGTTCGCTTTGCGATGCGGCCATCGAGCGGGTGACCTCTGTGTGCCGCGAGTTTTGTCGCAAAGTGGACGCGTTTGAGCCCGATGCCGTGTGCACTACGCTGACGAGCGCCGCGCGCGATGCCAAGAACGGGGCCGTGCTTATCGATGCTTTGCGGGGGTTGGGGCTTTGTCCGCAGGTTATTCCTGGTGAGGTTGAGGCGAAGCTGACGTTTTACGGCGTGGCACACGATTTTGAGGGCCAGGTTATCGCTGTGGCCGATTCTGGCGGCGGGTCGACGGAACTGGCGCTGGGGTCCTATGGGGCGGGCAGGCCGCTTGAGTTGAGTTCTGTCGAATCTCTCAATATCGGTTGCCGTCGCGTTACCGAGCGGTTTTTCTCGGCGTTGCCTCCGCAATATGGCGAGGTTGAGCGTGCTGCCTCATGGGCTGCGGAGCAGTTTGGGGCCTTTTGGGCTGGCGCCGCCGAGCGGCCCGATCGACTGATCGCCGTGGGGGGAACAGTGACGACGCTCGTCGCGATGATCGAGCGCATGGAGCACTACGACTCTTCGCGTGTGCATTTGCATCGCCTGGGAATCCAGGATGTCGAGGCGTGTGTTGAGGCTATGCGTGTTTTGGACGCGGCGTCTGTTGCAAATCTGCCCGGCGTTCAGGAAAAGCGAGCTTCGGTGCTCTTGGGCGGCGCTGTCATCATTCGCGAGCTTATGAAGACCGGCGGGTATGATGAGTTGACGGTGAGCGAGAACAGCTTGCTCGCTGGTATGGCGGCGACGATGCTCGAGGCGCTTGCGCATAAGGGGGATGATGGCTTTAAGCCGGTTGTTGGCTGGAAGCCGGAGTTGTCGTGATAGACTAGCTCACACAAGGGGGCGTGGCGGAATTGGCATACGCAGGAGACTTAAAATCTCTCGCCGCAAGGATTGAGGGTTCGAGTCCCTCCGCCCCTACCAGGTTACCAAGGGTCCCGGCGACGGGACCTTTTCTTTTGCCGAGCGCCGCAGCGGGGCGCCAGCGCGCAGCGGTGGAGTCCCTCAATGTGACAAAACAAGACAGAGGACTTTTTGTCACATCGTGGGTCTGGATAAGAAAGCAGGCCAGAACCAATATAGGCTCTGACCTGCGTTTTCATAAAATGTGACAAAATAAACCTGTCGACTTAGTGTCACGTTGGGTTAGTGGGCGGAGTGGTGGAATCCGTCCTCGGCGGCGCGCTTGAGGTATTCGTCGCGCTTTTGGATGTTCTTGGCGTTCTCGTACTGCACGGCGATGAAGTACTCCAGGCGGCCGCGCTGGGAACCGCTTGTTTTGTCGAGCAAGGCCTCAAGCTCTCCAATGTGGTTGGATTTCTTCAGGATCATGATGTCGTACGAAAGCAGTGCATCGTGCTTGTACGGCTTGTATTCGTCGCCCTCCCAATTGAGAATCTCGTCGAGCATACTTTTGGCCTGCTGCTTCTTACCCTGGCCAACATAGATGTTGAAGGCCTTGAGCACCAGATCGACGCGCTGCTGATGCTTGAGCGGGTAGCGAAGTAGCATCTCGAGGGTTTCGTTGGCTTTTGCGTAATCCTCTTTAAGCAAGTACGCATTGAGCTTGAAGTAGTTGATGTTGTAATCGGGATACAAGGCGTTGGTGAGCGGAGCATCGATAAGCTTGAAGAACTCGTCATACTGCTCGCGCGCAAGATAGTTGCGCAGCTTCTTGTACGTTGTGCGTTTCTTGATGGCCTTGAACGAGATCATACAGATCAAAATAATGCTCAAGATAAAGGTGGCGATACGGAAGTTCATGCCCTGCTCCTCGGGGATGCCGTTGTATAGACCAAGCTCGACACATAATAGCGCGCGCCGCGTTCGAGGCATTTCGGGATTGACCCCTCGCGAAAATATCTAGATTGACTTGTACATAAGTTGTATAGTTACGGAGCAGCAAAGAAAGGACTCGAGATTGAGCAAAGCTAACGGCGAGACCCTGCATGGCACGGTTTCGAACTATATCCGATCAAAAATCTTCGCCAAGGAGTGGGGAACGGGGGAGCGCATCCCGTCTGAGCACAGCCTGATGGATTTGTTTGACGTAAGTCGTGGCACCGTTCGCAAGGCAATCAAAACGCTCGTCGATGAAGGTCTTTTGCAGCAAGAGCATGGTCGCGGAACCTTTGTGAGCGAGCCGCATATCGCGCATCCCGGCGGTGATCGGCCGTTTTCGTTTGCGGCCTCACTGCAGCAGCAGGGAATTACGTTTGAGACCGAGGTCCTTTCGCGTGAGCGCATCGGCGCCACGCTAGAAGTTGCGGAGCATTTGCAGATCAAAGAAGGCGATCCTGTTCTAAAGCTTCGTCGCGTGCGTCGCGCCGGCGGTAAGGCGATTATGGTGCTGGACAGCTGGACGCCGCTGAATGTCTGCCCCGGTATCGAGGACATGCCCTTAGAAGAGATGTCGCTGTTCGATGCGGTCGAGAAGGCGACAGGTGCACATATCGCCGTTTCGCAGATGGCTTACTCGGCGCGCTCTGCGGGCAAGGATCTGGCAAGCGTGATGGGCGTGTCCGAGGTGTCGCCCGTGCTTAACCTGGAACAGCTGATCTTCTTGGATGACGGCCGTGCTATTGAGTGGGGCGATACGATGCTGGCCGCGGGTCAGACCATCGTGGGAACCGCGCATCAGCGCTTTGAGTCATAGGGTTCGTTTCACTTTCGTTTTTTAACCCCCACGCTTTCGCTCTTTCGAATGGCTTGAAGCGGGTAGAGCTGAGCTTACGGCTTGAAACTGAACGATGTTCAGCAAAACGTCATAGACCCTTCAAATTTACGGTTGTGGGCAAAGCGTGTGCGGAATGGTGTAACGTTTTACCAACGGTCAAATCGCTCCTTTGAAGAAAATGCCCTATTTGACACACCGTTCATCGAAGATAACGACCGTTTGCGAGATACCCGCAACAATGCGTTTCTCTCAACTTGTCTCCATTAGAATGTACAAGCAGAAGGCAACTTGTATAGCATTTTGAGTGCGAGTTGCCGTATCATTCCAAACGGCAGATGCACTTGCGCCATGTGGGGCATCTGGCAGATCAAACGTGCTTGCGTTCAAGCAGCGAGCACCCGATAGCGGAGATGATGTAATGGAGAAAAAGCAGCTTCGTTGGCCGTTCTTTGTGGTCAATCCCAAGTCCTACCTCTATGGCGAGGACATTCTCAAACTCGCTAAGTACACGGACAAACTGGCCGAGAAGTATGACTTTGACGTTCTGTTCACCGCGCAGCTCATCGACCTGCCGCGCATCATCGATGAGTGCCCTCACCTGGTACCTTGCGCCCAGTACATGGAGAGCCTCAAGCCGGGCCGTGGCATGGGCCACGTTCTACCCGAGGCACTTGCCGCCGCTGGCGTAAAGGCAACCTTCCTCAACCATGCCGAGAACCCCTCTACCGTGCATGAGCTGGCAGCTACCATCGCTCGCGCCAACGAGGTTGGCATCCTTACCGTCGTATGCGCCGATTCCGTCGAGGAGGGCGAGATGATCGCCTCTCTGAAGCCCGACGTCATGGTTTGCGAGCTCACAAGCCTTATTGGCACCGGCACCGTTGCCGGCGAGGACTACATGCGCGCTTCCACCGAGGCCGTTAAGGCCGTCTCTCCCACCACGCAGGTGCTCCAGGCCGCGGGCATTCATTCTGGCGAGAACGTCTATGATGCCATCAAGTACGGCGCCGACGGCACGGGCGGCACGTCTGGTATCGTTGCAGCCGAGGATCCGTTTGCAACCCTCGACGAGATGTTCGAGGCTCTCGACCGCGCACGCACCGATTTCGCAAAGTAATTCAGACGGACAAGGATTTGCACATGACTGTTTACAAAGGTCTCGTTAAGGTTTCCACCCTCGAAGGCAAGCCCACCTACCTGGACATCACCAAAGAGGTCGAGGACATCGTTCGCGAGTCTGGCGTCAAGGAGGGCATCGTCACGGTTATCTCCTGCCACACTACCTGCGCCGTCTTCTCCGAGGAGTATGACCACGATCACACCCCCACGGGCGACACGTTCCTGCAGGCCGATCTTTCCGATGGCCTCAACCGCATCTTCCCCGAGCAGCACGACTGGAGCACCTATCGCTATCCCGGTCTCGACCATTTCGAGGAGGTCGAGTCTTGGCCCAACCCCGAGCAGTACCTGCCCAACATGGACCGCAGGATGCTGTGGAATGGTGATGCGCACCTGCGCTCGACGCTCATCGGTTCCAATCAGACGTTCGAAGTCGAGAACGGCGAGCTTCAGCTCAATGGTCTGGCAAGCATTTTCTTTGTCGACTTCGACCGTACGCGTGAGCGCAACCGCAAAATTAAGGTTTGCGTTATCGGCGAGTAAGCGCTAGCTTTTTCAATGGCTTTTCGCCGGCGTCGCTTCGCATACTGCCCGATGGCGAAGCAAGTTCGAGCGCCGGCTGAAGTAGTAGAATGTGAACATCGTTTGTTTACGAAAGGAGAGAGTAAATGAAGAAGATCGTTGTTGCTTGTGGTTCCGGTGTCGCGACCTCCACGGCTGTCGGCCATAAAATTGCCGACCTCCTGGATGCTAACGGCCTTTCCGGTCAGTACCACATCGTGCAGTGCGCCATCGCTGAGGCTCCGTCTCAGTGCGCCGACGCTGTGCTTCTGGTCGCAACCACTATCGCTCCCGCAGGCATTACCTGCGAGTATGTGAGCGGCGTGCCCTTCCTGACGGGTATGGGCAAAGCTGATGCAGAGAAGAAGATCGTGGAGATCATCTCCGCGTAATTCCAGGCATCAGAGTCTGATCACATCTGACCGCTGACGCGGTCACCTTATCCGAGAGTGAGATTACTCAATGGACGCAATTGTTGCATTTTTTGGCGGCGTCTCCAGCCTAGGCGTCTCCGTCGTTATGCCGATCGTGCTCACCATTCTGGGCGTGCTGTTCGGCGCCGGCTTTGGCAAGAGCCTTAAGGCCGGTCTGACCGTCGGTATCGGCTTTATCGGCCTGAACCTGGTCATCAACCAGCTCATGGGCACCGACCTCGCCGGTGGCGTTAACGCCATGGTTACCCGCTTCAGCCTGTCCCTGAGCGTCATGGACGTGGGCTGGCCTGCGGCTTCCGCAATCGCCATGGGCTCCATCGTGGGCACCATCATCATCCCCCTGGGCCTGCTCGTGAACGTGCTTATGCTGCTCACCAACACCACCCAGACCGCTGACGTCGACATCTGGAACTACTGGCACTTCGCCTTCACCGGCGCTCTCGTTGCCATCGTTACCAACAACATCGCTTTTGGTATCGCTGCCGCCATCATCAACGAGGTTGTCGTCCTCATCATCGGCGACCTGACCGCTCCGCTGGTCGAGAAGTCCCTCGGCCTCCCCGGCGTCTCCATCCCTCACGGCTTCTCCGGTGCTTATGCTCCGATCGCCTTCGCCGTCAACTGGGTTATCGACAAGATTCCTGGCCTGAACAAGATCGACATCAACGTTCGTTCTATGCAGAAGCAGTTCGGCGTCTTTGGTGAGCCCGTCCTTCTGGGCGCCATCATCGGCCTGCTTATCGGCCTGCTCGCTGGCTATGGCTTCCTGCCTGGCGCCAACGGTGAGCCCTCTGTGCTCGCTATGGCTGTCTACATGGGCGCCGTTATGGTCCTGATCCCGAAGATGGCTGCCCTCCTCATGGAAGGCCTCATGCCCGTCTCTGACGCTGCTTCCAACTTCATCCAGAAGCACTTCCAGAACCGCGGCAAGATCTACATCGGCCTTGACTCCGCTGTTGGTACCGGTCACCCCGTGACCCTGACCATGGCGCTCATCCTCGTGCCGGTCTCCATCTTCCTGGCCTTCATTCTCCCGGGCAACCAGGTTGTGCCTCTGGCCGACCTCGCCTGCATCCCCTACATGCTCGTGCTCATCACCCCGATCGTTCATGAGAACGGCTTCCGTGGTCTGATCGTCGGCGTCATCGTCCTGGCCGTTGGTTTCTACATCGCCACCGACCTGGCCCCGCTCATCACCTCTGCTGCTGCAAACGTGAACTTCGACATGGGTGGCGCTGCTGCCATCTCCTCCATCTGCGATGGCGCTAACCCGCTCACCTGGGTCATCACTCGCCTTGGCCAGCTTGGCGACGGCATCGGCCTGGTCATCCCGGCTGTCGTTGCTATTGCCATGGCTGTCTGGAACCGTATGCGCATCCTCAAGGAGGCCAAGGAGCTGCACGCCGAGCAGGCGTAATGCACCAACCTCTATGCTCAAGACGCATATGAGCTAGCATCATTTGGGGCCCGCGACGAGTTTCGTGGGCCCCAATCTTTTATCGAGACGTCGCGCCACATGCTGGAATGCCCAGCCAAGCGCGCTAGAGGAGTTTTGACGATGGCGAAGAAAGCCGTAAAAAAGATCGAGACCGCTTCTGTGCCTAAGGTGCTCAAGGTTGGCGTCGCTGCGGGTGTGCCTCCCGAGGAGAAGAGGACGTACACCTATGACGATCGCAGCTACCGTTCAGACGTGTTGATCCCCGCATATGCATGCATCTTTTTTGCATGCGTCGCCATTCACTGTGTGGTTATCGGCTTTTTTGCGCCTATTGCCATCCTGGCACTCGTTGTGTGCGCCTATACGCTGCTTAACACGTTTGTGGCCCATGCGTATCCGCGCGTGATCGAGCTTGATGCTACGAGCATCAGCTTTGAATCGTTTGGTCAGAAAAAGGTTTTTGCGCTGGACAAACTCGAGCAATGTTCGCTTCGCTCTGCAGGCAACAGCGGCCATCTGTACTTGCGTATTGCCGAGAAGAATGACGCAGGGAGCGGTCGGGGGACTCATGCGCGTTATTTTATTGACACCGAGGATAGCGTTGACCAGGACGGCAACCCCGCAATGGAGCTCAAGGATTTTCTGCTTGCCACCGAGGAGCGCGTCGATCCCGAGAATATTCGCGTTATCGCTCGTAAACAGGGACGCTAGAGCTCTGCGGGCTTTTGGCCCCTTATGTGCCGTATGGCGCTACAACTGACGTAAGATTGAAGCCGCGCCGCTTGGTGCGGCTTTATTTGTAGGCAACGCGTGTGAGCGCAGATGGGAGAATCGAGTATGGCAACGATGGGTGAGGGTAATCCGGTAGAGCTCTTTAATATGCATGTGGCGCACGTGGGGATCAATGCAAAGGACCCGCACGAGGCGCAGCGTATTGCCAAGCAGTTTGAACTTTTGCTGGGTTTGACTCCGCGTGAAACGCCCATTTCGTTTTTCTCGGACACGCTGGTCGAGACAATGAAGCAGAATGGACGCGGCGAGCACGGCCATATCGGCCTTGCGGTAAACGATACGGCAGCTGCCGAGGCGTGGCTGCGTGAACGCGGCGTAGAGTTTATCGAGGAATCCCGCGTGCTTAACGAGGATGGCTCGACGTTCTTGATTTATCTCAAGGACCAGATCGGCGGCTTTGCCATCCATCTTTCTCAGGGCAAGTAGACAATTTTTGGCATCCGAGTCGAACGGTTCGAAAGAAATTAAAAAAAGAGCTTGAATCGATTGTTCCGCTCGAGTATTATTTAACAGCACGCGGGCGTGGCGGAATTGGCAGACGCGTAGGCTTCAGGTGCCTATGGGCTTCGGCTCGTGAAGGTTCAAGTCCTTTCGCCCGCACCATTAACTATTTAAGGCTTCCAGCAAAGGAGGCCTTTTTTTGTTAGGGCGCCGTGAGCGGACTTGAACCGATGAGGTCGCGAGACGTGAAGCGGGCAGGCCGGCGGCCTGCCCCGTAGCCGAGCATGCGAGCGGGCGGCGGCAGCCGGCCGCGTGGCCGCGGATTCGCGCAGCGAAGGCGCAAGTCAGAACGACATATCATTGCTTGCTAAACGCGCTGCAAGGACTCCTAAAAGAGCTGGAAGGCAGAGTCGACAAGCTCGTTAAAGCTCTGTTCTTTAAGACTGAATGTATTCGAAGCGTCGTCGTAGCTAAATTCGAGCGATCCGTAAGAGGATTCGGTATCGTCGTTTTCGATTTCGTTCAGCGCGTCGTTATATATTTCGCGCACGCGCTCTTTTTGGGCATCGGTCAGCTGGCTGTGAGCGCTGCTCAGTCCCTCGTCATAGAGATACTCACTAAGCTCTTCGTGGAAGGTCTCGTCAAAATCATAGGCGCTTGGAACAAAGTAATCGAAAAAAGCGGTACCACGGTTGTCGGCGGGATCTTCGTTGTCGGTAAACGCATATACGCTATCGATTTGATACGTAAAGTTGCCTAGTAGCTTATTGGCGTAAATCGTCGGGTCGATGCCGAGGTCCTCGGCATCGTATCCATAGGAGTTCTTAAGCTCCTGCGAGAGATTGTTGCAGATGCGCTCGCGTACATTCTCGTTGTCTTGTAAGGCGGAGAGGGTCTGGCAGGTAACATCGTAAACGGTGCTTTCTTCCTCATTCAGTTCCGATGGATCCAGCTGCCTCGCTCGGGAATGATCAAACGTTTCGTCCTCAAACGGTGCGAATGGGCTTTCGTCAAAGAAGGTGTTATCGAGAAGGTTCCCGGCAACTGCAAAAATGAAGACGATGAGGATGAAGATAGCGAGCTTGCTGCGGCGACCGGTTGTCTTAGAGGAGCTGCTCTTGGTGTGGTTGGATGCCCGGGGCTTTTGATTCGTTTTGCCGTCGCGTGTCTTGAAAGCTGCTTTCCATGCACGATGGGTTCTTTTGTCGGCGACGCTGGCGGGGGAGTTGTCGGTGGGTGCGCGGTAGGCATCGGGGCGCTTTCGCGGCGCAGAGTAGTCCTTATCGGCAAAGGAACACGCGTCACCCGGGAAATCATCTGGCTGCGTGTCTTCCGGCATCACGGGTTCGCCGGCGTTAAACGGGTCGATATTAGAGTCGTGGTGTCTGCTCATGGCGTACTCCAAGGTCGAATGGCCTTAGGGCTTAGTATACCGTGGGCGGCACAAGGCAATGGGCCGTGATTGCTAGCAAAAAGGTCCGATGCCAGGGGCGTCAGACCTTAACAATGGAGTGCTGGTTGTTGCGGGCTGTGTTTAGAGATCCCAGTCGTCATCATCGCTGGGCCCGCGGTCTACATACATCTTGCTCGTGCGTTTCTCGAGAATAAAAGCAACCAGTCCAATGACGAGGATGCCGACAACAAAGAGAATGCCCACGCCTTCACGCGTGCCAAACAAAAAGGAAAAAAACGTGTCCATCCAGCCATCTCACCTTCTGGGGGTCAAGTCAAACTGCCCATAAGTATATACTTGCGAGAGCAATGGTATATTGCCAACCTGAATACACATCGCGGTGCCGGCCCGGCGCCGGCGCGGTACAACGGAGGAAGCATGCTCGATATCAAATTCGTTCGAGAGAATCCCGACGCTATCGACGAGGCCATGGCCAATCGCCAGACTTCGTGGGACCGTCAGAAGTTCTTTGAGATGGATGATGAGCGTCGTCAGGTCATCGTCGAAGTTGAGGAGCTCCAGGCTACGCGCAACGCCGAGTCCAAGAAGATTGGTGCCCTGATGAAGGAGGGCAAGAAGGACGAGGCCGAGGCCGCCAAGGAGGCCGTGCGCGAGGTCAACGAGAAGATTGACGGTCTTGCCGAGCGTCGTACTCAGATTGAGGGCGAGCTGACCGATTTCATGGCCCATCTGCCCAACATCCCGTGTGAGGCCACCCCGTACGGTAAAGACGAGGACGAGAACATCGAGCGTCGTCGCTGGGGTACTCCGCGTGAGTTTGATTTTGAGTTCAAGGCTCACTGGGACTTGGGTACCGACCTCAACATCCTCGATTTCGACCGCGGCAATAAGCTTTCTGGTAGCCGTTTTACCGTTCTTGGTGGCGCTGGCGCCCGTCTTGAGCGTGCGCTTATCAACTTCTTTGTGGACACGCACACGAGCCGTGGCTTCAAAGAGTGGTGGCCGCCCATCGTCGTTAAGCGCCAGACCATGTTCGGCACGGGTCAGCTGCCCAAGTTCGAGGATGATGCCTATCACGTGTCGGGTGACAACTTCTTGATCCCCACCGCCGAGGTTGTGCTTACCAACCTGCACGCCGGCGAGGTGCTCGACGCAGACACGCTGCCGCGCCGTTACACCGCTTTCACTCCGTGCTTCCGCGAGGAGGCTGGCTCTGCTGGTCGCGATACCCGTGGTATCATTCGCCAACACGAGTTTGACAAGGTCGAGATGGTTAAGTTCGCCAAGCCTGAAGAGTCCGACGAGGAGCTTGAGAGCATGACCGCCGAGGCCGAGTATCTGCTGCAGCAGCTGGGCCTTCCGTATCGCGTGATTAGTCTCTGCACGGGTGACCTGGGCTTTTCGGCGCGCCAGACCTACGACATTGAGGTCTGGCTGCCCAGCTACAACGCGTACAAGGAGATTTCGTCCTGCTCCAACTGCGGTGACTTCCAGGCACGTCGCGCCAACATCAAGTATCGCGATCCCGCCAACTTCAAGGGCTCGCGCTACTTGCATACGCTGAACGGCTCCGGCCTGCCGGCCGGCCGCACTATGGCGGCCATTCTGGAGAACTACCAGAACGAGGACGGCACGGTTACCATTCCCGAGGTGCTGCGTCCTTACATGGGCGGCATGGAGAAGATCGTGCCCGAGGCATAAGGCTTCTTGCAAATATATCGCCTGATGAGCGGCGGAGTCCTATGGGGGCTTCGCCGCTTTTACTTGCCGCGCGTTCTGGCGGTGTCTCGACGGAAGTTTTAGCAGCGAGAAAGGCTGTCCATCCGTGTGGGAGGCTCTGAATCGGGCGCACTTTCTGTCCTATAAGACGGGAAGTGCGGGACATAAGCAAAAAAGAAGCCCGATTCCCGGGGGAGGCGGGAATCGGGCCCTGCTCGCGCGCTCAGGTTGCCCTGCGGGCTACTCTGCGTGCGGCGTCATGTTGGACGTGACGCTACTTTCTCGTTCCGGAGATAACAAGCCCATTCTCCTCGCAGAGGTCCTTGATGCTAATGTCCTTGGCCTCAAGCTTCTTTTCCTCAAGATCTTCCTCGCAGAACTCAATGGACTCGAGGAATGCCTTGACGGCGGGATCGTCGGGGGTCGCCATGAAGAGGGTGATCTCGACGCTTCTGCCGGAGTTGGGGATGTCGGTCACGAGGTGCATGCTCGGCGTCTTGTGCCAGGTGAAGTTGACGGTCTTCCAGGTGTACCTGCCGATGGTTACATCTTCTCCGCGCTCGTAGCCGTCGCGCTCCGCGTCTCTGTTGGCAACTGCCTCAGCGTCCTTCGTGGAGCTCACGCCAAAGGAGATGACTTTGTTGCTGTCCTCAATGCCATTGAAGAGGATTTCGGACACGTTGCCATCGCTCCCGCTGCGTGCCCATACGTCGTAGCCCTCGGGCGCGTAAGCCTTGAACCACGTAAAGTCGATGCGGTCGTCGGCAGGCTTTTTAGACTCTTTCTTTTCGGTCGTCTGTTTGGAGGCGCTGCCAGCGGCGCTGCCGGCGGGCTTGGCGGTGTTGTCGCCGTTGCAGCCCATGAGGGCCATGCTCAGGGCAAGAGCCGCAAGGCACGCCGCTAATAGCTTCTTGGTGATCTTCATAGGTCCTCGTCCTTTCTTGCTCGTCCCTCTCCGCTTATTCTGCAGATCGTTGTGTGGAGCAACGCCTGCCTTACCCACATAAACTACGGGCTACTTTCCCGGCTTGTACTCAGTGAGACTGTTTTCCTTGCACAGGTCTGCAATGCTGATCTTCTTGGCTTCGTTGTGTGCCTCTTCGAGGTTCTCGGGGAACTCGAGGGACTCGAGGAATGCCTTGACGGCGGGGTCGTCGGGAGTCGTCATGAACAGGTAGATGACAACGCTTTGGCCGGTGTCGGGAATCTCGGCGATCAGTTCGACGCTCGGGGTATCGTTCCAGGTGAAGTCGACGGTTTTCCAGGTGTACTTGCCAATAGTGATGTCTTCGCCGGCGGTATAGCCGTCGCTGTCGGTTTCATCGGCAACGAGCGTCTCGGCGTCGTCGGATTCGACGTCAAAGGAGATGGACTTGTCGCTCTCTTCGACATTCTTGAAGCAGATACTGCCAACAAAGCCGCCGTCACCGGTATCGGACCAGATGTCATAGCCCTCGGGCACAGAGGCCTTGAACCACGTAAAGTCGACGCGGTCATCGACAGGCTTGTTGGATTCCTTTTGTTCGGCGGCTCCTGTGGGGGCGCTTCCGCCACCGGAAGAGCTCGTGCCGCTGTTGCAGCCCATCAAGGCCATGCTCAGGGTGAGAGCTGCGACACACACCGCCAGTAGCTTCTTGGAGATTTTCATGGGTCCTCGTCCTTCCATGTGCATTTCATTTCGACCCATGGGTCGTTGAGTGGATCAACGGGCACCGCGATGGGTCCTTCTCACTTATGAGGCTATCGGCCGGAGGCTATTTTGGAAGCGCCTTGGGTCCCGAATGCATCGCGCAAAGCGTCACAAACGTCCCATTTGTGAAAATGAGGGCGCGATGCGAAATCAATCGAGGAGTGCGTTTTGATCATGTGCCTTATTTACCTGCGCTTTAGCTGCTTTGCATGCGCGAAGCAAAAATTTTTCGACTTTTAGAAAAGTTTTTCTTGACGTGACCTAGGGGCGGTGGCATTATAAATAGCGCGCTGCGGCATTAGCTCAGCTGGATAGAGCGTTTGACTACGAATCAAAAGGTCATAGGTTCGAATCCTATATGCCGCACCAACCGAATGTTAGGCCCCCAGCAATGGGGGCTTTTCTTTTATCGCGGTGTTTCGCCCCGCCTGTAAGGTGCTTGGTGGCAACGCTTTTGTCCTTGTGTTCGCAGCCTTATGAGGAGCGCCTCGATCACGATGCGCCCGTAAGCGCTTGTGTGCATGCGAAAGTTCCTGCTTTGGCAAAAAAGTTAATATTTGCGCGATTCGGTTATCGCGTTTGCGGATGTATAACTGCCCGAATGGCCTTTGAAGGCTCGATGGCGACTATGAACGTCGTTCATAGTCGCCATCGGCAGTTTCAGCGCCTAAACGTTGATGGAAAGGGTCGTCATATCGCGCAATTATTGACTTTTTTGCCAGAACGCACAGGTCGGTCTGCGGAAAATGCCAAAGTGGCTCGATTTGCCTGTTTTTTATTCGAATCGAATACCGTTTTATGCATTTATGTTGCCCATGAGGTGGCCAGCTCCGTCCCCCGTGCCCAAAGCCACCGACTGCCGGACGTCCTGGGCCCAGAGTTTCATATCGAACGTATGATAGATGCGGAACATCTCGCTGCCAGCACGTTACCGGTGGCCTAAACAAGAAGGACGAGGCAATGCAGGCAGCTCGTTATAAACTGGGCCTACTGGCGGGCAAAAAGCGCTTCACGCACATGCCCGAGCAGCTCGACGACGAAACGTACGGCACAATTTCCGGTGCGTTTGGCAAGGATGCTCAGGAGGCCTGCTATGTTGTCCGGTTTGTCGGACGATCACAGGTCGAGATTTTGGGCTATGTCAACATGTCCGGCGAAGTGTACCGTACGTGTGCCCCGGTGAGGGATGCGGCGCTTCCGGATGCTCCCGATCTGGTGATTCGCAAGAGCCCCGATGCAGAGTCGGGGTCGATTAGCGTGCTTGATGAGCATGGGCGTTTGCGTCGTATTTCGCACTTCAAGGGCGCTGTGGAGGGCACGATGCGCGAGAACGCCGACGAGCCTACCTGGAATTCGAAACGCAGCCTTCGCTACGGTGACTTCCTGGCGTCGCTTTATCTGCGCTACTGCGTTTTTGGCGCGGCGGGAACCGGTGCCATTTCCTCTGGAAGTCCGAATGCCGAACATGAACGTTTTGATATCGAGATGCAGGCGCTTGATGAGCCTGTCGAGCTGTTTTGCGGCTTTGCGTCCGCCTCGCTTCCGGACGCCATCGACGCGCTGCTGTATCGCATCGAGAGCAATCAAAATCCCTGCGGTCTGGAGCTGTATGCAAAGCGCTTGATGAGCGAGGTGGATCTTCCCTGCTTGCGCACCTGCTCGGTTAAAACGACGCTTACGCTCGCGCGCATTGAGCGCACGCGTAGCTTCTTTGTCAACTTTGATCGTTCGGGGCTGTCGCGGCATGAAGTGGAGACAGTGCTTTCTGTTGAGACGGTTCTGAATCGCCTTTCTCGCATGCTTGATCGCATGGGGGCGGGCATGGCGCCCACCTCCATGTCTCCAAGTGAAGAAGACTGCTCGAGGATCGACCGTCGCATCTTCGACGAGACGACGGGACAGGTCGCGCAGCTGTTGGAGCAGCTTTCGGAGCCAAATCCATGGGCGATGCCGGGAACGATTCAATGCGTACCCGGGGGCGAATGGGATGTTCGCACGCGATTTGCGCGTCTTGCGGAGGGGATTAACATCATCACGCGTCTCGACTATCGATTCGATGCCGATGTGTCTCGCGGCGCCATGCGCGTGCAGTTCATGCAGCCGCCCTGCGCCGCCATGCCCCGCTCGTTCTATGATGAGCTCGCGGGCGGGTGGGCCAAATACGATGAGGGTGAAATTCGAGAGCTGCGCGCGGAACTTCTATCGCGCGTGGTCCTTACGTTGGCGGCGGCCTGTTTTGCGGCGGGGCTCAATATCGAGCGCTGCCTTGTGCAGGTCGATCCATTGTTCGAAGACGAGCGGCCCGAGGAGAGGCTCCCGGTATGCATCTACGAGTTCACGCGCTCGGCATATATGGCCAAGTGGCGTGAAGTCGCCAAGCGGCTCGATGCCAAGTCGTTCGAAGGCACTCCATGTCTAAAGGCGCTGGAAGACTCGATATATGCTGGTGAGGAGGCTTGGCCTGCAGTTGACCAGCGCAAAGTGGCGCCGGCAAACGATACACGCATGCTGCCAGAGTCGTTGCGGCCGATGCTTTTGGCAGATACTGCTGCGGAGCTTGAGGTGATGGAGGACTCCGAAGACCCTCACGTCAAGCGGGTGGTGGAGCTCCGGGAGCTTGTGCATACCGATCCCGCTGCGGCGGCAAAGGGTTTTGCCAAGCTCGTCGACGAGCTCGAGGCGGCGTGTGCGCTAGAAGAGCTTGCGGCAACGGTTCCGGTTGAATCTCAATTTTGTGAGAATTACCTTGCGCGTTTGATGCTTCCCCTCACGGAGGACGACGGCGACATTCGCGTTTTGCGCGTGCCGGATGCCCTTTACTTTGCCCAGTATGAGCTGTGCAATCTCTATACGCAGGCAGGCGATTTAGAAGTTTTGCTGCCGCAGGCGCGCAAGCTTTACGATATGGCGAAGTCCTCCATGCAAGCGCATTTTTCGCTCATCAACGTTCTTGCTCAGCTTGAGCGTTTCGAAGAGGTCGTTGAGGTGGGAAAGCACGCGGCGCGTCTTGCGCACGATCGCGCCTCCATCGGCTACCTGTTCTATCGCGTGGCGTTTGCCTATTGGAACTTGGGCGATAGACAGATGGCGCTTGCATGCTATCGGCTGATTCCGCGCGGCGAGGAGATTGAACCTACGGCGCAGGAAGAAATGCGGGCGCTCATGTCCGAGATGGACGTTTCGGAGCCGCCTTCGTTTGAAGATGCGGTTGCTACCGTCGAACGGGCGGGAATTGCCTTGCCGCCCACGGAGGAGGTTTCGAATTTCATAGCCGATTTGGCAGTCCAGCTGGTTGACAACGGTTTTTTCTTCTTGGGAACGCGCTGCGTCTATCAGATGTGGCATGCACGTGGCAGCGACGATTTAAGCGTGCTGAGCAGGTCTTTGCAGTAGATTGAGCATGGTGTCGCTGCGTATCTGCGAGAGAATTCTGAAGACTTGCATTTCTGTTCTTGTGCTGTTGGGGCCGAGTGGGGTATGATATTACGGCTGTTACGGAGAGCTGACCGAGAGGCCGAAGGTGCTCGCCTGCTAAGCGAGTATGCCCCAAAAGGGCATCTGGGGTTCGAATCCCCAGCTCTCCGCCAGTTTGACTTGGAAAGGACGTCCACCCGGGCGTCCTTTTTCCGTTTTGAAGGAGCCCGGGGATTCGAACCCGAGAGAGTGCGGAGCTGAGGCAACGCGTAAGCGTTGTCCAGCGCAGCACGCAAGGCGCGTAAGCGCCGCAGCGGTGCGGCATGCGCACGCATGCCGGAATCCCCAGCTCTCCGCCAGTTTGACTTGGAAAGGACGTCCACCCGGGCGTCCTTTTTCCGTTTTGAAGGAGCCCGGGGATTCGAACCCGAGAGAGTGCGGAGCTGAGGCAACGCGCTCGCTTGCTACGGCGCGATGATGATATCGTCGCGATGAGCTCGGATAGCGTCCCAGGAGAACAACTCGACCAGTTCTGCTGCGCCGCGCGGCTTGGCATCTGGGGCAATGCCGGCGAGATGCGCGACGTATCCCAAAAGTGCTTCGGGCGAGCCAAATCGTTCGCGAAGCTCGTCCATACCGCAATCGTGATCGCGCTTGGAAAGACGACGTCCGTCGGCAGCGACGAGCAGCGGCACGTGAGCATAGTGCGGGTGGGGATATCCCAGCAGATTCTGCAAATACATCTGGCGCGGCGTGGACGAGAGCAGGTCGTTTCCGCGCACAACTTCTGTGACGCCCATGGTGGCGTCGTCAACTACGACCGCAAGCTGATAGGCGAAGATTCCATCGCTGCGCCGAATCAAAAAGTCACCGCATTCCGAGGAGAGTGACTCGCGCTGTTCGCCGTAAACACCGTCTACAAATTCAATAGTATCGAAAGGGCCGTTGGCCTCCGGCACACGCAGGCGCGTTGCCGGCGGCCGTACGGCCGTGCGCTGCGCTACCTCTGCGGGCGAGAGGTGGCGGCACGTGCCTGCGTAGATGGGGGTACCATCGCTCGCATGTGGTGCGCTTGCCGCGTGTAGCTCGGCCCTCGTGCAAAAGCAGGGATACGTGAGGCCGGACGCGATGAGTTTCTTAAGGGCGTCTTCGTAAAGGTTCGTACGGTCTCGTTGATAGAAGGGGCCTTCGTCCCAGTCCAGACCAAGCCAGCGGAGGTCTTCGATAAAAAGATCGGACCACAGGGGGTTGCGGCAGCGCGCATCGAGGTCCTCGATGCGCAGGACCATGCGCCCGCCCTGGCTTCGCACGGAGAGCCATGCCATAAGGGCGGAGAAGATATTGCCCAGATGCATGCGACCGGAGGGCGACGGCGCAAAGCGTCCCACGACGCAGGCGTCGTGCGGGCCGTTTGCGCCGTTGATATGTTCTTCGTTGAATTCCATGTCGCTCAGTATAGAGGTTGGAGTGCGTCTGCGCTTGCTCGGCGTCATTTGATATCTCGATACTGAGTTTGGCTTTCGTTGCAATCTGGGCGAAAGCGCGGCGGCGTGTGCGGGTATACTGTGCTCTCAATGCTATATGGAGGTGCGTGCGCAATGATAAACTGGCTGATACGTCGTTTGGTGGCGCAGCCGGAAGGTGAGCTTTTGGACGCTTCGGTGCGTACCCGTGCCGGACTGGCCGCAGGCATCATCTGCATTTGCTGCAATATCGTGTTGTGCGTGAGCAAAGGCATTGTTGGACTGCTTACGGGTTCCGTGTCGCTTGTTGCCGACGCCGTCAACAACGTATCCGACGCTTCGAGCAATATTGTGAGCTTGCTGGGCTTTCGCCTGGCGGCACGTCCTGCCGACGCGGGCCATCCGTATGGGCATGGACGCTTTGAGTACCTAGCGGGCCTCAGCGTGGCAGTGATCGTGTGCTCCGTGGGCCTTAACTTGGTTACCGAATCGGTGAATAAGCTGCTCCATCCGTCGTTTACCGAATACGGCGTGGCTTCGATGGCGGTGCTCATTCTTTCTATGGTGGTCAAAACGTGGATGGCCCTATTCAATAGGCGTCTGGGGCATCGCATCGATTCGGGGACGCTTCTCGCTACTGCCGTCGACTCCCGAAATGACGTGATTGCCTCTGGTGCGGTCTTGGCGGCTGTGCTCATCTCCCGTGCCACGGGTATCGACCTTGATGGCTGGGCAGGCTTGGGCGTGGGCCTTTTTGTGTGTGCCGGTGGTGTCGATTTGGTGCGCGACGCGGCGAGCCCTCTTCTGGGCCAAGCTCCAGACGAGGGGCTTGTTGAGCGCATCCACACCAAGATCATGTCCTATCCCGGGGTCCTGGGCACGCATGACCTTATGGTGCACGATTACGGCCCGGGCCGTCAGTTCGCAAGCGCGCATGTCGAGATGCCGGGCGAGCGCGATGCCTTTGCCAACCATGAGATACTCGATTCCATCGAGCACGACATCCAGCGAGAGTTGGGGGTTGAGATAACGTTGCACTGCGATCCTGTTGTGACCGATGCTCCCGATGGCTTTGACTTGCGCTCGTGGCTTAACGAGCGCGTGAGGGATATCGACCCGCGGCTTTCGGTCCACGATGTACGCCAGAAGCGAGATTTTGTGGCGTTCGACCTGGTACGTCCTACCGATTTTGATATGGATGACGATGAGCTTCTTTCTCGTGTGAGTGCGCTCGTGGGCGAAAAATGCCCCGGTGTCCCCTGCGTGGTGACGTTTGACGCCGGTTACGTTTCGCCGGTGAGCGATGGGAGCGTCTTGACGGATGATGTGAAGGGCTGATATGCCTACCTTGTTGGGGAGCACCAACATCGAATGTGAACGCGCACGCGTGCGGAACGTCCCCGCGCGACTACAATAGGGCCACGGATAACGCCGACGTAAGGATGTGCCATGCGTACCCGTTTTCGCGCAATTACCGCCTTGGCCCTGGTGCTGGTGGCGTCTTTGATTCCTGCTGCAGCTTATGCGAGCACCTACCAGACATCGCAGGTGGATATGCGGGCGCATGTGACGTCCGATGGCTCCCTGCAGGTGAGCGAAGAACGAACTTTCGAGTTCACCGACGATGTTAACGGCGTGTACTGGGAGATCCCTCTCGGACAAAATCAGCAGGGCGAGAACGTGACCCTGGGCATCAACGGCGTTTCTGTCGATGGAGATGAATTCCAAGAGGCGGATTATGCCTCCTCGGGGGATTACGGCGTCTATACCGTAGATACCAGCGGCTCGTCTGTGACTTTGAAGATCTATATGCCTTCGTCCGATGGCTCGAGCGCAGATGTCAAGATCTCCTACACGATGAACGGCGCGGTCATGCTTTGGCGGGATACCGCCGAGCTCTACTGGAAGTTCGTGGGCGATGAATGGGGGGAAGATTCGAACGACGTGACGCTTAACGTTTCGTTTGACGCTTCCTTGGTGCAGCAAAACCCTGCGACGGTAGGCGATACGCTGCGCGCCTGGGGCCATGGACCACTGACGGCGACGGTCACGCCCGACGACGAGGACGGCGAGGTCGATTACGATGTCCCCTGCGTGAGGGGTGGCGAGTTCGCCGAGGCGCGCATCGCGTTTCCCGCGTCTTGGGTGCCCTACATGCCATTGGGCTCTCGATCGGACGAAGAACGCCTTCCGGATATTTTGGACGAGGAAGAGCAGTGGGCCGAAGAGGCGAATACTCGTCGTGAACGCGCTCGGCTTCTCTCCTGCGGCCTGGCGGCATTGACGGTCGTTGTTTCCGTGGCGCTGCTGGCGGTGACGGTGATACAGAAACTACGCCTCAAGCGTCCTGTCCCCACGTTTAACGAGACGTACTTCCGTGATGTTCCAAGCGACGACCACCCTGCCGTGCTCGCGACGTTTATGAACAAAGGCACGGTGCCCGACCGCGCTTTTGTTGCCACGCTTATGAAGCTTACCGACGAGCGTTTGATCAAGCTGCAAAGTGTTGCTACGCCCGGTCAAAAAGCTGCGAGCGACTACTGCATTTCGATGGATAATGGTGGCTTTACGAGGGCAAAGAACGGAATCGATCGCGCTGTGCTCGAACTGTATTTCTTGGGCGTCGAGCGCCAGGGAACTACTCTTTCGCGCACATTCCAGTCGTTCAAGCAATATGCCAGAAAGCATACGAGCACGTATTCCAGGAGGCTTGATAGCTACACGCACAGCGTCACGGGTGCTATGGAATCCAGGAATCTTGTCGCTTCCGACGGCACGGCGGCTGTGGCGCTCACGATTATTGGTGGCACGTTTGTCATCGGAGGAGGACTTCTCCAGATGTTCTTCTTGGATGCTCCCGTGCCTAACATCATTGCGTTTGGCATCTCCGTTGTCTGCTCGGTGATTACCATTTTGCTGGGCTTGACCTTCCGTCGCCTAACGCAAGAGGGCGCCGACTTGGAGAACAAATGCCGCGCGCTTAAGAGGTGGCTCGAGGACTTCACCCGCCTGGGCGAGGCCGTGCCGGGCGATCTTGTCTTGTGGAACAAGCTCATGGTGATGGGCGTGGCCCTGGGTGTTTCCAAAAAGACGCTGCGCGAGCTTGCCGACGCCGTGCCGCCTGCGGTCCGTAACGCCGAGGGTTTCTACGATTACTACCCCGTGTACTGGTGGTGCTATAGCGATCCTGCACTCGACGCTCCCACCGATTCGATTGGCAGGGTCTACCACAATTCCGTGTCCGCGGTGGCAGCTTCGGAGTCCAGCTCCGGCGGTGGCGGTGGCGGTGGCTTTTCCGGTGGCGGTGGCGGCGGCTGCGGCGGCGGAGGCGGCGGCACGTTTTAACCTGCGAGTTTCGACAGTTCATGCAAAAGGGTCCGACGGAATGTTTCCGTCGGACCCTTTCATATCTGAACACGACCGCGGAGAGAGTTGCGATCGCGTCCAGGCACGGGCGTGTGTCCGTACCGCCTATGTGTTTTCCCTACGGGCGCGTTGGACGTCAAGCTGCCCTCAAGACGTCCAGCTCCTCGCAGGTTAGGCACTGAGGTCTAAACCGTAAAGATACATCTCTCGCGGAAGCAGACTGCGCTCTTCGCGTGTCGATTTGTATCTCCCCAAACGTTTCATGCCGCGGAGCTCGTAGAACGACCATCTGCAATCGCTGTCGGTATACAGATACGCCTTAAGATCGCCGAGTGCGGCGTAGTACGAAGATGCGGCGTCAAACAGCACCGTTCCGATTCCGAGCCCCTGTGCCGAGGGATCTACAACGAGCAGCGTGATTTCATTGTCGAGTGTAAGGCCGCTCGATGCCAAGAGGCGCTCGTCTACTTTGCGCATGCCGTCGTACCACGTTTGGAACGTGTGGGCGGCTTTGGCGTCGTAGGAATCCATGGCGCAAGCCGATTTTGCTTCGATGGTCGCCCAACGGGATAAATCTTGGTTGTAGTCGTTTTCCGATCGGGCGAGGATAATGCCACGCGGCGCACCGTCGATAAGGGCTACCTGTGAGAAGGTGGATACCGAGAGGCAATGCGCAAGATCGCATGTCGCCTCGAGGGTGCCAAAGGCAGCGTCGGGGACGTCATCGTCGTTGTGCCATAGCGTACGGACGATCTCGACAAGCGGTTCGAAATCTTCATCTTCAAATGGTCTGTACAGCACGGTCGACACGCAGCGCACCTTTCTCTCGGCAGATTTAATACCACCGTTTGGGGCGCGGAATATGGTGCCTTCATGTTCACACGTCAACTGCGTCATTTCTACGCGAAAGCGCCATCGCCTCTCGGTATTTTCTTCAAATAACATGCGTATCGCCTGCGAGTTGGCGTGTCGATGCGCTACATTAGTGATGTATGTGGAAGAGGGGGTCGATGCCGTAACTTTTGCGGTATCAAGGCCCCTTTCGCGACAAGGAGGAAGGCATGGCCGCTGATGTGAAGATCGGGCGCGCGCTTATCTCGGTCACCGATAAGACCGGCGTCGTCGATTTCGCACGAGCACTGGTTGACGATTTTGGCGTTGAGATTATCTCGACGGGCGGAACCGCCAAGGCGATTGAGGCTGCGGGCGTGCCCGTTACCCCGATCGAGGAGTTTACCGGCTACCCCGAGATGATGGATGGCCGTGTGAAGACGTTGCATCCCAAGGTGCACGGCGCCCTGCTGTGCCGTCGTGACTCCGAGGAGCACATGGCTCAGGCCAGCGAGCACGATATCAAGATGATCGACCTCGTGGCGGTTAACCTGTACGAGTTTGAGAAAACCGTTGCCTCTCCCGATGTGACCTTTGCCGACGCCATCGAGCATATCGATATCGGCGGCCCTTCCATGCTGCGCTCTGCCGCCAAGAACAACGACTCGGTGACCGTGGTGTGTGACCCGTCCGATTACGCGATGGTTCTCGACGAGATGCATCGCCACAAGGGCGCAACTACCTTGGGCACGCGTCGTCGCCTGGCTGCCAAGACCTATACGCGTACCGCCGCCTACGATACCGCTATCTCCACGTGGCTCAACAGCTACTTGGCAGAGGAGGCCCCCGAGGCTTCCGCCTCCGCTGCTTTTGTTCCGCCTGCGGCAATCGATCTGCATCTTGAGAAGGTCGAGGACCTTCGCTATGGCGAGAACCCGCATCAGGCCGCTGCCGTCTATCGCTTTGCCGATGAGTTTGGCAACTTCGCCTCTTCGGCAAATCCGCTCGTTGGCGCCAAGCAGATCCAGGGCAAGCCGCTCTCCTATAACAACCTGCTCGACGCCGATGCCGCTTGGAATGCCGTGCGCGAGTTTGATGAGCCTGCTGCTATCATCCTCAAGCATCAAAATCCCTGCGGTTCTGCTGTCGCCAAGACGGTGACCGAGGCCTATGATCGCGCCTTTGCATGCGATCCCAAGAGCGCCTATGGCGGCATTATCGCCTTGAACCGCGAGGTTCCCCTTGAGCTTGTGGAGCACTTTGCCGATCGCGACAAGCTTTTTGTCGAGGTGCTCATTGCCCCGTCCTTTACCGACGAGGCTCTGGAGCGTCTGAGCCGCCGCAAGAACCTGCGCGTGCTGGAGACCGGCGGTGCCGATGGCCACGCTCACCTCGAGGCTCGTACCGTTGATGGCGGTATGCTCGTTCAGGCCGTGGACACCGTTTCCGAGGATCCCTCGACCTTTACCTTCCCCACGACTCGCAAGCCCACGGACAAGGAGATGGACGACCTTCTGTTCGCTTGGCGCGTGGTGAAGACCGTTAAGTCCAACGCCATCTTGATCGCCAAGGATCAGTCCGGTATCGGTATGGGACCTGGCCAGCCCAACCGCGTCGACTCTGCGCTCTTTGCGTGCGAGCGCGCCGAGGAGACCTGCAAGCGCATGGGCGTTGAGGCGGGCGGCTTTGCTGCTGCGAGCGATGCGTTCTTCCCGTTCCGCGACAACGTGGACGTGCTTGCGGCCCATGGCGTGACCGCGATTATTCAGCCCGGTGGCTCGATGCGCGACGAGGAGTCCATCCAGGCTTGTGACGACCACGGTGTCGCTATGGTGTTCACGGGCGCTCGTCACTTCCGCCACTAGGAGTTTTTGCCGAATCCCGTTGTTTGTCCGAGCGTTGGGATTTGGCTTTTGCTAAAGGCGTCCCAGCTGGGCAACCTGCCGCATGAGCGTGCTGCATCTTGCTTTTGCTGGGGCGTTTTCGCTATCGAGAGTTTGGCCCGTGTGCTTTTTCGAAGCCTGCGGGAATGGCGGGGTGCATGCCCCGCGCGCTTAGACGAAAAGGAGCCGTGTCTGCCATGACGGTGCGTGACGAGGATCTTTTCTCCAATCCCGAGGACCTTCGTGCCTACAGGGAGTTTTGCGAGACGCAGCAGGCTGTACCGGATTTTCAGCTCGATCAGCCCGCGCTTGTATGCCGCTGGCGCATGGCGCGCAGGCAGGTTCCTTTGCTTAACAGGCATATCCGTGCTCTTTCGCAGCGCTTGGTACAGGGTCGCCCCCTCACCACCAATATGCTTTCTTGGGCAAAGCAGCACGTGGAGTGGTCTCTTGCCGAGGGTACCTATGCGGATCCCAACGGTGTGCTCATGCTGGTGATTGACGTAAACGGTAACGCTGCCATGACCGTGGGCGCTTACGAGCCCTTGGCCTCGACTTCCCATGATGCACTGTGCGCGCGTGCCGAGCTTGCTCATGCCGAGCAGATTGAGACGGGCGTGGCTCCGGAGGCGCTTTGCTGCGTGAAGTCGGGCACGCTTTATGTGGCTGCCGCGGAAGGCGAGCACCTGTGTGGTTCCATGACGCTGGTTGAGCAGCTAGCGGCAACGCGTGGTTATCGCGTGCTGCGCGCGACGCCTGGGGCCGCGGACGATATCGTGCTTTCGCTAAATGACCTTGGCGGCGCGCATGTGCTCGTCTCCGATGAGCACGGCGTGGTTGTGGAGGACGCTGGGCAGGGAGATTCGGCAGAGGACCGCTCTATTGCCGAGTTCTTGGCCACGGGCGTATCAAAGCTCTTCTCCTAACGGGACGCTTGCTTACATTGTTGCCACATGTGGTGGCATCGCCTTTGTCTCGTCCATAATGGAGGGCAACCGAAAGGGGCTTTTCCATGTCGAAGATTTACATCGTCGAAGATGACGACGCCATTCGCACAGAGCTCGCCTTGGCGCTTGAGCGCAACGGCTATGAGGCGCTTGCTTGCACGACGTTTGACCATGTGGTCGACGACGTGCTGGAGGCGTCTCCCGACCTTGTGCTTCTCGACTTGAGCCTGCCTCAGACGGACGGGCAGTTTATCTGTCGCGAGCTGCGCTCGCATTCGGACGTGCCCATTATCGTGCTCACCTCTCGCGCGACGGAGGTCGACGAGGTTATGAGTATGACGCTTGGCGCCGACGACTTTATTCCCAAGCCCTATAGCCTGCGCGTTCTCATTGCGCGCATGCAGGCGCTTTTGCGTCGCAGCTCCTCCACGCAGGGAAAGACCGTGCTGCGACATGATGGGCTTGAGCTCGATGTTGCCCGTTCTCGTGCGCTGTACGAGGGCTCGGAAGTCGAGCTGACCAAAAACGAGCTGAGGATCTTGAGTTTGCTTATGCGCCATGCGGGAACGATTGTCTCGCGCGAGGCCATTATGCGCGACCTTTGGAATTCCGATACGTTTATCGACGACAACACCTTGACGGTTAACATCAATCGCCTGCGCGCTACGCTCGATAAGATTGGGGTGCATGGGTATCTGACCACGCATCGCGGCCAAGGCTATTCGGTGTAGCGGCTTATGGGCAGGTATTTGAAGTCGCATAGCGCTGTGGTGCTGTTGCCCCTGCTCGCTACGGGGCTTGTCTGCAGCGTTTTGCTCACCACGAGCGTGTACGTGCAGATCGTGGTCTTGGTCGCTCTTATTGGAGTTGCCGGCACGTTGATCGGCGCTGTGTCGGACTGGCTTCGTCACCGGAAGTTCTATCGCGGGCTCGAACGCTGTGCGGAACATCTCGAGAGCGTTTCTTGGGCGATGGAGATGATGGAATATCCGGAGGATGCCGAGGGCGAAGCCGTGTATGACGTCATCCGTGCTATCGCTAAGGCTGCAAACGATGAGGTCGCAGCCTATCGCCGCCAGACTGCGAATTACCGCGAGTATGTCGAAACGTGGGTGCACGAAGCGAAGACGCCGCTGGTTGCAGCCTATTTGATGCTCGAAAATCTGGATGATGCCCTTGCGAACGATGTTCAGCCTCGGGAGGTGCACGAAAAGGTTGATGCCCTGACGGAGGAGGTTGACCGCGTTGAGGGATACATCGAACAGGCGCTGTATTACGCTCGCTCGGAATCGCTCGACCGCGATTATGTAGTGCGGAACGTCTCCTTGCAGTCCATTGTCTCTTCGGCACTTAAGCGCAACGCGCGCGCGATGATTTCTGCCCATATGGCGCCCGTTTGCCGCGGCCTTGAGCTCGAGGTGTTTGCCGACGAAAAATGGGTTGAGTTCATCTTGGGGCAGCTTATTCAAAACAGTGTGAAGTACGCTCGCAGCGAAGGCGCTCAGCTGCTCTTTGCGGCGACTCGTGCGAACGCAGGGGGCACCGATGATTGCGTGAGGCTTGTGGTTCGCGACAACGGCTGCGGTGTTCCTGCTGCAGATTTGGACCGTGTGTTTGATCGTGGCTTTACCGGCGAGAACGGCAGAAACGGCAAGCGCTCCACAGGTATTGGGCTCTATTTGGTCAAGCGCCTATGCGACAAAATGGGGTTGGGAATCGTGGCTCGCTCCGAGCACGGGGAATTCTTTGAAGTCGAGATCACGTTCCCAACCAATCATATGCACTATTTTGAGTCGTAGACATAATGACGGGTTTGGCGGCGGATGCCTGCTTTTAGGCGCCTGCATAAATAAAGCCCCGATCTTGTGACCGGAGCTTTATCGAATGCGCTTGATGGCGATTGGGTGGAGCGTCGAGCTACTTCACAACCAGGATGTCACACTCGGTGTTCCTAAGCAGGAACGTTGAGATGGAGCCGAGCAGGGCGTACTTGATCGAAGAGAGGCCGCGAGCGCCGCAGAGCACCAGATCGGGCTGAATAATGTCGAGCATCTCGTCTTTGAGGGTCTCACGAATGCGGCCGGCGCGAATGATGACTTCGACTTCGGGAATATCGGGGTTTGCCTTGGCTTCCTCAACCTGCTTTTCGATCGAGTTTTTAAATGCCTCCTCAAGGCCGTTTACCAAATCAATGGGGTAGGAACCGGCGGACTCGAGTGCTGTCGAGTCAATTACATGGCCGATGATGAGCTTGGCTTTGTTATTCGCGGCGACCTTGATAGCGCGCGCGAGAACAAAATCCTGCTGTTCAGTGCCGTCGAGCGCGACGAATACTTTTGAATAACCCTCGTTCATGTTTGCCTCCTCAATGGCTCTGCAGCTCCTTTGGCTGCGTTGCCTTACAGCGGTTATACCCGGCTTTAATCACCCGGTACCTCTAAATTCTGTAAATGACGCTGCTTTTTTTCGAGCATGCCTGCAGCGTGAGATAATGGTGCACGGAGTTGCTGCGGGACCATGGCCGCAGCTCAGGCGAAAGGCTTCTTTTGGATATCATCGAACTGCTTAAATCGGCCTTCCTGGGTCTGGTCGAGGGCATCACGGAATGGCTGCCCATCTCGTCTACCGGTCACATGATCTTGGTCGATGAGTTTATCAAGCTCAACGTGAGCAAGACGTTTCTCAACATGTTTTTGGTGGTTATTCAGCTGGGCGCAATCCTTGCTGTCTGCGTGCTGTTTTTTCATGAGCTCAATCCGTTTTCGCCCAGCAAGGGCAAGGAGGGGCGCCGCGACACGTGGAAGCTTTGGGGTAAGATCGTGCTTGGATGCATTCCTGCGGCGGTTGTCGGCTTGCCGTTGAACGATTGGATGGAAGACCATTTTTACAATGCTCCCGTGGTTGCCATCGCGCTGATTGTCTACGGTATCGCTTTCATCGTTATCGAGACGCGCCGTGCTCGCATGCGCGAGACCGTGGATGTGCTGCCTGGCGCGCGCCCTGCCGGCGCTCATTTTGCGACGCCTTCTGTGAGCGAGGATGACGGCGGGGACTTTGGTTCCATCGCCACGCTGGATGATCTGTCTTGGAAGACTGCTTTGGGAATCGGTTTGTTCCAGGTGCTCTCGCTGGTGCCGGGCACGTCGCGCTCGGGTTCGACCATTATTGGCGGCTTGCTTTTGGGCTGCACGCGTGCGGTGGCGAGCAAGTTTACGTTCTTTTTGGCCATCCCCGTCATGTTTGGTGCAAGCGCGCTCAAACTCGTCAAGTTCTTTATCAAGGGCGGCACGTTCGGTGCGTCCGAGGCGGCGATTCTGGGCGTGGGCTGCGTGGTTGCGTTTGTTGTTTCCCTCGCGGCCATCAAATGGCTCATGGGCTTTGTGAAGCGTCACGACTTCAAAGCCTTTGGCGTCTACCGCATCGTTTTGGGCGTGGTCGTACTTGCGTACTTCCTCGTCGCTGTCCCCGTGCTGGGGCTATAGCGCTTTTTACTTGTGGTGATGATGCGCCGTTCGGCTTAGGCCGAGCGGCGCTTTTGTTATGCCGCGACGACGTGTTATGCCGCGACGACGTGCTCGGGCATGATGCCTCGAACAAGATAGTCGACCTGTGCCTTGAGCGTCATGCGGCGCAAGGTGTCGTTGGCCTCATCGGTGCAGTAGGCGGTATGCGGCGTGACGATGCAGCGGGGGTGCTCGATAAGGGTGCGATTGGGGGCGGTCTCATCGGCAAGGACATCGAGAGCGGCAGCGCGGATGCCGCGTGCGCCGTTGCTGGAGATGTTTTCGTCCAACGCGGCGAGCAGCGACTCCTCGTCGATAACAGGGCCACGGGCGGTGTTAATCAAGAAGGCGCTAGGCTTCATGACCTCGAGCTCGTGGGCGCCAATGAGTTTTTCGGTTTGCGGAATAAGCGGGCAGTGCAGGCTCACCACGTCGGAGACGGCGAGCAGCTCGTCAAGAGTTTCGGCTTTAGTGCAACCTGCTTGGGCAAGGTCCTCGCGGGTCTTGGTGGGCGCCCATACCACGACGTTCATGCCGAGCGCCTGCACGATGCTCGCCATGGCGCGGGCGATGTTACCAAAGAATACGAGGCCGATTGTTTGTCCCTGCGTGCGATGCGCGGTATAGCCTCCAGTGGGCTCCCAGGCACCGGCGAGCACTTCTCGGTTGGAGAAGGTGATACTGCGCATGAGGTCGAGCATGAGCCCTGCTGCGTGCTGGGCGACATCGGGGGAGCAGTAGCCAGGGCAGTTGGTGGTGATGATGCCGTGCTGTGCAAGGGCCGACACATCGACGTGATTGATCCCGATAGACATGCTCGAGACGATGCGAATGCCCGCGTCCGCCATGGTGTCTGCCGTCTTTGCCGATACAGGGCCGAACTCGCCAATAAAGCCCTCGCATCCAACCATCTGTGCGGGGCTGGGGTCGACAAGCGGTTCATGTGCGCACCCGATGAGCTCGATCTGATCGTCTACGCCCCATTCTTTCAGGATCTGCTGGGCCTTTGCTGTCGAGCCGTCCACCATGTAGTACAGGATACGATGCGCCATTGGGTTTTCTCCTTCGTTTATTCGCCCCTCATTATGCGACGGCGTGCGCGCTTTTGCGGGGAGGAGGGGATAACGTAACGCCCGCGCCACAATCGGTATCGTGGTGCAGGCGCGTTATATGAAGGGAATGTGAAAATGTGACACATTAAACCTGTCGACTTTTTGTCACATCGGTGCCCGCTCGTGAGCCCCTGATGGTCGCAGGGTTGCTTGCTCCGCGTATCCGTGCGGGCGGCTATACTGGTACGGCTCATGTATCTGGCGCCATCGCGCCGTTTGGAATGGAGTTCTATTCATGGCGTACGCCGTCGATATCGATTCGCTCAATCCCGCCCAGCGCGAAGCCGTGCTCACTACCGAGGGGCCGCTTCTGGTGCTTGCCGGCGCCGGTTCCGGTAAGACTCGCGTGCTCACCTTCCGCATCGCTCACATGGTTGCCGATCTGGGCGTGCGTCCGTGGCAGCTCCTTGCCATCACCTTTACCAATAAAGCTGCGGCTGAGATGCGCGAGCGTCTAAGTTCTCTTTTGCCGGAGGGTACGCGTGGCATGTGGGTGTGCACGTTCCACGCTATGTGCGTGCGCATGCTTCGCGAGGATGCTGATCTTTTGGGCTATACCGGCCAGTTCTCCATCTACGATGATGACGATTCTCGCCGCATCGTGCGCGATATCATGCAGGCGCTTTCCATCGAGCAAAAGCAGTACCCCATCAACATGATTCGCTCCAAGATCTCGGCCGCGAAAAACGCCATGATCGGCCCGGACGAGATGAGCGATCGCGCGTCGAGTCCTCAGGAAGAGAAGGCCGCGCGTGTTTACGCAGAGCTGGAGCGTCGCCTGCGTGCCGCGAACGCGATGGATTTTGACGACTTGCTCGTGCGGACGCTGGAGCTTTTGCGCAGCCGCCCCGAGGTGCTCGAAAAATATCAGGAGCGTTTCCGCTATATCAGCGTGGACGAGTATCAGGATACGAATCACGTGCAGTACGAGATCGCGAACCTGCTCGCTGCCAAGTACAAGAACCTGATGGTTGTGGGCGACGACGACCAGTCGATTTATTCCTGGCGCGGCGCCGATATCTCCAACATCCTCGACTTCGAGCAGGATTTTGCCGATGCCAAGGTGGTTAAGCTCGAGCAGAATTACCGTTCGACCGGCCATATTCTTTCGGCGGCAAATGCCGTGGTGCGCCATAACTCGCAGCGCAAGGATAAGCGTCTGTTCACCGCCGCGGGCGATGGTGAGAAGATTCAGGCCTACCAGGCAAGCGACGAGCGCGATGAGGGGCGCTGGATCGCCTCGGAAATCGACAAGCTTCATGACGGCGGTACGCCGTACGACGACATCGCCGTGTTCTATCGCACTAACGCGCAGTCGCGTATCTTGGAAGATATGTTCCTGCGCGCAGGCGTGCCCTACAAGATTGTGGGCGGCACAAGGTTCTTTGATCGTGCCGAGGTGCGCGATGTGATGGCCTATCTCAAGATGGTGGTGAATCCTGCCGACGAGATGAGCGTCAAGCGTGTGATCAACACGCCGCGCCGTGGTATCGGCTCCACATCCATCCAGAAGATCGAGATGCTTGCCGCCTCCAATCGCTGTTCGTTTTTCCAGGCGTGCGAACTCGCTTGCGCCGAGACGGGCATGTTCTCGGCCAAGGTCCGCAACGGCCTGGCCGATTTCGTCAACATCGTGCGCCGTGGTCGCCGTATGGATGGCGAGCTCAAAGATGCGGTCGAGGCTATTGTGGAGAGCGCGGGTCTTGTCCAGGCGTATCGCAGCGAGGGCACGATGGAGGCCGAGGGGCGCGCCGAGAACATTCAGGAATTCATGGGTGTAGCCGCCGAATTCGAAGAGAGCCACGAGGATATCGAGGGCACCTTGGAGAGTTTGGAGGAGCTGCGCGCTGCCGGTGTCGGCGACGTGCCTCAGCCTGCTCCGGCGTCCACGCTTGCAGACACGCCTTTCGCGTCGAGCGCGGCACAGGCCGCCTCGGAGATCGAGCGCACCTATGGTCCGCTGGCGTGCAAAGCGCTTCCCGCGCTGATGGAATGGCTCGCCCTTCGCTCGGACCTCGACGCGCTTTCGGGTCAGTCGAGCGCCATCACCATGATGACTATCCATTCGGCAAAGGGTCTGGAGTTTCCTGCGGTATTCGTTGCCGGCATGGAAGAAGGCATCTTCCCGCATGTTGCCGGCTTTGGTGGAGAGGACGCGGCGAAGCTCGAGGAAGAGCGTCGCTTGGCATACGTTGCTATCACGCGTGCACGTAAGCGCCTGTTTCTTACCTATGCTGCCACCCGTCGTACCTACGGCTCTACGCAGGCCAATCCTCGTTCGCGCTTCATGAACGAGATTCCCGATGAGGATATCGAGTTTTCCGGTATCGGGTCATCCGGTTTTTCCGGCACGGGCTGGGAGAAGCGCGGCGACCGCCGCGGAACCTTTGGATCCGGTCAGGGCTCGGACATGTACGGTGGGCGCGTGTTTGGCTCGTATACACGTTCGACGGGAGGCTCAGGCGCTTCTGCCGGGTCGTATGACAGCTTCTTTGGCGTGGCGGGAACCGAGCGCCATCGCGGCGTGAGCCCCGATGCGGGTCGCAAGCCGGCTACGTTTGGCAGCGGCGCCGCGCGTCCGCGTCAACAGAAGGCATCCGCTCCGGTCGAGCAGCGCCGTCCCGATGCCGCGCGTGCTGCCGAGGTCTTTGCCGTGGGTGACGCCGTGAGTCACAAGACGTTTGGTGCCGGTACCGTTATCTCGGTCGATGGCGACATGATCGAGGTCCAGTTCGAGAAGAGCGGGAAGACCAAGAAGCTCATGAAGGGCTTTGCCCCCATCGTCAAACTGTAGCCCCATCGGCGCGCTGTAGCACCGGATCTTCACCCTCAATCGTCGGGCGCCGCACGCTAGGCGCGGTACCCTCCTCTTTCGGGTCAATCTGCGGTACTACAGTCCGCCGATGACCTGGTCCCGCGTGGCGTTTTGCCTAGGGCGTCGCTTGCGTATCTTAAGTACGCGGCGCTCCTCTTTCGGGCGAACCTCCGGCGCTGCAGCGTGCCGATGGGTCTTGATCCGTGTGGAACACCGGATGGGCGCGTGGTTACTACCACTCCACGATGCCTGAGGCACGATTGGGGCGCATCGCGCTATCATTCGGGCATAGCGATAATTACGGGCGATAAGCGCTCGCGGTGGAAAGGGAACGAACATGGCAGACGAACTCTATGTTGGCATCGACGTGGGCGGTACTTCGGTTAAGATCGGCGTTATGACCAAAGAAGGTGACGTCGTTGCCAAGGCGGGCGTCCCCACGCCTCCGCTGGTTGACGAGGCCGGCTATACCGCCGTCACGGATGGCGTCAAGTCCATGCTCGAGAGTGCCGGTGTCGATGCTTCCCTGCTCAAGGGTATCGGTCTTGCGGTTCCCTGTCCCGTTCCTGCCGACGGCAACATTTCTGTCATCGCCAACCTGAGCCTCAATTTGTTGGGCGTGCACGACGCGCTCCAGGCTTCCTTCCCGGGCGTATACGTTGGTTTTCTCAACGACGCCAACGCGGCAGCTATGGGAGAGCTTTGGCGCGGCGCCGGTGCGGGCTATAACAGCCTCGTACTCGTGACGCTCGGCACTGGCATCGGTGCGGGCGTTGTGTGCGACGGCAAGGTTCTTGCAGGTGCGAACGGCGCCGCGGGCGAGCTGGGTCACGTGATTGTCAATCCTGCCGAGTCGCGTCAGTGCGGCTGCGGCCGTCATGGCTGCTTGGAGCAGTATGCTTCGGCTACGGGCATCGTCAACAGCTATCGCATGGAGTGCGAGAAGCGTGGTAGCGAGCCTGTTGAGCTCTCTGGTCCTTCCGATTCGCGCAGTGTATTCGAAGCCCTCGTTGTAGGCGATGAAGCCGCGCGTGCTGCCGTTGACACCATGGCAGGTGCTCTGGGTTTCGAGCTCGCCAACGCCGCATGCTCTTTCGATCCCGAGGTCTTCGTGCTGGGCGGTGGCGTTTCTGCCAGTGCCGAGCATTATCTTGACCGCGTGACCGAGGTGTTCAAGAAGATGACGCTGTCTTGCTGCGCAGACACGCCCATCACCGTTGCCTCTCTTGGCAACGACGCCGGCATGCTCGGCGCCGCTTACTACGCGGTGGCCAACGCGTAACACGCCTCGTCATATCGATCGCAGCAAAAAGGGGGCACCTCAGACGAGGTGCCCCCTTTGCTTGTTGGCGAATACAGCCCGCCTTGCACTAGACGAGAGTGATGAGCTTCATCAGCAAATCGACAGTGCCAACGTTGTAACCGGCGGTTGCATAGACGCCGCGCAGGCTGCCGTCGAGCTGCTTGCAGGCAAGCACCGTGAGCGGCAGCTTCTCGGGATTCGCAAACATGCGGCGAGCGAGCTTCTCGGGCAGCTCGGTAAAGTCGTCGTAGGCGATGGTCACGCCGGTGAGCGTGGGAAGCGTGCGAGCGAGTGTGGGGTCATCGAGCTGGGAGGGGTCACTGATCACGAGGACGAGCGGCAGATCGGTTTCGGCGACGCGCTCTGCCTGCTCGCGAAGCTCGTTGAGCAGGTGCTCGGTAGGCTCCATTCCAGGCTCCAGGAACGAGATGGCAACCGGGTGCGAATCCGATCCGTGCTCGGCAGCGATTTTTGCGGCATCGACAACGTTGCCGTCGGCGTCGCGCAGGGCGAACGCCTCGAGCGCGATATCCTCGAGCATCTGTGATGCCTCGGGCTCGCGCAGGACGAGTTCGATGGGCTTGTCGGTGCCTGCGTCGCTTACATGGAAGGTGCGCTCGGCTGCCTGCGTATCGCCGTTGGGCAAGCGCGTGCTGCACACCAGGCGATAATCACCGGCGGGAAGCGGCAGCGTGCACGAGCCGTCTTGGACCGAGGCACCCCAGAAGTCGAGGGCCTCGAAGCCCAGCGCGCGAGTTCCGGCAACCGTAACGCTTGTCTCCAAGCGGGCAACGCTCCAGGCCTGGAAATATCCAGGACCGGGCTCCACGGTGGAAGTGAATGTGACGTCGGCGGTGTGCTCGGCGCGCTCGACGGCCACAAATGCGCCCTGGTGGTAATACTCGATGGCGCGATCATGCGGGTTTTGACGAGCGGCGATACCAAAGGTGCGGCAGATTGCCACGAACAGTGCACGGCAGGTGACGGGGCTGCCCTGGCGGGAGAGCCAGGCGCCGCGCGGGCTGGCGCAGAGCTTCTTGACGTGCTCGGAAGCGGTGAAGTCGAGGTTTTCGCAAATCATGTCCCAAACACGGCGCGGGTCTGCGCGGAATTCCTCGACTGTCGCCGCGTCAAAAGTCTCGACAAAGTAGGAGCGGAAGCTCGAGAGCTGTTCGAACATGATGCGCGGAGCGAGGACGTACTTGACGTAGAGCTCCTCGGCAGCGTCTTTTGCACCCTCGCGCTCGAGGTAAGCGATGGCGGCGTCGTGCATGGCGCGGGCGCCGGCCAGATGATCTTCCAAAACATCGGCGGTAAGGTCGCGGAAGTCTTTTGAGGTGAGCGTCGAGAGCAGCTGGACGCGATCGGCGCCGTTGTCCACGGAGAGGAAGCGATCAACTTCGGGGGCGTTGGCAAAAGCCTGCTCATAGTAGGCGAGACATTCGTCTTTGCCATGGCCTGCGGCGTTTGCCAGGCGACGTGCCTCCTCGACAAAGCCTGCCACGCGCTCGGTGCGCATCTGGTCGGCTTCGTGCTTGCGAGCACGGCCAGATGCTGCCTGTTCGGGCGTGAGGGGGCAGGAGGGGGCGGGATGGTCTGCCGGTGCGTGGACGTCGATATCGCGCCATGCGGCGGCTGCGGCCGTGTCCACGTCGTGCAGGGTAAGTTCCACATGATCGCACTCGCCGGTGTCGACCAAGGTGTCTGCCATTTGATTTTCGGTTGCGGCGATAACGCGCAGAGTGCCCTTGCCGATCACAATCTGGGCATGGCCGCATTCATCGGCGATGAGGTGCGCGATGTCGCCCCATTCGGCGGAGTTTACAAGCGTCAGGCGCACATAGGCGCAGGGTGCGGGCTCGCCCGCCTCATCGGTGACCGTAACCGTGAGTTTGACGGTGGGGCCATAGGCCGCCGTTTGGTTCACGATGACCTGGCTGCCTTCGCGTGCGAGGATGCTGCGATCGCGCTCAAAATCGCAGCCGTAGTCGGAGAACAAGCGCGTGTGCACCAGCATGGCGCGTCCGGAGGCGGCGGTGAACCAACCGCGGTTAAGCGCCTCTTCAGGCTCGCAAGCGCCCAGGTAGTACCATTCGCCATCGACATAGGCTTCGACCCAGGCGTGGTTGTCATCGCAATGGGCCCAAAGCGGGGTGTAGATCTGACGGGCGGGGATGCCGTTTGCGCGCAGTGCGGTGACCAGATAGGTTGACTCTTCGCCGCAGCGGCCATTGCCGGATGCCAGCATGCCCAGTGGCCCCAGGGTGCGCTCGTCGGCAGTCTGATAGGTTGCGGTCTCGCAGCACCAGTAGTTGGTCTCGAGCACGGCGTCGTGCGCGCTCATGCCTGCGATGCGTTCTGCAAGCTCCTTGCGCAGGATGGGCCACGAATCGACGAACGGCTCGTTGTTCACGCGCGGGGTTGCCACAAAGTGGATAAAGATGTCTTCGTCAACATCGCGGCACCACGGCGAGGTGGCGCGAAGCTCGACGGCTTGGCGTGCGATGGATTCGAACACGGAGAAATCGGCGTCGAATACGTCGGTGAGCGGCAGGGTGCCATAGTAATTTTTGATGAGCGCAGCGACGTCGGCGTTGTCGACGCGGGCAAGGCCCGCGGCGATGGTGCTCGCGAGCGGCTTGAGCAGCTCGGCACGCTCGTCAAATTTAGCTTGGGCAAAGGATGCGAAGGCGGGGGAGAGAATGCGCATACGTTAGTTCTCCTTGATCTTGATGGCCAAGACGGTGTCAACGGGGTCGGGCAGATAGGGCGAGGGACCCAGATCGGCAAAGGCGATGTCGGGATAGTCGCTGTGCGTCCAGCTGGTGGAGAGCTTGACCTCGCTGCCATCGCGCAGAAGGCGAATGGACTCGATGCGATCTTTGGGCACGCCCATGAGCGGCACGGGGCCCAGGGCGTTCTCATATAGATGGAAGTAGTACGTATTGCCGTTGCGCGTGATGCGACCCCACTCGGGGCGCTCGGGCTCGATGGGGCCGCCTGCGGCCATGCCCGCGCCGTAGATGCTCTGGGAGTTGCGCGCCATCCAAGCACCGATCTCCTTCAGGATGGCGCAGGACTGCTCGGGGAAGCGACCCGTCGCGTCGGGGCCCACATTGAGAATAAGATTGCCGCCCTTGGAGACGCACTCCACCAGCTTGTGGATGAGCAGCGACGAGGGTTTGTAGTTGGTGTCGGTAGAGCAGTAGCCCCAGTTGTCGTTCATGGTGATACAAGATTCCCAGGCAAGGGGGTTGCCCTCGGCGTCCAGGATGCCGGTCGGCGGGATGATGCGCTCGGGCGTTACGAAGTCGCCGTGATAAGGCGTGGGGTTGCACTCTGCGAGCGATCCGTAGCCCTCACCCGAGACCTCGAGGCGATTGTCGGTGATGACCTGCGGCTGCAGCTCGCGTACCATGCTCATGAGCTCGGTTGCGCGCCAGGTCTCGCCGCGCATCTTCATGCCGTTGACGGGCGAGTCGTAGGCAAAATCGAACCACAGCAGGTCGAGCTTGCCGTAATTGGTGCACAGTTCGCGCACCTGCTCGTGCATGTAGTCGAGGTAGCGGTTGAAATCGCGTTTATCGTTGCAGCCCGCTACGGGGTCGTTGCGCAGCGGGGCCTGACGATCGCCGTACTGGGGGAAGTCGGGATGGTGCCAGTCGATGATCGAGTAGTATAGGCCTACTTTTAGACCCTCGGCACGAAACGCCTCGAGGAACTCGGCGACGATATCGCGCCCAAAGGGAGTCTTGGTTGATTTCCAGTCGGTGGTCTGGGTGTCGAAGAGGCAAAAGCCGTCGTGATGCTTTGCGGTGAGTACGGCATATTTCATACCGGCCTCACGTGCGGCGCGCGCCCAGGCGCGGGCATCGAAGGCATAGGGGTTGAACTCATCGAAATAGGGCTGATAGAGTTCCTCGGGCATCTCCTCATCGCTGCGAACCCATTCGCCGCGAGCGGGGATGGAGTACAAACCGAAATGAAGGAAAAGGCCAAAGCGATCGTGCAGGTACCATTTCATGCGTTCGTTATACCGAACGCGGTCAAACTGATAGGTCATGGCAATCTCCGTTCTGCTGCCGACGTTTTGTGTACAAATCGCGTGTTATGGGCCGTGAAAGGTAGTTATTTTGGGGTGATCGGTAAGTCGACCCACCGTTTACCTGCTCGGATAGTCATGTTAAAGCATCGTAAACGGAGAAACAGGGCGAATTTAATACAATAAGATGTGATGTGTGGTTCTTCGGAGACGAAAGACTTCGAAGGCCGCGTAGAGAAAAAGGGTGCCCGCGATTCTGGATGGCTCGCAGGCGCGAAAGGAGAGTTTTCATGGACTTGGAAAACAAGCTTAACCCCGCCGTTTCCCGCCGTGGTTTCGTCGGTGCCGCTGCTGCTGGCGCCGCCGCTCTCGGTCTTGCTGCTTGCGGCAACACCGGCTCCGACACCAAGGGCTCCGCAGCCGGCTCCAGCTCCAGCTCCGTCGAGGAGATCGTTGCTGACAAGGACGGTTTCGTCGTCAAGGCAGAGAAGACCGACGGCAAGGCCCCCAAGAACGAGTGCATCATCGCGCTCGAGGGCGAAATCCAGAACATGCACCCCATGAACTGGTCCGATGGCAACTCCGGCAATGTCGTGTACTACATCTACGATTCCCTGTATGCGTTCGACGAGGATTACAACTTCGTCCCGAAGGCCGCCGACTCCTATGAGGTCTCCGATGATGCCTGCACCTACACCTTCCACATCCATGAGGGCATCACCTTCGAGGACGGTACGCCGCTCGATGCAGACGCTATCGTCACCAACTATCAGGAGTGCATCAAGAAGGAGAACGGTTGGCGTCGCCGCCGCATGTTCATCCGCACGATCGATGACAACACCGAAGAGACCCGCATCGACAACGTCTACAAGGTCGATGATGATCCTTTGACCGTCGCCTTCCACCTGCCGAAGCCCTACGCTCCGTTCATGAACTCCATCACGCAGTTCTACATCGTTAATCCTAAGGTCATCACCGATCCGGATTACGATTATGGTAAGAAGTCCGCTGGCTCCGGCCCTTACATCCTCGAAGAGTATGCAAAGGGCGACCACTGCTCGCTCGTCAAGAACGACAAGTACTGGGGCGGCCAGAAGGACGAGGGCGAGGTTACGATCGACCGCGTCGACTTCAAGATCATTCCCGAGGCTGGCTCCCGTATCGCCGCTCTTCAGACCGGTGAGGCTACGGTCATTTACCCGATGCCGACCGACCAGGTCGCTACCGTCCGCAGCGCTGGCGACATCAACATGGTCTCCATGCCCTCCACCACCATGCGCTATGTGACCCTCAACACCAACGTCAAGGAGCTCTCCGACGTTCGCGTGCGTCAGGCCATGAACTACGCCTTCAACCAGGACGAGTACGTCAAGGTTATGTACGCTGGTGCCGCTACCCCGGCTACCTCCGTGCTCCCCGCTCTCGTTCCCGGTTACAAGGAGCAGGAGCCGTTTGCCTACGACCTCGACAAGGCCAAGTCGCTGCTCAAGGAAGCCGGCTACGAGGATGGCTTCGAGGTCGAGATCATCGGCGACAACTCCACGCAGGAGACCAAGGGCATGACCTTCGTCATGCAGCAGCTCAAGGAAGTTGGCATCGACGTTAAGGTTGTCCCCAACGAGGCCGCTACCAACGCCGAGATCGCTGCTGAGCCCGAGGACACCACCAAGATTCAGATGTGGTACGTCAACTGGTCCCAGTCTGACGCCGACGGCTTCATGCGTTCGCTGCTTTCCACCGCTATGACTCCTCCGACCGGCTACAACACCGCCTTCTGGAAGAACGAAGAGTTCGACAACGAGCTCCAGCTTGGCAACGAGGGCAAGACCGAGGACGAGCAGAACCAGCACTACGCCAAGTGCCAGGACATCGTCTGGCCCGAGTGCCCGTGGCTGTACCTCGCTTCCGACAACACGCTGATGTCCTACAAGGCTTACCTCACCGGCATCAAGTATGTTGCTCAGGGTATCGATGTCATTCATGCTAAGCTCAACGCTTAAGGCTGCGCGTGTTTGATTCTGTAAGCTGACAAGCAAGCAGTTTTGGCTGCCGGCCTCCCATCCGCGGAGGCCGGCAGCTTTGCGCTTTGATTGTCCTTAATTTGAAAGGGGAGGGAGCTAAATGGGGAAATACACCGTTAAGCGAATCATCAACATGATTCCGCTGCTATTCGTTATCTCCATCATCATCTTCTTGTTCATCCACCTTATCCCCGGTGACCCCGCCCGCCAGATTGCCGGACCTACCGCGACCATCGGCGAAGTGGACGAGATTCGTAACCAGCTTGGTTTGAATCAGCCTTTGGTGCCGCAGTACATCAAGTGGATTACCGGCATTTTCACGGGTAATTTCGGTGTCTCGTATGCCAATAAGACCACCGTCATCGCGCTCCTTGCGCCCCGCCTGCCCATCACCATCTACCTGACCATTTGCTCTATTACTTGGTCTGCGATCATGGGTATCATCATCGGCGTTCTGGCCGCTGTGAACCGCGGTCGTGCGTTCGATCTTATCGGCATGGTTATCGCCATCGCCGGCATCTCGCTGCCTAACTTCTGGCTGGGTCTGCAGCTCATGCAGATCTTCGCCGTGAACCTGAGGATCCTGCCTACGGGTGGCCTTGATTCGTGGAAGGGCTACATCCTGCCTTCCATCGCCATGGGCGCGGGCATCATGTGTATTCTGGCGCGCGTGACGCGCTCTTCGATGATTGAGAACCTGGGCAAGGATTACATTCGCACGGCACGTGCCAAGGGTCTGCCCGAGCATCGCGTGATTATGCGCCATGCGTTCAAGAACTCCTCCATCGACGTCATCACCGTCACTGCGCTTCAGATCGGCGCATTGATCGCCGGTTCCGTCGTGGTCGAGTCGGTTTTCTCGATTCCGGGCCTCGGCCGTCTGCTCGTCGATTCCATCGGCTTCCGCGACTACGAGGTTGTGCAGGCACTCATTTTGTTCTTCTCGCTGGAGTACATGGTGATCAACCTGCTTGCGGACATCCTGTACGGCATCATTAACCCGCGCGTGCGCTACGAATAGGAGGTTGCCATGTCTGATACCACTGCTAATGCTGCCTCCGCAACACGTGAGGCTGAGGAGCTGCCGAAGGCGCAAAGCCCCGTTAGGCAGTTTGTCAAAAAGTTCTTGCGCCGCAAGACCGCCGTTATCGGCTTTCTGTTTATCGTCTTCATCCTGATTCTTGCCGTGATCGGACCCAACATCACGCCGTACGATCCCAACGCGTACGACTACAGCGCGATTTTGGCTGGCCCTTCCGCTAGGCATCTGTGGGGCACCGACGAGTTTGGCCGAGATGTCTTTAGCCGCATCCTTGCCGGCACGCAGCTGTCGCTTGGCACGGCGCTTACCGCTTCGATCATCGGTACCGCCGCGGGCGTCGTCTTTGGCCTTATCGCCGGCTTCTTTGGCGGCATTGTCGACTCCCTTATCATGCGCGTTTGTGACGTTATGTTCGCGTTTCCGGGCATCCTGCTCGCCATCGCCATCGTGGCCATCATCGGTCCGGGCATCACCAACATCATGATCGGTGTTGCCGTTTTCACGGTGCCGTCGTTTGCGCGTATTATTCGCGGCGCGGTGCTCGAGGTGCGTGGTGAGCTGTACGTCGAAGTGGCGCAGTCCATTGGCTGCCCGTCCACCCGCACCATGTTCGTGCACATCTTCCCGGGTACCATGCAGGCCCTCATCGTCAACTTCACGATGAATATCGGTGGCGCCATCCTTTCGGCATCGTCCCTGTCCTTCCTGGGCTTCGGCGCATCCGTGACGCAAGCCGAGTGGGGTGCGATCCTGTCTCAGGGCCGCAACTACCTGGCTATTGCTCCGCACCTGGTCCTTTTCCCCGGCTTGGTGATTTTCTTGACCGTGCTTGCCTTCAACCTGTTCGGTGACGGTCTGCGCGACACGCTCGACCCGCGACTGAACTAAGGAGGCCCTGATGTCTGAAACTCTTTTGGAGGTCAAGGACCTCAGAACGCAATTTAAGCGCGGTAAGAAGGATTGGATCACGGCGGTAAACGGCGTCTCCTTTAACGTCAACGCTGGCGAGATCGTGGGCCTGGTCGGCGAGTCCGGCTGCGGAAAATCCGTAACCTCGCTTTCTGTCATGCGCCTGCATAACGAGCGTCTGACCAAGATTTCCGGCTCCATCAAGTTTGGCGGCAAAGAGGTTCTCGACCTCACTACGAGCGAGATGCAGTCCATGCGCGGTAACGAGATGTCCATGATCTTCCAGGAGCCCATGAGCGCTCTTGACCCGATCATGCGCATCGAGGATCAGCTTGCCGAGGCCATCAGCCTGCACAACAGCAACATGAGCAAGGCTGAGATTCACGAGCGTTGCGTTAACGCCCTCAAACTCGTGGGCATCCCCGAGCCCGAGATGACGCTTCGCAACTATCCGCACGAGCTTTCGGGCGGTATGTGCCAGCGCGTCATGATCGCTATGGCTATGTCTTGCGAGCCCAAGCTTCTGATTGCCGACGAACCCACCACGGCTCTCGACGTGACCATCCAGGCGCAGATCTTGGCGCTGATGGAGGACATTCGCAACCGTCGCAACACCGGCATCCTGCTCATCACGCATGACTTGGGCGTTGTTGCCGAGACCTGCAGCCGCGTCATCGTCATGTACGCTGGCAATATTGTCGAGGAAGCACCGGTCAAAGAGCTGTTCGCTAACCCGCAGCACCCCTATACCGAGGGTCTTATCGCTTCGGTGCCGCGTTTGGGCAAGCGCCTGCATCGCCTGCCGTCCATCCCCGGCTCCGTTCCCGATCTGTCCGTCATGCCCGAGGGCTGCCGTTTCGCTCCGCGCTGCAAGTATGCACAGGATTCCTGCAAGCAGAAGCTGCCTGAGCTCCAGACGGTTGCCGAGGGTCATCGTTGCGCGTGTCCGTTCTATCGCAATGCTCGAGAGGGGGCTCAGCAATAATGAGTGCAACTGAGACCAAGCCGTTGTTGTCCGTTCGTCACCTGAGCAAGAAGTTCCCTGTGGGCAAAGACTTCTTCGGTCGTGCCAACAAGTTTGTGCACGCGGTGAACGACGTGTCCTTTGACATCATGCCCGGCGAGACGTTCTCGCTCGTAGGCGAGTCCGGCTGTGGTAAGTCCACTACCAGCCGTCTGATCAACCATCTCATCAAGCCCAACGAGGGAGAGATTCTCTTTGAGGGCAAAGACGTGGCGAAGCTCTCCGAGAAGGAGGTTCGTCCGCTGCGCGCCGAGATGCAGATGGTGTTCCAGGACCCATACGGATCGCTCAATCCTCGCATGAAGGTGCAGGACATTATTAGCGAGCCGCTGCTTGTTCACACCAAGATGAGCAAGGGCGAGCGTCTGAAGAAGGCGCAGGAGCTGCTCGAGGTCGTTGGCCTTTCGGCCAGCCATGGCGAGCGCTATCCGCACGAGTTCTCTGGCGGTCAGCGTCAGCGTATCGGCATCGCCCGTGCGCTTTCGGTTAACCCCAAGCTCATCATGGCCGACGAGCCCGTTTCGGCACTTGACGTGTCTATTCAGGCTCAGGTTCTGAATCTTCTTCGTGATGTTCAGGAGCAGTACAACCTGACGTACCTCTTTATCTCCCACGACCTTGCTGTTGTTGAGATGATTTCCGATCGCATTGGCGTCATGTACCTGGGTTCGCTGATGGAGGTCGCTCCCAACGAGGACCTTTACAGCAACCCGCTGCATCCGTATACGCAGGCTTTGCTTTCCGCTGTGCCCATTCCCGATCCTTCGATTGAGAAGAAGCACGTGCTTATTGAGGGCGACCTGCCGAGCCCCACGAACATTCCTTCGGGCTGCCCGTTCCACACGCGCTGCCCGCATGCTACCGAGAAGTGCAAGACCGAGGTTCCGCAGATGACGGAACATACTCCGGGCCACTTTGTGAAGTGCCACTTTCCGGGTGTGAAGATCTAACAGATCGTTCGGCATATATTTGCATTCAAGGGGGGAGACGTCCAAGAACGCCTCCCCCTTCTTATGTGACAGCAAAACGACAGGTTTATTTTGTCACATTTTCACATGTCCTTCATATCGTGCCCGGATGACGGCTCTCCGTGCGAGATGTGACGAATAAACCCGGGGTGCGCCGTATGGAGGGCGCACCTTGAGTTCGTGCTACCATTTATTCGTTTGAGTACACCTGTGCAAATGGAGGAAAATCCATGGCTACCGTTCTTGTTTTTGGCCACCAGAATCCCGATAACGACGCCATCATGTCTGCCGTCGTGCTGTCCCAGCTTCTCAATCAGGTTGAGTATGCTGGCAACACCTACGAGGCATGCGCTCTGGGCGCTCTGCCTGCCGAGTCTGCGAAGCTTCTCGCCGACGCTGGCGTGGCGGAGCCGCGTCAGATCGACTCGGTTGAGGAAGGTCAGCTCGTGCTCCTCACCGACCACAACGAGAGCGCTCAGTCCGTTGAGGGTCTAAAGTCTGCAACCGTCTTTGGTGTGGTCGACCATCACCGCATTGGCGATTTCGAGACCGCCGGCCCCCTGCACTACCTCGCCTTCCCGTGGGGTTCCAGCTGCACGATTGTGACTAAGGTTGCCCAGATGCTGGGCATCGAGCTCACCGATGTTCAGGCCAAGCTGCTGCTTTCCGCCATGATGACCGATACGCTCATGCTCAAGAGCCCCACCACTACCGATGTTGACCGCACTGTGGCCGCCCAGCTGGGCGAGCAGGTGGGCGTCGATCCCGTTAAGTTTGGCATGGAGGTCTTCCTTACCCGTCCGTCCGGTTCCTTCACTGCTGCCGAGATGGTGGGCAACGACATCAAGATGTTCGAGCCTGCTGGCAAGAAGCTCCTCATCGGTCAGTATGAGACGGTCGATAAGTCTCGCGCTCTGGGCATGATTGACGAGATTCGCGAGGCCATGCGTGCCTACGCTGCCGAGAAGGGTGCCGACGGCATCGTCTTGTGCATCACCGATATCATGGAGGAGGGCTCGCAGGTGCTTCTCGAGGGCGACACGGAGTTCGCTCAGAAGGGCCTGTCCATTTCTGACGAGCATGATGGCGTGTGGATGCCCGGCGTGCTTTCCCGCAAAAAGCAGGTTGCTGCCCCCATTATCGCTGCTGCTGAGTAATTTCGGTTGCATATGTCGCGTAAGTCTGCCTAAAACGGTGTAGATTTGCGCGCGGTGGGTAGGATAATTCCAGACGCAAGGTTTAGCGCGACTCGCATAACAGCGGGCCGCGCTTCTTTTAAGTTTCAAACAAGGAGGCCGCCTATGGAATCATGCGACCAGCTCTTCGACGCCGCCCAGAGAAAGCGCCTTGAGCGCCATGATCTATGGGATCGGGTCACGTCAAACGGTACGATATCGGCTGCGGTGATGGTGCTCGCTGCAATCGCCGCCGTCGTGTGTGCCAACACAGCTGCGTACGAACCCATCCATCATTTCCTGGAACAAGAGCTCTTTGTGGGCTTGGGCTCGCTAACGGCGGGGCTTACCGTTGAGGTCTTCGTAAACGATTTCCTCATGGCGATTTTCTTCCTGTTAGTTGGTATCGAGCTTAAATACGAGATGACCGTGGGCGAGCTCACCAACCCGCGCCAGGCGATGCTGCCGATGCTTGCCGCCGTGGGCGGCGTGGTGGTTCCCGCATGCATCTATGCCTTCCTAAATAAAGGCGGGGCAATTCATGGTTGGGCAATCCCAATGGCGACCGACATCGCGTTCGCGCTGGGCGTTATGTCGCTTTTGGGCAATCGCGTGCCCAACGGCGTGCGCGTGTTCTTCTCCACGCTGGCTATCGCCGACGACCTTATCTCGATTCTCGCCATTGCCATCTTCTATGGCCAGAGCCCCAATCTGCTGTGGCTGGCCGCCGCTGTGCTGGTAACAGTGCTTCTGATTGTGCTCAATCGCACACGTCACTTTAGGCTTGCGCCCTATATTATTCTGGGCCTGCTGCTGTGGTTCTGCATGTTCAAATCGGGTATTCACGCTACGCTCGCCGGCGTGATCTTGGCTTTTACCGTGCCTGCCAAGTGCGGTGTCAAACTTTCGAATCTTACCGACTGGCTTGGCGAGATTATGCCCGAGCTGGACGATCATTTTGACGAGGACGCGCATGTACTGGGCCAGCATGACTTCACGCATGCTGCCACGCGTGTGGAGCGCGTGATGCATCGTGTGACCCCGCCGCTGCAGCGCTTGGAGCATTACATCAGCACGCCGGTAAACTTCTTGATCCTGCCCATCTTTGCTTTTGTGAACGCGCAGGTGCGCCTGGTGGGCGTGGACATGGGTGCTTTGCTTGTCGACCCCGTGACGCTTGGCACGTACCTTGGCATGCTGTTGGGCAAGCCCATTGGTATCTTTGGAGTGACGTTTGTCCTGGTGAAGCTTGGTTTGGCCGAGCTTCCGCGTCGTGTGAACTGGAAGCATATCGTGGGCGTTGGCATTTTGGGCGGCATTGGCTTCACCATGTCGATTCTTATTGCCGGCCTGGCGTTCCCGGCTGCCGAGTTCGAGGTCTTGGCGGCCAAGGCTGCCATCTTGGGCGCCTCGGTCACAGCGGCCGTGGTGGGCATGATCTATATGAGCCGTGCTTGCCCGCGTCGTTAGCGCCCGCCCTCAATAAAACAAGATAAACAAGGGGCCCGCCACCGTGCTTGCTTCGACGCGGTGGCGGGCCTTTGGCGGTGAACGGTGTGATTTCGCCCCCAAACAGCAAAATGTGACAAATTAAACCTGTCGACTTTTTGTCACATCTAGGGAAGAGGGGGGTGATTATTCTACGGTGCCGTAGAGGGAGCCCCAGCCGTGGGCGGCGAGGGAGGAGTTGAGCTGGTCGCAGAGGCGCGAGCGCTCGTATATGCCAGGCGGCAACAGGGTCACGATCTCCATGAGGTCGGCGGGTAGATCGAGGATCTCGGCTTGCACTACAAGGTCAAGTCGGTCGATTTCATGCTTGTTGGAATACAGGCTGTCGACTAGACGCTGAAGTTCTCCGTACTCATCTGCTTGAAAGGAGCCAATGCGCATGTTTCCTCCTCGCGCTCTTTTGCGCCCACGCATAAAGCGAGGCGTCGGTAAAGCTATACTTTAGCGGAGTGTATCAACGCCGGCGAGTGAAAGGCCGATTATGCAGACGATATATCAGCAGATGGATTCAGGTGAGCTTGCACAGACGATTGCCTCGCTTAAAGACGAGGTTGCCGCTGCCAAGGCTCGTGGCCTGGCGCTCGACATGGCCCGCGGCAAGCCCTCTCCATCGCAAGTGGACATCTCGCGCCCCATGCTCGATATCTTGGGCGCCGATTCCGATCTGCATGATGGTAGCGTGGACTGCGGCAACTACGGTTGTTTTGAGGGCATCCCTTCTGCGCGCAAGCTTGCAGGCGAGTTTTTGGGTTGCCCTGCCGAGCAGACGCTCGTGCTGGGTTCTTCGAGTCTGCTGATTGAGCACGATATCGTGGGCACCTTCTGGCGTTGCGGAACATGCGGGTCTGAACCCTGGTCGGCCTATGCCGCCGCCCATGAGGACAAGCCGGTCAAGTTTTTGTGCCCCGTGCCCGGCTACGACCGTCACTTCGGTATCACGGAGGACCTGGGCATCGTCAATATCCCGGTTGCCATGACCGAGGATGGTCCGGATATGGATGAGATCGAGCGTCTGGTCGCGTCGGATGATTCCATCAAGGGTATCTGGTGCGTTCCCAAGTACTCCAACCCCACGGGCATTACCTTTAGCGAGGATACGGTGCGTCGACTGGCTACCATGACTTGCGCTGCCCCCGACTTCCGTATCCTGTGGGATAACGCCTACTGCGTCCATGACCTCTATGATGAGGGCGACGAGCTCGCAAACATTTTTGACATCGCCCACGAGGCAGGAACCGAGGATCGCGTGGTCGCGTTCGCCTCGACCTCCAAGATTACCTTCCCGGGTGCGGGTATCGGATTCGTGGGCGCTTCGCCTGCGGTGCTTGCCGAGTTTGCGCATCACCTCAAGGCCGGCCTTATCAGCGCAGATAAGCTCAACCAGCTGCGCCACGTACGTTTTTTGCCCACGCTCGATGCGGTGCGCGAGCACATGAAGAAGCATGCTGAGTTCTTGCGCCCGCGCTTCGAGTGCGTGGAGCAAAAGCTTGCCGAGGGGCTGGGCAGCACCGGTTGCGCCACCTGGACGCATCCACGCGGCGGCTACTTTGTTTCTTTCGACGGTCCCGAGGGCTCTGCCAAGCGTGTGGGGGCGCTCTGTGCCGAGATGGGCGTCAGGCTCACCACGGTGGGTGCCACTTGGCCGTATGGGGAGGATCCGCACGACACCAATATCCGTATCGCCCCAAGCTATCCCACGGTGGAGGAGCTCTCTGCCGCCCTTGACGTTCTCGTACTTGCCGTCAAACTCGTGTCCGCCGAGCTCGCCGCCGAGGCGCTCGAGTAGCTCGAATAGCACATACCGTTCGAGCGCCCGAGCCTGCGACTGCATGCGGGGCGCACCCATGTATTCAGGGGGATTGTCATGATCTTAACCGCTCGATATGTCTTGCCCGTTGTGGGGCGTGCCATCGAAAACGGCGCCGTTGTGGTGCAAAACGGTCGCATTGCTGCTGTAAGTACCCTTGATGAGCTGCGCTATTGGTATCCGGATGACGAGGTGCGCGACTTTGGCACCGCAGCGCTCATTCCCGGTTTTGTGGACGCACACAGCCATTTGGAGTACTCCACCATGGGCGGCATTTTTGAGGATGTGCCGTATGCGCCCTGGAAGGCTCGCATCGTGGAGAAGAGCCGCCTTCTCACTCCGCAGGATTGGGAGGACGCAGCGCTGTTGGGAGCCGTGCAGGCTCTGTCTGCGGGCATCACCGCTATTGCCGATGTAACGCAGACGGGAGCGCCTCTGCGCGCCATCGCCGCTACCGGCCAGCACGGCGTGATCTATCGCGAGGTCACCACTCCAAAGAAATGCGACGTCAAGGCCGATATGGCCGCTGCCGATCGCGACATTCAGGACTGGCGCGCCTTTGCCGCAGATCGTGACATGCTCGTGCGCGTGGGCATCGGACCGGGTTCGATCTATGCCGTGCACCCCGAGGTATTGCGTGCCATTGGCGAATATGCCGACGAGCAGACCCCTGTTGCCGTCCATGTGGCGGGTTCTCGTGAGGAGGCGGACTTTATCCGCTATGGCTCCTCGCCGTTTGCCCTTGCCGCCGATAGCGAGGAGTCCCATGCGTATGAGGGGCTGCAATCCGATACCTTCCTGCCCACGGGCGTTTCCCCCATCCGCTATGCGCTCAACTGGGGCATCCTCTACGCACCCGAGGTCGTGGCAATTCATGCGATCTGCATCGAACCGGGTGACATCGAGCGCTTGGCCGAGCAAAACGTAGGCGTTGTTGCCTGTCCGCGTTCCAACGCTAAGCTCGGCAACGGCGTGACCCCGCTGCTGACATTCCGCGATGCGCACATCCCCGTGGCGCTGGGCACCAACTCTCCCGCCGCAGCAGACTCCACCGATCCTTTGGAGGAGATGCGCTTTGGCCTGCTGCTGCAGCGTGCAACCTCAGGTGACAAGGGATTCCTGTCTGCGCACGATATGCTTCGCATGTCCACCATCGATGCGGCGCGCCTTATTGGCATGGACAAGGAGATTGGTTCGCTGGAGATTGGCAAGCGCGCCGATATCGTGGCGGTGGACCTCTCGAACTCCATGCAGGTTCCCACCAACTCGCCGCATGCTGCGGTAGTGCATTCTGCCAGCCGTAACGACGTCATGATGACGATGATCGACGGTCGTGTGGTTTACGATCGCGCCGAGGGTTTTTCGCTTCCATGCGAGGCCGAACGGGACGACGTGGATGCCATCTTGCGCCGTGCAGAGGAATTGCGAATCAGGTTACGCGACTAGGGAGGCTGTCCTCTCGCACGTTACAATTGACAAAGCGAGGGCCTTCGCTGTTCGCAAGGTAGTTTCATCTCGCCGTGCGTCACCATGTCTGGTTGATGCACGGCTGTTTTCATCAAAGGCAAAGGAGACAACATGGAACTCGGCATCACCACCAGCCCCACGCCTGAACGCTATACCGTCCACGTTGCGGGCGAGGTCGATATTTCCAATGCGGATGCACTGCGCACCGCGATCGATCTTGCGCTCGAGCAGCCTCCGGCGGAGGTCGAGCTCGATTTTTCGCAGGTGTCCTATATCGACTCTACGGGTATCGGCGTGCTTGTGGGCGCCGCACATCATGCGCGTGACCACCAGAAGAGCTTTGCCATCACGGGCGCTCAGGTGGGCGTGATGCGCGTGGCGCAGCTTCTGGGCGTCGACAAAGAAATTGGCATGAGCGCCGCTTAAGCAGCGGAACCTATGGGCGCTGCGTAAACAATCCACAGTCTTGTTTAGGGCGGCCTCGAGCCGCCCTACTTCGGGGTATACTTTTGCTCGCTTGTTCGCATGATGCTGCGCTGAGGGCACGGTCGCAGGTGCTGTAGCGCATGCTTGTTGGAGGTTTCCTTGTTCGGTATTGGATCGACTGAGCTGGCGATCATTTTGGTCTTCGGCTTTCTTCTCTTTGGGCCGGATAAACTGCCCCAGATGGGTCGCACCATTGGACGTGCGCTTCGTCAGTTCCGTGAGACGCAAGAAAAGCTCACCAGCGTGGTGCAGTCCGAGGTGGTCGACCCCATGACCGCTGCGGTCAACGAACCCACGCGCCCGCGTCGCGTTGATGACGGCGATGACGACGCCGATGCTTCTGCCGAGGAGGCCGAGGCCCCCGCTCGCAAGGAGACGTTTGCCGAGCGCCGTGCTCGCCTGGCCGCCGAGAAGGCTGCTGCCGAGCAGACAGCGCAGGAAGGCGATGCCGGCGAGAAGGACGCCGCGGTTGCTGATGTTGCCGCTACTGCCTCCGAACCTGCACCTGCAGGCGATGCCACCGATACCGCGAGCGATATCGCCGCTGCGGATACCGAGGCCGAATCCGAGGACCGTGCCATGGCTGACCTTTACGCTCGCCGCCCGCGCAAGCGCAAGGTAGAGGCCGAGCAGACCGACGCCCGGGATGCTGAGGTTTCTGCTCAGCCCGGCGATGCTGTGGAAGGAGGCGACCGATAATGCCCATCGGACCTGCGCGCATGCCGCTTCTCGATCACCTGGGAGAGCTTCGTCGCCGTCTTACCATTGTGATCGTCACCATTGTGGTTGCTACCGTCGTCATGTACTTTGCCACGCCCGTGCTGGTGGACATCCTGAAGGAGCCCATTGTCCCGTATGTCCCGGATGGCAAGTTCTACATCACCACCTCGCTCGGCGGCTTTGCCCTGAGATTCTCTATCGCCATCAAGATCGCTGTGGTCATGTGTACGCCGATGATCATCTGGCAGATTTTGGGCTTTTTCCTGCCGGCGCTCAAACCCAATGAGCGTCGTTGGGTTGTCCCCACTGTTCTTGCCGCCACGGCGTTGTTCTTCATCGGCGCGGTCTTTTGCTACTTCATCATTGTCCCGGCGGGCTTTGAGTGGCTGCTGAGAGAGGCCGATGCCATTGCCTCGGTCTTTGCGAATCTTGAGGACTATATCAACATCGAGATTTTGCTGATGATCGGTTTTGGCGTGGCATTCGAGTTGCCGCTGATCGTTTTCTACCTGGCTGTCTTCCACATCGTGCCATATTCCAAGTTCCGTTCGGCATGGCGCTATATTTACGTTGCAATGCTGGTGGTTTCGGCCTCGATCACGCCCGATGCAAGCCCTGTCACCTTGATATTCATGTATGCTGCCATGCTCTCGCTCTATGAGATTTCGCTTGCGGTGACGCGCATGGTCATCATTGCGCGCGACGGCAAGAAGGGCCTTACGGAGGGTCGCCTGGACTTCTTCTCCGATGAGGATGACGAGTAGCGCTCGCACTCCAACCGCTTAATAGCTCTGCGAATATCGGCACGGGTTTCCCGATGTGCGATGCCATTTGTGGCGTCCATTTGAAGGGAACCCGTGCTTTTGTGTGTCATGAGCACGGGTACCTGCGCAGATATTCTTTAAACCTGTATACTGTACCGCTTGAAAGCCTACCGATTTCAGGAGCATGCTTGTGAAGCTCGTAATCGCCGAGAAGAATATCGCCGCACAGAAGATCGCTCAGCTGCTGAGTGATGCCGGCAAGCCTAAAAACGACAAGGTGTACAACACCGCGGTCTATCGTTTTACGGTGGATGGCGAAGAGTGGGTCTCCATGGGCCTGGCGGGCCATATTTTGGCTCCCGATTTTCCCGATGAGATTCTGTTCGATGAGAAACAAGGCTGGTACTCGCTGACCGAAGACGGCGAGGTTCTGCCTGCCGATGTGCCCGATGGCCTGGCGCGCCCGCCTTACGAGAGCAAGCGTCGTCCTTTTTTGCCCAACGGAATCAACATCAAGGGTTGGAAGGTAGAGAGCCTCCCGTACCTTACATGGTCTCCCATTATCAAGAATCCCGCAGAGCGCGAGATCATCCGCGTGCTCAAGAATCTTGCCAAGAAGTCCGATTCCGTGATTATCGCTACCGACTTTGACCGTGAGGGCGAGCTTATCGGTGCCGATGCTCTTAGCATGGTGCGCGAGGTGGCCCCCGATGTGCCCGCTTCGCGTGCGCGTTACTCTGCACTCATTAAGGCTGAGGTCACGGCTGCGTTCGATAACCTTGTTGAGCTTGACGAGAATTTGGCCGATGCCGGCGAGAGCCGACAGTATATCGACCTGATCTGGGGCGCGGTGCTTACGCGCTACCTGACTCTTGCCAAGTTTGGCGGTTTTGGCAATGTTCGTTCTGCCGGCCGTGTGCAGACGCCTACCTTGGCGTTGGTTGTCGAGCGCGAGCGCGAGCGCAGGGCATTTGTGCCCGAGGATTATTGGCAGATCCGCGGCATGGGCGCTACGGCCGACTCTGAGTTTAAGATTTCGCATAAGACACCGCGCTTTACCGATAAGGCTGCGGCAGAAGATGCCTTTTCCCATGTTGAGCATGCGACGACGGGCACGATCGTCGAGGTGTCCAAGCGCTCGCGCAAGCAGCAGCCCCCCGTGCCGTTTAACACCACGTCCCTCCAGGCCGCCGCTGCTGCAGAGGGCATTTCGCCTGCGCGCACCATGCGTATTGCCGAGTCCCTCTATATGAGTGGTTTTATTTCGTATCCCCGTGTCGACAACACGGTTTACCCGCGTTCGCTCGATCTTGAGGGTATCGTCAAAGGGCTGTCGTCGGGTTCGCCGGCGCTTGCTCCCGTATGCAAAAAGGTCCTCGCCGGCCCCATGAAGCCCACGCGTGGCAAGACCGAGACCACCGACCATCCGCCCATTCATCCTACCGGTCAGGGCGACCCCGAGACCCTCGATGGCGGCCAGAAGAAGCTCTATAACCTTATTGCACGCCGTTTCCTGGCTACGCTTATGGGCCCTGCAACCATCGAGAACACCAAGCTTTCTATCGACGTTGCGGGCGAGCCGTTCACGGCGACCGGTGACGTACTGGTAGATCCGGGTTTTCGCGAGGCGTATCCGTATGGCCTCAAGCGCGATGAGCAACTTCCGGCGCTGGCACAAGGCGACGTTATCGATGTACACGACATCAAGCTTGAGGCGAAGCAGACCGAGCCGCCTGCGCGCTATAGCCAAGGCAAGCTCGTGCAAGAGATGGAAAAGCGCGGCCTGGGCACCAAGTCTACGCGCGCGAGTATCATCGAGCGTCTCTATACCGTTCGCTATCTTAAAAACGACCCCATCGAGCCAAGCCAGCTGGGCATGGCTATCATCGACGCCCTGCACGAGTTTGCTCCGCGTATTACCACGCCCGAGATGACTGCCGAGCTGGATGCGGATATGACGCGCGTGGCAGAGGGCAAGGACACGCAGGAGCACGTGGTTGACCATTCGCGCGCTCTGCTCGCAGGCATGCTCGATGCGTTGATTGAGCATAAAGATGACTTGGGGGAGGCTATCTCCGATGCTGTGACTGCCGACGCGAAGGTGGGCGAGTGTCCCAAGTGCGGCAAAGACCTGGTCATGAAGACGAGCGCCAAGACGCGTGGCAGCTTTATTGGCTGCATGGGCTGGCCGGATTGCGATGTGACCTATCCTGTCCCTTCAGGCGTCAAGGTGAGCCCGCTGGAGGGCGAGGCCGGCGTGTGCCCCGAGTGCGGAGCACCGCGCATCAAGTGTCAGCCGTTCCGCAGCAAGGCATATGAGCAGTGCGTGAACCCCAAATGCCCCACCAATTTCGAGCCCGACCTCAAGGTGGGCGAGTGCAAGGTGTGTGCCGAGGCGGGACGTCATGGCGATTTAATCGCCCATAAGTCCGAGAAAAGCGGCAAGCGCTTTATTCGTTGCACGAATTACGAAGAATGCCAGGTGAGCTATCCGTTGCCGGCGCGCGGTAAGCTGCAGGCAACGGGCGAGACCTGCCCGGAGTGCGGTGCCCCCATTGTGGTGGTCGAGACAGCGCGTGGTCCATGGCGCATCTGCGTGAATATGGAATGCCCCAGCAAGGAAAAGAAAACAACGTCTCGCGGACGCGGTGCTGCCGGGTCGAAGACCTCTGCAGCCAAGAAGACGACGGCCAAGAAGACGACGGCTAAGAAAACGGCTGCAAAGAAGACGACGACAAAGAAGACGACTGCAAAGAAGTCGGCCGAGTAATATCCCAACATGCCAAGGATGCCATTTGCGGGTTGCTCGGTGTGGGCACTTCCAAACGTGCAGGGCTGCGTTCCAAGCGCGGCCCTTTCTCTTTTTGAGTCAGTTTAATAGCCCCCACACCGTGTTATCACGTAACAATTCGTTCTTTTGAAATAGGCTGTTTGCGTCGATTATGGGAGATTTGTTTCACAACTCCTTCACTAGTCGCAAGTAGTATTGACGATCTCGAACACCCTATCAAAATGGGGTAAATAGTAAAAAATTGATGCTTTGAACTTGGATTCATTTTAAAATAAAGCATCATATAACTATTTAATGAACCCAACGCATACGTTGCTGTTTATTCCATTTTTGACCGTTTGCAAACTTGTCTAGTTTTTAAGATATAAATAATTTTGATAGAGAGGTATAGTAATTTACAAGATACGCACGTCATGCGGTTATTTCGGCCTTTTGGTGAGGCTATCCTTTGACGGAATCGAAATATTAAGGGGTGGGGGATGGATATCTCTCGAAAGACCGACTACGCTCTTCGCATGCTCGCGATGCTTGCGGATGGCGAAAATAATCTCTTGTCGGTTAGGGCTGCTGCAGAGCAGGTAGACGTGCCCTATTCGTTTGCTCGATCCATTCAGCATGGCCTGGTGCAGGCGGGCATCGTGGAAAGCCTGCGTGGCGTGCACGGTGGCATGCGTCTCAAGGCGGATCCCAATGATGTCACAATCAGGCAGATCGTCGAGGCTGTTCAGGGCCCCATGGTTATGAATGATTGCACTGCCAACGGCGCCGAATGCTCGCGCATGAATTCTTGCTGCTATCATTCCGTTTGGATGGGCGCTCAGGCTCTTATGGTCGATTACCTTGACTCTGTGACGCTTGCCGACGTGGTTCAGGGCACGCTTGCTCCGGTAGTGGATGCCAAGTTTGCCAACCGCGAATCGTTTGCCGAGTACGTTTCGTGCGCCGAAAAGTGCCGTCGCCTCGCATAGGCGACGCTTGCTTCTTTTCCGCGCGGATTAGGAGCAGATACAGATGAATGCAGACCCCTTTCGTAAGCTTGTGCGATCGGAAGGGGTCCGTTTGTATCGCGACCTTCCGTGGCGCCGCACGCGCGATCCATACGGCATCTGGCTTTCTGAGGTGATGCTGCAGCAAACGCAGGTGGTGCGCGTTTGCGATCGATGGCCAGTGTGGCTCGATCGCTTTCCCACTGTTGGGGCCTTGGCTCAAGCGCCCGTTGCTGATGTTTTGGCTGCTTGGCAGGGTATGGGATACAACCGTCGCGCGCTTGCGCTGCATAGGGCGGCGATGTATATCATGGAGCGATTCGATGGCGAGTTTCCGCGTGACGCTTCTGCTTTGTGTGAACTTCCGGGGGTGGGCCCGGCGACGGCGCAAGGTATCCGCTCCTTTGCGTTTGATTTGCCCGGTGTGTATCTCGAGACCAATGTGCGCACGGTGATCCTGCATCACTTTTTTCCAGATGTTCCGGCGGTGCCCGACAAGGAGCTTGTGGGTATTGTAGAGGCTACGTGTCCTGGCCCGCAGGTGCCCGAGGGGCGCTTTGCCCTGCCCGAAGACGAGCGAGATACGCCGCGCACCTGGTACTATGCGATGCTCGATTACGGCGCATATCTTAAAAAGACGATTCCCAACCCTTCGCGTCGTTCTGCTTCGTATTCAAAGCAGTCTGCTTTTGAGGGTTCGCGCCGCCAGAAGCGCGCGGCTCTTGTCCGCTGTTTGCTTGAGGCCGGCGAGGACGGTTTGAATGCGGGCGAGGCGCGAGCTGCTCTGGACAAGATGGAAGCCTGCGCGGGACGTCCTGCGGTTGCGCCCGATGTGGCCCAGTCGATTTTGGAAGACCTTGCGCGCGAGGGCTTTTGCCAGAAGCGCTCGGATGTTGACCGATATTTTGTGGCGCACTAGATGTGCTCGGCGGATTTGCCAGGCGATACTTGCTAAGCGTGCCGCCCGCCTAAATACTGCTTGACCGCGCATGGCATCGCTCGCATGATGGTGCTGACAATCCTTCGTACATGCCCTTCCGTAAGGGAGGCCAATATGAGCTTGTTTATCGAGACTCCTCAGCAGGAGCAGCTTCGGTTGCTGCGCGAACAGCGGGAACAGCTGAAGCACCTGCGTGGCATGTCGGAGGGCGCGGGCGTTGTCGGTAGCGCCGAAGATACGTCGCAGATGGATCGATCGCTACTTGACCAAAGATTATTCGCTTCCGCTCCGGTACCGAACTCGGCGAAGCCGGCAGGTTCCCCTTCGGCAAAAGGGTCGCTGAGGGATTCAATTCGAGGGCTTGGACGCAAGCGGTGCAAGGGAGTATCCGAGGAGCCGTATTCGATCGCTCAGGAATCGTATGCCGAGCAGCTGGAGTTTGATCGTCGGCGCACGCGACGTCGTCGAGGGGCTGCGGTGGCGCGTTCTCTTCTTGTTGTGGTCCTGGTGCCCATTTTGCTTTTTGCTGCTTTTGTGGGGTCGTATGCATTGACGTGCATTCTCAATGGTGCGTCTCCCCAAGAGCTCACTTTGCTTATGGGCGAGCTTCTTGCCAAGATGCAAGCGTACGGCGGTTTGGTCATCGCGATGTTTTCCAGTTGATGCCTGGCGATACCCTATAATGAACCCGGTAAAAAATCGCAGGTAAGGCGGTTGGATTGAATATCTTATTGGTTTGCTGCACGGTTGCGGCGTGCGTTGCGGCTGTCGCCTCTGTGCTGACAGCGGTAGCTATGAGGCGCAATAGCCGCGATGCTGGTCTTGCGGAGCATGTGGACGAGGGGCTCGATATCTTGGTGCGGCTCGAGGATGCCCTGCGCGATACTCGTCTCGAGTTACGTACGCAGACCCAGGCGCAGGCGGCATTCTCGGCTGCGGAACAGCAGCGCTTCGAATCGCTTGTGCGCGCATTGCAGCAGGCTTCGACACAGACGGACGCCTTGCGCCGTGAAGTGTCACAGCAGATGGGCCAGACGCGTGAGGCAACCGAAGCGCGCCTCGAGGCGGTGCGGGCATCGGTCGAGCAGCAGCTGGCAGCCATTCGCCAGGATAACGAGCGGCAGCTGGAGCAGATGCGTCAGACGGTGGACGAAAAGCTCTCGCGCACACTCAACGACCGCCTTGCGGCTTCGTTTAAGCAGGTGAGTGAGCAGCTCGAGGCCGTCTATAAAGGTCTGGGCGATATGCAGAGCATTGCTGCGGGCGTGGGCGACCTTAAGCGCGTACTCGGCAATGTCAAGACGCGCGGAATTTTGGGTGAGGTTCAGCTGGGGGCGATTCTCTCCCAGATTTTGGCACCCGAGCAGTACGTTGAGAACGTTGCCACCAAACCCGGTTCAACCGAGCGCGTCGAGTTTGCCGTCAAGTTGCCCGTGGAGGCGGGCGACCCCATCTTGCTGCCTATCGATTCGAAGTTTCCAGGCGATGCTTACGAGCATCTGCGCGAGGTCATGGATGCAGGCGACGCCGATGCTGTGACGACGGCGCGTCGCATCTTGGATGCCCGCATTAAGTCAGAGGCCAAAGACATCTGCGAAAAATACCTTTCGGTGCCCGAGACCACGAATTTTGGCATCATGTTCTTGCCGTTTGAGGGCCTCTATGCCGAGGTCGTCAACAGACCGGGCCTTATCGAGTTGCTCTCGCGCGACTACCATGTGAACGTAGCCGGGCCCAGCACCATGGCTGCGCTGCTCAACAGCTTGCAGATGAGCTACCAGACTTTTCGTCTGCAAAAGCAGACCGACGATGTGCTGCGGGTTCTTTCTGCGGTCAAGGCGGAGTTGCCGCGCTATCAGGATGCGCTGCGCTTGGCGCGTCGCCAGATAGATACAGCGGGCCGCACGGTCGATTCGATCATCACTACGCGCACCAATGTGATTGAGCGCAAGCTCGGCTCCATCGGTACGATGGAAGATGTGGAGGAGGCTGAGCGCCTGTTGGGGGTGACCTCGGTGCTGCCTGAAGTGTCGGGGAACGATTCGGTCGAGGGCACGACGGTTGGTGCCGCTGCTACCGCGCATCTCGATGCCGTCTCTTCTGGTTCCGATGTGCGAGGAGGTGTCGACTGATGCCGCGCGAAACCAATGCTTCGCGTCGCGAACGCGCCATCGAGGTGTGTGAACGCCTGAACCGAAGGTACGGTCCGGTTGAGTGCTTCTTGGATCATCAAAATCCGTTTCGTCTGGTTATCTCGGTGTTGCTTTCTGCACAGACAACAGATGCCCAGGTGAATAAGGTAACTCCAGAGCTTTTTCGTCGCTGGCCCACACCCTATGAGATGGCAGGTGCCAGCGTTGCCGACGTGATGGATGTAATCAAGTCGCTGGGCTTTTACAAGACCAAGGCCAAGCACTGCGTGGAAGCCGCAAAGATGATCGTGGCCGATTTTGACGGTGAGGTGCCGTCGACCATGCGCGAGCTGCAAAAGCTGCCCGGTGTGGGGCGCAAGACGGCAAATATCGTCCTCAATGTGGGCTTTGGCATTGTGGAAGGCATTGCGGTGGACACGCACGTGAATCGCATCGCGCATCGGCTGGCGCTCTCACCCAAGACACACGAGAAGGAGCCTCTCAAAACCGAGCAAGATTTGCTCAAGATTTTGCCGCATGAGTATTGGGAATCGGTCAATCACCAGTGGATATCGTTTGGCCGCGAGATTTGCTCTGCCCGTTCTCCCAAATGCGCGGAGTGCCCGCTGGCAGATCTTTGCCCCTCCTGTAACTGATTTGGGCGGGTAGGCTTATTTGTGACGTCTCGTGCGCAATGGCCAGACCCGTTGTTTTGTTTTGAACGTAAGGAATGATCGATGCTCATTCATCGCATAGCTGCACAACTTCATACTGCCGAAGGCTTGCAGGTCATCGAGCAGGCGTTGGCGGACGGTCAGGATGCGACGCTTGCCGTGTCGCTCTCGGCGCGCACCCTTGTGCTTGCCGCGCAGTTTGCTCGGCATCCGCGCCCCTGCGTATATGTGGTTTCCGGCGAGGGGGCGGCCGACCGCGCAGCACGAGCGCTCATGGCCTATCTGGGCCGCGAGCATGTGGCTCGTTTCCCCGAGCGCACTGATTACCCCTGGAAAGACCAAAAGCCAGACGACGTTGTGGTGGCCACGCGTTGTGCTGCGCTTGGGCGTATCGCTCGTGGCGAGGCATGCGTGCTTGTGACTTCGGCTCGTGCCCTGCTGCGCTGCGTGCCCCCGCGCGAGAGCGGCTATTGGGAGTCCGCGACCTTTACCGTGGGCGACGAGATTCCTTTTGAGGAGGTGCCCGCACGTCTTGTGTCCATGGGCTACACGTCTGCCGATGCGGCGCCCGAACCTGGCTATTTCCACGTGCACGGCGATACCGTGGACGTCTATCCCGCGCAGGCCTCGTCGCCCGTGCGCATGGAGTTCTTTGGCGACGAGCTCGACCGTATTCGCCATATGGTTGCGTCGACTGGCCAGACGATCGGCGATGCCGATGCGGTCGAGATTTATCCCTGTCGCGAGCTTGCGCTTACCGACGATGCCGTTCATCGCATCACCTCGGCGCTGTACGCGCCAGCGAAAAGCGACACCGAGCTCGCTGCGCTGCTGGAGATGGTTCAGGCGCGTATCGTCACGCCCGAGCTCGAGCGCTTCTTGCCCTTGCTCTACGAGTCGACGGTGAGCCCGCTTGCCCATGTGAGTGACGACACCCTGGTGGTTCTTTCCGAGCCCCGCTCGCTTTTTGACGATTGCATCCGAGCCTATGAGGACTTGGAGCGTCGTGCGGGCGAGGCGGGTGTATCAAAGCTCGACGGGCTCTACGTGCGCGCCCAGCAGCTCGACTTTGGTCATCAGCAGCGTTTGAACTATGTTTCGCTTATCCGCGCCGGCGGCGCGGTGACGGCCGAGCTCAAGATCGAGCAGCCCGCTATCGCTGGTTCGGATATGCGTTTCCTGTCGCGCGTTCAGGAGGTGGTAAACAATCGCTGCGCGGTTGTCTTTGCCATTCCCGATCGCGGTGCGCGTGAATCCATGGAGCTCAGCTTTACCGACGAATCTATTCCGTTTGAGGAGTCGCTTACGGCTGCTCCCGAAAACGCTGGCGTTGTGGCAGGAAAGGCGAGCGTGCATGTGCTTGCAGCCGATTCCTCCGAACGCGTTGCCGCCGGCGAGCGCCGGGGCGCGGGCGTGCACGAGCCTGCCGTCTCTCGCCACACTGCTGATTCACTGAACGCCCGCGGTCTTGAAGAAGGCGCCTCCTACACGGTTCCCACGCTCACGCGCGGCCGCGTGACCTTTGTGGATGCGCCCATTCAACAGGGTTGCGTGGTTTCCGATGCGCATCTGGCTGTCTTTTCCATCGCCGATCTGAATGCTCGCATGGATGCCAAGCGCGGACGCACGCGTCGTCGCGTGGACATCACCGAGGTCACGTTCCCCTTCAAGCCAGGCGATTACGTGGTTCACGCGACGCACGGCATCGCGCTGTTCGCACAGATCGTTCGCCAGGAGGTGGGAGGCCGCGAGCGCGATTATTTCCTGCTTGAATACGCTGATGGCGACAAACTCTACGTGCCGCTTGAGCAAGTGGACCGCATCACGCGCTATGTTGGCCCCGACGGCGACAAGCCGCGCCTTACGCGCTTGAATACTGCCGATTGGAGCCGTGCTACGGGCAAGGCGCGTAAAAGCGCCAAGAAGCTTGCATTCGATTTGGTGGATCTTTATACGCGCCGCTCTTCCATCGCCGGTGTTGCGTGCCCGCCCGATACGCCCGAGCAGATCGAGATGGAGGAGAGCTTCCCGTACGAGGAGACGCATGATCAGCTCGACGCCATCGCCGATATCAAGGCAGACATGGAGGCGGCAAAGCCCATGGATCGCCTGCTCTGTGGCGACGTGGGCTTTGGCAAGACCGAAGTTGCCCTGCGCTCTGCCTTTAAGTGCGTGGACTCCGGACGTCAGGTGATGGTGCTGTGCCCCACGACCATTTTGGCGCAGCAGCATTTCCAGACGTTCTTTGAGCGCTTTGCCCCCTTTGGCGTGGAAGTGGACGTGCTTTCGCGCTTTAGGACTCCGGGGCAGCAAAAACGCGCACTGGCGGCCTTTGCCGAGGGCAAGGTGGACGTGCTCATCGGAACGCATCGCCTGCTTTCTGCCGATGTGAACCCCCACAATTTGGGATTGGTGATCATCGACGAGGAGCAGCGTTTTGGCGTGCAGCATAAGGAGCAGCTCAAGAACCTGCGCGAGCAGATCGACGTCCTTACGCTTTCGGCGACGCCTATTCCGCGTACCATGCAGATGGCCATCTCGGGTGTGCGCGACATGAGCCTTATCACCACGCCGCCTACGGGACGACGCTCCGTGATCGTGCACGTGGGCGAGTACGACCCCGACGTAGTGAGTGCCGCCATTCGCCTGGAGGTGGGTCGCGGCGGCCAGGTGTACTACGTGTCCAATCGCGTGAAGACTATCGACGACGCGGTCGAGCGCGTGCACGAGGCTGCGCCTGAGGCGCGCGTGGGCGTGGCGCACGGCAAGATGAGCCCGCGCGAGGTGGAAGACGTGATGGTTGAGTTTGCCGAGAAGAGGATCGACGTGCTCATCGCCACGACCATCGTGGAATCGGGTATCGACAACGCACATGCCAACACGTTGATCATCGAGGATTCACAGCGCTTGGGCCTGGCCCAGCTTTATCAGCTCAAGGGCCGTGTGGGCCGTTCTGCCACGCAGGCGTACGCGTACTTTATGTTCCCGGGCGAGATGCCGCTTACCGAAGAGGCGACGGCGCGCTTGACGGCGCTCTCGGAGTTCCAAGACCTGGGCAGCGGCATGCGTATTGCCATGCGCGACCTGGAGATTCGCGGTGCTGGTTCACTTGTGGGAGCCGAGCAGCACGGCAACTTGTCGAGTGTGGGCTTTGACCTGTTCACGCAGATGCTGGGCCAAGCTGTTGCCGAGGCGCGCGGGGACGATTCCGAGACCGTTGAGGCCGCGGGCGTTGCCATCAACATCCCGGCGGACTTCTTCTTGGACGAAGAGTACCTGCCGCGTGTGGATGAGCGCGTGCTCGTATATCGTAAGCTTGCTGCGGCGGATGATCTGGAGAGCGTGGACCGGCTGCAGGAGGAGACCGAGGCTGCTCACGGCGAGCTACCGCAGGCGGGGCTCAACCTGTTTGACCGTGCTCGCATTCGCATTCGCGCAGAGCGCTTGGGGTTGGAAAGCGTGACGCTCAGCGGTGGACGCTTGACGTTTTTGGGTGTGGACGTACCCAAGAACGTGGCGTTCGATCTTAAAGATCGCCTGGGGGCGGTGGTGTTCCCGCGTTCCCGCAAGCTGTCGATTCCCTATCGTGCGGGGGCGGGTGCCGGCTCGGGCGTGGGGCGCGGTCTCAATGCCGATGACGAGCAAGGGCCTGTTGCTGCGGCGCTTGCCGTTTTGTGCCAGCTGGGAGCGAGCGGCGACGACGATTAGCGTAAGCTATGGCGCCGGGATGTGGCGATGCATCGAGCTGTTTGCCATGCCCCGGTGTTCGTTTATGTTTGAATAACCGCTGCGGTAATGCGTCTGACGATCTGCCGCAGACCGAGAAGAAGGAGCATCTTTTGGTTACGTTTGAGAACGATTATTCCTTTGGCGCTTGCCCGGAGGTTTTGGCAGCTTTGGTCGATACCAACATGGAGGCAATGATCGGTTACGGTGAAGACCCCCATTGCGCTCGCGCCAAGGAGCTGATCCGTCAGGCCTGTGCGGCACCGGATGCCGATGTGTTTCTCCTTACGGGCGGCACGCAGACCAACCAAGTTGTGCTCGACATGCTGCTCGCTCCTTATGAGGGCGTGGTCGCCGCGGCCACGGGGCACGTTGCCTGCCATGAGGCGGGGGCTATTGAATTTGGCGGTCATAAGGTGCTGACGGTTCCTGGGCATGAGGGCAAGATGCACGCCGATGAGTTGGAACAGCTGATCGATCTGTTCTATGCAGATGACAATCATGAGCACATGGTCTTCCCGGGAGCGGCATATATTTCCTTCCCAACGGAGCTTGGCACACTCTATTCCCGTGATGAGCTGGCGGCAATCTACGAGGTCTGCCAGAAGCACGAGATTCCGCTTTTTGTGGATGGTGCGCGCTTGGGCTATGCCCTGGCATCCCCCGAATGCGATATCACTCTGCCGCAGCTCGCCCAGCTGTGCGATGTCTTTTATATCGGCGGAACCAAGGTGGGGGCATTATGCGGCGAGGCGGTAGTGTTTCCTTCGGGCAATGCTCCCGCGCACCCGATTCCGCGCATCAAGCAGCATGGCGCGCTTTTGGCTAAGGGTCGCCTTCTGGGCGTGCAGTTCGAGGCGCTGTTTACGGATGGTACCTATGTGCGCATTGCGCGCAATGCTATCGATATGGCAGGACGTTTGCGCGCCCTGCTGCACGAGCGCGGCGCACGTTGGTTCTTGGAGTCTCCCACCAATCAGCAGTTCATCATTTTGGAAAAAGGCGAGTATGAGCGCTTGGGCAAGCAGATTTGCCTGAGCTTTTGGGATACCTATGATGAGGACCATGTGGTTGTGCGATTGGCTACCAGCTGGGCAACAACGCAGGAGGACCTCGATGTCCTGGCCGCCGCGCTGTAGGGCACCGTTTGGTATCGGAGACGAGTTTAGGTGTCACAGATGTTCTCGATAGCAAGCGGGGACTCGACATCCGCCGCCCTCGAACAAGCGCATGCTACGCTTGGGCGATATTTTGGTTATGAGTCGTTCAGGCCGGGCCAGGAGCGCGTTATCTCTTCGATCCTTGCCCGGCGCGACGTTCTAGCCGTGATGCCTACAGGTGCGGGTAAGTCCATTTGCTACCAAGTGCCTGCGCTCATGGGATCGGGTCTTACCTTGGTGGTGAGCCCGCTCATCTCGCTTATGGAAGACCAGACGCGGGCGCTGCTTGCTGCCGGTGCGCATCCGAGCTACCTCAACTCGTCACTTTCCATTCCTCAGCAAAATACTGTGCTCAAACGAGCGGCTGCTGGTGCCTATCAGCTTATGTTCGTGGCGCCCGAACGCCTGGCGGACCCGCGCTTTATTGCATTTGCCCAGGCTGCGGCGCGGCCGGGTGGTATGGGCATTCCGCTTTTGGCAGTGGACGAGGCCCATTGCATGAGCCAATGGGGCCAGGATTTTAGGCCGGCATATCTGCAAATCGCTCAGTTTATCGAGGCGTTGCCGCAGCGCCCCGTAGTCGCGGCGTTTACCGCTACGGCAACCGAGCGCGTGCGTATGGATATCCAGCAGATGCTGTGCTTGCACTTACCGCAGGTTGTGGTGACGGGTTTTGATCGGCCCAATTTATCGTTTGAGGTGCAGGAGATGCCCGAGCGCCAGAAGACGTCGTGGATTTGTCGGTATGTGACAGAACATCCCGACGAGGCGGGAATCGTCTACTGTGCCACGCGCAAGAGCGTGGACGAGCTGACGTTAACATTGCAAGATGCGGTGGAAAAACAGGGGCTCGATATGCGCGTTGCGAGCTACCACGCCGGTATGGGCATGGAGTCTCGAACGCAAAACCAGCAGGCATTTGTGCGCGACGACGTGCGTGTGATGGTTGCCACCAACGCCTTTGGCATGGGTATCGACAAGCCCAACGTGCGCTATGTCATCCACAATAACGCGCCCGAGAGCATCGAGGCTTACTATCAGGAGGCTGGGCGTGCCGGCCGCGACGGCGACCCTGCGAGCTGCTTTTTGCTTTGGAACGGCAACGATCTGCGCTTGCGTCGTTTCTTTGCCGAGCAAGAGCCCGATGACGAGCAGCTCGATGAAGAGCAGCGCCTGCGTGCGCGGCAGAATCGCTTTAGGCTTATCGCCCAGATGGAGGGCTATTGCAAGACAACCGGTTGTTTGCGCGAGTATATGCTGCGCTACTTTGGCGACGAGGATGCCGCTGCCGAGGTGCTGGCACACGCGGCCGAAACGGGGACCGGTTGCGGAAACTGTGGCAATTGCCTGACGGAGTACGAGGTCGAGGATATGACCGAGGCTGCTCGCGCTGCTATGGCGTTTGTCGCCGCACGACCCGGGCGCTTTGGGAAGTCGCTTGTGGCCGATGTGCTGCACGGTGGAAAGACGCAGCGTATCTTTGAGCTGCATCTGGACGAGGCTGCAGGCTATGGCAGCTTGGCGGCAGAGTCGACCGGACGCATTCGCAATCTGATCGACCAGCTGTGCGGGCGCGGGTATCTGGCAAGCTCGCAAGGGCAATATCCCACGCTGCTTTTGGGGCCCCGTGCGGCGGAGGCTGTGGATGCGGATGGAGGCCTCGTTGCCGATACCGGCGCGTTTACGTTTACCGTGAAAAGAGCGGCAAAGAAGAGCCGCGGCTCGCGGGCGCGTCGCGCGGTCGATTTGCTGCGCGAGGAATCGGACGCCAGGAGCGTGCCACGCGTGGGCGACGATGTGGAGCTCTTCGAGCGCCTAAGGGCACTTCGCACGGAGCTGGCGCAGGAGATGCAGGTTCCCAGCTATGTGGTGTTTCCCGATAAAACGCTGCGTGCCCTGTGTCGCCAACGCCCCCATTCATTCGATGAGCTGCTCGAGGTGTCGGGTATCGGCGAGAAAAAAGCCGAGAGTTTTGGCGAGCGCTTCATGGCAGAAATCGCCGCTTTCGAAGAGTTGCACGCACGTGAATAGTGTTTGTACTGCCACTTCGATGTCCGTACAATATGACGGATAAATCTATCCCCCCCCAGCATATTGAGGAGCTTGTATGTCTCAACAGTCTGCACCGCGTGACGCCGCCGAGGCAGCCCGCGCCGCCTTCGCTTCGGTTGAGGGCAAGCCGTTTCCCGATGATATTTTCACGGCTCCCCAGCTTACGTGGGCTGTTATCGGTTGTGGCGTGATTGCCAACCAGATGGCCTCCACGCTTGAGCTCGCTGGCCGCAAGCTCGCCGGTATCTACAATCGCACACACGAGAAGGCGGTCGCTTTTGCCGATAAGTACGGCGTGGACCGCGTGTACGATACGCTCGAGGAGCTTTGTGCCGACCCCGCTATCGACGCGGTGTATATCACCACGCCGCACAATACGCACATCCACTATCTGCGCGCCGCACTTTCTGCCGGCAAGCACGTACTGTGCGAGAAGGCGATCACCCTCAATTCGGAGGAGCTCAACGAAGCGCGCGCGATTGCCGACGAGCACGGCGTGCAGCTTATCGACGCCACGACCATTCTCCATATGCCGCTCTACCGCGAGCTTATTCGCCGTGCCGAGAGGGATGAATTCGGCAACATGAGCATTGCCCAGGTGAGCTTTGGCAGCTATAAGGATTTTGATCCGGAGAATCGTTTTTACAATCCGCGCCTGGCCGGCGGTGCCATGCTCGATATTGGCGTCTACGCTCTTACCATGGCGCGCATGTTTATGCTTTCGCAGCCCGAGGATGTCGTCTCCATCGCTAACGCCTGCAATACCGGTGTGGATGTGACGAGCGGCATTGTGATGCGCAATCCCGATATGCAGATGGCTGTGATCTCCCTCACGCTTCATTCCAAACAGCCCAAGCGTGCCGTGCTCTCGTTTGAAAACTGCTACATCGAGGTCACGGACTACCCGCGTGCCGACCGTGCCACTATCGTATGGACGGCGACGGGCGAGCGCGAGGAGGTTCATGTGGGCGAGGAGGCATACGCTCTTGCCTACGAGGTGGCTGACCTCGAGAAAGCCGTTGCCGGGGACCGCGTGGAAGACGCGATGATCGTCTTTGCGGCCGACGTCATGGATCTGATGACGCAGTTGCGTCGCACCTGGCGCATCTACTACCCGGAGGAGGCCGAGCTGGCAGCTGCTGCCGGTTGTCGTGTGGCTGGGGAGTAAGTCTCGCCTGTTGGGCGTGCCTGCGACCGCGAGCGGCCGCAGGCGCTTCTCGTGCCCAGTCGCAGGCGCTTCTTGCGCCCAGCCCCTTTTCCAAATGAAGCAGAAAATCCCATTTAGAGCTGCAGCTGCGGCTTCTAAATGGGATTTTCTGCTTCATTTAGGTTTTTGAGGAGCGCCAACGAGGCGGAACGGCGCCAACGAAGGGCCAGCGCCTGTTTACCACCAGGCAAGCTGGGCGATGTTATCACGGATGTGCTGGCAGCTCTTATGGAAGCCTTCGAGCTCGGCATCGGAGAGGTCGAGAGTGTAGACCTGCTCGATGCCCTCGGCACCGATCACGCAGGGAAGCGACGTGAAGATGCCCTCTTCGCCATATTGGCCGCACATGAGGGTAGATGCGGAAAGCACGGCGTGCTCGTTATGCAGGACGGCAGCGCAGACGCGCACAGCGGAATTGGCCACGGCATATTCGGTGCAGCCCTTGCCCTCGTAGGTTACATAGCCGCCTTTGCGCGCAAGCTCCTCGACCTCTGCCTGGTCAAAGCCATATTGCTCGGGATATTCGCACGCAAGCTCAGAAAGCGGTTTGCCGGCGATGGTCGCGGCCTTCCAGGCGGCGATCTGGCTAAAGCCGTGCTCACCGATCATATAAGCATCGATGGACTTGGGGCTGATGCCGCATTTCTTGGAAATCTCGGAATGCAAGCGCGCGGAATCCAGGCCGCAACCCGAGCCGATGATCTTTTTGGGGTCATAGTTGGTTAGGTGCCATATGGTCGTGCACACTACGTCACAGGGGTTTGCGATGGATACCCAGATGCCATCGAATCCGGCATCGACAACGCGGTTGGCGAAGGAGCGGGCAGAGTCGGTGGTGCAGAACAGCTCGCCGTCACGGTTGCCTGCAGCCATGGCCACATTGCCTGCGGCGTTAACGATGATGTCGCACGAGGCAAGCTCCTCGTATCTGTCGCCTACATTGACGATCTTTGTGTTGAAGGGAACAAAAGTGAGGGAGTCGTGCAGGTCCTGAGCTTCGGACAGGACCTTTTGCGCCTTGACGTCGCAAAGATAGAGTTCGTCAGCCAAGCCCTGCAGAAGCAAGCTGTTGGCGACGTGCGCGCCAACGTGTCCCAAACCGATGATGCCAACTTTACGTGCTGATGCCATAGTGGTAAGCCTTTCTGCGAGCGAATAGTTTGCTCATTGTAGTTCTATGGCAATGGGGGAGAGTGGTGATTGCACGATGTACGGCCCGCGTGCACATAACGTAACAATTGAGGGCTTGGCGCAGCTCATTATGGGCGGCTCCGTGCGCATAGACGTGGGCTGTGCTGCGCGCATCTTGGGCACGATGTTGGAGAGCCATATCGAGGTGGGGGATGCCTCGCACTACATTTACCATTTTGCGCGCAAGCAGGGTTGGGATATTCCGGCCTATCCGCTTGCGGGCTGTGGCGAGATCAAACGCTTCTTTGCCGAGCAAGACGTGTGTAATGTACCTTCCTGGTATGTGAAGATCGGCGTCGATCCCCAGCGTGCCAAGCGTCTGTATGGAAATACGTTGGTGGCGGTGTGCGGTCCGGATTATCGCCATGTGGCCTTTGTCTTGAATGGGTGCTATCACGCGCATGATGCGGGCTTCACCGATTTATTGCATAGCGGCTTGATTGAGAAGATGAGTGCGCGCCCCGATACGACGCAGGCGCTCGAGCGGCTCACGGACCGTATTCTTGCCTTCGAGCTCCATGGCGACACAGGCGGCCTTCCTACCTTTTAGGTGTTAGGCACACGCGGCATTCTCGAGTTTTATTTGGCACGTTGGGGCGCGCGGCATACAAGCCACGGTACAATCAAAACCAATGCCGAACGTGCCGTTAAGCGTGTGAGTGAAGGAGTGTATGCGTCGTGCCGATTCGAATTCCTGATGCTCTGCCCGCAACCGAGATTCTCGAGGGCGAGAACATTTTTGTCATGACGGAGTTTCGCGCTCTCCACCAGGACATTCGTCCTTTGCGCGTGCTGATTTTGAATCTCATGCCCACCAAGATCGCTACCGAGACGCAGCTCATGCGCAAGCTCTCCAATACGCCGCTGCAAATTCAGGTAGACCTGCTGCGCACCAAGAGCCATGAGGCAACGCATGTGTCAGCGGGGCATTTGGAGACGTTTTACCGCACCTTTGAGGACATCGAAAACGAGCATTATGACGGTCTGATTATTACCGGGGCCCCCGTTGAGCTCATGGAGTTCGAAGAGGTGGATTATTGGGAAGAGCTTTGCCGCATCATGGATTGGTCGAGCACGCATGTGCATTCCACGCTGCATATCTGCTGGGGTGCTCAGGCAGGCTTGTATTACCACTACGGTATTCAGAAGTATCGTCTGCCAAAAAAGGCGTCGGGCGTTTTCGAGCATCGCTTGCTTAAGCCGAAAAGTCCGCTCGTGAGGGGCTTTGACGATCGCTTTTATGCGGTTCATTCGCGCAATACCGATGTGAAAATCGAAGACGTGAAGGCAGTGGACGATCTTGAGATTGTTGCCGTGTCGGACGAAGTGGGCCTCTACATCGTGAAGTCGGTTGATAGCCGTCGCTTCTTCGTGTTTGGCCATCCCGAGTACGATACAGACACCCTTAAGCTCGAGTACGAACGCGACGTCAAGCGTGGCATTAACCCCGAGATTCCAACGAACTACTTCCCGGATGACGATCCCACCCGCGCTCCCCTGAACGTCTGGCGCTCTCAGGCCCAGCTCTTCTACACCAACTGGCTGAACTACTACGTCTACCAAACTACCCCTTACGATCTGGAAAAGGTGGGCGAGTAAGTTCCCAAGCTTGGCGACCCTTCAAAGCGTGTACTTTTAGGCGCGACCAGATCACCCCGGCGTCCCCGCACGGCCTACCCCTGAAAACATTCCGCAGACAAGAATCCCCCTGCTCGAAGCTCCGAAGGAGCAAGAGCAGGGGGATTCATTTGTCGAGGACGTTTTCAGGGGTAGGCCGTGCGGGGACGCCCGCAACGAAGGCACCGCGCCTTACAGGTACTCGATTTGCGCGCCTTCCGTGTCGCACGTCAAAATATGCGTCTCGCACTCGGGGAAGCGCTCGCGCAGGCGTACCTGCAGGAACTTGGCCACGATGGTGTCGTCGGTCACGGCCATGAGGGTCGAGCCAGAGCCCGAGATCCACATGGTCTTGGCGCCGCCCGTCAGGCAGGTTTCGCGAATAGCGTCGTAGTCGGGGATGAGCGCACGACGGTAAGGTTCCTGCAGGCGGTCGTCATTGGAAGCGGCAATCAGATCGAGGTCGCCCATCTCCAAACCGCGCGTGAGGCCGGCGATGCGTCCCATCTGCCAGACGGCGGTGGACAGCGGCACCTCTTGCGGAACAACCTTGCGTGCATCGCTCGTGTGCACCTCGTAGGGCGGGATGATGGTGATGAAGCGCAGACGCTTGCTCACCTCGTAGCGCAGGCAGCGAGGGAGCTCACCTTCCGGCGTGAACGAGCAGACGGCTGCTCCCAGGATGGCGGGTGCCACATTGTCGGGATGTCCCTCGACAGCGGTGGCGATGGCCACGAGCTCCTCGCGGGTGACGGTGTGGCCGGTGAGCGCCGCGGCGCCCATGATGCCGGCAACCACGCAGGTGGAGCTTGAGCCCAGGCCGCGGGCGACAGGCACCTCGGTGGAGATGTCGATGGAGACGGGGAAGGTCTCCTCGCCCCACTCGGCAAGGGCATTCACGAAGCTCTCGTAGACAAGGTTGTCTTCGTTTTGGAATTGCTCGGGGCAGCCCGTAATGGTGAGGGTCTCGGCACGATTGAACGTGAAGTGCGAGTACAGCGAGACGGCCATGCCCAGGGTATCGTAGCCGATGCCTAGGTTTGCGCTGGTGGCGGGTACCGTAATGCGGATCATGGGGTCTTAGGCCTCCTTGGCGATGCGGCTGGCTGCCTGCTCCACGTAGGAACCCATGTCGGCAACGTCGACCACGTCTTCAAAACGCACGGGCTTGGTTTTGAGACCGGCGAGCTGTGCGGGCGCGGTGGTGCCGGTGTGCTTGGCGAGCACCTCCATGCAGGCAAAATCGTCGGGTGGGCAGAAGAGGCCCAGCGACTCGGCCACGGCCTTGGGGAACTTGTAGGGGCTTGCGGTGGAAAGCAGTACGCGGCAAGCGGTGCCCTCGACGGCGGCGGTTTGCTCCATCACGTGATAGCCACAGGCGGTGTGCGGGTCGATCACGTAGCTGTTTTCGTCCCAGCAGCGTCGAATGGCAGCTGCCACCTGGTCTTCGTCGGCCCAGCCGCCGTCAAAGACGGTGCGGATGCGCTCGAGGAGCTCGGCGGGAATCTGATAGTTGCCCTCGTCGGTAAGCTTGGACATGAGGTCTGCCACGAGCTCGCAATCACCGTCTGCCAGGTAGTACAGCATGCGCTCCAAGTTCGAGGAAACCAGGATGTCCATCGAGGGCGAAGTGGTGGTGTAGAAGGGACGCTCGCGGTCGTAGGTGCCGGTTGCCAAGAAGTCGGCCAGTACGTTGTTCTTGTCGGAGGCTACAAGGAGCTTGGCCACGGGTAGGCCCATGCGCTTGGCGTAGTAGCCGGCAAGGATATCGCCAAAGTTACCGGTGGGAACGCAGAACTCAACGGCGTCGCCAGTCTGGATGGCGCCTGCGCGCAGCAGCTGCGCATAGGCGGCAAAGTAGTAGACGACCTGCGGAACCAGACGGCCCACGTTGATGGAGTTCGCGGAGGAAAGAATCGTGCCGCCAGCGGCCAGACGCTCGCCCAGCTCCTTGTTCGCAAAGATCTGCTTGACGGCGGTCTGCGCGTCGTCAAAATTGCCGCGCACGGCACAGACGGCGACATTGGCGCCTTCCTGCGTGGACATCTGCAGATTCTGGACATGGCTCACTTTGCCTTCCGGGTAGAAGACGGTGATGCCGCATCCCGGAGCGTCGGCAAATCCCGCGAGAGCCGCCTTGCCCGTGTCGCCCGAGGTGGCGGTGACGATCATGATGCGCTCGCCTTCGGCTCCTGCGGTGCGCGCCATAAGGCGGGGGAGCATCTGCAGCGCGACGTCCTTGAATGCGCTCGTGGGGCCGCCAAAGAGCTCCATAACATAGGTGGGGGTGCCATCTGCATTGGGTGCTTGAGAAAGGGGCACGAGCGGCGTCACTTCGCTCGAAGCGAAGGTGCCGGTGTATGCCTCGTCCACGCATGCGGCGATCTCGTCTGCGGAGTAATCGGGCAGAAGGGCGCCCATGACCTCGCGCGCAAGCGTGGGGTAATCCTTGTTTGCCAATGTGGAGATGTCAATGGTGGTGCCACCCAGGTCGTCGGACACAAACAGGCCTCCGTCCGGGGCGATGCCGCGGCGGATTGCCTCCTTGCTCGTAAAGGTTGGCGAAGCGGAACGTGTGCTATGGTAAAAACCCATGTCGTCGACTCCTTGAAAGCCCAGGGCGTAACGTGTGCGCTCATGGTATCAGAAGCGTTTGGGCACGTGGAGCCGCGGCCCTCGGAGAACAGGCGCAGCACACAGGCCGTTTTTCTTTTGGAAACAATGTAGATGCCCACGACAACATCCCAGGGTGTTTAGTAGACTTGCACCTACGATTATGGGCGCGTCGTCATTTGGTGCGTTCCTATCAGGAGGGTTTTAGTTCGCATGATCAAGATCGCTAAGTTTGGCGGCTCATCAGTCGCAGATGCCGAGCACTTCAAGAAAATCAAAGCAATCGTCGACGCCGATCCGGCGCGTCGTTTTGTGGTGGTTTCCGCTTGCGGCCGTCGTTTCAAGGGCGACACCAAGGTGACCGACCTGCTTTATCTGGTGAGTGCCCACGTTAAATACCACGTATCTTGTGAGGATCTGCTCAAGGATATTGGCCAGCGTTACTTTGATATCGCCGATGAACTTGAGCTCACCTATCCTATTCGCGAGGAGTTTGCGGCATTTGCCGAGCGTGCAAGCACTGGCGGCTACTCCACCGAGGAGCTCGTGAGCCGCGGCGAGTACTTTACCGCTCGTCTGATGGCCGAGTATCTGGGCCTACCGTTCCTGGATGCATCGAAGGTCATCGCTTTCCATCACGACGGTACGCTTAGCATGAGGCGCACCACCGAGCTTGTGGAGGAGTACAGCCAGCAGGCGGGCTTTGTTATGCCCGGTTTCTACGGTGCGACTCGTGAGGGTCAGATCAAGCTGCTCGACCGTGGCGGCGGAGACATCTCTGGATCTATTCTTGCCAAGTGCCTGGGCGCCGACCTGTACGAGAATTGGACCGACGTATCGGGCTTCTTCTCGGCAGATCCGCGCATTGTTCCCGAGGCACAGCCTATCGCACGTGTTACCTACGAGGAGCTGCGCGAGCTTTCTTACATGGGTGCAAGTGTTTTGCATGAGGAAGCTGTCTTCCCCGTGCGCGAGGCCGGTATCCCGCTGGTCATCAAGAACACAAACGCTCCGCAAGACCCCGGCACCATCATCAGCGAGACCGCCGACGAGGGCGCAGCCGAGCCCATCATTACCGGAGTGGCCGGCAAGAGCGGCTTTGTTGCCATCAATGTTGCGCGCGACCGCACTAAGCCGCGCATTGGTTTTATGCGCCGCGCGCTTTCCGTCTTCGAGCGCTATAACGTTTCGGTTGAGCACATGCCCACCGGTGTCGACCGCTTTGGCGCCGTTGTGCAGAAGGAAGACGTGAACGATTCGCTCTATTCGCTCGTGGCAGACATCCAAAAAGAGGTTGAGCCGCTGGAGATCGAGGTTGTCGAAGGTCTTGCGCTCATCGCTACCGTTGGCCGCAATCTGCGCGGACGCGCCGGCATCTCGGGGCATCTCTTTGGCATGCTTGGCCAGGCAGGCGTGAGCGTGCGTATGATTTCGCAGAGCTGCGATGAGATCAACATCATCATCGGCGTGGACGAGAAGGATTTTGAGCTGGCCATCCGCACCATCTACCGTGCATTCTCGGACGAGAACGGCATCGTGAAGGTTGCCGATCTGGATGAGCCTTCGACTATCGACCTGGGGTTGGCATCGCTTACTAAATAGCGAGCGCCTTGGCTTTGAGGGAGATTTCATTCATCCTGTTGGTTGCGGGTTTCGTTTCGATTTCATTTCGGCGGAGTGGGCTTCGAGTCCACTCCGTTCTTGTATAAAAGGAAGACAATCATTTGGCCTGCGCAGGTTGCAGGAGAAGAGCATGACCTAAAAGGGGGAAGCATGAAACAGTACACGGTGGCTATTTTGGGCGCGACGGGAGCCGTGGGCACCCAGATGCTCCAGTGTCTTGACGAGCAGGATTTCCCCGTGGGCAAGCTCAAGCTGTTGGCAAGCGCTCGCTCTGCCGGCAAGGCTGTTGAGTTCCGCGGCGAGCAGGTAGTGATCGAGGAGGCCCGCCCCGAGGCATTTGAGGGCTGCGATATCGTGCTCGGCGCCGTTGAGGATGACCTCGCCAAGACGCTTTTGCCCGAGGCCGTGAAGCGCGGCGCTGTGGTTGTGGACAACTCCCATGCGTTCCGTCTTGACCCCGATGTTCCCCTGGTGGTGCCCGAGATTAACGCCGAGGACATCAAATGGCACAAGGGCCTTATCGCCAATCCCAACTGCGCGACCATCATCGGCTTGGTGCCCACCTGGCCGCTGCACAAGCTCGCGGGCGTCAAGCGCATGGTTGTGAGCACGTACCAGGCGGCTTCGGGCGCTGGCGTTCCGGGCATGCGTGAGCTCGAGGAGCAGCTTGCTGCTCTGGGTCGCGGCGAGCAGCTTCCCGATCCGCGCGCTTTTGCGGCGCAGCTTGCCAATAACCTCATTCCGCAGATCGGCGGCGTGAAGGAGGAAGGTTTCACCTCCGAGGAGATGAAGCTTCAAAACGAGGGCCGCAAGATCATGCATCTGCCCGAGCTGCGCGTAAACTGCACCTGTGTGCGCGTGCCCGTGCTGCGCTCGCACTCCGAGAGCATCACGCTTGAGTTCGAGCGCGACATCACGGTCGAAGAGGCTCGCGAGGCCCTTGCCGCCGCCCCTGGCGTCAAGCTGGTGGACGACATGGATGCCGCTGATGCTTCGGATCGCTACCCCATGCCGCTCTTTACGAGCGATCAGGACCTGATCTGGGTCGGCCGCGTTCGTCGCGACATCTCCAATCCGGAAGTCACGCGCGGCATCACCTTCTGGTGCTGTGGCGACCAGATTCGCAAGGGCGCTGCCACCAATGCCGTCCAGATTGCAAAGCTTCTTACGGAAGAGTAGATCGCAAGCTTCTGACATACGCGCTATCGCTGTACGCAAAAGGCGCCTCGGTCGGGCACGTGCCCAGCCGAGGCGCCTTTTTGGTGGATGGCAGTGGGTTTTTCTGGAGAGTTTGTTCGCGCTCCTCTCGTCGATTGTGCATGGAGACGAGTCGCTTCTGCCATGCGGCTTACCGGATGGATTGCGAGCAACGGGCGACGGGCGCAGGCATGGGGGAAGGAAAGTGTGTGTGCCTGGTCTCACGCATCCGCCGCCGTGCTCGATATCTGTTGTACCGCAGTGGCAACAGTTCTTGCGCGCGGTTGCCAATGCTTAGGTTCGGCTAAGGTCTATCCTGCAAAAACGCCTGCTTGTACAGGGTGGCTGCTAAGGTTCGACTAAGGCTTTGCCCTCTGCGTTATTATCAAAGCCAACAGGTGGCAACAACGAAAGGCGAGGATGATGCGGCTCCTATTGGCGGAGGATGAACTCGAGCTCTCGCGCGCCCTTACGGCGATTTTGCGACACAGCGGCTATGAGGTCGATGCAGTCCATGATGGCCTGGCTGCTCTTGATCATCTTCGGCACCAGACATACGACGCCGCGGTTCTCGATATCATGATGCCCGGAATGGATGGCATCGAGGTGCTTTGCCAGGTGCGTCAGAGCGGGATTCGGCTGCCTATTATCATGCTGACGGCAAAAAGTGAAGTGGCGGATAAGGTCGAGGGCCTCGACGCCGGCGCCAACGATTACCTCACCAAACCCTTTGCAGCAAAAGAGTTGCTCGCGCGCATTCGCGCCATGACGCGCAGCGCGACTGCGATTGACGCGACCACCTTTTCCGTTGGCAACGTTCGCCTCGACTGCGCTTCCTGCACGCTTGTGGGTCCTGCGGGGGAGGAGCATCTTGCCAATCGAGAGTTTCAGCTCATGGAGTATTTCATGGCACATCCAGGGTCGGTCACGCCCACCGAGCGCCTGCTGTCTCAGGTGTGGGGCGACGATGCGCTCGAGACCTCCAACGTGGTGTGGGTCTACATCTCCTATCTGCGCAAGAAGCTCGTGGCAGTGGGGGCAAACGTATGTATCCGCGCTGCGCGCAACCAGGGGTATTCGCTTGAGTGCGTTGAAGGCAGGGCGTGATGGAGAAGCGTCTACGCCAAAAGTTCGTGCTCGTAGCCATGCTCTCGGTTGCCGCGGCTCTGGCATTGATCTTGGTGGTTATCAATGCCGTCAACTATCAAAGCGTGTGCCGCATGGCGGACGATCGTATCGAGGCAATCGTGGAGAATGGCGGAAGCTTCCCCGGCGTCTTCGGTGCGGACGGGGCCCAGGATGGCCAGGGGGAGACGTCCGATGCTTCCGTGGTGATACTCGAGGAGCTCTCGGCTACTTATATTGACCGCTCTTATGGTTTGGGCAAGCGAGCTGCCGACATCATGGACAAGGAAGCACCGTACGACACGCGTTACTTTACGGTGACCGTGAACGGTGATGGCACGATTGCCGGGGTTGACGTCAACCATGTTGCGGCGACAACAGCGCAGGACGCATGCACCTATGCCTTGCAGGTGAGCACCAAGAGCGCAAAGCATGGCTTTTACGGCGCATATCGCTATCGGGTGGTGGATACGGACGAGGGGTCTCTCTACGTGTTCGTTGACTGCTCTCGCGAGCTTTCCAATTTTGAGGCGTTTTTGGGCGCAAGCGCTGCCATCGGCATGGGTGCCTGGCTGCTCGTGTTTATCTTGATGGTGATTTTCTCGCGCGTGGCGGTTCGTCCTATTGTGGAGAGCTATCGCAAGCAGCAGCGTTTCATTACGGATGCAAGCCACGAGATCAAAACTCCGCTTGCGGTGATCAGCGCTGCAAACGACGTGCTGGAGATTGAGGCGGGCGAGAGCGAATGGACGCAAAGCATTGCCGCACAGGTGACTCGTCTTAAATCACTGACCGAGAGGCTGGTGTTCCTTGCGCGCATGGACGAAGGCGCCACGCAGTTTGAGAAGACGGACTTGGATCTATCCGAGCTGGTTGAATATGCCTCGGAGCCGTTTTGTGCTGTTGCCGAGTCACGTGGAAAAAGGCTCGTGCGTGACATGGAAACCGGCCTGCGTATCCAGGGCGATATTTCGGCTTTGTCGCAGGTAGTGGAGCTTTTGCTGGATAATGCCACGCGCTATGCGAGTGAGGGCAGCGAGATTGAGCTTACGCTTAAGAGGCGATCGCGCGGTGGGGTAACCCTACAAGTGAGTAATGCGGTGGACACGATGCCACAGGGTGATTTGGAGCGCCTGTTCGATCGCTTTTATCGTGCGGACGCCAGCCGCAACTCGCAGACGGGCGGTTCTGGAGTGGGCCTTTCTGTGGTGCAGGCAATCGTCGAGGCACACAGTGGCAGCATCCGCGCCCAAGCGCTCGATGCCCACACCATCTGCTTCACCGTAACCCTCCCCTGAGTGTGACAAAAACAAGACAGAGTTATTTTGTGAAGATTTGCGCTCCGATGCACACAACTCGGCTTGTTGGTGCCGTCTACCACTCGATTTGCTCGATGGGAGTGGGGCTAGGCTGCAGAGTCTCATCGGTCACTTTGCCGCTCTTAAAGCGGATGAGACGATCGGCCATGGGGGCAAGCGCGGAGTTGTGCGTGATGATGATGACCGTGATGCCCTCGCGACGACAAGTGTCCTGCAGCAGCTGCAAAATCTGCTTGCCGGTTTGGTAGTCGAGGGCACCCGTGGGCTCGTCGCACAGCAGGAGCTTGGGATTCTTGGCGAGGGCGCGCGCGATGGCTACGCGCTGCTGCTCACCGCCGGAGAGCTGGGCCGGGAAGTTATCCATGCGCGCTTCGAGGCCCACTTTGGCAAGTGTCTCGGCAGGATCGAGCGAGTCGGGGCAGATCTGTGCCGCGAGTTCGACGTTTTCCAGCGCGGTGAGGTTGGGAACGAGGTTGTAGAACTGGAAGACGAAGCCGACGTCGGCGCGGCGGTACGAGACAAGCTCTCCTTCGTTTGCATGGCTGATGTCGCGCCCGTCAACGGTGACGGAGCCCGATGTCGCGGTATCCATGCCGCCCAGGATGTTGAGTGCCGTAGTCTTGCCTGCGCCCGAAGCGCCCAAGATAATGGCAAGCTCGCCACGCTCGACGGTAAAGCTTGCGCCGTCGAGTGCGTGAATCTCGGCCTCACCCGTGCCGTAAGCCTTGATGACGTTGGAAAACTCGATATATGCCATGAAGGTGCCCTATCTGATCGGATGCTTTCATTATCGCCGTCCGCAGGGCTTGTGCCCACCTCGATTCCGCCAAGCGTAAATGACACACGGCACGATTTCGCACGGCGCGAAGACGGCACCGAAGCGGGCTCTGCTGCTTTTGCCTTTATACTAGGCTGCGGATGAGGACGAGGGAAAGAGCGGCGCAAAGGGGAAGCACATGATTACCAAGTCGTATCGATCGCCGCTCGGCATGATTACCCTTGCTGCCGATGCGCGTGGGCTTACCGGCCTTTGGTTTGAAGGTCAGGCGCACTATGGCGCGACCCTCGATGGCGAGGGCGTACCGAACGGCTTGGGTTCGGCATCTGCCGTGCTCGATTACACCTGGGCTTGGCTCGACACCTTTTTTGCCGGGCGTGCACCTGCGTATACGCCTCCGCTTCATCTGATAGGCACACCATTTCAGCTTGAGGTATGGGGCGTGCTGCAAGGTGTTCCGCGCGGTTCCACGGTGACGTATAGCTGGGTTGCCGATGAGATTTGTCGTCGACGCCTCGCTGCGGGCGATGAACGTTCCACGAGCCCTCGCGCGGTGGGCGGTGCTGTGGGTCGAAACCCGGTTTCGATTATCGTTCCGTGTCATCGTGTGGTGGGCGCTAATGGCGCCCTTACGGGTTACGCCGGCGGTCTTGATCGAAAAAAATGGCTGCTCGATGTCGAGAAACGCTTTTGCAACGACGCTGGTGCTCGGCTGTAGTATCGGTGCGTCCACGATGAATGGCGGTTTTCGAACGTTTCTCGATGAGTGGCGGTTTCTCGGACGTTTATTGGTGGGAAGCGGCCCCGTTTTGCATCGATAGCCGCCACTCGTTTCAAAATGCACGTTTTACCGCCATTCATTGCGCCGTCGGTTGCTTACGAATATGAAGAAAACCGGTTACCATGCGATCACGACTACCACGCGAACACGACTACCACGCGAGCACGACTACCACGCGACTCCGGCTACCGCGCGACTTCGACTACTGTGCGAGTACGATTGCTGCTGCATAGTCGCCATCGTTGCTGATGGAAACGAGCAGTTCGTCAACGTGAGCCTCATCAAGGGCCTTGCGCAGAGCGGGTATCTCGACATTGACATAGGGGGCGCCGGACGTGGCTCGGAGTGTTTCGACCCAGCGCAGGTTGAATTCTCCATTGATAAGTGGACCGACCGCTTTGCGCGCAGCGTGTTTGACGGCAAGCCTGCCGGCAAGAAATTCTGCGGGCTGCTGTCGGGCAAAGGCCAGTTCAAGCTCTGTAGAGGTAAATAAATGCGTCAACCAGGGCGACGCTGCCGTGTTGCATGTACATACGGCGTTGCCAAGATGGTCGGCAACGTCGCCGATGCGAACTAAATCGATGCCGATGCCTCGCGCCATATCTGCCCCTTTCGTTTGGCCCATTATAGCTTTTGCACAAAGATGCCGTGCGCGTTAGGCTTATGCAAACGTTCGCTCGCATGACCATGTGATAAATGGAAAGAGGCATACATGGCATCCGATATCATCACCAAAGAAGATTTGACGGCAGCGGAGTCGCTCATCGAATTTATCGACAGCTGTCCCAGCATGTTCCATACGGCAATGACGCTGTCTGAGCGTTTGGAGCAGGCTGGCTACGTCTACCTGCCCGAGGGCTCCGCATGGACCATCGAACGCGGCGGGAGCTACTATACGCGTCGCAACAACTCGAGCGTCATCGCCTGGCACGTGGGCGCACGGGTCGCACAGGCAGCTGCCGAGAAGCCCTGCGCTGCCGCCCCCTATCATTTTCAACTCACTGCGTCCCATGGCGATTCCCCTACGTTCAAGGTTAAGTCTGTGGGCGAGCTCGAGGGACCGCAAGGCTATCTGCGCCTTAATGTAGAAGCCTATGGCGGCATGATTGACTATACCTGGTTCGATCGCCCCCTGTCGCTTGCGGGTCGCGTGCTTGTGCGCACGGGCGCGCGCGTGGAGAGCCGTCTGTTCTCGCTCGATCGCGATGTTGCCATTATTCCCAGCCTTGCTATTCACATGAACCGCGACGTCAACAATGGCTTTGCTCCCAATCGCGCTCGCGACTTGTGCCCCCTCATCTCCGCCGGCGCGCTTCCTGCGGGCTCGCTCGACCAGATGGTCGCCGATGAGTTGGGCGTGGACGTTGCCGACGTTTTGGCTCGCGACCTGTTCTTGGTGAATCGTCAGCGCTCCTGTGTGTGGGGCATGGCGAACGAATTTGTCTCGGCGCCTAAACTCGACGACCTAGCCTGTGCCTATACTTCGCTCGAGGCCATGCTCGCGCAGACCAACGAGCACGATGTGAGTCTCTTTGCTTGTTTTGATAACGAGGAAGTTGGGTCGGGTACCAAGCAAGGTGCCATGTCTACCTTTTTGCGCGATACGCTCGCACGCGTGAATGAGGGTCTGGGCTTTGGCGAAGAGGATTACCGTCGAGCGCTTGCTGCCTCGATGCTCGTGTCCTGCGATAACGCCCATGCGCTGCACCCCAACCGCCCCGATTGCGCCGATGAGGGCGCCCGTCCCATGCTCAACGCCGGCTTGGTGATCAAGGAGGCTGCAAATCAGCACTACTGCACGGATGCCTTTAGCCGCGCCGCGCTCGTGGCGGTGCTCGAGAACGCCCAGGTGCCCTATCAGGCGTTTGCCAATCGAAGCGACATGGCGGGCGGCTCCACGCTGGGCAATCTTTCCAACATCCAGGCGAGCATGCATGCCGTGGATGTGGGCTTGCCGCAGCTTGCCATGCATTCGAGTTTTGAAACCACGGGTGTTCGTGACGTTACCCTCGCTATCCAGGCACTTACGGCTTTCTACAATGCCGACCTGCAGATTTCCGAGGCCGATTCCGTCGTTTTGGCATAACGATATCCGTGGCCGCTACGTGAATTATTCCTCACGCCTACCGAAAGTGGGTAATAAGGCATAGCCAATACAGGGCCCGGGCCCTACAATGATGCGCACTTGACTGGATGTCGGCACGTTGCCTGTAATTTGTGCGGCGTGCCACGCATCATTGAAGGGATACGCCCATGAGCGAAATCATTATCGTGGCCGAAACCGGCTCGGATGTTTCTGCGGCTGAGGCTGCGGAGCTTGGTATCGAACTCGTGCCCATGCACGTTTCTATTGGCGACCGTACGATCGATGACGGCGCCCTTGACCCGGCAGAGATGCTTGAGGAATGCCGTCAGCTGGGCGTTTTGCCCAAGACGAGCGGATGCACTCCGGGTGACTTTGCGAAGGTGTTCGACCGCATCCATGCAGAGCATCCCGAGGCGCAGATCCTCTACATCGCCTACTCTGCGGTGACCACGTGCTCCTATGAGTCGGCGCGCACTGCCGCCGAGGGCCGCGATTACATTGACATGTTCGATACGGCGCACGTGACCATCGGCCAGGGTTTTGTTGTGACGGGTGCGGCACACTACCTGCGCGAGCACCCCGAGGTAACCCTGGCTGAGCTCAAGGCATATGCCGAGGACCTGGCGCGGCGCACGCGCATGGCCTTCATTCCTGGCGACCTGGGTTACCTGCGCGCAGGCGGCCGTCTTTCCAACGCCGCGTTTTTGGGTGCCACGCTGCTGCGCATCAAGCCGGTGATTGAGATTATCGACGGTCGTTTGGTTGCAACCAAGAAGCTTCGCGGCAAGATGGTAAATGTTGCGCTCGAGCTCATCGACATGATGTACGCCCAGGGTCCTGTCGACCACGAGCGTGTCTTTCTCGTGCGCTCTTCCGGTTTGCCTCTGGCGATTCAGGAGGCTGCCGAGGAGCGCGTGCGTGAGCTGGGCTTTAAGGAGATTCGCTGGTACGACACACGTAACGTGATTACGTCGCACTGCGGCCCTGGCTCCTTTGCCGTCTGCATGGCCGCTCCCGTAGCGTAGGGCACGGACGACCTGGAACTCTAATACGCCAAGAGGGCGCCGCGTACAACATGACGCGGCGCCCTCTCTTTTTGCGAGGATATGGGTGCGTGCTTTGAGCTTTCCCTACAGCGTGACGGCGTTGCGGATGGGTTCGCCGGCAGCAAGGTGATGCAGGTTCTCGATGGCGATGTCGAGGATGTTTTCGAGCGTGATCGGCAAGTGGTACCAGCCGGAGACATGCGGGGTGATAAAACAGTTGGGCGCATCCCACAGGGCATCATTGGCGGGAAGAGGCTCGGGCGAGGTGACATCGAGCGCAGCGCCAGCGATGTGCCCAGACTCAAGTGCGGCGATCAGATCGGAGGCAACCACAAGGTCTCCGCGGCCTCCGTTGGCAAAAAGTGCACCGGGTTGGCAGGCAGCAAAGAACTTCTCGTTGGCAAGACCGCGCGTGGCATCGCAGCTGGGCAGGATGGAGAACACGATATCCGCGCGTCCCAGCTCATCATACAGGGCATCCATCGTCGCCATGCGCTCGTAGGGGGCTCGTGGTTCGACGGCACTGCGGCGCATGCCCGTCACGTGCGCGCCCATGGCAGAGGCGAGCGTGGCGAAATGCGTCCCAATGTCGCCCGCTCCCAGGACGAGCACCTGCGCATCAACAAACGTAGTGACCGGCCCTAGGTCGCGCCAATCGTGCTCGCGCTGGCAATCGCGATAGGCGGGCAGGCGCTTCATCATAGCGAGGACCATGGCAAACATGTGCTCCGAAACGGACTGCCCATAGGCACCTGTGGCGCATGCCATGATGGCGCCCTCGGGCACGATGCCCGGTGCGGCATACTTGTCGTAGCCTGCGGAGTTGAGCTGGAAAAGACGCAAGTTCTGCGCGGCATTAAGGCGCGCGGGCGCCAGGTTGCCGATGATGACGTCTGCTGCGGCGATCTGCTCGTCGGACACGACGTCGCGGTCCACAAACGTAACGGTGTCGGCAGGTACTGCTGCGCACAAGCGCTCGCTTTGGGTCTCGTTGACGGGCAGCAGGCAAAGTACGTTCATGGAGGTCCTTCCAAAAGGTCGATGTGTCAAAAAGTCGACAGGTTTAATGTGACACATGTTGCGGTTTCAGATACGGATGCCAATGCGGCGGCAGCGCCGTGATCGGATTGGCTACCAGCTCAGCAGTTCGTAGCCATCTTCGGTGACGACAAGCTGTACTTCCCACTGGGCAGAATCTGAGCCGTCTTTGGTGTGGACGATCCAGCCGTTTTTCTCGTCGATAAAGATATCGGGTGCCCCGGCGTTGACCATGGGTTCGATGGTGAAGCACATGCCGGGGACGAGTAGCGTGTCCACATCGGGCGACTCGACGGTAAAGCCCACAAATGGATCTTCGTGGAAGTCGAGGCCGATGCCGTGGCCGCCAAACTCGCGCACCACGCTAAAGCCGTTTTCCTCCACGCACTCCTGCACGGCGGCTGCCATGTCGCACAAGGTTCCCCATGGCTTGACGGCGGCAAGGCCGCGCTGCACGCTCTCGCGCGTGACCTCGACGAGCTTCTTGCGTTCCTCGCTTACCTCGCCAATGCAGAACATGCGACTCGAGTCGGAATAGTAGCCGTCGAGAATCGTGGAGCAGTCCACGTTCACGATGTCGCCCTCGCGTAGTACGTCCTCTTTGCAGGGGATGCCATGGCATACCACATCATTGATGGAGGTGCACACGCTCTTGGGGTAGCCCTCGTAGTTGAGGTCGGCGGGAATGCCGCCATGCTGCGTGGTGTACTCGTAGATCCATTGGTCGATCTCTTCGGTGGTCACGCCGGCGTGGATGTGCTCGCCCACATAGTCGAGGGCTCCGATGTTGATGGCAGCCGAGCGCTTGATGCCCTCGATATCCTCGGGGCTCTTGTAAAGGCTGCGCGGCAACACGTCGAGGCCCTTATCCCAGAAGCGCTGAAGCTTCTCGTCAAAGGCCTCATGGCATTTCTTGTATTTCTTTCCGCTGCCGCACCAGCAGGCATCGTTGCGGCCGGGTGTGGGTCCATTGTCATACATGGGTAACTTCCTTTCAGTCACCGATAGTATGCCACTATCGTCGATCAAATGGGCGAGGAGGAAGGACAGCCCGCGTTCTCGCAGGGAGAAAACGCGGGCTGCGGGCAGTCGGTACAGGGTTAATAGCTTACCTGGCAGCCGATGCCGAGCTCGCGAACGCGCGTGGCGATGGCATCGAGGGTTTCGGCGGGAGCCTTGCAAAGACCTTTTGCAGGGGTTTCACGCGCGATGGTGTAGATGGTGACCGCCTGCGGGCGAATGCGGCTCAAGGCGTCGAGCCACGGATCCACGTAGGCGTCGCCGGTGTTGTCCATATCGTGGCCTTGCCAGGTGCCTGTGAGGAACATGGTTTGGATAATTGCGTGCCCTTTAAAGCTGGCGAAGGTCTCAATCTGATGCTCAACGTCGTATGCGGCGACAGGCTGGTCGATAAGCTGGATATAGGTAGCGTCGACAGTGTCAAGCTTAAGGATGTTGTCGTCTACGAGCATGAGGGCGTCGTGCACCGCAGGACGGTCGGCGCGCGTGCCATTGGAGAGCACAGCGATCTTGGCCGCTGGCGCAAGTTCATCGCGCAAGCGCACAGCCCCTGCAACTGCTTGAGGAAACTCCGGCGCCGCCGTGGGCTCGCCGTTGCCGGCAAAGGTGATTACATCGGGTAGCTCGCCTGCGGCAGCCATCTCGCGAAGGCGCGCTTCGAGCGCGGTGAGAACAGTTGCGGCGTCGTTGTACTCCTCATGGCAGGGACGGTCGGCATTGAATCCGTTTTCGCAGTAGATGCAATCGAACGTGCAGATCTTTCCCGAGGCGGGCATCATGTTGACGCCAAGCGAGAGCCCCAAGCGCCGGCTGCGTACGGGGCCAAAAAGCGGGCTATCATTCAAAAACGTGGACATCGATTGCCCCTCCCAAAACGTTGCGCTATATGGATTTGCCGGCAGCGGCGGCAACAAATGCCTGCCAGAGCTTGAAATCGCTCTCGATGGTATGCCACGTATACTCGGGATGCCACTGCACGCCAAGGCAAAACGGCTGGCCTTCGACCTCGATAGCTTCGGGCATGCTGTCGGTCGCGTGCGCGACAAGATGGGTGTGAGACCCTACCTTCTCAACGCAGCAATGGTGCGCCGAGTTAGTTTGGATAAGCGTACGACCTTCGAGCGCGCGGCAGAGAAGCGAGCCGGGCTCAACCTCCACCGGGTGACAGGGCTCGGTGAGCGAATGCGCATGACGCCACTGTGCCATACCCTGGCAGGGCTTCATGCCGGGGACATCCATGCAGAGGGTTCCTCCGGTTGCGACGTTGAGCAGCTGCATGCCGCGGCAGGTGGTGAACAGTGGCTTTTTCTGCGCGAGTACCTCGCGTACCAGGCGGAACTCAAAGCAGTCGCGAATCTCGCAGCAAAGCGTCGGGTCGTATGGGTCGGCAACTCCCCAGCGCTTGGGATTCACATCCGGACCGCCGGGGATGGCAAAGCCGTCAGCCATCTCCACGTATCGTTTGATAACCGCATCGTCGTCGGTGAGCGACATGAGCATCGGCAGCCCGCCTGCAGCCAGAATCGCATCCATGAACACGGTGGCGATACTTTCGTTGGGTGAGAGGGTCTCGCATCCTACGACGTGGCCTTCTTCCCAGCGCGGGGCGACCAAGATGAGAGGACGTTTGCATTCGAGGGAATTTTGCATAAGACGGCTTTCGTGGTGCGGCAATGCGTCAGGTTCATTTGTCGCGGTGTCGTTGGGGTGCAGTACAGGCACAGCAGTGACACCTGACGTCGCGCTGTGCCCGGAGGGTTAATGATTTTTGATGCTGTCGAGGAAATCGCGAGCGCGTTGCGTTTGCGGGTGATCGAAGAATGCATCGGGCGCGCCTTCTTCTACGATGGCGCCGTCGGCCATAAAGACCACGCGGTCGGCAACGCGGCGTGCGAAGTTCATCTCGTGCGTAACTACCACCATGGTCATACCCTGGCGTGCTAGGCTAATCATCACCTCGAGCACCTCGTTGATCATCTCGGGGTCAAGCGCGCTGGTAGGCTCGTCAAAGAGCATGGCGCGCGGATGCATGGCAAGGGCGCGTGCGATGGCTACACGCTGCTGCTGGCCGCCCGAGATCTGGGCGGGTACTTTTTCGGCCTGTTCGGCCACGCCCACGCGCTCGAGCAAGTCCATGGCGCGGGTGCGTGCCTCCTCGCGCGAGAGGCCCAGTACGTCGGTGGGGGCGAGCATCACGTTTTCTAGCACGGTCATATGCGAGAATAGGTTGAACTGCTGGAACACCATGCCCAGCTCAGCGCGCATGGCAGCAAGCTCGCGACCTTCTTGTGGCAGGGGTTCGCCATCGATAAGAATCTCACCCGAGTCGATGGTCTCCAGGCGATTGATGGCTCGGCAGAGGGTCGACTTGCCCGAGCCGGACGGGCCAATGACCACGACGACCTCGCCGGGGGCGATCGAGAGATTGATATCGCGCAGTACGTGGAGCGAGCCAAAGTGCTTATCCACATGCTTGAGCTCGATAAGGGGCTGCTGGGTAGTTGCGTCTGTCATATCGCGTTCCACCTTTGTTCGGCTAGCGGATGATCTTTACGCCCAGGCGGTGCGAGACGTAGATACTTGCCTGGTTGATGGCGTAGTTGATGAGGATATAGATGATGGCGATGGTGAAGTAGACCGAGACAAGCGCATCGTAGTTGGTGATGAGCACGCGCGCATTCTGCATCAGGTCGGGGTAACTCACTACGTATGCCACCGTGGTGTCCTTGACCACCACGACGAGCTGCGAGATGAGGGAGGGGATGACGAAGCGAATCGCCTGGGGCAACACGATTTTGAGCGTGGTGCGCAGCGGCGACATGCCCAGAGAGAGCGCTGCCTCGATTTGGCCCTTTGGCACGGCGTTGACGCCTGCGCGAAAGACCTCGGCAAGTACGCCCGAGGCAGCAAGCGCCACCGGCAAGGTGAGCATCCAGAAGGAAGACATCTTGATGCCGTACTGAGGCACGATCAAGAAGAAGAAATAGATGAGCAGGAGGCTCGGCAGGCTACGGAAGAAATCGGTAACCACGCGACAGGCGGCGGAGAGCGCCTTTAGGTGCGAGATGCGCCCCAGCATGAGCAGGAGACCCAATGCGAGGGCGATGGCCCCTGCGGTGAGTGCTACGCGCACCGTGCCGGCAAAGCCTTGGAGTAGGAATTTCCAGGTCGTTGCCTTGGCGAAGAAGGTCCAGTAGCGCGGTGCGAACTGACCGGTGATGTAGAAGCGATGTCCGATGGCGGCAAGAGCCGCGACGACCAAAATAAGCGAGATAGCCGTGGCGATGCGTACGCGACGACGCGTGCGTGGACCGGGAGCTTCGTAGAGGGCATCGCGCACGGAGCGCGATGCGGGTGCGGATGTACTCATCGGTAAATCCTCACCTTCTTATCGATGCGGTTGCCAACGGCACCAATTATCAGGGCCGTTCCTGCATACCCGATGGCCGAAATGAGGAAGGCGAGGATGCCGCCGGTAACGCGCGTGTTGACATAGGAAACCACGCCGGTGAGCTCGGTGGGATTGAGCGGTACCTGGCTGCCAAGGGCGGTGGTGAGCATGACGGCGATCAGCAGGTTGGTCATGGGCAGCACGCATGAGCGCAGCGCCTGCGGAATCACAATGCGGCGCAAGATCTTGCTAAACGAGAGCCCAAGGGCGCGTGCGGCTTCGATCTGGCCGGCGCTCACGGTGTTGATGCCGCTCATGAAGTTCTCGGAACCAAAGGCAGAACCCAGAAGCACGGTGGTGACCACTACGCATACGCGATAGTCGAGCACTACGCGCAAGCTGGGCAGCGCATATACCACGATAATCAGGAGCGCGACGCCGGGGATGTTACGAAAGATCTGCACGTAGAGGTCTCCCGCCACGCGCAAAGGGCGCATGGGCGAGACGCGCATGACGGTAATGCCTACGGCGATGATCATCACCAGCGCAAACGATTCAATCGTCATAAGCCAGGTGGTCAGAAGCGCCCGAAGGTAGTTTTGGCCATATAGGGAAAGAAGCTCGGTGAGCCCCATCGTTATCTCCTCAACGATAACGGGGCCTTCCACGCGTGACATGGAAGGCCCCGATGCATACCCGTGTTCTGCAGTCTAGCAAAACCGCGCGCGTTGAGCGCGCGCAGCGGTGCTATGTGTCCTACGGATTACGTGTGAACTCTTACGCTCCGAGTGCGGGCGGGTTGGGGGCGTCTGCGATATCGGCGCGGTCGCCAATGCAGATCTTCCAAAGGTTGGCCCACGTGCCGTCGTCCTCGATCTTCTGGAGGAAGTCGTTGACAAACTGAACGCCGTCGGAATCCTTGGGCAAACCGATGCCGTACTGGTCCTCGGGGCCAAACGGGTCGCCGGCAAGACGGTACTTGTTGGGGTTACGCACCATGCTGCCCATTTGCATCGTGGTGTCGATCACGTAGGCGTCAACGCGGCCCTGCTCGAGGGCCTTGCGGGCCTCCTCGTCGGTCTTGAACTCCTGGAGTGTGGCGTCGGGGGCAACATCGGCGACGATCTGGGGGCCGGTGGAGCCGGACTGCACGGCTACGGTCTTGCCGGCAAGGTCGTCCACGCCCTTGATGTCCTTTTTATCGGCCATGGTGAGGATGGACTGCTGGGTGGTGTAGTACGGGCCTGCGAAGGAGATGACCTTCTTGCGGTCATCGGTGATGGAGTAGGTGGCAAAGACGACGTCGACCTGGTCGTTTTGGAGCACGGACTCGCGGGTGTCCGAGGTCACCTGGGTGTTGTCGATCTTGGTCTCGTCGCCAACGATATAGCGGGCGAGCAGCTGGGAGAGGCCGGCGTCAAAGCCGCGCAGGACATTGTCCTCCTCGTTGAGCTGGCTAAACAGCAGAGAGGTCTGCACGCCGCCCACGCGCAGGGTACCGGCCTCTGCTACGGCAGAGGCCCAGGTACTGCCGGCGATGGCGGAAGCGTCCGCCACGGCACCAGAGGCGATCAGCTCGTCATATGCCTTGGTGTCCATAGCTACGGCCTGCACCTTGGTGTCGGAGCCGGCGCCGGTGCTGCCGGCAGGGGCGTTGGTATCGCTGCAACCGGCAAGGCCCAGGCCAGCAATGGCTGCGGCGGTGGCGCCGGTGGCGGCCAAGAAACCGCGGCGGGAAACGTTGAGGGAATTCGAGAGGTTGCTCATCGCCTCGTATCCTTTCATTTGAGTGGTAGTGCAAATAAGGGTGTTTGCACGGTAACCCTAGTTCTATACCCAGTAGGTGGGTTAACGATGCACGAAACAAGTTGTTGGCTTTAGCTGTCTTTGTCTTGCGAAAAGAGAGCGGCGCGACAGTTCTTGTTTCCGTCGCGCCGCTGCGTGTTACTTCAAAAGGTCAATAGGGGTGAGGCCTGCCGTGCTCGCCTCGATAATCTCACGTCCGCCAAAGACGCAGGCAGGGGCGTTGGCGGCGACGCGCTCAATGTCATCTGCAAGGTCGCGGACCTTCTTGGGTGTGGCCGAGAGCATGGCGTGGCGGCGCGTTTCGCGCCAGTCTACCGGGCGCTTGGCAAAGAACTCGCTGTCCTGGCGACGCGCCAGGCCATAGGGCTTCGTGGGCGCGTCGTGACTCGAGACACATGAGACGATGAAACCCTCGAATACTTCGGGCGCAGGGTCAAATGAGCGCAACCACGCGCCAGCGTGGCCGATGCGTTCGAGCGAGGGGTCGATGGCGGGATCGCGATAGGTGTAAAACGCCAGCTGGCGGTCGGCGGCACAGCGGAAGCCACAGCCGTAGGCACCGCCCTTTACGCGGATCTCGTTCCATAGATAGTCGAACGAGAGGGCGCCGGCGGCGACGCCCCAGGTGCCGTCAACGGCAAGGCCCAGACGACGCGGGTCGACGGCTTTGCCCGCAAAGCACACGTCGCTTGGAATGATGAAGGCTTCGTTTTTAACGACGGGTGCAGGAATCTGCAGGTTGATGTTGTCATCGATGCGCTCGCCCAGTCCCAGCGTGCCCGCCGCGTTCCAATAGGTGCGATAGTCGTCGTCGGATCCCGTGAAGCTCACGATGGCGCCATCGGCCACAAAGATGCGCTTTTGCAGGTCGCGCAGCTTGTTGCACAGGTCTTCGGCTCGCTCGTCAAAGTGCTCGACAAGCTCGCGCAAGAAGCGGTAGAAGTCCACGCCCGAAAGCTGTTCGGAAAGCACGCCGGCAGGCGAGGTGTAGGAGTAGGAGCGTGCAACGGCGGCGCTATGTCCGTTCATCAAGAAGCGCTGCTCCTGGGCGATTCGCATCTGAGTGATTACATCGCGCATGCGGTCAGTGTCCTCAAACAGCGTCTCGCTCCAGACTTCGCGCGGAATCTGGGCGAGTGCCTCGATTTTCTCGGAGAGGGCGCCGGCGGAAATAGTGAGTACAGGGCGCACTTTGTCCCAGGAGCTTTCGCTCACCACCTCGGCGGAAAGGCTCAAAAAGCCCAGGTTGGCGCCAATGTGGCTATCGAGCTCATCGGCCGTGTGCCGTGCAGTTGGGAGCCTGCGCATAAGGTTTGCCATGATCGTCACATAGGGCAGCTCGTCAAAGGTCAGATGGCTCAAGTCAAAGTATGCGAGCGCATAGGAGAGGCCGCGTGTGGGGATGGCGTGCTTAAGGCAGGGGAGCGGCGTGGTCTCGTCGACGGTGAGTGCGGGCTCGGGGCGGGCAGGGCCGATGTCCGAGACGTGCAGGCGCGGCAGGGTGGCGCGGGCCTCGGGCGAGTCTTCGGCCTCCTGGGCTGCGCGCAGGGTCTCGACATCGGCGTCGATGGCGGCGAGCTGCTGGTCGCTTGCCTTTTCGAGAGTGGCTGCAAGCTCGGCAGCCTCGGGGTCGTCGCCGTCGGACGCCTCCTGGGGCTTGAGTTCTACGAGCGCGCTGTGGTTCGTGTCAAGAACGAGCTCGCGCAGGAGGTCCTCAAAGTAGTTGCCCGAAAGCTCCTGACGAAGCTCCTCATAGACGGGGCCATACTTGAGTGCAAGGGTTGCGGCGGCGTCGTCGTAGAGCCAGGTGGAAAGGGCGTCGCAGGCGATTACCACGCCATCGGCCGTGCCGTAGTCGCGCTGACGCAGGTCGAACTCGTTGCCGCAGATTACGGCTTCCAGGCGGTCGCGGGGGATGCCGGCATCCACCAGCTCGCGGGCGCTTTGCTCAATCACCTCGCGTAGGTGGCGGGCAACTTCGGGCTGGGCATTTTGCAAGATGATGAGCTCGTAGGGCTGCAGGCACGCAGCCGAGGTGTAGCTCGTCACATCGCCGCCCAGGTTCGCCGCGAGGATGGCTTTTTTCATGGGCGCTTCGTTGGTGCCGAGCAACGCTTCGAACAAGATGTCGGCTGCGATTACGCGTTTGCGGTCGAGGGCGTCGCCCAGCGCGTACCCCAATCCCACGAGGGCGTTATCCGGGGTGGTGACCATATCGATGCTCGTGTAGTCGCAGACGGTGGGCTCTTGGCGAGCAAGCTCGTTGGGGGCACCAGGGGTTTCGATGCCCTGCGCGCCACGTGCGGCAGCGTCATGTGCGCGCGCCTCGTCGCAAAGATAGCGTTCGTTGAGGAAGGCCAGGGCGCGCTCGGGGTCGAGGTTTCCGTAGAGCGTGATGTAGCTGTTTGCCAGGTTGTAGTGGCGCGCGTGGGTATCCAAGAACTGCTCATAGGTGAGCGAGGGGATGGCGCGCGGATTGCCGCCTGACTCGCAAGCGTAGGCGGTGTTGGGGAACAGCGCGCGGTTCACGGCGTTGTCCAGCACGTCCATGGGGTCGGAGAGGGCGCCTTTCATCTCGTTGAACACCACGCCGTTGTAGCGAAGGCGCTGGGGCGTGCCGTCTTCGGCGCGGTCGAGCTCGTAGTGCCAGCCCTCCTGCTCAAAGATGGCCTTTTTGGTATAGATGGCGGGATTTAGCACCGCGTCCATGTAGACGTCCATGAGGTTGTACAGGTCTTGCTCATTGGTGGACGCAACCGGGTAGATGGTCTTGTCGGGGTAGGTCATGGCGTTAAGAAACGTTTGCATGGAGCTTTTGATGAGGTCGACAAACGGTTCTTTGACGGGGAACTTGGCCGATCCGCACAGTACGGAGTGCTCGAGGATGTGGAAGACGCCCGTGTCGTTTGCCGGTGGGGTTTTGAAGCCGATGGCAAACGCCTTGTTCTCATCCTCGCAGGCAAGGAAAAGCAGGCGTGCTCCGGATGCGGCGTGATCGATGACGTAGGCCTCGGCGTCCAGCTCGTCGATGGTTTCGGCGCTTTTGACGGTAAAGCCGCTCACTGTGGCGCCGGGGACGAGGACCTTGGCAGCGCGTTCACGAGCGCTTATTGATTCGGTTGAGGGCATGGTGCCTCCATGAGTCGTGGTGAAGATGTGCTGTGCCCTTTTATACCCCCAAGTGGGGATGCGCGTCACGGGCATTCCTGCGGCATTTGGGGAGCGCATACTCCATTTGGGTGCAGTACCTGCGAAAACGTTGAAATTTGGCGCGTGACGAACGCCCGGTCACGACGTTTGGTGGGGTAAGGTTATACACGTGCGGCAGGTCGATTGGGCCTCTTGCTGCACGAAGAACAAGCGATGAAGATGCAAAGGGGTATGCACGTGGGCGTGCCGGCAGGGCAAACACAGCAGGAGACGGTATCGATGGGATCCGATGCGGAATCGCGCAAGCAGCGCCGTGCATGGCGCAATCGTTTGAATGGCCGCGAGTCGCGCAAGACCCTTGTGGGCGTGCTTGCTACGCTTGCGGGTGCAGGTCTTTGGGGTTTTTCGGGTACCTCGGCAAGCATGTTGTTCGACGTCTATCACGTGGACACGCTCTGGCTGCTCTCTGTTCGTCAGATCTTCGCCGGCTTGCTCTTCATGGTGCTCATCGCCTTTACCGCACGCGATCGATTCGTGCGACTGTGGACCAACCCGGCCCATATCCGTACTCAGCTGCTCTTCACCCTATTTGGACTTTTTGCTAATCAGCTCTTCTACTTGATTGCCATTCGTCTTACCAATGCCGGTACGGCGACGGTGCTGCAGTGCCTCGAGCTCATCATCATCATGGTGATCACCTGCGTGCGCCAAACGCGCGGTCCGCGTAAGCGCGAGCTTGCAGGCCTGATACTGGCTTTGCTGGGCACCTTTCTCATCGCCACGGGCGGCGATATCTCGGCGCTTGCCATCTCGCCTGCAGGTCTTATCGCCGGTTTGCTGACTGCGGTCTTTGCGGCGGCGACGGTCATGATCCCCGCAAGTCTGTTGCCCGAATATGGCTCCCCGGTGGTTACGGGTTCTGCCATGATGCTCTCGGGTATCATCACCTGCGCTTTCATCCAGCCGTGGAACAACGTGCCCGCGCTTGACATTGCAGGCATTGAGGCCCTGGTGGTCTTTATCGTTGCCGGTTCGTTCCTTTCCTACATGCTTTATATGCAGGGCGTCAAGGATTTGGGCGGCATGCGTGCGAGCATGATCGCCACGGTGGAGCCTGTCTCTGCGGCGGTGACGAGCGCCATTCTTTTGGGCGTGGCTTTCTCCGGCGCTGACATCGCGGGTTTTGCCGCGATCATCATCATGGTGTTTTTGACGGTCTAGGGTTCACGGCGCGTTTTTAGCCTTCGTTGTGCGGGCGAAAGCTTGCGATGCTTTGTAAGATGACGGCGCTTGCCAGAGGGTATCGAGGGCCCTGCACTCGCATACATAAAAACACCCGCGCAGGGTACGGGTCCATACGCGGGTGAAAAAGGAGTATGTGATGGCGCGGTGACAGATGCTACTGCTGCGGGTCCACCGGAGGAACGCTTCCCTGGCGCGTGGCCTCGCTGGCGCATAGCATCTGCTCAAACATGCTCGATGCCTGCTTGTAGTCGCTTGGCAGCACGACGGTCGCGCTCTTGCCGCTCTTGGCAAACTCATTCATCATTTCGGTCCACTGTGTGAACATGAATAGCTGATTTGCCTCGTCGTTGCCCACGCCCGTCTCCTGGATGGTCTCGAGCGAATCCTTGATGCCCAAGGCGATTGCCTTGCGCTGGTTGGCGATACCCTCGCCGGCCTTCTCCATGGCCTCGGCTTCTGCCTTGGCTTCGGTCACGCGGCGGATGCGGTCGGCCTCAGCCAGGTCCTGCGCGGCCGCCTTGGTGCGCTGCGCGGCGTTAATCTGGTTCATGGAGTCTTCGACCTCATGCGGAAGGGCGATCTTGGTGATAAGCGTCGAGACAAGGGTGAAGCCGTAGGCGTCCATCTGCTCGGATACGGTGGCGTTTACGTCTTTTGCGATGTCGTCCTTCTTGGCAAAGACCTCGTCGAGGGTGTAGACGGGAATGGAAGAGCGCAGGGCGTCGGTGATGAAGTCGCGCATTTGGGCAACCGGCTGCTGCAACATGTAGTAGCTCTTGTAGACGCCGGACTGCTCGGGCGTGGCGCCAAGCTCGTAGCTCACGTGGTACTGCGCGGAGACCTCGAGGCCGATGGTTACGTTGTCCTCGGTCTTCACGTCGATGTCAAAGCCGTTTTTCATGGTGCGCAGGCTTACCGTGGCTGCCTTGCGGTCCACGAAGGGAATCTTGGCGTGGAAGCCCGCGCCCACAATCTTGTTGAACTTGCCCAGGCGCTCGATGATCACGGCGTGCTGCTGCTTGACTACGAAGAAGATATTGCCGGTGAGGGCAAAGACAACAAAGAGAAGGATAAGAATCCAAAGGATGCTGCCGAGGGCTGCAAAAATCATCATGTCTGTTCCTTAGAACGGGCCGATATTAGTCTCGATTTTACCCGATATAGCAGATGACGAGTCCCCGTTTCGGGTTAGCGCTATGCAAAGGGGCGCCCATCGCGGCGGCCGCCCGATGTCGGGCTTGCCGTGCGATGGGCGCGTATGGACGGGTAAGGACGAGGGGCGTCTTTGTCTGAGCAGCCTACAAGTTATACAGCGAGCGGAACTTCTCGTTCAGATAATCGCAGTAGAAGTGGGCGTCGAAGGGGGCACCGCACGCGTTTTGGATAAGTTCCGGTGCGTCCTTGGCGCGGCCCCATTGCCAGATCTTGTTGCCCAGCCAAGCGCGGACGGGCGTAAGGTCGCCTGCGGCGCAGGCGGCGTCGATGTCCACGCCATCGGCTTTCATGGCGGGCACGTACTGCGCGTCGTAGGCGCTGCCCAGGGCGTAGGTGGGGAAGTAGCCAAACGAGCCGCCCGACCAGTGGACGTCTTGCAGACAGCCGTGAGCGTCATCGGGAACATCGACGCCCAGGTACTCGTCCATAAAACGGCTCCACAAGGCGGGGATATCGCGGGCCGTTGCCTCGCCGGCAAAGAGCAGGCGCTCGATCTCATAGCGCACCATGATGTGGAGGGGGTAGGTGAGCTCGTCGGCCTCGGTGCGAATGAGCGAGGGGCGCGCGATGTTGACGGCACGATAGAGCTCGTCTTCGCTCACCTGGCCGTAGACCTCGGGAACGTGCTTGCGCAAGACCTGCAGCAGCGGACCCATGAAGGCGCGGCTGCGCGCCACGGTGTTCTCAAAGAAACGGCTCTGGCTCTCGTGGATGCCCATCGAGGTGCCACCCTCGAGGCTCGTGAAAGCGTAGGCGGGGTTGACGCCCAGCTCGTAGATGGTGTGCCCGGCCTCATGGACGATGGAGAACACGTTGGAGAGGGCATCGTCCTCATAGAAGTGCGTGGCGATGCGCGCGTCTCCGGTGGCAAAGCCTTCGGAGAAGGGATGCTCGGTCACGGCGAGTGTGGTGTCGGCAAGATCGAGGCCCACGAGCTTCATCAGGTCGAGGGAGAGGGCCTTTTGTACCTCGACGGGCACGTGCGCATGTGCAAAGGGGGCATCCGGCTGCTGGCCGCGCTCGCCAATCTCGTGCACGAGCGGAACCACGGTGTCTTTGACCTGGGCACAGAAGGCATCGAAGGATGTGGTGGAAAGGCCGCGTTCGTGTTGGTCGAGCCAGACGTCATAAGGATCGGCCTTGGGATTCATGAGTTCTGCCTGGTGCTTGAGGGAATCGACGATGCGATCGATATAGGGCTCGAAGCTCGCCCAGTCGTTGGCGACCTTTGCCTTGTGCCAAACGGCCTGTGCCTCGCAGGTCAGGCGGGTCCAGGCCTCGGCCTCTTCGGCGGGGATGGCCAGTGCCTCGTGTTGATCGCGCGCGAGGACGCGCGCCTCGGCACAAAGCTGCTCATCTGCGATGTTGCTGGATTCTACGGCATCGAGCAGGTCTTTTACCTTTTTTACGGAGGATTTCTTGGTGAGCAGCTTGTGATATTCGCTTGCAAGCGTGCCCATCGCCTCGGTGCGTGCAGCGGCGCCGTTCTCGGGCGCGATGGTAGCGCCATCGAACTCAGCGATCTTCATCAGGTAGCTGCGGCACCAAAGCTTGCGCTCAAGTTTGCGCACGGAGGCGGCAGCCTTTTTGGTTTGATTTTTCTTTTTTCCCATGTTCACTCCCGTCGTGTGATGTCATAACACACCAAGTGTACCCACAGACGAGCTGGCGTGCGGTCGAGTGCCCCGGTCATTCTCCGAGCGGAAATACACGGCGGGGTGCCGTGCGCCGCGGGTTAGGCGTGGACGCTTTCGATTCGTCTACGCGCGTCGCTGAGAAGCGATTCAATGAGCGCACGCTTTTCGCCGTCGAGGCGGTAGGAGGGTGTGGTGACGCTCATGCCGTATGCCACGGTCCCGTTGATGTGGATGGGCACGGCGATGCAGGTCACGCCGTCGGTAATCTCTTCAAAGTCGGTGGCAAAGCCAGTGCGGCGCACCTCGACCAGCTGGTTCCAAAACTCATCGATGTTTTTGAGGGTATGCGCGGTGTAGGCGGGGAATGTCTCGGGCAGTAGCTTTTGGACCTCATCACGGTCCGATTCGGAAAGGATTGCCTTGCCAATCGCCGTGCAATAGGCCGGAAAGACCTTGCCGACATCCGAAATCAGACGGATGGGAGCGGGGGATTCGACCTTGGCAACATAGGCGACGTTTGAGCCCTCGAGAATGCCGAGCTGACAGGTCTCGCTACAGGCGTCGACGATGCGATGCATCTCCTCGGTGATAAACTGAAGCTCAACGTCTGAGCGCCCATACACCTTGCCTGCGAGGTAGGTGTTGACGCCGATGCTGTAGCGGCCAGTTATGGCGTTGCATGAAACAAAGCGCATGTGCTCCATGGTGTGAAGCATGGGGGATAGTGTTCCTTTAGGAATGTCGACCAGGCGCTGGAGCTCGGTAAACGTGAGGCCATCTTCATGTTGGGAGAGAATGCTGAGCAGAGTGAGCACGCGATAAGTCGTGCGATGGAGCTTGGTAGATTCGTCGGTTGTCATGAATGTTTCCTCTTTAGAGTGCAGCGGAACCGTCCCTGCCCAGAGTGTCGGGGGCTTTACTGGCCAATACTAACTCAAACCGCATCAGTTCGAATATACAAACTGAGTTTGCCATTTGCAGCCAAAAAATTACCGTTCATCTAGAAGCACCATCGCCATGCGAGCGAAAAAATGTAGAGTTTGAATTGCACCGAACACAGTTCGATATATCGAACTAGCGAAGGAAGGATGGATATGTTCGGATCCTCAGCTGGCCTCATCATTGCGGCGCTTATTGGCATCGCTGTGATTGTGTGCCTCATCGTGTTTGCCAAGGTCCACGCGTTCTTGGCCCTCATGCTCGGTTCGTTCGTCATGGCGATTCTCGCCGGCGTTCCGCTGACCGACTCGTTTACCTCGTTCACGACCGGCTTGGGCAGCACGGTTGGTAACGTGGGCGTTCTTATCACCTTGGGATCGATGATTGGCGTCTTGCTTACCAAGACCGGCGCGTCCGATCAGATCGTCGACACGATCGTTGCCCATTCCTCCAAGAAGGCGCTCCCCTGGGCTATCGCAGCTGTCGCCTTCATCATGGGCATCTCGCTGTTCTTTGAGGTCGGTCTGGTTCTTATGATCCCGGTGGTCATGAGCCTCGCCAAGCGTCAGAATATGCCTGCTATCGCTTTGGGTATTCCCGCTATCGCTGCGCTCGGCTGCCTGCACGGTTTTGTTCCGCCGCACCCCGGCCCGCTGACCGCTATCTCCTACCTCAATGCTAACCTGGGCATCACACTTGCTCTCGGCTTGCTCATTGCCATTCCCACCACGATCATCTCCGGTCCGTTGGTTGCTAAGTGGATGGCCAAGGCTGTGCCCGTCAAGGCAAACGAGGCCTATGCTTCGAGCGACACTTCAATCGCTGTCGAGGACCGTCCCTCCTTCCTCGCTTCGCTCATGATTGTGCTGCTCCCCGTTATCCTCATGCTCCTGAACGCCGTGTTCGAGCTTACCGGTCTTGATATCCCCTATGTCACCACGCTCGTTTCGTTCTTTGGCAGCTCGGTCGTGGCTCTGCTTACCGCTGTTATCTACGGCGTGTTTGCGCTCGGCCTCAAGGGCGGTCGTTCCTTCAAAGAGGTCAACGGCCTGCTCGGTGGTTCCTTCTCCTCCATCGCCGGCATCCTCATGATCGTTGGCGCTGGCGGCGGCTTCAAGCAGACCCTCGTTGACTCCGGCATCGCCGACGTCCTTGGCAGCTATCTCGTCGAGCTCGCTGTGCCCATCTTCGTCTCCGCTTGGCTGATCGCCGTGTTCATTCGCCTGGCAACTGGTTCTGCGACGGTTGCAACCATCACCGCTGCTGGTATCATCGCCCCGCTTGCTTCCTCTTGCACCACCGCTGAGCTCAGTCTAATCGTCCTCGCAATCGGCGCTGGCTCCATGTTCTTCTCCCATGTCAACGATGGTGGCTTCTGGATGGTTAAGGAGTATTTCGGGCTTACGATGGGTCAGACTTTTAAGACTTGGTCGTTCAGCTGCACGCTCATCTCCGTGATCGGTCTTATCGGCGTGTGCATTCTCAGCCTATTCGTCTAATGACACCGTATTGTTTGGAAAGTAGTACCTATGCGTAAACCAGAATTCATCGTCCCGGTCGTCACGGTCTTTGACGAACAGGGCCAGGTTGATCTCGAGGCCAACATCCAGGTTTGGAATGGGCTCATTGAGCGCGGCGTTGACGGCATCCTGCTTCACGGCAGCAACGGCGAGTTCTTCACCCTCTCTGCTGCCGAGCGCACTCAGCTCATCGAGGCGGCGGTTGCCGCAACCCGAGGCAAGGTTAAGCTCATCGTGGGCACAGGCACTAACGCGGTTGACGAAACCGTGGCGCTCTCGAACCGCGCCCTCGAGCTTGGCGCCGATGCTGTGATGGTCATCACCCCGTTCTACTTTGGCCTGGGGCACCAGGGCATCGTCGAGTACTTCTGCGCTGTTGCCAGCCAGATCGAGGGCGACGTCATGCTCTACAACTTCCCGGTTCGCACCGGCAACGACATTGACGCCGACGCTGTGCGCCAGATCGTGACCCGCTGCCCCAATGTTGTGGGCATCAAGGACACGGTCACCGACATGGGTCACACCCGCGCCATCATCGAGACCCTGGCAGACGTCGCGCCTGAGTTCATCGTATACTCCGGCTTTGACGAGAACTTCGCCCACAACGGCCTTGCCGGCGGCAACGGCTGCATCGCGGCACTCGCCAACATCTACCCCGAACTGACCCATGCTTGGGCCGAAGCTCTGGGCTCTGCTGACTGGGAGCTCGTGGAGAAGATCCAGCACGTGATCGACAAGCTTGCCGACGTCTATACCGTCGCGCCTCTGTTTGTCCCTGCGGTCAAATACGCCATGTCCGTTCGCGGCCTGCCCGTCAAGCCCATCTGCCGTTCAACGGTCCTTGAACTCACCGATGACCAAAAAGCGCAGGTCGAGGCTATCCTCGATAACGCGCGCCAGATCATCGAGAGTCAAGATCTTTTGTAAGCGCTTCGCATCCGTTTGATTTTGAGGGAAATCCTGGGCCTTGGACGGGCCCGGAAAAGAAGGGAAGCAATATGTCTACGCTCGATTCCATTTATTCCGATCAGCTTGAGGGAATCTACGATTCTCCTACGCATGCTGAGGGTGCCAAGGGTGAACTGCCCCTGACTGAGGAGATTCTGCGCGAGCGCCCCTCCGGCGATATGTTCGGCATGACGCTGAACGCCGGCATGGGCTGGGAGCCCAGCGAGCTTGCCAACGACGGCGTCATGATGATCTCCACGCTCGCCGGCATTCGCTCCACCGATGGCAGCCCCAAGGCGCTTGCTCTTCACACCGGTGGCTATGAGCTGGGAGTTCAGCTTGAGGCTGCAGCTGAGGTTTTCCGCGAGAACAACAAGCTGCCCTATGCCACGTTTGTCTCCGACCCCTGTGATGGCCGCACTCAGGGCACCATCGGCATGTTTGACTCGCTGCCGTATCGTAACGACGCGGCTGTCGTGTTCCGTCGCCTTATCCGCTCGCTTCCGACCCGCAAGGGCATTCTCGGCGTCGCGAGCTGCGACAAGGGCCTGCCTGCAACCATGATGGCGCTCGCTTCTCAGCATGATTACCCCGTCTGCCTGTGCCCTGGCGGCTCCACGCTGATGCCGACCTGCCACGGCAAGGACGACCCGGGCGAGGACGCTGGCACCATCCAGACCATCGGCGCCCGTTTTGCCTATGACGAGATCTCGCTTGAGTATGCTCGCCGTCAAGGCTGCCGTGCTTGCGCATCCGCCGGTGGCGGCTGCCAGTTCCTCGGCACCGCTGGCACCTCTCAGGTTGTCTCTGAGGGCCTGGGCCTTGCCATCACCCACTCCGCGCTCGCTCCCTCGGGCACCAAGATCTGGGAGGACATCGCTCGCGCTTCCGCTCGCGCACTCGTTACTCAGATGGACAAAGGCATCACCGCTAAGGACATCATCACCGAGGCATCGGTGCGCAACTCGATGATCATTCACGCAGCATTCGGTGGTTCCACCAACCTGCTGCTTCACATCCCGGCTATCGCCTTCGAGGCCGGCGTCAAGCGTCCGACCGTCGACGACTGGGCCGAGGTCAACAAAGCCGTTCCGCGTCTCGTCTCCGTCATGCCCATCGGACCCGTGCACTATCCGACCTCCATGGCGTTCATGGCAGGCGGCGTGCCCGAGGTCATGTTGCTGCTCCGCAAGCACTTCCCCGGCCTGCTCGACGAGTCCGTTATGACCGCTACCGGACAGACCCTCGGTGAGAACCTCGATTGGTGGGAGAATAGCGAGCGCCGCCAGCTCGTCCGTCAGCACCTCAAGGAGACCACGGGTGTCGATGCCGACGAGATCATCAAGACCCCCGAGGCTGCCAAGGCTGCCGGCATGACCTCCACGGTTACCTTCCCCAAGGGCAACATTGCCCCCGAGGGCTCCGTGGTCAAGTCGACCGCTATCGACCCGCGTGCCATCTCTGAGGACGGTTTCTATCGTCACACCGCTCCCTGCAAGGTGTACCCGTCCGAGAAGGCCGCTATGAAGGCCATCAAAGAGCATGAGGTCGTTCCGGGCGACATCATGATCGTCCTAGGCGTTGGCCCCAAGGGTACCGGCATGGAGGAGACCTACCAGCTCACCTCCGCGCTCAAGAAGGTGCCCGAGGGCTACAAGATCGCGCTGATTACCGACGCACGCTTCTCCGGCGTCTCCACCGGCGCATGCTTTGGTCACGTTGGACCCGAGGCTCTTGCCGGCGGCCCGATCGGCAAGCTGCGCGACGGCGACGTCGTCGAGATCATCGTCGACACCAACGCGCTCGAGGGCTCGATCAACTTCATTGGTACCGATCCCGAGAATCCGATTTCCTATGAGGAAGGCGCCACTGTCCTCGCAGGTCGTGAGACCGATCCGCGCGTCATGGAGGACGAGGACCTGCCCGACGACACCCGTTTGTGGGCTGCGCTGCAGGATGTTTCCGGCGGCACTTGGCAAGGTTGCGTCTATGACACCGACAAGATTGTCGAGGTCATCAACGCTGGCAAGAAGGCGCTTGCCGAGAAGTAATCTCTCGCTTCGCCCCCCTCTTTGGGGCTTGAGACTTGTCCAAAAGTCTTTCTCTCTCTTGAAACGGCGAGTCGCCTTATGCGGCCCGTCGTTTCTTTGTGCGTGGGGACGGAGGCGCGGGGCGTGCGCCCACGTCGGCGTCCCTCGCGGCTTCCAGCCTTTAGAGCGAGGCTCGTATTCCCGTGACGGTGCCTCTAGTACCTGCCTGATCCAAACGCGTGGATTTTTACGCGGCACCGTGCCCGACCTGTGCTATCAATTTGGCAAAAGTGTTGACTGAGAGGGTTTTTGTCCGCCGTGCCGGGTTTAGAGAAAAGAGGCCACAGGCTGCAAGTCCCTTCGCCTTGGCAAGGACAATGCGTCACTCCCATCATGTGATGTCGAAACACACCAAGTGTGCTCACAAGCGAGCCTGGCGTGTGCTCATGAAGGCGCCTAATCCCCGGGCGGACGGCTAATGCGGCTTGAGATGGCAGAAAAATCAAAATATGTACGATTGGAGGCTGACTTTTGTCGTGTATAGAGGCAGGGGGGCGGGTTACTGGCTGACCGCCTTCATGAACGCTGTTCATGAAGGCGGTCAGGGCGTTAGAAGGCTTTTTGAGTACTTTTGAGACGGCCGACATCGTACATACTTTGATTTTCCCGCCATTTTGACCAAGGGTCGCCGCTCAAATTCTCGAATCTGGATCATCTGGCGTTTTTCTATGCAAAACGATGACGTTTTTATTCATTTTAGAGGGCTCATCGCCCGAGTCCCCCGTCCCGTTTCCGCGGTCGGATGATGTCGTGGCGGGTCCAAGGGAGCTGGGGTCCATGCACTGGTAGAAGGGAGCGGCCCCGCCGAAAAGAAGTGCGAATGCGATGGCGCCGAGGGTGGTGCCTGCGAGCGCGCCCATAGCGACGAAGACGGCTGTGAAGTCCAAGACAAATCCGAGCGCGTCGCGCATTGCGGCGCACCCGCGAATTCCCTTGTGCTATCATTTTGGCCAATGCGTTGACGGAGAGGGTTTGGTCCGCCGCGCCGGGTTTAAGAGAGAAGAGGTCATGGGCTGCGAGCCTCTTCACCTTGGCAAGGGCTAAACGTTCACTCCCGAGCAGCGACCTGAACGGGCATTGCCTGAGTAGGGGAGCCGTGAGCCTCGCGACAAGAGGTCAAAAGAGGGTATGCCGGGCAAAACATCCGGTTGCCAAACAAGGTGGTACCGCGGAATTCAACCGTCCTTGGGTAAGCGAGAAGCGCCCAAGGACGGTTTTTTATTGCCGAGTGCGGGCGGGACGGGGCATGGGCCCCGTGCAGACAGGAAAGGAAGATAGATGAGTCTGATCGATGATCTGGCCAAGCTCGAAGCGGAGGCAAAGGAGCTTATCGCCAACGCCGACGACGCCGAGAAGCTCGAGGCCGCCCGCGTGGCCCTGCTCGGCCGCAAAGGTCGCGTGACCGGCCTCATGCGCATGATGGGCAAGCTCTCCCCCGAGGAGCGTCCCGTGATGGGCAAGCGCGCTAACGAGATGCGCCAGCTGGTTGAGGGCTTGTTCGAGGAGCGCAAGGCCGAGATGAAAGCTGCCGCCCTCAAGCACGCGCTCGAGCACGACGCCGTGGATATCACCCTGCCGGGCATCCGTCCGCAGATTGGTCACCAGCACCTCATCAAGCAGATCATCGAGGAGGCAGAGGACATTTTCTGCGGCATCGGCTACACCGTTGAGTCTGGCCCGCAGGTCGATACCTCCTACTACAACTTCACCGCGCTCAACGCCCCCATGGACCATCCCAGCCGCTCGGCACGCGACACCTTCTACGTGGTCGACAACAATCCCGGTAGCGTGGCGCACCCCGAGGCCCACGCTCATGGCGAGTCCGACATCCTGCTGCGCACCCAGACCTCGGGCGTGCAGATTCACACCATGGAGAGCCAGAAGCCGCCCATCTACATGATCTGCCCGGGCACCGTGTACCGCCCCGACACGGCGGACGCCTGCCACCTGCCGCAGTTCAACCAGATCGAGGGCCTCGTGGTGGACGAGGGCATTACCTTCGGTGACCTCAAGGGCACGCTCGATTACTTTGTCAAGTGCATGTTCGGTGAGGATCGCAAGACGCGCTATCGCCCGCACTTCTTCCCCTTCACCGAGCCTTCCTGCGAGGTTGACGTGAGCTGCCACGTGTGCGGCGGCAAGGGCTGCAACTTCTGCAAGCATTCCGGTTGGATTGAGATTTTGGGCTGCGGCATGGTCGACCCCAATGTGCTTATCAACTGCGGCATCGACCCCGAGAAATATACCGGCTTCGCCTTTGGCATTGGCGCCGAGCGCGTGGCGGCACTTCGTTACGACCTGCCCGACCTGCGCACGCTGATGACGGGTGATATGCGCTGCCTCAACCAGTTTTAGGTTGACTTGTCCCGGCGGCTTCCCGAAGCACCGCACCTTGCCCTTCAATCGTCGGTCGCGTACCTAAGTACGCTTCCCTCCTCTTTCAGGGCAATCTGCGGCACTTCGGAAAGCCGTATACCTGGTTGATTGTTCTAGTTGATTTTGTCTTTGCTGCTGTAATTCACTCCCATGCGTATGGGGTTAGATAAAAAGGAGAGCTAAATGCGCGTTTCGTACGACTGGCTCAAGACTATGATCGATGCGCCCGAGAGCCCCAAGGAGCTTTCGGACGAGTATATTCGCACGGGTACCGAGGTCGAGGCTATCGACGTTGTGGGCGAGAGCTTTGAGCATGTGGTCACGGCTCAGGTGCTCGAGAAAACGCCACATCCCGATAGCGACCACATGTATGTGTGCAAGGTCTCTGTGGGCGACAAAAACGTCGACGCCGAGGGCAACCCCGAGCCGCTGCAGATTGTTTGCGGCGCCCAGAACTTCGAGGCCGGAGACCATATCGTGACCGCCATGATTGGCGCCGAGCTGCCCGGCGGCATCAAGATCAAGAAATCCAAGCTCCGTGGTGTCGCGAGCTTTGGCATGAACTGCTCGGCGCGCGAGCTGGGCATCGGCGGCGACCACGCAGGCATCATGATCCTGCCCGAGGACGCTCCCGTTGGCATGCCCTTTGGCGAGTACTATGGCTCGTCTGATACCGTGCTTGATTGTGAAATCACGCCCAACCGCCCCGATTGCCTGTCCATGATTGGCATGGCGCGCGAGACGGGCGCCATCTTCGATCGCGATTACCACGTGGAGCTGCCCGCCATCAAATCCAAGACCGGCCGTGCGACGGCAGACGAAATTTCCGTCGAGATCGCCGACGAGGGCCTGTGCGATCGCTATGTCGCTCGCATCGTGCGAAACGTGAAGGTTGGGCCCTCGCCCGATTGGATGGTCAAGCGCCTGAACAGCCTGGGCATTCGTCCGCATAACAACATCGTCGACATCACCAACTACGTGATGATGCTCACCGGTCAGCCGCTCCACGCCTTTGACCTCTCAACCTTTGCCGAGCACGATGGTCATCGCTCCGTGGTGGTGCGCGCTGCCAAACAGGACGAGACGTTCCAGACCCTCGACGGCGAGGAGCGCGTGCTTGACGCCGGCATGGGTCTCATCACCGATGGCGAGCGCCCGGTGGCTCTCGCAGGCGTCATGGGCGGCATGGACTCTGAGATTACCGACGCGTCGGTGGACGTGTTGGTAGAGAGCGCCTGCTTCAACGCCGGCCGCACCAGCCATACAAGCCGTGACCTTTCGCTTATCTCCGATGCCTCCATTCGCTTTGAGCGTCAGGTGGACGAGACGGGCTGCGTCGACGTTGCCAACGTGACGTGCGCCCTCATTGAGGAACTCGCCGGCGGCGAAGTTGCCCCCGGCTATGTGGACGTGTATCCCGCTCCCAAGACCATCGATTCCATCACCCTGCGCTATCAGCGTGTTCTCGATATCTGCGGCGCTCCTATCGAGCGTGACTTCGTGGTGCGTTCGTTGACGCGTCTGGGCTGCACGGTTGAGGAGACGGGCGAAGATTACCTGGTCACGCCTCCGAGCTTCCGACCCGATCTTCCGCGCGAGATCGACCTTATTGAAGAGATTTTGCGCCTGTGGGGCATGGGCCGTGTGGAGGCCACGATCCCTGCTGCCAAGAATCACATTGGCGGCCTGACGCACGAGCAGCAGCTTACGCGCAAGGTTGGCCAGATTCTGCGCGCCTGCGGTCTTAACGAGACCACGACCTTTGGCTTTGCTGCCCCGGGTGACCTCGAGAAGATCCATATGTCCGCCGATGGTCGCGGTGTGCCTGTCGTACTCATGAATCCGCTGGTTGCCGAGCAGACCGAAATGCGCCGTTCGCTTCTCCCCGGCCTGTTGCAGTCTGTTGCCTACAACGAGGCCCATGGCACGACCAACGTGCACCTGTATGAGATCGGCACTCTTTTCCATGGCCGCGAGAACGCGAGCCTGCCGCGCGAGACGCAGTCCGTGGCAGGTGTGCTTACGGGTTCCTGGACCGATCAGACCTGGAATAACACTGTTGATAAGCTGCGCTTCTTTGCCGGTAAGGGCATTGTCGAAGAACTTCTTGAGCAGCTGCGCGTCCCTAAGGTGCGCTTCCGCGTGGCCGAGGGCGAGGGCTACGACTTCTTGCAGCCGGGCCGTGCCGCCGAGGTTCTTTCTGGCGGTACCGTGCTGGGCTGGGTGGGCGAGATTCACCCCGAGGCGCGCGAGGCCATGAATATCAATCAGATCGTGGTTGCCTTCGAGCTTGATCTTGACAAGCTCATCAAGGGAGCGCATAACCAGGAGAACTATCATGAGTTCTCGCCGTTCCCGGCTGTCCAGCACGACCTTGCCATCGTTGTTCCCGACGAGGTGACCTGCGAGGACCTGCTCCAGCGTATCACGAGCGCCGGTGGCAAACTGCTCGAGAACGTGCGCCTGTTCGACGTCTACCGCGATCCCATTCGCGTGGGCGTGGGCAAGAAGTCCATGGCGTTCTCGCTGACGTATCGCTCCGACGACCATACGCTTACGAGCGACGAGGTCGAGCGCGCGCACGGCAAGATCGTCACCAAACTGTGCAAGGCAACGGGCGGCGAGGTTCGCAGCTAGTCTGGCACATGTTGCGATAGATGTATTTGGAGCACCCTGAATTTAGGGTGCTCCCTTGTTTTACCTGCGGACATGTTGATTGAGGGGTAGCTTTCTTGCCAAGTTGGAACATACATATCGCCGAGGCCGAAAAGCTCCTTGCGCGCGACGGCTCCGTGGCGGCACTCGTGCGCGATCGCAATGCCTTCTTGTTTGGCAGCGTGGTTCCCGATGTCCCCGTGGGTTATATGGTGCCGGATATTGCCGACCCCATCCCGTATCGCATCACGCATTTTGCCGAATCTGAGCCTATCCCTAAGCCGCGTGCGCACGAGTTTTGGGATGGCTACGTGGTGCCGCTGCTGCACCATGCTGGCTGCGGCTCATGCGTGGAGACGACCACCATCGCTCAGGAGCGCGAACGCGTGAATCGCGTGCACTATCCGCATCGCTATGATGGCGTGCCGGACCTGCCCGCTGTTTCGCCTGCAGAATTCTCGACGCAGCCCGACGACGTAGAACAGTCCCTGTTTGACCTTACGCTTGGCACGTGGGTGCACTTGCTTGCTGATAACATCTGGAACACCCGCGTAAACGAATATCTTGCGGCGCAGGGCGGCAAACCCAGTGAGGAATTTCGCATTAAGAAACAGGGCGATTTCGATTGGTTTGGCAAAACGCTGCGTCTCGAAAGCATCGTGCGCGCTACGCCGCGCCTTAAGGCTGCGGCGGCTGCCTTTGCACAGTATTCCATTTCGAGCGACGATGTGCTCAAGACCGTTGGCGTTATTCACGAGGTGGTGCGCGAGAATCCCGGTCGAGCGGAGCATCCGCCGTATCGTCTGCTTACCGAGACGTTTTTTAGCGAGACGTTTTCCGAGGTATTGGATACAACGGAGCGGCTTATTTCCGAGGCACGGCAGAAGATGAGCTGCTAGCTAGAATAGCGGGCGCGGTAAGGCAATGGTCTAAATGAAAAGGGGTCCGGAAGGAATTTCCTTCCGGACCCCTTACTGCGGGTGCAGGGTGTTGCAGGCGCGATTATCGGACCTGAGCCACGTAGGCGACGTTCGTGGAAGAAAACTTGCCCTCTGCCTGGACGCACATGCGCGGATCGCCGGCGGTTGCCACGGTGAGCTCGCCCGGATTGACGTAGCCAAGCTCCTTGGCGGTCTCGATTGCCTTCATGATGGTGCCGTTAACGGTACCCTGCGTGATAGCGGCAAGGTGCGGCTGCACGCCCCAGTACATGATCATCTGCTGGACGGCCCACTCATGGCGGGAGAATGCGCAGATGGGCATATTGGGACGGAAGTGCGAAATCAGGCGTGCCGTACGGCCGGTGGTGGTAGGAACGGTGATGCACTTGGCGCCGATGGTGGTGGCCATGTTGACGGCAGAAAGACCCACGACGTTGTTGACGGCGCGCGTGGTCGAAGCGCCCTCGGGCACGACGAGCGGAGCGTGATCAGCCAGGTACTTCTCGGTCTCGAGCGCAATGCTGGCCTGCATCTTCACTGCCTCGACCGGGTACATGCCGGCAGCGGACTCGCCGGAGAGCATGACGGCGTCGGTGCCATCGTAGATGGCGTTTGCGACGTCGGCAACCTCGGCACGGGTCGGGCGCGGGTTATGCTGCATGGAATCGAGCATCTGCGTAGCGGTGATGACGGGCTTGTAAGCGTCGTTGCACTTGCGGATGATCTCTTTTTGGATATGCGGCACCAACTGCGGGGCGATTTCGATGCCCAGGTCGCCGCGGGCAACCATGATGCCGTCGGAAGCCTCGAGAATCTCGTCGAAGTTCTCGACGCCCAAAGCACACTCGATCTTGGGGAAGATCGTCACGTGCTCGCCGCCGTTCAGGACACAGAGCTCGCGAATTTCCTCGACTGCCTTACCGTCGCGGATGAAGGAGGCAGCGATGTAGTCGATGCCCTCCTTGAGACCAAAAAGGATGTCTGCGCGGTCGCGCTCGGTGATGGCGGGCAGGCTGATGTTCACGTTGGGCATGTTGACGCCCTTGCGCTCGCCGATTTCGCCGCTGTTCTTGACGATGCAGTGGATGTCGTTACCCTCGACGAACTCGACTTCAAGACCGACCAGTCCGTCGTCGATCAAGATCGTGGATCCCTTGGTGACTTCTTTGGGGAGGTTGAGGTAATCAAGCGAGATGTGCTCGGCGGTGCCGAGGTTGTCCTCGGTGGTCGGGGCGGCGGTTACGATGATGGGGTCGCCCTCGGTGACAGTGACCTTCTTGTGGTCTTTGAGCAGACCGGTGCGAACCTCGGGGCCCTTGGTGTCGAGCAGGATGCCGACGGGCTGGCCGAGCTCTGCGGCAAGACGGCGCACACGCTCGATGCGCTCGTGATGCTCCTCGTAGGAACCGTGAGAGAAGTTAAAGCGGGCGACGTTCATGCCGGCCTTGATCATTTCGCGCAACGTATCCTCGTTGTCGCAAGCCGGGCCCATGGTGCAGACGATTTTCGTACGTTTGAACATGCATACCTCCATAGAAGTCTGTGCCGATGCTTCCACTTTGAAAACAGTATACGACAGGATGTTGCTTTCGATTACGAAAGAATCCGAAACTTACAAACTCTCCTACCTGCAGAAATAATAAATGAAACGAAAGAAATTAGCTTCGTTACGAAGCGCGTTCGCTGAGAAGAAAGGAACGCGTACGCAGGGGAAACGGGTCTGGGGCATCGAGGCGACCTGGATGCGCTCGAGCCGCCAGGGAATGCAGACTTTCGGAATAATACGGTACAAATAGCGCAACAAAACGATGTTTGCCCTGCGTTAGGCTTCGATAAAGAAAATGAAGCAAGGTGGCGCTGCGGTAAGGATGTCGATGAAATTGCGGAGCCTGGACGATGTCTGCCGCTTGGCACAGCGCGTCTTCGACCTTTTGGGTACTATAAGAGGACTGCAAATCGCTGCTAAGCACGGCAGCCTTGATGAGCCCTTGCCCTTCTCCTGGGAATTATGATCGGGCATCAATCTGCTTGGCAGCTCAATCATCCCAGGAGGGGAATCTATGCAACGTGAATACTTGGCCGACGCCAAGGACGTGCTCGATGCGCAGGCAACGAGTGCTGAGGACGGCCTGACCTCTGCTGTCGCTGCCGACAGGCTGCGCCAGACAGGCCCCAACAAACTTGACGAAGCGGCTCCTGTTCCGCTGTGGAAGCGCTTCTTTGAGCAGATGGCAGATCCTATGGTCATCATGCTTATCGCGGCAGCTGTCATCTCGGCTCTTACCGGCTTGGTGAAGGGCGAGGCCGATTTTGCCGACGTGATTATCATCATGTTCGTCGTCGTAGTGAACTCCGTTCTCGGCGTTGTGCAGGAGGCGAAGAGCGAAGAGGCTTTGGCTGCCCTTCAGGAGATGAGTGCGGCCCAGTCCAAGGTCATGCGTGACGGAAAGCTGTGCCATCTGCCGAGCGCCGAGCTCGTTCCTGGCGATATCGTGCTGCTCGAGGCCGGCGACTCGGTGCCTGCCGACTGCCGTGTGCTCGAGAGCGCCACGATGAAGATCGAGGAGGCTGCGCTTACCGGAGAGTCCGTGCCTGTCGAGAAGCACGCTCGCACGATTGAGCTTGCCGCCGGTGCCGATGATGTGCCGCTCGGCGATCGCAAGAACATGTGCTATATGGGTTCTACGGTGGTCTATGGCCGTGGTCGCGCCGTTGTGGTGGGAACCGGCATGGATACAGAGATGGGCAAGATCGCCGGCGCCCTCGCCGATGCCAAGGAGGAGCTGACGCCCCTTCAGGTCAAGCTGGCCGAGCTCAGCCGCATCCTCACCGTTATGGTTATCGTTATCTGCGTCGTTATCTTTGGCGTGGACATCCTCCGCCATGGCGTGGGTAACGTCATGGCCGATCCGACCGCGCTGCTCGACACCTTTATGGTTGCCGTCTCGTTGGCCGTTGCCGCAATCCCCGAGGGTCTTGTTGCCGTTGTGACCATCGTGCTTTCGCTCGGTGTGACCAAGATGGCCAAGCGCCAGGCGATTATTCGCAAGCTCTCTGCCGTTGAGACCCTCGGCTGCACGCAGACTATTTGCTCCGATAAGACGGGTACCCTTACCCAAAACAAGATGACCGTGGTCAAGCACGAGCTCGCTGCTCCCGAGGAGAAGTTCCTTGCCGGCATGGCCCTGTGCTCTGATGCCACGTGGGATGAGGAGCTGGGCGAGGCCGTGGGCGAGCCCACCGAGTGCGCTCTGGTAAACGATGCCGGCAAGGCAGGCCTCACGGGCCTTACTGCCGAGCACCCGCGCGTGGGCGAGGCGCCGTTCGACTCGGGCCGCAAGATGATGTCCGTTGTGGTGGAGACCCTCGATGGTGCTTACGAGCAGTACACCAAGGGCGCGCCCGACGTTGTTTTGGGCCTGTGCACTCATATATATGAGGGCGATGCCGTCGTTCCGCTGACCGACGAGCGCCGCGCGCAGATCGCCGCTGCCAACAAGTCCATGGCCGATGAGGCTCTGCGTGTCCTTGCTCTGGCAAGCCGTTCGTATGATGAGATTCCTGTCGATTGCTCCGCCTTGGCCCTTGAGCACGACATGGTGTTTTGCGGCCTTTCGGGCATGATCGACCCGGTCCGTCCGGAGGCAGCCGCTGCCATCAAGGAGGCTCATGCCGCGGGTATCCGCACCGTTATGATTACTGGTGACCATATCGATACCGCTGTGGCTATCGCCAAGCAGCTGGGCATCGTTACGGATCGCAGCCAGGCCATCACCGGCGCCGAGCTCGATCGCATGAGCGAAGAGGAGCTTGACGCCCACATCGAGGACTTTGGCGTATACGCACGCGTTCAGCCCGAGCATAAGACGCGCATCGTCGAGGCGTGGAAGAGCCGCGACCAGATCGTGGCCATGACCGGCGACGGCGTGAACGATGCGCCCTCCATCAAGCGCGCCGATATTGGCATTGGCATGGGTATCACCGGCACCGACGTGACCAAGAACGTGGCCGATATGGTGCTTGCCGACGACAACTTTGCCACCATCATCGGTGCTTGCGAAGAGGGCCGTCGCATCTACGACAATATCCGCAAGGTCATCCAGTTCCTGCTCTCGGCAAACCTCGCCGAGGTCTTTAGCGTCTTTATCGCCACGCTCATTGGCTTTACCATCTTCCAGCCGGTACAGCTGTTGTGGGTGAACCTTGTGACCGACTGCTTCCCGGCGCTGGCGCTTGGCATGGAAGAGGCCGAGGGCGACGTTATGAAGCGCAAGCCCCGTAATGCCAAGGACGGTGTCTTTGCCGGTCACATGGGCGTGGACTGCGTTGTTCAGGGCCTGATCATCACCGTACTGGTGCTCGCGAGCTTCTTTGTGGGCGTCTACTTTGATATGGGCTACATCCACATCTCCGATATGATTGCGGGCAATGCGGACGAAGAGGGCGTCATGATGGCGTTTATCACGCTCAACATGGTCGAGATCTTCCATTGCTTCAACATGCGCAGCCGTCGCGCTTCCCTGTTTACTATGAAGAAGCAGAACAAGTGGCTGTGGGCCTCTGCCGCGTTGGCGCTGGTGCTGACGGTGATCGTGACCGTGCAGCCGACGCTCGCCAATATGTTCTTTGGCCCTGTGACGCTTGAGCCTAAGGGCGTTATCGCCGCGCTGGCCCTGGCGTTCCTGATCATCCCCATCGTGGAGATCCAGAAGGCCATCATGCGCGCTATCGAGAAGGAGTAGGAGACACACATGGGCAAGGCAAAGAAGCGAGCGGGGTTGGCTCGTCGTTCGCGCGAGGTGTCGCGGGAGCAGGCCTGCACTGTCGCCGATTTGCCCGCCCTCGAGTCTTTGCGTGACGTTCCCACGTTTGAGGATATGGGGGCAGATGCTGTTCAGGCTGCCGCGTTCGAAGCATGGGTTGCCGATGCTGCCCGTCGTGACGAACAAGCTGCCTCCGAGATGCACCTGGGCGTTGTCGTGCGCCTGGATCGCGGGTTTCCGCTGGTAGCCTGCGTCGGTCAGACCTTGCGTGCCGAGCATGCCGTGGGTTTTGCCAAGGCGCACAGCGACGAGCAGGTGCTTTTGCCCGCCGTAGGCGATCGTGTTGTCGTTCGTATCTCTGCTGGTCACGACATGGGCGTGATCGAGCACGTGTTACCGAGGCACAGCTCTTTTGAGCGCTGGCGCGGCAAGAAACGCGGCGAGCGTCAGGTGCTTGCGGCGAACATCGACGCTATCTTGGTCGTGCAGGCGTTGGGCTCTGTGCGCGATACGCTTGAGCTGGTGTGCGACCGCATTGCACGCTCCATGGTGTTGGCACTCGATTGCGGGGTTGATCCTGTGATCGTGCTTACCAAGGCGGACCGCTGTGACGACGTCGAGCTCGAGTGCGTGGTGCGGGCGGTTCGACAGCTGGTGGGGCCGCAGATGCGCGTGCTTGTTACGTCTTCGGTAGCAGGGCAGGGTGTCGATGAGGTGCGCGCCTGCGTTCCAGCGGGTTCCTGTGCCATGATTTTGGGCGAATCGGGGGCTGGCAAATCGACGCTTCTTAACGCCCTGCTTGGCCATGAGGCGTTGGAGACCGGAGATGTGCGTGAGCGTGATGACGCGGGCCGTCACACCACGGTCGCCCGCGTTATGGTCTCGCTGGGTCACGATGCGGGTGTCATCGCCGACGCTCCGGGCTTGCGCAGTTTGCCGCTTGTCGGTCATGAGCGGGGGCTGGCAAAGATGTTTCCCGAGATTGTCGAGGCAGCTCGTGCCTGTCGCTTTAACGATTGCACGCATACCCATGAGCCGGGATGCGCGGTGTGCGAAGGCGTTGAAGAGGGCACTATCGAGCGTATTCGTCTGGATGAGTTCCTTTCGCTTGCGCGCGAGATGCGCGTGAGCGCTCAGTCACTCGATCCGGATATTCATTTAGGGTAGAGTGCGGCGCCGATTGGCGCACATGTACATAGCTAAGAAAAAGGCCGCCGTTTTGGCGGCCTTTTTCTTAGCGCGATTGTTTGAAGGGCATCGATGCTGGTCGATGCTCTTTTTTATGTTTGTGGGGCATGTTTGGTGCCCTGGCGCCGCGAAGGTATCGCACAAGTGTCGCGGCATTCTCCCCTCAAATCTAACAAGGCGTGTGAGAAATGGGGGAGAGATTTGTAAGGCCGTGATTTGACTTCTCATATTGATTACGGCGCATGCCAGGTTCCTGAGCACAATCGAGATAGCAAAGACACGGGTCTTTGCTGCAAGCATTTGGGGGTGGCGATGAGAAAGAAGGCGCGTGTTGTCGTAAGCGTTGCTATGGGCTTGCTTGCTGCTGTGTTGACCTGCTGGTATGTGACTTCGGTGCGTGAAGAGGCCCAGGTGAGGCAGCGCGAGACGATCGAATCGTACGGGGGAGACGTGACTCGGGTTTGTGTTGCCACCCGTGATATCGAGCCGGGCGAGCGAATCGATGACGGGAGCGTTGCCGTTGAGGATTGGGTTTCGAGTCTGCTGCCCTCGGATGCATTTACGTCGATGGAGGAGGTCTCCGGAAAGACGGCGACCTCGCGCATACCCAAGCGTGCTGTGGTAAGCGCTGCGTACTTTATCGAGAAACCGGTGGGCTCATTGGAGGTTCCAGACGGAATGGTTGCGGTGTCGGTTGCAAGTGATGAGGAGCATGCCCTGGGCGGGGCGATCAAAGCGGGGGATCGCGTGGATGTCTATGCTTCGCGCGACTCCGTGGCAGACCTGTTGCTTTCGGCGCAGGTGCTCGATACGAGTTCGGAGCGTCTTGGGGGCGCTGCGTTGAGCTGGGTAACGCTTGGGGTAGAGCCTGAGCGGGTGCCGGAGCTTTTGGCGGTGACCTCTCAAGGGATGGTGACGATTGCAACAGGCGGTGCTTTCTCTTCGGGGGCCGCTTCAGAAAAAGGAGGCACGTCATGAGTTCGGTGTGGCTGCTGTGCGCCGCGAGATCCAATGTGCGCGAACTGACGGAGGAAGTCGAACGCCGGTGTCCTCGCGCGCGGCTGATGCGCATGGGGTGCGAACAGGGCATATCCGACGTTGCTCGGGTGCTATCGCAGGTGGCGGTGGGGGCGGCTGTCTCGTTTGACGAGCCGGCGACGGCGCAGCGCGTTGTGCGCGAGCTTGTCGGCGCGGGCTGGAGCGCTCCGATTGTGGTTCTTGTTGCGCGCAAGGATGTAGAAGCGGCGGCGCACCTGTTTGCCGCGGGCGCTACGGAGGTGATTGCAGCAGAGGGCGCGGCATGTGATTCACCTATATCAAGGGCAGAGACGAAGGATTGTCCCAAAGACGCAGGGGTGGCCGCGTCCCCTGCTGGAACTCATGAAGAAGTAGAAGTGCACCCGGCGGAGGCGGATGAACTTGGGGATGTGCCCGAATGGCAGATCGACCGTTTTGCGGCTGATCTGGAGGAACCGCCATGGGTCGAGCCGCATGGTGTGACGGGGCCGTTTCCCGAAAGCGGGGGCATGGCGTCCCATGTGCGTGAGGTCGACGAGAATTCGCACAGCGTGGCGACGCCGATGGCGGTGCCTGCCTTTGCAAAGATGACTGTGGGAGATGAACTGCCTGAAGAGGGGGCAACGGAGCCTGATTCGGTGGATGGCAAGCAAGCTTGCGAGCGGGAAGCGGTGTCTTCCGCGCACATGGGCACGGTTCTCGAGGAGAAGATTGCAGCCCCTGTCTCCATCTCTTCTGGCGGGGCGCCGCTTGTCACGGTCATATCCGGAAGGGGCGGAGTGGGCAAGACCACGTTGACCGCTGCAATGGCGTTTGCTGCGGCGTCGATGGGATTGCGCGCCGCGGTGCTCGATTTGGACCTGATGTTTGGAAATATGTACGACATGGTGGGAGTCGATGAGCCAAATGACCTGGCATCTCTTGCTGTGGAAGACCCCGATTTTAAGGGGATTGAGGCTGGCGCTGAGGCAACAGCCATGCGCGTGGCTCCAGGGGTGACCTTGTGGGGGCCGGCGCTTTTGCCCGAGCGTGCCGAATTGCTTTCGGGTCCTGTGGAGCGGCTGATTGGGCTTTTGCGACAAGAAGCGGACATTATCTTTGCCGATACTTCGACGTTTTGGGGTGATGGCGTTGCCTGTGCTGTCGCGCAATGCGATCGCTGCATTGTCGTTGGACAGGCAGGGTGCGCGTCTTCGGCGGTTCGTGCGATTGAGCTGGCAAGCCGAATCGGCGTGGCAAAAACAAAGATGACGTCGGTGTTCAATCGGTTTGGACGCGCGGGCAATCAGGAGGAGCAAGCGCTTCGCTTTGAAATGGCGATCTCGTTGCGTTCTCGCATGCGCGTATCCGAAGGCGGCGATGCCCTGGAGCAAATGCAGGCGTTTGGTCGCTTGGGGGAATTTGTAGCACAGGAGTCGGCCTTTTCTCGTGATGTGACAGAGCTTGTGCGTTGTGTGGCAAAGGAGCTCGGTTGCGACATTGGAGCATGGGAGCAGGCTTACCAGGCGCGAACCCAGCAGGCAAACGGGCGCGGGCGCCGACGCTTTTTGCGCAAAAAACAGCGGGGTGAAAAGTCATGAGCGTGTTGGAGCGCGTTCGACGTGCCGAGTCGATTCCGAGCGCATCTTCGCCCATGCCCTTGCGTTATGCGGAGCTAAAACGAAGCGTAAAGCAAGAGATGCTGGAGCGCGTGGGCTATGACGAGGTGTCGCGAATGGCTGCGGCTGTTTCGTCGGAACGCTCGCGCGAGGAGTTGCGCCCGGCAATCGAAGCCGTGCTCAACGCGCGAGAGACGGTCTCGTTGACGGCACAGGAGCAAACGCGGATTGTCCGTGAGATTCTCGATGACGTGGTGGGACTCGGCCCCTTGCAAGAGTTGCTAGATGATGACAGCGTGAGCGAGATCATGGTCAACGGGTGCGATGCGATCTTTTTCGAACGCGCGGGAAAGCTCTATCCGATGCACGACGTATTTGCAGACGATGAGCAAATTCGCGTGATCATCGACCGGATTATCTCGCCATTGGGTCGCCGTATCGATGAGCGGAGTCCTATCGTGAACGCTCGCCTCCCAAGCGGGTATCGCGTGAATGCAGTGATTCCGCCCATTGCAATTGACGGGCCGGTGCTCACGATTAGGAAGTTTTCTGACCGGATCACCTCTTTGGGCGAGCTGGTGGAATTGGGCTCTTTGCCTTCGTGGTATGCGCAGCTGCTTTCTTGCGCGGTTTCGTTGCGACAAGATTTGGCGGTTGCCGGCGGCACGGGATCGGGTAAGACCACGCTGCTCAATGCCCTTTCCTGCGAAATTGATTTGGGTGAGCGCATCGTGACCATCGAGGATTCTGCGGAGCTTAAATTTGCGCGTCATCCCCATGTAGTGCGCCTGGAGGCTCGCACGGAGTCGATAGAGGGCAAAGGCGAGGTGAGCATCAGGCAGCTGGTGGCAAACGCGCTGCGTATGCGCCCCGATCGTATCGTGGTGGGTGAGGTGCGCGGCGAAGAGTGCATTGACATGCTGCAGGCCATGAATACGGGCCACGATGGCTCGCTCACCACATTGCATGCGGGTACGGCGCGCGAGGTGATTGTGCGCCTAACGCTGCTTTCTCGTTATGGCATCGATCTTCCGGGTGATCTGATTGAGGAGCAGATTGCCATGGCGCTTGACGGAATCGTTATGTCGCAGCGCATACCGGATGGACGGCGCTTCGTGTCGTCGTTTACGGGCGTGACACGCGCCCCGGAAGGCGGCGTGCAGTTGGAGGAGTATGTCTCGTTTGATCCGGCGACAACAACCTGGTTGCTCTTGCGAGAGCCGCCGTTTATTGCAGAGGGAGTGCGCTCTGGCGCGATTGCTCGGGAGGAGGTCGAGCGATGGAGATCCTTGTGTCCGCGGGAAGCGGAGCCCTCGTATGCCTAAGCGTTTGGATAGCGCTTGGGACAACTGCCGGTAAGCCTGCTCTTGCATGGGGATCGAAGCCGTCTTCGTTACGTGCGTGGTGCCGGTCTTTGGGGTCGTTTGGTTTTGCGCGACGGCTGAGGTTGCTCCCGGGGGTGGAAGGGGCGGTGAACGAGATTGAGGAACTCTCATGGCGCGGCAAGCGTCCCTTTGCACTGTATTCGTTTACCGAGCGCCTGGGCGCTTTTGTGCTGGTTGTCTTTGCAGCTGGGGTGCTCGGTCTTCTCTTGGCGTGGTCGCCATGGGGCGTGCTGTTTGCGATTGTACCCCCGGTTGTTCTGTGCTTGGTGCGCTCTCGTCGTTTGCGCGATCGCGCAAGAAGACTTGAAGTTGCCATGCCAGAGGCTTTTGGCTCCCTTGCTATCTCGCTTGCTTCGGGCTATTCGCTTCCACAGGCGATGCGATTTGTCGGGGCGCGTTCGGCGGAACCTATTCGGACGGAGTTTATGCGCGTCTCGTTTGCAGTGGACTGCGGTGTGCCCGCAACTGAGGCGCTCGATGCCATGCTCGAACGCCTCGATGCCCCTGGCCTCGAGCTTGTTGTTTTGGCTCTCAAGGTATCCAAACGCACGGGAGCCCCTTTGGGGGAGTTGCTGCGCGAAGCGGCCCAGCTGTGTCATGAGCGACTGGAGCTCAAGCGCATGCTGGATGTAAAGACGTCGCAGGCGCGCATGTCTGCCCGGCTTGTTGCGGGGATGCCAGCGGCGATGGTCGCGTTTTTGACACTGCTGTCGACGGATTTTAGGGCAGGTCTTGCAACGACCGTGGGGGCAATGTCGATCGCTGTGGCGTTGACGCTCAACGCCGGTGCTTGGGTGACTATTCGAAAGATCATGCATGTGGAGGTGTAGGCATCGTGTCGGTGGATGCTGCGATGTTGCTGCTTGTGGGTAGCGCATGGGGCGCATGCGTTTGGGCGGCAGGTGGCCTTATGCCGTCTGATGTTCGGCGGTGGTTGCTGGCTTTGCGCTCGAGGGCCATTGCGCGCGGGAAGCGCGCGGCGTCTATGAAAAGTGGTGCGAAGAGCGAAAAAACCTCGCTCTCGGATGTGTCCGAGATGACAGATATCGTGCGCCTGGGTTTGTTGGCGGGGCTTTCTTTTGATGCTGCGCTCGAGATGTACTGCGCGAACAAGACGGGTCTGCTTTCGCGCTCGCTGGGTCGTGCCCGCATGTGCTGGCAGACGGGTATGGCTTCGCGCGAGGATGCCCTTGCCGAGGTCGCCCGGGTGACGCATGTGCGTCAGCTCGAATCGTTTGCCGCGGCGGTTGGACAGGCGCATGTGCTCGGTGCCCCTCTTGCCGATACGCTCGCTCGCCAGGGAATCGAGATGCGAAGCGCCCATAGGGCAGATGTCGAGCGCCAGATCGAGCGCGCTCCCGTCAAGCTGCTTGTGCCCACGGGGACGCTGATATTGCCTGCTTTGTTGCTGTCTATATTGGGTCCGCTGCTTGCTGCGAGCGGAATGATCTAAGGAGGAAAGAGATGGGGCATTGGTTTGAGGGCGCGAAGCAAAGACTGTATTTCTTGGTACAGAAGGCTGCGAGTATGGTTCGTATCGTTGCAAACGAGCAGAGCGCGCAGGGGACGACGGAGTACGCCATTCTTGTTGGCGTATTGGTGGTGATTGCCATTTTGGCCATCGTTGCGTTTCGCGGTAAGGTGACCGAACTGTGGGATGCAATCGCATCGGGAATTAACAGTCTGTAGATCATGAGGTCATCTTCCCGTCGCATTTTGTGGATCGCGCTTGCGTTGGCGCTGGTTTCGGTGTCACTTCTTTTGATTGCGCAAAGACAAGATAAGAAGCCATCGTCTGCCGGTGTCGAGCTTTCCGAAGAAGAGCAGCAGGCGGTGCGAGAAATTCAAAACGTCCAGACAAAAGAAAGCTCACGCGCGACGTTTCTCGATGATTTGCAGGCACAGGGATCGGTTGAGGCCGAAGGGCAATCGCGTGCGGTGATCTGGCGGGAAGAGTCTGACGTGCCGCAAAGTGCGGCAGCTGCGCTCGAAGCGTATCGGGCACAGGGCGCAGGCAAGCTTATGTGCAGCGGCTACATGGACATCAAGGGAAATGTATGGGGCGGCATCGTTATGTCTCGTACATGGGTCGACATCATCTATGTCACAAGCACCGAGGACGGTGCCGCCAGTACGCTGCGTATCGTGCGCCTGTCTGCCGAGAACGTGGGGTGAGGTGCATATGGATGAAATGGCGCGGTCATCATGCGAAGCGAAGCGCTGTAAGAAGGTGCTTTGCGAGACATCGGCGCAAGCGACGCTGGAATATGCGCTTACGGTGTTCGCACTTTTGGCAATCGTCTTGGCGCTGGGGCTACTGTGGCGTGCGGGGCAGGATGGAACCTTGGCAACGTTGGTGGAGGCGGCGGCATCGCACGGCCTTGACGCGGGAGGGCTTATCGACATCTCCTTGTATTGAGCCGGTACGCGAGTGCTCCGCTCAGGCGACGGTGGAGGCCGCATTGCTGCTGCCCTCGTTTCTCATTCTTTTGCTGCTGATGATCCAACCGGTATGCCTGCTATATACGCGAGCGGTTATGGAATCGGCGGCTTCGAGTGCAGCGCGAATCATGACTACGTCGGGAGAAGACGCCGACGAGGCGTGCCGCGCGTTTGTGCTCCGCAGGCTTCAGGCCGTGCCCAACGTATCCATCTTTCACGAGGGAGGGCCCCTTTCGTGGGATATCGAGTTTGGGCATGCAAATGGCGAAGGGGTCTCGCGCGTGAAGATTCGCGGCGTTGCCAAACCCCTGCCGATTCTTGGTGCATTTGTAAGTGCGTTTGCAGCCGGTGAGTCCCAAGGAAACGTGGCGATTGAAGTGGAGGTGCTGTATGCATCGCGCCCAGAATGGCTGGAGGGTGATTACGAAACGTGGATTTCCTCATGGGGAGCGTGAGGAGCGGGCAGATGCCGATTCGCAAAGCGGTTTGTGTGCAATCGACCTGTTCATCACGGAGGAGGGCGCCTATACGACAGTGGCATCTGCAGTGGCGATGCTCGTCGTGCTCGCTCTGCTTTTCTCGGCCGTCTCGGCGGTATGGAGTCTATCTCGCAGCGCGGATGTGCAAGCAGTTGCCGATGGGGCGGCGCTTGCGGGGTCAAACGTCGTGTCGTCCTATCACACGGCGGCAACGGTTGTCGATGCGAGTATTGCAAGTCTGGGTTTTGCCGGCCTTGCGATAACGGGAACGGGACTTGTCGCGCTGCTCGTACCGGGCGCTCGCTCTCAGGGAGTGAAGGCGATTGATGCCGGGCTGCGCATTTTGGACATGAGAAACGACTTCGCGCGTTCTGCTTCCAAAGGGTTAAAGACGCTCGAGGTGTCGCTGCCGTATCTTGTTGCGGCAAATGCAACGCGCCTGTGCGCGGAGAGCAAAACGGATGCAATGGCGTATACCGGTACAGCGCTTGCGGTGCCCTTTGCCTCGGCATCCGAGTTTCCCGCGCTTGAAGGTGAGGGTGTCAATCTCGAGGCATTGAGCGAGGCGGCGTCGGATCTGGACAAAACCGCGAGCGAGCTCGAGGAAGCGTCGCGCGAGACGGCGCAGGCAAGGAAGCGGGCCTGGATTGCCGACTGCGGCCGCGAGGGCCATAACATGCAGGAGCGCGCGTCAAGCTTGACGGGTCTTTCGCCCCAGCAGAACCCGGATTACGCCTCGAGCGTGGCCTGGAGCCCAGAGGTTGGCATCGCGCGCACGAAGGCTTATTACCAGTGGCGCTTGGATCACGAGAAGCCCGACGGCACGAGCGTCGAGGCAGCGGTCGATTCCGCGGCGAGAAGTGCGTTTTACCGATATGCGCTCGATGCGTTTGAGCCTGCTCAGGTTGTTGAGTATGACGGGAGTGTGGTCTCCACGGTTCCATTGCTGCCCCGCAACAAGCAGGAGATCAAGCAGACGGCCCTTTATACCCAGGCTTTGTGGCCCACAACGTATGAGCCCGAGGGGCAAACAATCCATTATGGTGTCGACTGCCCTGGTGCGACAGGGGCAGCGGGCCCCGTTATTTCGCTATCGGTGGCGGATGGTGGCCAGGCGCGCACGTGCGCAGTATGCCATTTTGACACGAGCGATATGGGGAAGACCCCTGCGGCTTCGACCTCTATCGACAACGGATATGAATACCATCTGCGTGAGTACACCCTTGCACTTAACGAATATATTGACTGTCGCAATCGGGAGCTCGAATTGGAGCAAAAGGCTCAAACCCAGGCAGAGGAGGCAGGAGAATCGTTCGAGGAGGCGCTCACGGCGCTTTCGTCCAAACGTCCGCGCATTGCGCCGCCCGGTCGATTTGGCTGTGTGGCGGCGGTCACCTGTGGCGAGATCGAGGCGCCCGATGCGCTTGATACGTCGTTTGCGGCAAGCCCCTCGTTGGGATCGCGCGCTGCCGTCTCCGCCTCTGCGCTAGCAAAGGACCCGGCAACGCGGGAGAACAATGTGCTCTCTCAGTTCTTCTCCACAGTGGAAGAACGAAGTTCGGATCAAGGGCCGATGGGCCTTGTGGGGAGCGTCATGGACTTGTGGGGAAGCCTGCTTGTTTCATATGACGATATGGCCTCGGGGCTGAATTCGGCGTTTGACGGACTGACCTCGAAGCTCGATGGGATGGGCCTTGGCCCGGTTGGCTCTTGGCTCAAAGGCCGCCTGACCGATGCCGTCCGCGCATTGGGCTTGGAACCGGTGGACTTGAGCCTTCGGAAGCCGGTGCTTGTCGATTCTGCCAAAGTGATTGAAAAGGCCGATATTCCTGCTGTGGCTCAAGTTCAGCAGGCGGTGCGTTCGATTCCCTTGAGTTCAACGGATCCGCGAGCGCTCATGCAGGCCTTGGGCTATCAGGTGGGGGAGTACATCGCGCAGCAGGAGTTTACGATCGCGGAGATTCCCCTTCCCGGTGGCGGGTCGATTCCGCTCACCATACGTTTGCGTGACATCGCGGGCGTTGCGGGAGGCGACAGATGATGGCTTGCATATTGGGGGAGAAGCGCGCGCAGGCGACGGTTGAGATGGCGGTGGTGGCGCCGGTGATGATTATCTTGGCGCTTATCGTCTACAACCTCATGCAGTTTGCCTGTGCGGTAGCTCGCTTTGATCGCGTGGCACCAGATATCGTGCTTGCACAAGGGGTGTCTCCCCAAGGCGATGCCACCTTGGGTAAAACCGCGACGGTGGAATCTGCATTGCAAGAGGCGATGGACCCTTATACGGTGCGGGTGGCGGTGACAAGCGAGGCAGATGAGACGTCGGGCACGGAGCTGCTTTCGCTTGTTGCTGCGCCGCAGCGGTATCACTGCGAGATGACCTTCGAACCCTGGCCGCAAAACATCGCGATTGCGGGCGTTGCGTTGGGGTCGCCTCTTCAGCTTAAGCATGAACGAACAGTGGTGATCGACCCATGGAAGCCGGGGGTGGTCTTGTGAGGTTGCTCCGAACGCGAGGGGAGACCGATTGGCTTTTGCAGGAAGTGGACCCGGTGTTGCGCATCCTTGGTTGGGAAAACATGCGCGTGGTCACGGCGCAGACCTTTTTCGAGCGTCTCTTGGGGCTGCTCGCTCCTGTCTATCGGGCGGGCATGCGCGCCGACGGGGTTGCCATTGTCTTCCCTTGTTGTTCTTCGGTACATACGTGGTTCATGAAGCGGGACCTCGATATTGTCTTTCTGGATCGCAAGGGTGCCATGTTGCGTGTCTACTGGGATGTGAAGCCGGGGCGTCTGATTTTTTGTCCTGGTGCGAGTTTGGCAATCGAGCGCGTATCGACTAAAGAGTTCCCAGGTCAAGAGTAGAAGACTCGCGCCTGTCTTGCGATTGTAGAATCCCAAGACAGGCATTTTTCAAAAAAAGTTGGGTTTTGCCGCTTGACCCCTTTCTTCGATTTGGTATAGTAATCGAGCTGTCGTTCGCGACAGACATAGTGGCCAGATAGCTCAGTTGGTAGAGCAGCGGACTGAAAATCCGCGTGTCGAGGGTTCGACTCCCCCTCTGGCCACCCTTCGAATTTTGAAAAGCGTTCGGCATCGAGCCGGGCGCTTTTTTTATCGCTCCGTTCGATAGGGGGTCGGTATGGCAGAGAGAATTCACGGCGTCAACCTTTCCGGCTGGTTTATCCCCGAGACGTGGGTCTCGCCTTCGCTCTTTGCGGCGACGGGCGCCGCCAACGCGCTTGAGCTGCAACGCGCGTTGGGGCCGGCGGTGTATAGCGAGCGCCTGCGCCATCACTTTGAGACCTTTATCACCGAAGATGATTTTCGCCGCATCGCCGCAATCGGTTTCAATTCGGTGCGCATTCCTGTACCCTGGCATGTCTTTGGTGCTCGGGAAGATGCGTTCACGAATATCCCCGCAATCGACTATGTGGACCGTGCGATTGAGTGGGCCGAGAAATATGAGCTAAGCGTTTTGCTTTCTTTGGCAACGGTGCCCGGCGGCCAAGGGGATTCCAACGAGAGCCCTACGACCCCCGAGAGCACGGCGGACTGGCATTCCTCTAAAAACGGGCGTCACGTTGCGCTTACTACGCTCGAGAAGCTGGCCGCTCGCTATGGGTCTGCCGCGTCCTTGCTGGGAATCGAGTTGCTGGACTCGCCCGTGGTGAGCGTTCGCAAGAACATCTTTACCGTGACGGATGGCATTCCCGCTCACTACCTGCGCAATTTCTATCGCGATGCCTACGCGCTCATGCGCGTGCATATGCCCGAAGAGAAGGCCATCGTGTTTTCTGCTTCGGGGCATCCGGACCTATGGAAGGGTTTTATGCGCGGCGGCAAGTACAAAAACGTCGTGATGGACCTCCACTTGTATCACTATCGCGATGAATCGGCTTGCGATATCACGTCTCCCAAGGGCATATCGCAGGCGATTGCGCGTAACAGGAAGCTCTTGCGCGAAGCCGCTTCTACTGGTTTTCCCATTCTGGTGGGTGAGTGGTCGGCTGCCGCCGTACTTTCGAGCGCGAGCATGACCCCCGAAGGCCGCGCTGCCTACGAGCGCGTGTTCGTATCGAGCCAGCTGGCGAGCTTCGACACCGCATGGGGCTGGTACTTCCAGGCATGGAAGACCGAGAAGCGCATTCCCGCGTGGGATGCTCGTGTGGCGCTTGCGCCGCTTGAGCGCGCGATGATCGACTGACGGTAAAGAGAAGAGGTAGCGCATCGTATGAGCGGATGCCTGTATATGGTGGGCACGCCCATCGGCAACCTGGGCGATATGAGCCCGCGCGTGGCAGAGGCCTTTCGTGCCGCGGACGCCATCTGTTGCGAAGATACTCGCGTGACGTCCAAGCTTTTGGCGCATCTTGGTATATCCAAGACGCTTATTCGCTGCGACGAGAACGTTATCGTCCAGCGCGCTCCCGAACTCGTTGATCGCTTGCTGGCGGGCGAGACTTTGGCGTTTGCCTCCGACGCGGGCATGCCGAGCGTTTCCGATCCGGGCCAGGTCCTCGTTGACGCTGCTCGCGATGCGGGCGTCGAGGTGCAGGTGATTCCCGGCCCCTCTGCCTGCGTGACCGCCTTGGTGGCGAGCGGTATCTCCTGCGAGCATTTTTTCTTTGAGGGGTTCTTGCCGCGTAAACACGGAGAACGCGTGCGTCGTCTAAGCGAGCTCGCGTGCGTTCCCGGCGCCTTGCTTTTTTACGAGTCGCCCCATCGTGCAGCCGCCTCGCTCCAGGCGATAGCCCAGGTGTTCCCCAAGCGCCGAGTGGCGCTTTGCCGCGAGCTTACCAAACTGCACGAAGAGGTCTTGCGCGACAAAGCCCCGGCGTTGTTGGAAACGGTTCTTGCGCGCGGCGAGATGCGCGGCGAGATGGTCATTGTCGTGGCACCTCCCGATTCCGACGAGATGGCGGGCATTGCGGTGCAGGTGGATGCTCCCGACCAGCAGGAACTTTTGGCAGAAGACATCGCTTGCGCCCTTGAGGCGGACGAACCCGCCTCTGCTATAGCCAAGCGTCTGTCGCAAAAGTACTCCCTGCGCAAGCGCGAAGTGTATGCGCGCGTGCTCGTCATGCAAGAAGAACGCGACGCCGCCGCGCGCTAGAGCTTTTGTTCAGCACCATCTGCACCTGCGCATATGTCGCAGTTTGCGCTACAATGACCTGCGGCTCATTCGCCTGCGGGGCACCATACGCCGCCGCACGTTCGTAAAAGAGGTTCATCTATGGCAGACAAGCCCTCCTTCTTCATCACCACGCCCATCTACTACGTGAACGCCGATCCACACCTGGGAACGGCCTACTCCACGATCCTTGCCGACGTGCAGGCGCGCTATCGCCGCGCTGCCGGCTATAACGTCAAGTTCCTCACCGGCATGGACGAGCATGGCGAGAAGGTGGCCGAGGCTGCCGAGAAGCACGGCATGACTCCTCAGGAGTGGACCGACAGCCAGGCTCCGCACTTTAAGGACCTGTGGAGTGAGCTCGAGATTTCAAACGACGACTTTATCCGTACCACCGAGAAGCGTCAGCATGACGCCGTTCAGTACCTGTGGGAGCGCATGAAAGAGTCGGGCTACCTGTATAAGGGCAGCTACGACGGCTGGTACTGCGTGCCCGATGAGACCTACTTCACCGAGACGCAGGTTGAGAAGGGCGACGAGGAGTACGGCAGCCAGGGCCAGCATCTGTGCCCCGATTGCCATCGTCCGCTCGAGCGCGTGCAGGAGGAGTCCTACTTCTTCAAGCTTTCCGCGTTCCAGGACAAGCTGCTCAAGCTCTACGATGAGCATCCCGATTTTGTTCAGCCCGATTTCCGCATGAACGAGGTGCGCTCATTTGTCGAGGGCGGACTGAACGATCTTTCCGTCTCGCGCACGAGTTTTGACTGGGGCATTCCCGTCCCCTTTGACGAGGGCCATGTCACCTACGTGTGGTTCGACGCCCTGCTCAACTACATGACCTCGGTGGGTTACGGCGTCGATACGCCGGAGGCCAAGGCCGAGTTTGCCTATCGTTGGCCCGCCCAGTTCCATATCGTGGGCAAGGACATCATCCGCTTCCATTGCGTGATTTGGCCTGCCATGCTCATGGCTATCGGCGAGTCCCTGCCCGAGCACGTTTTCGCTCACGGCTTCCTCATGGTGCGCAACGAGGAGACCGGCAAGGGCGAGAAGATGTCCAAGAGCCGCGGCAACGCCATCGCTCCGCGCGAGGTCATCGACATGCTCGGCGTCGAGGGTTACCGCTACTACTTCATGACCGATGTCGTTCCGGGTACGGATGGCGCCATCAGCTTTGATCGTATACAGCAGGTCTACAATGCCGACCTTGCCAACAGCTGGGGCAACCTCATTTCCCGTTCGCTCAACATGAGCGCCAAGTACTTCGATGGCTGCGCCCCCGCGCGTCCTGCCGATGCCGCCGCGTTCGCAAACCCGCTGGCGCAAATCGCCGAGGGCCTCTACGATCGCTACGCTGCCTGCATGGACAAGGTCGATTACGTGGGCGCCAAGGATGCCGTGATGGAGCTCATCCATGCTGCCAACCACTACATCGAGGATTCCGAGCCTTGGGGCTTGGCAAAGGACGAGACCAAGCACGACGAGCTGGCGTTTGTGATCTACAACCTCCTCGAGGCGATTCGTATCGCCGCTCACCTGCTGGCACCGTTTATGCCGCAGACGAGCGCGGAGGCCTTGCGTCGTATCGCTTGCGCCGATGAGGCCCAATGTGACGACCTTCGCGCCGCTTGCGCATGGGGCGGTCTTGCCGGTGGTGCTCTCGTAGAGAAGGGCGATCCGCTGTTCCCGCGTCTTCAGGCCGACAAGTAAACGCCATAGTCGTTTGCTATAACGCGGTGTCGCGCCCTCGAGCAATCGGGGGCGCTTTTTATGCGTACTTGCATGAAGAGAAATGAAGAGAAGTAAAATCATGCGGGATACATGCCAAAAGTAGGAGATGTATATGATTCCTTCGCCGCAAGAAGCCTATGAGCTGCTCAAGCAGTACAACTCCGACCCGTTCCACCTGGCGCATGGGCGCATTGTGGGCGAGGTCTTGCGTTGGTATGCCGTGGATATGGGCCACGCGGAGGATGTCGACCTGTGGCAGACCGTGGGCACGCTTCACGACCTGGACTTTGAGATGTGGCCCAACGAGCATTGTGTGCGCGAAGAGCAGCTCATGCGCGAGGCGGGTATCGACGAGGCTGTGGTGCGCGCTTGTTGCAGCCATGGATGGGGTCTTACGGGCACGCCTTATGAACCCGAGTCCGATCTTGAAAAGGTCTTGTTTGCAGCCGACGAGCTTACCGGCCTGATTGGCGCCGCGGTGCTGATGCGCCCCTCCAAGAGCGTTGATGATCTGACGGTCAAATCGCTCAAGAAAAAGTTCAAGGACAAGAAGTTCGCCGCCGGCTGCTCGCGTGAGGTTATTGCTCAAGGTGCCGAGCGCCTGGGCTGGGATCTTTCCGAATTGATGGAAAAGACTATCGAGGCCATGAAGGCGAGTCCCTCTGCCCCTCATGGTGAGGAAGCTGCGGACTCCGAATAACACGCGCGCCATACCTGCGCTCCGACGAGAATGAGGATAGTTTCATGACGCAATCGCCGCTTGCAAGCGCTTCTGCCACGCGCCAGCTCCTTGAAGAGTTTGGCCTTGCGACAAAGCATCGCCTGGGTCAGAACTTTTTGATCGACAATCATGTAATCGAGCGCATTTGCAACCTTGCGGAGCTCGATGGAAGCGAGCTGGTGCTCGAGGTGGGGCCGGGTATTGGCACCCTCACTTTAGCGCTTACTCAGGAGGCATCGCGCGTGGTCTCTATTGAGGCCGACTCCGAGCTGGAACCGGTGTTGGCATCGCACGAGTACGATACCGATAATTTCCGCTTTATCATGGGCGACGCCCTTAAAGTGACGCCGGAGCAGATCGCGCAGGTAGCGGAAGGCGAGCCCACGGTCTTTGTGGCAAACCTGCCCTATAATGTTGCCGCGACGATTATCTTGCAGTTCTTCCAAACCATGCCTGCGCTCAAGCGCGCGGTGGTGATGGTTCAAAAAGAGGTTGCCGATCGTATCGCCGCAGCTCCTGGCAACAGGACGTACGGTGGCTATACGGCAAAGCTCGGACTCTATGGCACGGTGACGGGGCGCTTTGAGGTGCCGCCGCGTTGCTTTATGCCTGCCCCGCATGTCGATTCTGCCGTGGTGCGTATCGACCGCGTGGACATGGCACTGCCCGATGGTCTGGGCGAAGAACAGGTGGTGCGCGTGATCGATGCCGCCTTTGCCCAGCGCCGCAAGACCATTCGTAATTCCATGAGCGCAAACGGGTTTGAGAAAGACGTGCTCGATGCCGCCTTCGCCGCCGCCGGCATCGCGCCCACGACGCGTGCGGAGACGCTTGCGACTCCCGATTTCATCGCGCTTGCCCAGGAGCTTGAACGTGTTCGATAGCATCAACCCGCCGACATTCATCAAAAAGAAGAAGACCGTCGAGGCGCCCGATCCTTGGGCCCCTTTGTACGACACCCATGCGCATCTGCTCTCGTTTTGGGACAAGGACCCGCTTGAGTGTTTGAGGCGTGCCCGCCGTGCCGGCGTGGATGCCCTGGTGACGCTCATCGACCCCGTGGGCGACAAGATGGACCCTGCTGCTTTTTCGAAGTGGTTGCGCACCTCGATTATCGAGGCCGTACCGGCAGGGGAGATTCCCGCTCTCAAATATCTGGCGGGTGTGCACCCGTATGGTGCGCTCGATTATACGGACGATATCCATGCGCGCATCGAGGCGGCACTTGCCGATCCTCTCTGTGCGGGCATCGGCGAGATTGGCCTTGATTATCACTTCGATGCCGAAGACGATGTGTCGCCGTGCGACCACGACGTGCAGATGTCTTGCATGGCTCGTCAGCTTGACCTTGCCCGTGCGCATAACGTGCCGGTCGAGCTGCATCTGCGCCACGAAGCTTCCGACGCACAGCGTACATCTCATGTGGATGCCGAGCACGTCTTGCGCGAAGTGGGCATACCGCAGGCGGGATGCGTGCTTCATTGCTTTGGCGAGGACCGTGCCACGATGGAGCGCTTTTGCGACCTGGGGTGCTATATCGCCTATGGTGGAGCGGCTACGTTCAAGCGCAATACCGAGGTTCGCGAGGCCTTTGCGGCAACGCCTCTCGATTGTCTGCTTTTTGAGACCGACTGCCCCTATATGGCACCCGAGCCCATTCGCGGCCTTGAATGCGAGCCCGCGATGATCGGCCTTACGGCCCGTGCCCTTATTAACGATCGCGTCGACCGTACGGGAGAATCTGCCCAGGTTATCGCGCAAGCAGCGTGGGATAACGCCCAGCGTCTGTTTGCCGATCGCTCGGATGTCTAATCTCGGCTCCTAGCACGATATCCCGTTTGCTGGCATAAGATTGCCAATGCGCTTACAAACCGTCGCTTCTATGAGACGCGGGAGATAAAGCATACGCATGTCAAGCTCACGATGGGGCTGTAGGATCGGCATCTTTTTATAATGCGCGGGCAATCGAATTGTCTGCCCGCGCGACGACGGTGTAGGATTGCCTCAACCATCACGAGAGGGAGGGTTCTATGTCTAAGAAAAAGCCTTGTGAGCTTAAGGGAACCGCAGGCGCGATTGCGGCTATTCCGTATCGTGAGCCGCAGCAGGCAGATAACCATTGCCTTGAGGGCTCATGGGACCTGCATACTCATTCGACGTTCTCAGACGGCGAATATACGGTAGATGAGCTTATCGAGCAGGCACGTGCGTGCGGATTGGCACGTCTTGCCATCACCGATCACGATAGCGTATCTCAGCTATCCTTCATTCGCGATCGAGCGCGTGCTCTCGACTTTCCGGTGCTTGCGGGGTGCGAGGTCTCGGCCATCAACCCCAAGACTGGCAAGAAGGTCCACATTCTGGCGTATGGTCTTGAGGCTACACCCGACGGCTCGGGTCCGCTTGAGCGCATCGTTGCCCAAACGCAGTACTTGCGCACGGCGAACAGCCTGTGGCAGGCTTGGCGCCTCAAGCAGGCAAACGTTGAGTTTTCGGGCAAGCATCTCTCCATCGATGAGGTCTGTGAGGTTGCCGCCCAAAGTACGAGCGTCTACAAGACGCATATCATGCAGGCGCTGACGGGGCGCCCTAAAAACGATCCCGACTATCAGTTCTGCTGGGATGTGTTCTTCAAAAAGGACGGTATCGCCGCGCGTTCCATCGAGTATCCCAAGGTAAAAAAGGTTGTGCGCGCCATTCGTGAGCAGGGCGGCGTGCCGGTGCTCGCCCACCCGGGTCAAAAAGACTCGTGGTCTGCCATTCCCGATTTGATTGCCTGCGGTCTTATGGGCATCGAGGCGTATCATCCTTCGCATACGCCCGATGACGTTGATCGCGCCTTTGAGGCGGCAGAGCGTTTTGGCCTGTTCGTTACCGGCGGCAGTGATTTCCATGGACGCTACAGCTCGGCTCCTTGTTTAGGTACCGCGTACCTGGCGCCGCAGGAGGCCACCGAGCGTCTGGAGGCCCTTTTCGAGATTGAGCAAACGCTGCAATAGGATTGGGCTTTCGGCGCCATCGGCCATTCAAAGCGTGATGCAAAACGAGCCTGTGCAAGACCGCGGGTCTGCACAGGCTCGTTTTTGCGTATCGATATGCCGGGACGTATTACTTCGTGCCGTCGATCTCTAGGGGCGAGGGCGCTGTGGCGACGAGGCTGGATTCTGCTTGTTGCGGCTGACCCGTCACCAGGCGGAAGAGGCGGTCAAGCTGGACCAGACACCACTCTAAAGGATTTGGTGCCGCCTGGTCTTGGGCGCAGACGAGCTTGACGGTGGCGACGGTATGGCCGTCCTGCACAAGGGTGAGGGTGCCCGCATCGTCACCGCGCTTGATATCGCCCGAGAGCGTCTTGAGGTCGAGTTTTTGCTTGACCTCTCCGGCGAGGCTGAATATCTGTGCCGTTTGCGTGGGATCCTCGGCGGTGACGTCGATGGTTTTATCGGTCCAGTCGGAGTCGGTGGCGCGCGCTACGAGCAGTTGGCCATCCGCTGCGGTCATGTTTGAGGTGACGGCGGGGTAGTCGACGATATGGTCGTAGTACCAGTTGGCAAGGGTGAGGGTGTCGGCAAAGCGTACTTCGTCGCCATCGCATCCAAGCACAACGGTGTAGATTTCGCCGCCATTCTCGCGCGAGAACGCGCCCACAAAGCACTGCAGGGCTTCGTAGGTGCCGCCCGTTTTTCCGCCGATATTGCCGTTCGTGCCCAAAATCTTGTTGCGTTCGACCATCGTGATCTCGCGCTTGGTGCCATCGGCGCCGGTGACGTGCGCGACATTATCGGTAGAAGAGGTAAGTGCACGGAAGTCGTCATTGCGCATGGCGTAGGAGAACATGGTTGCGACATCGCGTGCGGAGGAGTGCATGTCGCCTTCCCAGCCGTCGAAATCAAGGCCGTGAGGGTTGGTGAACTTGCTGTCCATGCCCAGCTCCTGGGCTTTTTTGTTCATGGCGTCGATGAAGGTGCCGTAGGGGTCGTCGGAAGAGGGGTCGATAATCGCGCCGACGGAGCGCGCAATCGCCATGCCGGCGTCATTGCCCGAGGGGATGAGAAGTGCCCTCAGCGCCGTCTCGAGTGTCATGGTGTCGCCCTCTTTGAGGTCCGCTGAAGACTGACCCACGGTTGCCGCGGCGTGGTCGACGGTGATGGTGGTGTCGAGCGGGGCATTGTCGAGCGCCACGATGGCTGTCATGACCTTGGTGATCGATGCAATCTTTACCTGCTCGTCGGCCGCACGCTCGTAATAGACGGTGCCGTCTTTGCCCACCACGATGGCGTGAAGTGCCGAGATGTCGGGACGGTCTGCCGCGGCGTCCTGGCGTTCGGATTCGGCAGTGCCGCAGACGATATCGGTGTCGGGTTGGTCGGCCAGTGCAACGGCGGGCATGGCCGTGATGCACAGGGCGCAAAGAAGTGCTGCCATAAAGGCAGAAAGACGAAGGTTCAGGGCGTTATGGCGGGTGCTCACAATCGCTCGCTTTCATTCAGTGTCGGAGGGTGATGTCAGCGCAGTCGCGCAACGGCTCCCAGTATAGCTGCAATTGACCTGGAGAGGGCGGTTGGGCCGGGCGGGACGGGCCTATATATCGTCCTGGCGCAGTTACGCAGAGAGGGTTCACCCGTTCGAGGCGAACGGGTGAACCCTCTCGAGTATGTTTGAGCACAGGACGATATATAGGCCCGCCCCGCCTGCCCAAACCTGCCTCGAGGCAAAACCTTTCGCAAGCTGCGTCTTTACGATTCCCTGACATATCGCTTATTCCGTCATGAAAGCGTACGCGTACTATCGGCAAGGTACCGTTGAAATGATTGAGGAGGTATCGCGCGTGAGTGAATCTGCTGTTGATATAGCGCCTGTTGAGGTTGGTCTCGATCCTGCAGATGCCATGGCCCTGGCGGCCAAGGAGGCGCATGAGCGCGAAATGATGGGGGAGATGCCGCAGGATGCAGTGCGGCTGCCTCATCATGAGGTGCGCATGTCGGTGTCGCATCTTGACCTTTTCTATGGCGATCACCAGGCCCTCAAAAACGTGAATATCGACATTCGCGAACGTGAGATCACCTCGTTTATCGGTCCTTCTGGCTGCGGAAAGTCGACGCTGCTTCGTTGTCTCAATCGCATGAACGACTACGTAAAGGACTGTCGCGTAGAGGGCAAGATTACCCTCGATGGCCGCGATATCTATCACGATTACAACGTCACACGCCTGCGTCAGCGGGTGGGCATGGTGTTTCAGCGTCCCAATCCTTTTCCAATGAGCATTTACGACAACGTGGCATACGGTCCGCGCGGACTTGGTATCAAGAGCCGCTCTGAGCTCGATGGCATTGTCGAGGAGTCGCTACGTTCCGCCGCGCTTTGGGATGAGGTCAAGGACAAGCTCAAGGCATCGGGGCTGGGTCTGTCTGGTGGCCAGCAGCAGCGTTTGTGCATCGCGCGCGCCCTTGCGGTCAAGCCCGAGGTCCTGCTTATGGACGAGCCCACGAGCGCCCTCGACCCCGTCTCGACGGTGCAGATTGAGCAACTCGCATGTGAGCTGCGCGAGCAGTACTCGCTTGTGGTGGTCACACATAACATGCAGCAGGCTTCGCGCATTTCGGACTCGGTGGCGTTTTTTCTGCTGGGCGAGCTTATCGAACATGCGCCTACGGCAGAGCTGTTCCGCGCGCCTAGGGATTCGCGTACGGCCGATTACCTGACGGGCCGCTTTGGCTGATATGGCCCGGTGGCGCATGTTGCCGGTGTATGATGGCACGCAGATGCAAACGGGAGGAGTACCTCATGATTTACTACGTGGAAGACGATGACAACATTCGAGGGCTTACCCTGTATGCACTCAAACAGCAAGGCATCGAGGCAGAGGGGTTCTCGTGCGACAGCGAGTTCAAAGCGGCGGTCGCGCGTCGCGTACCCGATGCCGTGCTCTTGGACATCATGCTTCCCGACACCGATGGCCTCGAGATCATGCGTCGCCTTCGCGCCGATTCCGAAACCGCAACGGTGCCCATCATGATGCTTACGGCAAAAGATACCGAGCTTGATAAGGTTGTTGCCCTTGATGGCGGCGCCGATGATTACCTCACCAAGCCCTTCTCGCTCATGGAACTCACCAGCCGCTGCCGCGCGCTTCTTCGCCGCGGAGGTATGACCAAAAAAGTGAGCGACACGTTGTCCTCCCAGGGCATCACACTGTCTCCCAGTCGTCGCGAGGTCGCGGTTGACGGCAACGAAATCAAGCTCACGCTGCGCGAGTTCGACCTTCTTGAGTACCTTATGCGCAAGCCCGGCATCGTCTTTTCACGCGAGGCCCTGCTGCAAAGCGTTTGGGGCTGGGACTTTGACGGCGGTTCACGCACAGTTGACGTACACGTGCAGACGCTCCGTCAAAAGCTGGGCGATCATGCCTCTTGCATCGAAACGGTGCGCGGCGTGGGTTATCGCTTTGCTGGACACGAGGGGTAGTCGAATATGGCGGCGGCAATAGCTGCGGCGGCGCATCGATCGCTTTCGAAGCGTGTGTTTGGAACTATCTTCACCATCGCCATGGTGATCATCGTGGCGCTTACAGGCGTGGGTACGGCCCTTATTCAAAACCGGCTGGCGACGCTTACACATGAGGAGATTTCCAACCAGCTCGATGTCGTGGCGGCGGCGCTCAATGGGTCGGAAGACGAGATTGCGATGCTGTCCCATCTTGAGCTTGATAATGCGCGCGTCACGTTGGTGAATCTCGATGGATCTGTGCTCTACGACAGCCAAGAATCCCCCGCAATGATGCCCAATCATAAAGATCGGCCCGAGATTTCCCAGGCCTTTAAAGAAGGCAGGGGCTCTTCCGAGCGTTCGAGTTCAACGCTTGGTGAGGTCATGCTCTATGAGGCGAAACGATTGGATGACGGGCGCGTGGTTCGCCTCTCGCAGGCCCAGTCGGGCTTTTTGACTGTGCTGCTTTCGGTAATCGGTCCCATTCTCGCTATGGCTCTTGTCTGCATTGTCGGCTTGCTTTTTGTGGCCCGCCGCGAGGCCCGCGCGATCATCGCGCCCCTGCGTGATGTGGATCTTGACCATCCGCGTCGGAATGCCGATGCCGCGTATGCCGAGATGGTCCCCATGCTCGAGCGTATCGAATCGCAGCGCCAGGAACTTAAACGGCAGATGCGCGTTTTGGCCGATAACGACCGTATGCGCCGCGAGTTTACGGCAAATGTAACCCACGAGCTCAAAACGCCGCTTACAACCATTTCGGGCTACGCCGAATTGATTGAGAACGGTTTGGTGGCGAGCGAGGACGACCAGCGTGATTTTGGCCGTCGTATCCATAACGAGGCCACGCGTCTTGCGGCGCTCGTCAATGATATCTTGACCCTTTCGAGTCTCGATGAGGCCGAGCGTGGCGACGCGGAGGTTTCGAAGAGCGTTTTGGGCGCCTCCGAGCCGGTTGACCTATCACGTGTCGTGGATGCGGTCTGCCAGCGCTTGGAGCCGGTTGCAGATGCGGGCGGCATTGCCTTGGGACAAGATACGGGCCCGGTAATCGTTTTTGGCTTGCCGCGTCTGCTTGACGAGATGATTTACAACCTGACGAATAACGCCATTCGCTACAACTGCGAGAACGGTTCGGTCAACCTGTACTGTGGCACCGATGATGAGGGCCGTCCGTATGTGCGCGTGCAGGACACCGGCATCGGTATTGCTCCCGAGGAGTGCGGCAAGATTTTCGAGCGCTTTTATCGAGTGGACAAAAGCCGCTCTAAGGCGCGTGGCGGTACGGGTTTAGGACTCGCCATCGTCAAACATGCTGCGGTTTTTCACCATGCGCAGATCGACGTGCAAAGCGAACTTGGGCAGGGCACAACCATCACGGTGCTCTTCCCCGTGCAGGACCCTTCGCTTTGGAGTTAAGGCTTCGCTTTGTCCAGTGCGTGCTTCGTGTAGGAACGGCTGCTATCGAGTTCTTGTGCCGAGCGTGTTCCAATCGATAAAGAGCTTGTGACGCAGGGCTTTTTCTGCTGCCTGCTCCCCTGGCGTCTTTGGCTTGACGGGTACGCCAAGCTTGAGTGCGATAAGCTCCTTTACCGCTTGATAGCTGCGCTCGTTTGAGAACTGCTTATAAGATAGTTGGATGACCTGGATTCCCATGCGTTCTAGCGCCGCCGCCCTATCGGCATCGGAGATTCCAGCGGCTTCGCTATCGTGGATACTGCGGCCTTGGCACTCGATATCAAGGGCGGGATGTGATCTGCTTGCCTCTATATAGATGTCGGCAAAGCAATGGTCGTGTCCGTAGAGTGCTCGGGCTTGCTTGTTAAGGCGGATGCGGTGATTGTTCTGGATGGGAAGACCTTCGCCTCCAAGCCTTCGCGAGAGGCCCAGCAAAATGGATGCCTGTACCTCAAAGGGGGAAGCGCAGGTCCCTGTTACGCGATCGATGGCCCAGGCGAGATTTTTGGACCCGCGCAGGCCCTTTGTCTGGTCGAGGAATGAACGAAGCGATTCGGGACTGGTTACCGGGTCTCGTTTCCAGAGCGATGTCTGGGCATCCTTCGTATCGACGACCCGTTTCCATCCGGCGTTTTCGGGGATAAAGCCCTGATCGGCAGCCTCCTTGAGCAAGCTCTCGGTTTGTACTGTCGGTTGAAAAACGGAGAACGAGCCGCAAAGTTCATAGGTTGCCATCAAAAGCTCAATGCGGTCGATGCTGGGCGCCATAGTAAGAAGCGTAAGCTCGGGCCCGGCGAGCAAAAAGCCGTGATCGGTTTCTTGGATGCAGCCAAACGGAAGCTCTCCGCCAACGAGATGCGATTGATAGGTGGCGCCGGAATTAACAGCGGACCTTGCGCGAACAAGGCGATGAATGGGGGTACCGAGCAGGTCAGAAGCCGTGCTGCACGATGCGAGCTTGCGATGATTCGAGTCTTGATATGTGCCCGGTAACGGGGGATAGAGCGCTCGGAGTTGTGGGGGAACCCGGTGAAAGCGAAAAGCGCTCTGTGCACAGACGATTTGAGGCATTAAAACCGATCCATTCAAGCCGCGTCGAAAGAAACTTCCTGATTTCAGTAGCAGTATGGGTATTCGCTGAGTAGAGGTGTCTTTTTCAAAGAAAAAGACCAGATAATGAAACGCTGTTTATAGAGTCTACTAGGCAAAATCAAATACTGGTACTGAAATCAGGAAGTTCCTCCGGCGACCGGTTGTTTTGAAGAGGCTTACCGTCTCTTCATCCTTGCTTTATGCGAAAAATGAACTAGCAACGTATATATGCGCGATGTTGGGATATAAAATCTAAGTCTCAACGTATGAGGTCTGATGCAGCCCGCCTGTCGGGCTGTTTTTCGGGCGCCGTCAAAGCGAAAGGATGCGTATATGCGCAAGTTCAAGACAGAGAGCAAAAAGCTGCTCGATCTGATGATCAACTCCATCTATACCAATAAAGAGATCTTCCTGCGCGAGCTTATCTCCAACGCTTCTGACGCTGTGGACAAGCTCAATTTCAAGAGCCTTACGGATAATGATGTGGATATCGACAGTGCCGATCTTGCCATCCGTGTCTCCTTTGATAAGGACAATCGTACGCTTACCATTTCGGATAACGGCATTGGCATGACTGCCGAGGAGCTGGAGAAGAACCTGGGTACCATTGCCCATTCCGGCAGCCAGGAGTTCAAGACCGAGAATGCCGAGAGCCAGGGCAACGATGTGGATATCATCGGCCAGTTTGGCGTGGGCTTTTACTCTGCCTTCATGGTAGCGAGCCGTGTGCGCGTTGTGAGCCGCGCTTTTGGTTCTGACGAAGCCAACATGTGGGAGAGCGACGGCCTTGAGGGCTACACCATCGAGCCCGCCGAGCGCGCCACCCACGGTACCGATGTTATTCTGACGATCCGCGAGGACGAGGGCGGCGAAGACGGCGAGGGCTTTGATGCCTACCTGTCCGAGTGGGGCCTCAAGAACCTGATCAAGCAGTACAGCAACTACGTGCGCTATCCCATCCAGATGATGGTCACCAAGCATCGCCAGAAGCCCACGCCCGTGGATGCCGACGAGAACTACCAGCCTGAGTGGGAGGATTACCAGGAGCTCGATACCGTCAACTCCATGACTCCCATCTGGAAGAAGCGCGCCTCCGAGGTTGAGCAGAAGGATTACAACGAGTTCTACAAGAGCACCTTCCATGATTTCGAGGACCCGGCGCGCACCATCTCGTTTCATGCAGAAGGTACGCTCGAGTACGATGCCCTGCTGTTTATCCCTGGTCGTGCGCCGTTTGACCTGTATAGCAAGGATTACGAGAAAGGCCTCTCTCTTTACAGCTCCAACGTGCTGATTATGGAGAAGTGCGCCGATCTGCTGCCCGACTACTTCAACTTTGTGCGTGGCGTGGTCGACTCTGCCGACGTTTCCCTCAACATCAGCCGCGAGACTCTGCAGCAAAATCGCCAGCTGCGAGCCATTGCCAAGCGCGTGGAGAAGAAGATCTCTTCCGACCTTGAGGATATGCGCGATAACGATCGCGAGGCGTACGAGAAGTTCTTTGAGAACTTTGGCCGTGGTCTTAAGTACGGTATCTATTCGAGCTACGGCATGAAGGCCGATGAGCTTGCCGACCTGCTTTTGCTCTACAGCGCCAAAGAGCAGAAGATGGTCACGCTGGCTGAGTATGCCAAGGCGATGCCTGCCGACCAAAAGGCCATCTACTACGCTTCTGGCGACTCCCGTGAGCGTCTGTCCAAAATGCCCGTGGTGACGGGTGTACTTGCTCGCGGTTACGACGTCTTGCTGCTTACGGCCGATGTCGACGAATTCACCTTCCAGGCCATGCATTCCTACAAAGCCCAGGGCTTGCCCAAGGTTTACGAGGACGATGCCGCTCGCGAGGCTGCCGAGAAAGCCGTTGCCGACGGTGCCGAGCCCGAGACCGAAGACCGTACTCTCGAGCTCAAGAACGTGGCGACCGGCGACCTCGATCTTGCTACCGAGGACGAGAAGAAGGATGCCGAGGAGGCAACCAAGGAGAACGAATCGCTCTTCACGGCGATGAAGGACGCCTTGGGTGACAAGGTTGAGAAGGTTGCTGTTTCTGCACGTCTGACCGACGCCCCCGCCTGCATCACCACCGAAGGCCCGCTTTCGCTGGAGATGGAGCGCGTGCTGCGCCGCGATCCGTCCGCGGAGGCCGAGGGCATGCCCAAGAGCCAGCGCGTACTCGAGCTCAATGCCAAGCATCCCGTCTTTAAGAAGCTCGTTTCTGCAAATGAGGCAGGCGATGCCGAGAAGATCAAGCTGTACGCCGGCCTTCTGTACGACCAGGCGTTGCTGGTTGAGGGCATTCTTCCCGAGGATCCCGTGGCGTTTGCCGCAAGCGTCTGCGAGCTAATGTAGTTTAACGCCTGCGAATCCCTTTGGGCCGGTCCCCTTCACTCAGTCGAACGTGGTTGCACGAACGTTCGCCCGACTGAAGGGGACCGGCCCTTCTCTTATGGCGTTGGGAATATACTGCGGGGATATCTGCTTGTGGGGTTGTGCCGCTCTCCCCGGGAGTGTGGCTTTGCGAACACTCCCGGGGAGAGGGCAGACGCAACTTGGTAGCCGTAAAAACGTTCTGTTCGAGCCTGGTCCCCATCCCTTCCCCCGGAATGTTCGCGAAGCCACATTCCGGGGGAAGGGATGGGGACCAGGCTCCAAATATCGAAACGATTTGGAGAGATTTTCTACAAGTGTACATTTATATACACTTGTAGTATATTTCGTTGCGTTAAAAATAAGGCCTGGACTGCGCAGATGTACAGATGTACGCGTAGAATAGGCTTAAATGTAGCTCACTCGAACTCGTGATTGGACGGCTCTGCGTGAAAAAAGCCCTCGCAATCTTCAGGCGCGACATCAAACGACTGCTCTGCAATCCCGTTGCGCTTGTCATCACCATCGGCGTATGCATCATTCCGTCGCTTTATGCGTGGTACAACATCGTTGCCAATTGGGATCCGTACGGAAACACCCAGAACATAAAAATCGCTGTCGCCAATAACGATAAAGGCACTACCAACGATTTGGTGGGCGAGCTTAATGCTGGCGATGAGGTTATCGACAAACTCAAGGACAATGACCAGCTGGGCTGGACCATTGTGGACTCCGAAAAGGAGGCCAAAGAAGGCGTCGAGGCGGGGAAGTACTACGCCGCGCTCGTCATCCCGTCCGACTTTAGCGAGGGCATGCTGAGCATGCTCTCCGGCGACTTCCACCAGCCCAAACTGACCTACTACGTCAACGAGAAAAAGAGCGCCGTTGCCGTCAAAGTAACCGATACGGGTGCAAATACGGTGGAAGAGCAAGTTAACGAGACCTTTGTCTCCACCGTGAGCCAGACGGTGGTGGAGATTGCGCAGAGGGCAGGCGTCGACTTGGAGGCGGGTGCGCAGACCGCCCAGGACAACCTTGTCCTGACCATTCAAAACGCAAGCGGCTCGGTGCAGAAGGTGCGCGATGCACTCGATGGCATGACCGGCACGATTGATACCACCAAAGATGCCATTGCTTCGGCAGATGCCGCACTCGGCGGCTTGAGTGGGCAGATGCCCTCCCTCAACGATGCCCTCGACCAGGGAAATCAACTTCTTACGTCGACTCGCACCTCTGCTGCCAAGCTCCACACCTCGCTTTCGGGCGCTCTTGCGCAAGGCAGCACGGGCTTGGCGCAGGCTTCGTCAAAGGCGAACGCTGCCGTGGGTAAGCTCTCGGGCACGGTGATCGCTGCCCAAACCAAGGTCGACCTTGCCCTCTCGGATGTTCAGGGTCTCGTGGATAAGAACAATGCCGCCATCGAGGCGCTGCGCAGTACGCTGCCCGACGATGCCGAGTTCAATAGCTCTATCGCGCGGATTATCTCTTCGCTGCAGCAGCAAAACGACAACCTGGCCGGCGTTGTGAGCGGCCTTCAGGCGCAAAGCGACGCTATCAAGACGGATGCCGACAATCTTGCCAACGCCTCTGATTCCATCAATACGAGTGTGCAAGATGGCGTGACGGCGCTGGGAAAGATGCAAGAAGACCTCAATACCAGCGTGATTCCGCAGCTCAATTCGGGCCTCGATTCGTTCTCTGATTGCTCGGGGGACCTTAAGGGCGTTCTGGCTTCGCTTACTCCCACCATTTCTCAGGCGCGCTCGTCGCTCACCCAGCTTTCTTCCCTGCTCGACCAGGCGAAGGCTACGCTCGCCGACACGAGTGATCAGCTGGCGACGATTCAGCAAAAGCTCGATGTGGCCGCAAACGACGTTGCGGCACTTCGCAGCTCCGAGGTGGCGGGCCAGCTTGCCGACCTGCTCGACGTCAATGTCGACGACATCGCCGACTTCATGACCTCGCCGGTGAAGATCAAGAGCAAGGTGGTGTACCCCGTGGCGAGCTTTGGCTCGGGCATCGCGCCGTTCTACACCAATCTCGCCCTGTGGGTGGGCGGCTACGTGCTTATCGCCATCTTCAAACTCGAGGTCGATCGCGAGGGCATTGGCGCCTATACGGCAAAGGAGGGATATTTTGGCCGCTGGCTGCTGATGATACTCTTGGGAATCATGCAGGCGATTATCGTCTGCGTGGGCGACCTGATCATTGGTGTTCAGTGCCTGCATCCGGTGCTGTTTGTCCTTGCGGGCATGTGCATCTCGTTTGTCTACGTGAATATCATTTACGCGCTGAGCGTGGCCTTCAAGCACATTGGCAAGGCTATCGGCGTCATATTGGTCATCGTGCAGATTCCGGGATCTTCGGGCATGTACCCCATCGAAATGATGCCGCCCTTCTTTAACTGGCTGCACCCGCTGCTGCCTTTTACCTACGGTATTAACGCCATGCGCGAGTGCGTGGGTGGCATGTATGGCATGAACTACATCATCAACCTGGGCGTGTTGTTTATCTTTGTGGCAATCGCTTTGATGATCGGCGTGTGGCTGCGCCCCTTGCTGCTCAATCTCAACCTGCTGTTCGATCGCCAGCTCGCCGCAACCGGTGTGATGATCTGCGAGAAGGACGACTTGCCGCGCCAGCGCTACTCGCTGCGCACGGCCATGCGTGCTATTCTCGATACCGCCGGGTTCCGCCAGGCGCTGATCGAGCGCGCAGCGCGCTTTGCTCGTACGTACGGCAGTCGTGTGAAGGCGGGCTTCTTCGCCATCTTTGCCGTACAAATCCTGCTCTTTATTCTGACGTCCACGCTCGATTTGGATAACAACGGGCGCATCTGGATGCTCGTGTTGTGGATCGTTAGCGTTATTGTCATCGCCGCCTATCTCATCAATCTCGAGTACGTGCGCGAGAGCCTTAATACGCAGATGCGCGTCTCCGCTCTGTCTGACGAGAGCCTGCGCAACGAGATCCGCGAGCACACCTCGGCTATGCCTGGAGTGGCAAAGATGTTTGGCGTGTCGGTAGCACCGCAGCCTACGGCAAAGACTGCCAAAAAACCCGCTGACGTCGTTGACGATGCCGATGAGGACACTGCCGCTAACTCCGCACCTCTCGGCGCCCATGCGGAGCCGGGCGTGGTGCAAGATTTGGATGTAATCGCTCCCTTGCCGGGGGCGCACCTCAAGCAAGACGATTCAAACACGAAGGGCGGTGATGCCGAATGAAAAATATCCTGAAGCTTTTCCGTCGTGACTGCGAAAATGTGCTCCATAGCGTTATCGGCATGGTCGTGGTCGTGGGTCTTGTTGTGGTTCCTGCTCTCTACGCTTGGTTCAACATTGCGGGCAGCTGGGATCCGTATGGCAATACCGGCAATCTCAAGGTAGCTGTTGCCAATGCCGACAAGGGCTACAAGAGCGATTTGATCCCCGTCGAGGTGAACATTGGCGACTCGGTGGTCAACTCTCTGCGTGCCAACGATAGCTTTGACTGGACCTTTGTGGATAAGGACGAAGCGGTCGATGGCGTCAAGTCGGGTAAGTACTATGCCGCCGTGGTGATTCCATCCGACTTCAGTGCGAACATGATGACGCTGTTCTCTACCGAGGTGAAGCATTCGGATATTGAGTATTACGAGAACCAAAAGGTCAACGCGATCGCGCAGATCGTGACCGAAAAGGGCTCCAGCGCTGTCCAAAACCAGATCAACAAGACGTTTACCGAAACGGTTGGCAATATCGGTTTGGCAACCGCCTCGAGCTTACTTGAGTTTATGGATAGCGACCAGGTGGCGAACTTCGTGGCGCATCTGTCCTCCTCGCTGGGCGATGGGGCCAATGAACTGACGCGTGCTGGCCAGTCGGTGTCCTCCCTTTCGGATGTCCTTGCGTCTTCCTCGGACCTGCTTGCCAACGCCGGTTCTTCGTTATCGCAGAATTCGAGCACGTCTGACGCGGCAAGCCAGCTTCTCACGGATGCTCAAAACGGACTTGACGATATCAAGTCCGCGCTTTCGGGGGCCTCATCTTCCATCAATCAGGCGCTGCGGGATAGTGCCGGCAGTTTTGATGCGGTATCGAGCGCAGTGGACCAGGCGTTTACTGACGCAGGCAGCCATGTGGACCTTACCGTGGGCCAGCTTAACGATATCGCCGGTAACTTGAGCTCGCATGCCGAGGAGATTCGCGGTATCCAGCAGGAGATCTTGGATTTAAAGACCAAGTTCCCGCAGGTTTCCGCCCAACTTGACCAGGTTGCTGCGAGCGTGGGCAAGCTTGCCGATTCGTACGATACGCTGTCGAGCGGCATTTCGGATGCGGCTTCTAAGCTGTCTTCCGGTGCGGCAGACGTCGCTGCGACCAAAAAAGAGGTCACTGATCTGATCGCGCAGGTCAAGTCGGGCATCGGCGGCGTGAAAGACGACTATGAGGGCAACCTGAAAGATCAGGCTTCTCAGCTCCAGTCCACCATCTCGGGCATTGCCGCCTCAAGCGCCGATATCTCGAAGAATTTGGATGACACGGTGGCGTCGCTTTCTGATGCAGCCGCTTCGCTGAGCGGCAACCTCAACGACCTCAATGGCGTGTTGAGCGACACCTCAACAGCGCTCACCAATGCGGGCAAGGACCTTTCCACCATCAAGGAAAAGCTCGATACCGCGGTTGCCAATAACGACCTTGAGTCCATCCGCTCGATTATCGGCGAAGATCCCGAGGGCCTTGCCGATGCCCTTGCGGCGCCGGTGGGAATCGACCGCAAGGCCATTTATCCCATCAAGAACTATGGCAGCTCCATGGCGCCGTTCTACACGATTCTCTCGCTGTGGGTGGGAAGCATCGTCCTTGCCGCCATGATGAAGGTGTCGGTGGACGATAAGCTGCTCAACGAGCTAAAGCCGTTCCGTTTGCACGAGATTTACCTGGGCCGCTACATGCTCTTTGGCATGCTTGCGCTGTGCCAGGCGACGCTCGTGTGCCTGGGCGACATTTTGTTCTTCCGCATCCAGTGCATCCATCCGTTCCAATTCATCTTGGCGGCATGGATCGCGAGCCTGGTGTTCTCTAACATCATCTATACCTTTACCGTTTCGTTTGGCGATATCGGTAAGGCGCTTGCGGTGGTGTTGCTGGTCATGCAGGTGGGCGGTTCGGGCGGCACGTTCCCCATCGAGATGACGGCGCCGTTCTTCCAGGCGGTCTACCCGTTCTTGCCCTTCACGCATGGTATTGCGGCCATGCACGCGGCCATCGCGGGTTCATATGGGGCTGAAGTCTGGATCGAGATGGGTATCCTTGCCCTGTACCTGTTGCCGTCCTTGGCGCTTGGCCTGCTGTTCCGACGTCCGGTGATTCGTGCGAACAACTGGATTATCGAGAAGCTCGAGGAGACGAAGCTAATGTAGCGCTTGCGCTGTCTGCGCTTAGGTTTGGCGCTTCTGTAGATGTGCGAGGCAAAGCTCATGCGGCGCGGTATACAATAGCGCCAACTCGATGGTAGCTATGCCTTTGGCCCATATAAGATTGGCAGGTGTCATAATGACCGAAGAAGAGCTGAACGTACAGGTACAGGCTGCGCAAGATGAGATTGCGCGTTTGCGCGAAACGTTTGGTCCCGCCTATGCCAAGCTAGGCGAGGCGCTGTACCCGGTCGCGCGCGAAACCGAGCTCGCTACCCGTTTTGCCAATGAGTTTGCCGAGGTAGACGCCATTAACGCGGCGATTGATGAACAGAACGCGGCAATTGAGGCCGCCCGTGCCGAGTATGAGACCGAGCAGACTCGTATTGCCGAGGAAGAGGCTGCCCGAGCCGCCGAAGAGGCCGCGCGCGCCGAGGCCGAGGCCGCCGCTGCTGCGAAAGCCGCTGCTGTGGAAGAGCCGTTGGAGTCTGCCGACGAGCCCGCAGCCGAGCCCGAACCCGCTCCCGCAAAGGTTCGCACCTGCCCCAAGTGCGGCACGACCCTCCAGCCTACCGACAAGTTTTGCGCCGGTTGCGGAAGCAAAGTGGCGGATCTCTTTGCCCCCACAGCCCCGCATTGCCCTAGCTGCGGCAAGGAAGTCGACGAATCTATGAATTTCTGCATCTACTGCGGAACGCCGCTCAAGTAGTTCCTTGCAGCGGGTTTCCCTGCTGTAAACAGGGTTGGAGACGTTGGTTTTGCGTGCCCGTCATTCCGTTTGGGATGGCGGGCTTTTTTGTTGCATGGGGCTGCGCGGTAAGCGCCGCTGGTGGATTGATGGGCCTCATGGGGCTGTTGCACGGCTGATTCCCGTATACTCAAACGTTAAGCAACACATGTATCCAAATGATGCAGGGGGAGTTACCATGGCAGCGAAGCAGCAGCGCATGTTCGTATTCATTAATGCGACGATTCTCGATGGCACGTGTGACATGGAGCCGCAACGCGGTATGTCCGTGCTTGTCGACAAGGGGAGCATTGTGCGCATTGAGCCTGCGGCGACGGCTCAGCTGCCCGCCGAGGCCGAGATGATCGACCTGCATGATTCTTATCTGCTGCCGGGTCTTATCAACATGCATGTTCATTTTTGCGGCTCGGGAAAGCCCGTGTCGGCGGGAAACGCCGGCGACCTTATGCGCCGCTTGGATAATGCTCCTGGACGCATGATTGTGCGCCATATTCTTAAAGGCTCGGCCCAGCAGCAGCTTGCAAGCGGTGTGACGTGTGTGCGCGGTGCGGGTGACCCTCTGTATGCCGATATCGCTGTGCGCGATGCTATCAATGCTGGACGTTATCTTGGCCCGCGCATCGTGGCGCCGGGTACGGGCATCACCGTGCCCAATGGTCACGGTGCGGGCCTTTTTGCCCAGGTGGCCACAACGCCGCAAGAGGCGAGCGACTACGTATGCGATTTGTCTGCGCGCGGTGCCGACGCTATCAAGCTCTTCGTGACGGGAGGCGTCTTTGACGCCGAGGTTCCGGGAGAGCCGGGCGTTTTGCGCATGTCGCTCGAGGTGGCTCGAGCTGCGTGCAAAACGGCCCATGACCTTGGGCTCCCCGTTATGGCGCATGTCGAGAGCACTGAGGGTGTAAAGGTTGCCTTGCAAGCAGGTGTGGATTCTATCGAGCACGGCGCACCCATGACCGAAGAAGTACGCGATCTATTTCTCGGTGCGGCGGGAACGCAGCTCCCCGGGCGTCCCGCGTCGCTCACTTGTACGATCTCTCCTGCCCTGCCGTTTGTGCTGCTCGATTCCAAGAAAACGGCATCGACAGAGGTTCAAAAGCTCAACGGCGACATTGTGTGCGAGGGAATCATCAAATGCGCACGCGAGGCACTTGATGCGGGTATTCCCGTGGGCCTGGGAACCGATTCGAGCTGTCCATATGTCACCCAGTACGACATGTGGCGCGAGGTTGCCTATTTTGCCAAGTACGTGGGTGTATCTACGACGTTTGCCTTGCATACCGCCACGCAGGTCAATGCGGAGCTTTTGGGTCTGGGCAAGGAGACGGGAACTATCGAGGTGGGTAAGGCGGCCGATATCATCGTCTGCCGTAACAACCCGCTGGAAGATCTTTCGCGCTTAAGCCACCTTGAACATGTGATGTGCCGTGGCGTGCTGGCAGACGGCCTCAAGGTTAAACACATGCCCAAACTCGACGAAGATTTGGATTGGATCATGGCCCAGCCGGCCACGGTTCGGTAGTGTGGGAGCTTGCCTTTAGCTACCGTGCCGAGCGAACGATGCCGATAACGCGTTCCATCGTCTGGTCGATGCGATTGCGCTTGAGCTCGCATTCCCAGATCACGATGCTCGTCCAGCCGGCTTTAGCGAGTTCTGCTTGTGCCTTGGCATCGCGCGCGACGTTGCGTGCGAACTTCGCTTCCCAAAACTCGACGTTTCGCTTAGGCACACTGGGGTTGCAATATGGGCAGCGGTGCCAAAAGCAACCGTTGACAAAGATGGCGATCTTGCGGCCGGGGAAGGCGATGTCCGGCCTGCCGGGGGCTTTATTCCACTGCAGGCGATAGCCCGTGAGGCCCGCCTGGCGCAGACGCTGGCGCACGAGCATCTCGGGTTTGGTATTGGCGCGCTTGTTGCCCTGCATGGACTTTTTGATTGCGGCACGGCGACGCACGAGTTCGGTTTCGCTTGCGGAAAGCCCCTGTGTATTCAAGGCGTCCACCAGGCTTTTCTTGGTGCGTTTTTTGGTGGATGAGCGTCTCTTGGGGGCAGGGGGTTCCAGGTTCGCATCGGGAATTTCGCAGGCAATATCGGTTGCCTTTGCGGCGGCGATGAGTGCGCGTACGAGTTCGACATCGGCGGGCATCCACGTGAGGTCTGCGAGCGAGCGCTGCGGCACCCAGCGGATGGCCTTTTGCTGATCGGCGGCAGAAACCTTCCCGCGCGCGATATCGCAAAAGAAGCACTCCATGGATAGGTGAAACGCCTCATAGTCGTATTCAACCGTGTAGAAGGCGCGTAGGTTGTGCACCTCGACGCAGAGCTCTTCTTGTAGTTCGCGGATACAGGCGTCGTAGGCGGTTTCTCCACGCTGCACCTTACCGCCGGGAAACTCCCAAAGCCCTTGCATGTCTCCGTAACCGCGCTGGACGGCAAGTACCGAGTTGTCCTGGGGATTGCGAATGATGCCGGCGGCTACGTGCACGGTCTTCACGGGCAGCAGACTCCTTTGCGGGCTGTTAATCGAGTTCGATGCGGTAATTTTCCACCCGAAGGGGAATGTATGCAAGCGGACACACCATGCTGTCTTACAAAAGTGCAAGGGCCCTGTAAGCCAAATCGATGGCGCCCCGCTCCTTAAGAAACGACTATAGATAGCGAGCATATGCCCTGTTTCTTGACGTACGATGAAAGCTGATTCTAAGGAGTGGATACGATGTCCCCAGTGTTTTCGGCACAGGCGAACAGTATGCGCGTTGGCGCACCGCCCGTTTTGGAAGTAAACCATATCGAGAAGGTATACGGTTCTCGTGGCGCTGTGACACAGGCACTCAACGATGTTTCGTTTATCGTGGAAACCGGCGAGTTCGTGGGCATCATGGGTGCCTCGGGATCCGGCAAATCGACACTGCTCAACTGCGTTTCTACCATCGATGCCGTGACGAGCGGCGGTATCTTCGTGGACGGCCAAGACGTTACGAAAATTAAGAGCGCAAAGCTTGCAAAGTTCCGCCGCGAGCAGTTGGGCTTTATTTTCCAGGATTCAAACCTGCTCGATACCCTTACAGCGCGCGAGAACATTGCGCTGCCGCTAACCATCGGGCGTCTTTCTGCTGACGAGACGCTCATGCGCGTGCAGGAGATGGCTGCACGCCTCAATATCTCCGATGTACTGGATAAATACCCCTTCCAGCTTTCCGGCGGCCAACAGCAGCGCGTGGCTGCTGCGCGCGCTTTGGTGACAAACCCCAAGCTTGTTATGGCCGATGAGCCCACGGGCGCCCTCGATTCCAAGAACGCTCGCATGCTGTTGGAGAACTTCGAGAACCTCAATCGCACCTATAATGCAACGGTGCTCATGGTGACGCACGACGGCTATGCAGCGAGCTATACCAATCGCGTGCTGTTCATTCGCGATGGCCGCATCTTTACCGAGCTGCGCCGTGGTGACGATACGCGTCAAGCGTTTTTCAACCGCATCATGGATGTGGTTGCCATTATGGGCGGCGAGGTGTCCGATGCTTTGTAAACTTGCCTGGGGAAACGTTCGACGTGCCAGTCGCGACTACCTCATTTACCTGCTTACGCTCGCTTTGGGCGTGACGGTCTTTTATGCCTTCAATACGATTTCACTGCAGGTTGATATCGCGGGCATCAAGACTGCCGGCATGCGTGAGGTCATGTCCGAGCTGCTCTCCGGGCTCACCATCTTCCTTGCGGCCGTTATGGGCATTTTGATGGTCTATGCCAATAACTTCATCATGAAGCGCCGTAAGCGCGAGTTTGGCTTGTACCAGGTATTGGGAATGACGCGCGGACAGGTGGCGCGCATAATGGCCTATGAGACGTTTATCGTTTCGGGGGCGGCACTCGTTCTTGGCATCATCTGCGGCATCGCCCTTTCTCAGCTCATGGTGTTTTTTACCGCATCGCTCTTTAAAACCCAGATTTCGAATTTCCATTTCTTTATCTCGCCGAGCGCTCTGTTTATAACGATAGAATGTCTTGTCGCGATTTTTGTAGTGGCTTTGTTATTCAACTTGCGTGTTGTAGCACGCGTCAAGCTTGTGGACCTCATGGGCGCCGAGCGCAGACACGAGAGCATCAAAACCAGAAACCCCCTGTTGTCGGGCATCGTTTGCTTGGTTGGCCTTGCGCTGATCATTTGGGCATATTGCCGCCTGTTGCACGATGGCCTGCCGCTTACTGCTCCTGTAGACCAGATTGATTTTGCCACGAGGCGTTTTGGAATCACTACGCTCATGGTGACTGCGGGCACGGTTGCCTTTTTCTTTGGACTTTCAGGACTACTCCTCAAGCTTTTGCAGACCATGCGCAAAGTGTACTGGCGCGGCCTCAATATGTTTACCGTGCGCCAGCTGGCAGCAAAGATCAATACCATCTCGATGTCCATGGCAATCATCGCAATGATTTTGTTTTTTGCAATCACGTCGGTTACCTGCGGTATGTCTATAGTGAGCGCTATGAACGCGAGCCTTCTTCGCTGCACGCCGGCCGATTTTTCGTGCAACGTCATGTACAACAACTCCGAGTTCGTCGATTCGGGCGAAGATGGCGAGATAACGAAGTACGTTATGCCGAGTGAGCCCTACGATGTGCAGGCGGCGCTGGAAGAGCAGGGCGTCGATTTCGCAAAGATTGCCAAGGGCGTCCAACAGGTCGATATCTACTCTTCAGTTCCTGCGGGTGAAGAAGACCCCTCGATCATGCTTGACGATTTAATTCGCCGTTCAAAAACGACGTTGCCGGCAGGCATGGACGAAGCTACTGTCATGTATCAGGGTATCCCGGTTGTCAGGTTGAGTGACTACAACAAGTATTTGGCGTTTCGTGGTTTTGACCAACTTCATCTGGCGGATAACCAGTATCTCATCACCTGCGATATGGGCGATACACTTGATGACATGTTCAATAGCATTCTTTCTGCTGGTACGACGATCACGCTGGGCGGCAAGACGCTTGTCCCGGGGGCGGACAAAGTCGACCCGCAGGCGGGGGCTTTTTGCAATTCGGCAATGGGCCTAAATTCCGGCACCGTGGTTTTGCCCGATGCGGTTGTGAATCAGATGGGATTTGCCCTGCAGAACAGCTCGCTGCTGGTCAATTACAAGGATGGGGCCGATGCCCAGAAGATCGATGCCGAGTTTGCAGATTTGGCCTCCACGAATGGTATTGGAACGGGTGTCGGTGCAAATATTTCCCAGGACGATGGTTCCAATATTGGCTTTTGGGGCGAGTCGATCAATCGCAACGAGATGATCGAGCAAGTCGATGGTATGAACGGTATGATTAGCTATCTTTGCATATACATCGGTTTTGTGCTGGTAATTGCTTGTGCGGCTATCATTTCCATCCAGCAGCTCTCGAGCGTGGCCGATTCTTCCAAGAGCGTTCGCGTGCTTTCTGAGGTGGGATGCGATAGGCTGGCTATCGACCATTCGATTCTTTTGCAGCAGGCGGTGCTCTTTTTCTTCCCACTGGGTGTCGGTCTGGCACATTCGCTGGTCGCGCTGCGGGTGATCATCAGCCTGGTATTGCTTTTTGGCGGGTTTGATATCGGTGGCACCGTGGGTCTTATCTGTGTGGTCTTTCTTATTGCCTATGGTGGCTACTTTGCGCTTACCTATGGCATGAGCAAGTGTATCGTGCGGGGGGCCGTGCGCGTGCGCCACACCGAATAGGGCATTGCCGCTGCCGTTTGGTAGCAAAAACATGCAGGTCGGATAAAGGATGCTCGCAGGCAATGCGCCGGGCGAGCATCCTTTCTAATTGTTCCAGAAGGCCTTAGTGAGGCTTGCGCGGTCGGCGCAACCGGTTTTGACCATGATGTTGTGCACATGGGTCTTAACCGTTCCCAGGGCGAGGAAGAGTTCCTTTGCGATTTCCTGGTTGTTCTTGCCCAGTACAACGAGCTTGAGAACTTCCGATTCACGTTTCGAAAGCTTGTGCTTGGAGGTAAAGAACTCCATCTGCTCATCGACATGGCGCTCGAGGTCGGTCACATCGTTTTTGTCGGGTGCTTCGCGCAGGCGAATCGAGAGCACGCTAAAGGCATAGCGAATGATGAGCACGGCGAGGTAACAGGCAAGGATATTCTCGGAGATATTGCGCTCAGAGAGATAGAGCATGATGTCTTGGTAGTTGGTCCCCATGGGTGCCCAAAGGATATTGTAGGCATCTTCTAGGAGCACAAATACGAGCATGATTGCGGTAACAATGAGGTGTTTCTTGTAGCGGCCAAGGCGCATGCGTTGATTTTCATCTTTGGTAGTCGTGTAGTGATACACGATGTAGCCCAGGACAAAGAACAGGAACACCTGGCGCGTGGTGTAGTACGCAAACTGCATAAAAAGTCCTGCCGGCATGAGGGTAAGGATGAGGGCCTCGGCAGCAAGGAAGACGGTCGGAGGGATAACGAGAAGCTTTTGGGAATGCTTGTCGAGGGCGCGCAAAACTGTGGCCCAGATAAACGCTTGGGAGAGTGTGGCGATGAGCGTGCGCAGGATAGGCATGCTCACGGCGTAGTACTCATAGACGGTAAAGGCGAGGTTTTGCGAGATATGCTCGTTGAAGAAAATCTCGATGATTTCCACCGTGTAGCAAATGAAGGCGCCCGAAGCGTAGATAAAGAGCTTGCGTCCAGAAGATGCCCAGGCAGCAATTGACAGGACAGCCGTGACAATAAAAACGATCAGTATACCCAGGGTGTAGAAGAAGAAAATCGAGCTTGCCATGAGCGCCCCTTCCTAATCCCTCGGCTCGTGGGGGAACATCAACAAAAGGTCCCTGCATTATTTGGCGAACGGTGTATCAAAAATATCCTAAACCATGCGCTGGTAATTTAAGCTGCTTATTTAAACCGGTTTATCCAGGTTATAACTTTTTAAACGGACTTTAATCCGGAATAAACTAACGCCTCGTGGCCTTTGGGACGATGATAAAAGAGCGAGGACCCTGCTTGATCTTGAGCCTCGCGGCCGCTGCCTGCCCGTCGGCAAGCGGTCCCGCTCTCCTCATGAAGGGACCAGGCGTATGCTTGGAAAGAAGTTTTCTCTTATAGACGTGGTGCTGTCCGTTATCTGCGTGGTATTTACCATTGAGGCCGCAGCCCCCGCTTCCGCCATGGGTAACGTTCAGTTCTTCTGGTGGGGGTTTTTGATCGTTACGTTTCTGCTGCCTTATGGCTTGGTGGTGGCAGAACTGGGTACCGCGTATGACTCATGCGGCGGTCTGTACGATTGGGTCCGCGAAGGTTTGGGCGACAAGTGGGGCGCTCGCTGCTCCTTGTGCTATTGGGTTAATTTTCCCCTGTGGATCGCAAGTCTTGCCTGTATGGCGCCGAGCATCATTCACTCTCTGTGGGGCATCGAGCTGACGCTGGGGGTCAAGATCGCACTCGAGCTCATCTTTGTGTGGGGCGTAACGCTGCTGGCTTTCTCGCCCGTTTCCGATTCTGAGTGGATCATGAACGGCGGGGCAATTATTAAAGTCTTTGTCGTGCTGGTGGTGGGTGCCTGCGGCGTCTGGTTTGCTTGTACGCAGGGTTTTGCCAACGATATGAGCCCTCAGACGTTCATTCCCGATTTTTCGGATACAAAATCGTTAACGTACCTCTCGATCATCCTCTTCAACTTTATGGGATTCGAGGTTGTAGCAACCTTTGCCGGAGCCATGAAGGATCCCTCGCATGATATCCCCCGAGCCATTATCGTAGGCGGTATTGCCATTGCTGCGATTTATATACTGTGCGGCATTGGAATCGGCGCGGCGGTACCCACCGAGCAGCTCTCGCTTGACTCAGGGATAGTGGATGCCGTGGCGGCTATGCTGGGATCGGCGCATCCTCTAACCGCCGCGGTCGGAATCGCCTTTATGGTGACGCTGTTTGCAAATATGACCTGCTGGTCGTTTGGCGTAAACCAGGTGGCTTGCTATGCCGCGGGGCACGGCAACATGCCCAAAATCTTCTCGCTGTGCTCCAGGCGCACAGGTATGCCAATTGGCGCCGCTATCATGAACGGGGTTATCGCAAGCTTGGTGCTGCTGCTTCAGATGTTCTTGGGCGAGGATTCCGACGTGTTTTGGGTCTTGTTTTCCACCAATGTCGTGTTTTTGCTCTTGAGCTATATTCCGATGTTTCCTGCTTTTTGGTGCTTGCGTATATACGACAGCAAGACCAAACGCGTTTTTCGTGCTCCGTTTGAGGGCAAGGTATTGGCCGCAGCGTTGGCCCTACCTGTAATCGAGCTTGTTTTGGCTATCGTTGCCACCATCGTTCCTTTGGGCATGGGCGCAGAAGAGCTCGCGAAGCTCCCCATGCTTTTGAGCGTCATCGTTCTCGCAGCGGTGGGGGAGGGCGTCCGTATTTACTCGAAGCGGGGCCGTACGAGCGATTTTCCTGGTGTGGCAAAGCGCTAGCGTGTTTGTGGCCTGCGTGCATCGGGCCCAAGTCTTGCTAAAAACAATGAAATAGAACGCAAAAAAGCGCGGTCCGAAGGCTTTCGGGCCGCGCTTGCGTTTGCTTACAAGGGCGTATTTCGACGTATCAGAAGATAATTACAGTGAAGCAGAAGCGACGTGACCAAGGTAGGTGCGATCTGCCAGATGCCTGCGAGGGGCCGTGCTATCAAAAGCGCACGTGGAGCAAAGATCCGCAAAAAAGGTCTGAATCGCAAGAACAAAGGAACTGATTGCTGCCACTGCCACTCCAAGTCGTTCGTCTATAGCCCATGTACCTGGGCATGTTGTCAAATCTACCAAACAGGAGTGTACCGGGGGCGCTTGTTCCCGTTAAAGGAGAGTCGCGATGCGCACAATAAATGCAACGCGAGAGCACAAAATTTAAACAATTAGAACGACAGGGATGAGGAAGGTTTAGTCCGGAAGCAGACGGCCTGGAGACGGAAAAAGGGGTTTGAAAAAATGCTTTAACTGGGTAAAGTAAGCGAATTTGAGATAAACCGCACACGGACGGTGAACGGTCGTTCAAGATGTAATGAAAAAAGGTGTACTGCATCTACCTGCTGGTTTGTGCAGGTTTAGGGAAGGTCTATTTCTTTAGGCGGCCTTTAATCTCGAATAAACTAACGCTTTTCCGCCAATGTGGGAATCATGGAGTTAGCGACAAAGCGGATGCGAAATAGATCGTGTCCACAAGGAAAGTCGGTGCTGCCGACGGAAAGGAATCGCAATGGCGCTGCCCAAGGATTTTCTCGACACTAATGACTTCACCAAAGAGCAGATTCTCGCTATTGAGGATCTTGGCCTGGCAATGAAGAAGGCCATCAAGGTTGACGGCTTCTATCCTCACCTGCTCCGTAACAAGAGCCTTGGCATGATCTTCCAGCAGGTCTCCACTCGTACCCGTCTTTCCTTTGAGACCGCCATGTGCGACCTCGGTGGCCACGCTCAGTTCTATGGTCCTGGCACCATCCAGCTCGGTGGCCACGAGTCCCTGGGCGACACTGCTCGCGTCATGGGAGACCTCCTCGACATCATGATGGCTCGCGTTGACCGTCACAAGGACGTCGTCGGCCTCGCCGCTGGCTCCGCTGTGCCCGTCATCAACGGCATGTCTGAGTTCAACCACCCCACTCAGGAGATGGGCGACCTCATGACCATGCTTGAGAACCTCCCCGAGGGCAAGAAGATTGAGGACTGCACCCTCGCCTTCATCGGCGACGCTACCCAGGTCTGCCTCTCCCTCATGTTCATCTGCTCCAAGATCGGCATGAACTTCGTGCAGTTTGGCCCCAAGGGTCACCAGATCTGCGACGGCGCTCTGCATGTTGGTACCCCCGAGGAGCGTGCTGAGTTCGGCAAGAAGCTCATGGCCATCGGCGAGGAGAACTGCAAGGTCTCCGGCGGCTCCATCGTCATCTCTGACGAGATCGACTGCATCAAGGGTGCCGACTTCATCTACACCGACGTGTGGTATGGCCTGTACGACGAAGAGGTCGAGGGCGAGAACTACATGGACGTCTTCTACCCCAAGTATCAGGTCACCATGGACATGATGAACTTCGCTGGCCCGAACTCCAAGTTCATGCACTGCCTGCCCGCTACCCGCAACGAGGAAGTCGTCGACGAGGTCATGGACGATCCCGAGCGCTCCCTGTGCTGGGTCGAGGCCGAGAACCGCAAGCACTCCATTCGCGCCATCCTGGCTGCCCTCGGCAACCGCACCCCGATCAACGACGAGAACGTCGAGTACTCTGCCAAGGCGGAGCTCCACGCCGCTCTCGACGCTCTCGAGCAGCTCTAAGCTATCGCCTTTCTTTCTGATGGGCGGCAGATGCTCGTCTCTTGCCGCTCATCATCTGCGCCACTGCGCATGAGCACTGGTGCGCTGTCTGAAAACGACTGAGCAAAGGACTAATTATGAGTGACGGAAAGAAAAAGCTTTCCTTCCTGACGGTCATTTCGACCATCATCTGCGTCGTCTTCGTGTGCGAGGCCGCCGCTCCTGCTGCCGCCATTGGCAACCAGCAGTTCTTCTGGTGGATCTTCCTGATCCTCACGTTCCTGCTTCCCTACGGCATGGTTGTTGCCGAGTTGGGAACCACCTATGACGGTGACGGCGGCATTTACGACTGGGTCCGCGATGGCCTGGGCGATAAATGGGGCGCTCGTATCTCTTACTACTACTGGGTCAACTACCCCCTGTGGATTGCTTCTTTGGCAACCATGTTCCCCGACATCCTGGGCATGGTTTTTGGTGTTGAGTTCAACATCGTCGCCAAGATGGGCATCGAGCTTGCCTTCGTGTGGATCGTCTACCTCATGGGCCGCTCCAAGGCTGCCGACTCCGAGTGGGTCCTCAACGGTGGCGCCCTGATCAAGGTCGCCGTGGCAATTATCGTTGGCGCTCTGGGCATCTGGTTTGCTATGGAGAACGGTTTTGCGAACGATATGTCCGCAACCACCTTCCTCCCCGAGCTCACCAACACCAATGCTTTGGGCTATCTGTCCATCATCATCTTCAACTTCATGGGCTTTGAGGTTATCTGCACCATGACCGATGATATGGCCGATCCTGCCAAGGACATCCCCAAGGCAATCATCGTCGGCGGTCTGTCCATCGCTGTCATCTACCTGTTCGCTGGCTTCGGCATCGGCGCAGCTGTGCCCGCCGATTCCATCGACCCCGACTACGGCATGATCGTTGCAGTCCAGACCATGGTGGGCAACTCCATGCTCTTCAAGGTCATCTGCATCGCCTTCCTGATCACCCTGTTCGCCAACATGGCCGCTTGGTCCTTCGGCGTCAACTCCGTTGCTCGCTATGCTGCTGAGCACGGCAACATGCCCAAGGTCTTCGCTTCCATGATCTCCAAGGACGACATGCCCAATGGCGCCAACCTGGTCAACGCTGTCGTTGCCTCTTTGGTTCTCTGCCTGCAGCTGGTGCCCATCGACGCCATTTCCAACGGTGTCTTCTGGATGCTCTTTGGTACCTCCGTTGTCTTCCTGCTGCTCACCTACATCCCGATGTTCCCGGCGTTCCTCAACCTTCGCAAGAACGACCCCAACCGTGAGCGCATCTTCAAGTTCCCGTTCAAGGGCGCGATGATGAAGGTCATGCTGGCCATCCCCTGCATCGAGCTCATCCTGGCCATCGTTGCAACTCTGGTTCCGTTCTCCGCCGACGAGTTTGGCGACAAGATCCCGATGATCGTCATCTTCATCGTGCTTGTGCTTATCGGCGAGGTTGTCCGTATTGTCTCCGCTAAGGGCCGCAAGGAAGAGTACAAGGGTCTGACCCCTGAGCTCGCAGCCCAACGCCTGGCTGAGGAAGCCGAGGCTGGCGACGAGGAGTAAGGCATTTGCCCCTTCTCGGTGCCTACCACCTTATTTTCGATGAGATGGGCTGCGCACCCCTGTCTCCTTGCGCGGCCCGAACTCACCGCCCACGAGTGCGGATATCGACTCGTTGAGGTAATCAAGTGACGTTGCTCTTGAGCTCTCCCTGTGCTCATCTCCTCTCTCGGCGTCATCGGGTCCTCAAACTAACCGGTCGTCCGGCGGGTGCGACCAAAAACAAACCCGCCGCACTTTGGTGTTTTGCCGCGGGCACTCGCGCCTGCGGTGCGATCGCTACGGTTTGGAGGAAATCACATGCGTACGATCACTGAATCCGAATCCACTCCTAAGGCCGATGGCTTCTTTATGCCTGCAGAGTTTGCTCCGCAGGATCGCGTGTGGATGGGCTGGCCCCACCGCACCGACACCTGGGCTCATGGCGCCAAGCCTGCTCAGAAGCAGTACGCCGCCATCGCTCGCGCTATCGCCGAGTTCACTCCGGTCTTCATGTGCGCCAACCAGGTTGACTACGCCAACTGCAAGGCTGTCTTCGAGAACGACGAGAACGTCACCGTCATCGAGATGACCACCGACGACGCTTGGTTCCGCGACACCGCTGCCACCTACGTCATCAACGGCAAGGGCGAGAAGCGCGCTAACCACTGGCACTTCAACGCTTACGGCGGCCTTGTCGACGGCCTGTACTTCCCGTGGGACAAGGACGAGCAGATCGCCCTCAAGATGGCTGAGCTCTCCGGCTGCCGCCGTTATCGTCCCGACGACATGATTCTCGAGGGTGGCTCCATCACCGTCGACGGCGAGGGCACCCTTGTCGTTACCGATCAGTGCCTCCTGTCCCCCGGTCGCACCTGCTCTGCAGTGCTCGAGGAGGAAGAGGATCCCGAGTCCATCTGGCCTAAGTTCAAGAAGAAGTTCGAGCCCTGGAGCGAGGAGCTTCGCGAGTACATGAACGAGCACCTCAAGGATTACCTCGGTGTCGAGAAGGTCATCTGGGTCAAGGAGGGCATCGATCCCGAGGAGACCAACGGTCACATCGACGACGTTGCCACTTTCATCGCCCCGGGCGTCATGGCCTGCATCTGGACCGACGATCCCGAGTACCCGTTCTATGATCAGTGCCACGCTGCTTACGAGACCCTCTCCAACGCGGTTGACGCTAAGGGCCGCAAGATGAAGGTCTACAAGCTCTGCATGCCCGTGAACCCGCTGTTCATGGACCAGGCTTCCTGCGACACCATCGACGCCGACGAGAACGCTGAGCCTCGCGTCCCCGACGAGCCGCTGATCGCTTCCTACATGAACTACCTCGTGACCAACCACGGCGTTATCGTTCCGCAGTATGGCGACGAGAACGACCAGCTGGCCGTCGATATCCTCCAGAAGATCTATGACGAGGTCTGGGGCGAGGGCGTCTACAAGTGCGTGGGCGTTCAGTCCGAGCAGGTCGTCTTCGGCGGCGGCAACATCCACTGCATCACGCAGCAGGAGCCTTCCGCTTAATGTGACAAAAGTCCTCAGACTTGATTTGTCATATTTAGCCGCGTAATAAAACGCCTTATTCGGGCGCCCCTTCGACTCTGCGCCGGGGCGCCCGTCTGTTTTTCACCCTTCTTTGGTTCGAAAGGAACGAGCTATGTCTAAGCCTCTCGGCAAGCCCGACCGCATCGTCGTCGCCCTCGGCGGCAACGCCCTCGGCAACACCCCGGCCGAGCAGATCGAGGCCGTGGGCAACACCGCCCACGCGCTTCTCGGCCTCATCGAGCAGGGCAACGAGATCATCATCACCCACGGCAACGGCCCGCAGGTCGGCATGATCCAGAACGCCTTCGCCGCCGCCCACGACGTCATCGGCACCCCCTCCATGGACCTGCCCGAGTGCGGCGCCATGTCCCAGGGCTACATCGGCTACCACCTGCAGCAGGGCATCGGCCGCGAGATGCATCGCCGCTACAAGCGCTGGCACGCCGCCACCGTCGTCACCCAGATCGAGTGCGACCCCGACGACCCCGCGTTCAAGAACCCCACCAAGCCCATCGGCCCCTTCTACACCGAGGAGCAGGCCAAGCAAATCATGGCCGAGGACCCCGAGATGACCTTCGTCGAGGACTCCGGCCGCGGATGGAGGCGCGTCGTGGCGTCCCCCGAGCCCAAGAAGATCGTCGAGGCCGACTCCATCCTCAACCTGCTCGATAACGAGTTCATCGTCATCGCCTGCGGCGGCGGCGGAATCCCCGTCGTGCGCGACTACGAGAACAAGGGCTGCTACAAGGGCGTGCCCGCCGTCATCGACAAGGACCTGGGCGGAGAGCTGCTCGCCGAGGACTGCTCCGCCGACGTTCTGTTCCTGCTCACGGCCGTCGAGCACGTGGCCATCAACTTTGGCAAGCCCGACCAGCAGGAGCTCGAGGAGCTCACTGCCGACGAGGCCGAGCGCCTGGCCGACGAGGGCCAGTTTGGCAAGGGCTCCATGGAGCCCAAGGTCCGCGCGGCCATCAAGTTCGCCCGCTCCCGCAAGGGCCGCACCTGCATCATCGGCGCCCTGGACAAGGCCGCCGAGACCATGGCCGGCCTCTCCGGCACCCGCATCACGGGCTAGTTTCGCCCATGCGCTGGGGTGGGGGATATGCGTCTCCCACCCCTCCTTTCTTTGGCTGGATTTTGCGCTGAAGACAGCGATCGGCATGTCTTTGGCGTAAAGGTCATCCACAGCACATATCAATGAGCGAAAGGTCCGGTAGTGAGCGCGTTCTACTTCTTCTACGGAATCACGTTCGTCTTGGTTTGCATGGTGGCGGTGTGCGTATCGGTATGCACGTACCTCGTCTCACATCGAACAAGCTACTTGACGGTCTCGGCCTTCTTTTTCTTTGACATGCTCGAAAGCGCCATCGTATTCCTCGATGAGTATCAGGGCCGTAAGATGATGGCGGATATCCTCAGCAACCAATTTCCCATGACTCATCCCATAACAAAACTCGTCCTATCGATTGGAATCATGACGAGCATGTGGGCATTTGCATTGGCGATCGTAAACAAGACGAGCCGGCTTCACGTGCTCGTGCCCTGCATCGCCTTTTCTGCTTTCGAGGCTATGTCGCTTGTATTGCAGCCCGATTCAATCAAACAACTCACCTTTTATGCGTTGCGCTCCTTGTTCATGTCGTGGCGTTTGGCATGATTTTCGTCTGTTACCGCAAAAGCAAGCCGATGGCGCGAAAGAGCTTCTACGCACGCTACGGTAGGTTTCTCATTGTGATGGCCGTGTTGACGGCGTTTGTTCTAATCGAGGATGTACGCGCTCTCGGGCTGAATATCGGGTGGACCGAAGGCATCGATTACCTGTATTTTGTCTGCGGCAGAAACATCCCAGAGAACATCATGAGCGTGGTAGCCGCGATATATACCGTTCGCACGGCGTCGCGGATCTTATCGTTGCGCTTTTCTGCTCCGCCCACAACGTCTGGCACCTCTGCCAAGCAGATTGCGGAGCTCCGTTTCTCGGCATTCTGTGACCAGCGCGGTATCTCCGCGCGTGAACGCGAAGTGCTCGACCTTCTGCTCGATGGCCAGGATAACCGCGCCATAGCGAATGATTTATTTATCTCTGTCGGCACGGTCAAATCGCATGTTCACACGATATTCCGTAAATGCGGTGTCTCATCGCGGTCCGAGCTTCTTCAGAGCTTTTGGGCAGGTTAAAGGCAGGGTTATAGGGGATATAAGCCTCCGCTTACGGCAATAACCCCGTTTGTGCAGACAAGTTTATTCCCGGGGGCGTTATTCAGGTGATAGCAAGCGTCGCGAAAGCGCGGCGATGTCAACAGAAAGGTGGGTAATATGAAGACCTCTATCCCTCCCGTTTCTCGTAGAAGCTTTCTTGGCCTGAGCACGTTGGGCGCTGCGGCTGTTGCGGTGGGTGCCGCCGGTTGCGCCAACAATTCTTTAAATGCCGGAAGCACCGGCAGCGCGATTTCCGATAAGGCATCCATCGTCTTTCGTAACGGCACGATTCAGACGATGGTCAAAGAGGGCGACACCGCGGCCGCTCTGGCTGTTTCGGGCAACAAGATCGTATATGTAGGCGAAGACTCCGGTGTTGACGAGTACATCGATGACAACACGCGCGTCATCGATCTTGATGGCGGTATGGTGACCCCCGGCTTTATGGACGGCCATATCCACGCTCCGGGCAACTGGGTGACCGCGCTGTACGAGATCGATCTTACCGAGGGCACCACGATCGATGAGTATAAGAAGGCGATCAGTGACTTTATAGCCAAGCACCCCGATGATAAGGCTTACGTTGGCGGCTCGTTCATGATCAACGCCTTCGATCAAGAGGATGGCACCAATCCCGGCCCCAACAAGTCCATCCTCGATGAGATCTGCTCCGATAAGCCCATCATGCTATGCGATGTTTCCTATCATTCGGTGTGGGTCAACAGCCGTGCGCTCGAGCTTGCGGGCATCGATAACGATACCCCCAATCCCACGGGCGGCATCATCACCCGCGATGCAAACGGCGAGGCGACTGGCTACTTGATCGATTCTGCTGCCACTATGGTGAGGGAGGTTGTCTCCGTCGAGCATACGGACAAGGAGCTTGAGAACGCTATCGACAAGTACCAGCAGGCGGCTGCGAAATACGGTATCACCGGCATTACCAACCTGAGCGCCGTGGGAGCGTCTACGGCACAGGATTGCCAGTTCTATACTGACCTTGAGAAAGATGGCAAGCTTAACCTGCGCATGCGAGTACTTCCTACCATTACGCCCGGCATGACGGCTAAAGAGGCCCTTAAAACCGTGAAGGATCTCAAGAAGTTCGATAGCAACATGATCTCTACCGGTACGGTCAAGATCTTCTCTGATGGCGTTACCGAGGGCGGCAGCGCCGTGATGCTCGAGCCATATACCTCCGCCGCCGGTAAAGGCGATAACTGGTACGGCGAGTCCGTCTGGGATCAGCAGGAGTTCAGCGACATGGTGGCCGCCCTCGACAAAGAGGGTGTTCAGATTCATGTTCACGCGATCGGCGACGGCGCCGTCCACAATACGCTCGATGCCTACGAGCGCTGCGCCAAGGAGAACGGTGAGCGCGATGATCGTCGCAACACCATGACGCATGTGTGCGCAATCACCGACGAGGACATTCAGCGCGTCGCTGATCTCGACATCGTGTGCGCGCTGCAGTTCCTGTGGATGTATCACGATTCTTTGTGCGACCTCGAGATCGCCTTTGTGGGCGAGGATCGCGCCATGAAGTTCTACCCCGTCAAGAACATGCTCGAGGCCGGCTGCTTTATCTCCGGTGCGAGCGATGGCCCGGTCACCGGCTATGCGCCGCTCGAGGAGATCGAGGTGGCCGTTACGCGCAACAGCCCGTATCCCGAGGAGGAGGACACCGATATGTACCGTTGGCCCGAGCAGGCCATCACGGCATATCAGGCGCTTGAGGCATATACCAAAAACGTTGCCTTCGAGAACTACATGGAGGATAAAATCGGTACGCTCGAGGTGGGCAAGCTCGCCGACCTCACGGTGCTCGACCAAGACATCCTTCATTGCGATCCCAAGAAGATCTCCGACACCAAGGTGCTCTTTACCATCTCTGATGGCCGCGTTGTTTACGAGGGTTAATCGGTAGATAGCAGTCGGATTCAAGCGGGCGCCCGACCAAGCGGTCGGGCGCCCGCTTTTTATGGCCCATCTACGTGTCGCGCAGGCGTGCCACAAGACCCATCCTGTTTGAGACTCCCAGCTTGCGATAGACGGCATTGACATGCTTTTTGACGGTGGATTCAGAGATGAATAGCGACTCCGCCATCTGTTTGTTGGTGTATCCGTCTGCCATTAGTTGGAGAATCTCCATTTCGCGCGGGTTGATGCCCACTTGCTCGGCAAGGGCGGCGATGGGGCTGATATTTCTCGCTTGAACAACAAAGCCGCGCGGATAAAGCTCGCCCAAGCGCAAGCTCAGGTGCCGTGCAAGCTCTTTGAGAATGTGCATCTCAAAACCGGTGAAATCCCCTGCCTCGCGCTCGCGAAAGAGCGTGACGGTACCTAAGGGCGTGCCGTGTGCTGCCAGCGTGGCGCTGCAGCCAAAGTACACGCCTTGCGGCTGCATCCACTCGCGGAAGATGGGGGTTTGATCGCGACGGTCGACGTCAACGAGATCGAGGTCTCGGTATACGTTGACGGCATGAAGGTCAAAGCTCCACGTGGTGTAATCCATGGCGGCATAGCGTTGGTAGTAGGCATCAAGCTCTGCTTGGTCCATAGTCGTGCTTATGGGGTCGATATAATCCGTTTGACCATCTTTCCCCATCGTTACAAGATCGAACATCGAGATGCGATGGGGGATGATATCTTTAATGTGCTCAAGGCTTCCCCGTTGAATATCTGCGAGCTCGTGCTGCGCGTGAAGCCATAGGGAGAACTCGTTGATTGCCTCCCATGCCTTGCTGTCCAGAGGTTGCTTCGGGTCAAGTTCGTTGTGCGCCACCGTGCGTCTCCTGTATTTCGGCTGTCTGTGGCTATTATCGCACGCTGTTGAACACTAGAACTTTAGGGTAACAAAAGGTGCCCATTCGTTCGGCGAAAGGGGAGACAAGGACCATTGAGGGGTCTTTTTCGCAGGGGCATGCTATGTGCTGTCCACAAAAGGCTTTTCGAAAGGAGACGTCCCCATGAAGACCATCTACGAGAGCGAATCGACGCCCAAAAAAGACGGCTTCTATATGCCCGGTGAGTATGAGGAGCAAGAACGCACTTGGATCTTGTGGCCGCACCGTTCGGACGTGTGGCGCTGCGGCGCCAAGCCCGCTCAGAAGGTCTTTACCGAAATCATCAAGACCATCGCTCGCTTCCAGCCCATCACGGTAGGCGTGAACAGCGAGGACTTTCCTGCGGTATGCGAGATTTTCGATGGTGTGGAAAACGTCCGTGTGATCCACATGGAGTACAACGACTCCTGGATTCGCGATCCGGGTCCGGCCTTCCTGGTCAATGATAACGGCGATGTGGCGCTTTCGCACTTCCACTTCAATGCATACGGTGGCTTTGTTGATGGCCTGTACTTCCCGTGGGACAAGGACGCATCCATCGGTCTGCAGGTGGCTCAGCTCGAGCAGGTTAACCGCTATCGTCCGGATGATTACATTCTCGAGGGCGGGTCGTTCAACTGCGATGGTCAAGGCACCGTGGTGACCACCGAGATGTGTTTGCTCAACGAGGATCGCAACCCGCAGTACACGCGTGAGCAGATTGAGGAAAAGCTTGCCGAGTACTTGGGTATCGAGAAGGTCATTTGGATTCGCGATGGCATCGATCCGTTTGAGACCAACGGCCATGTGGACGACGTCGCGTGTTTCTCTGCTCCGGGCGAGGTCTGTTGCATGTGGACCGACGACCCCAACCACAAGTTCTACAAGGAGTGCCAGGAAGCCTATAAGACGCTTTCTGAGGCAACGGACGCGCGCGGTCGTAAACTCAAGATTCACAAGGTGATTATGCCGGCTACCTCGGTATACATGACTGAAGAAGAGGCTTCGACCATCGATCCGGTTGAAGGCGTGCTGCCCCGTACCCCCGAGGATGCCTTTGAGCCGAGCTACCTTAACTTCCTGCCTATCAACGGAGCCGTGCTCGTGCCGCAGTTTGGCGACCCCAACGATGCCCAAGCCCTCAAGGATATCCAGGCGGCATATCCGGATCGCGAGGTTATCGGCATCATGACGCGCGAGGTTATCTATGGCGGCGGTAACATCCACTGCATCACGCAGCAGCAGCCGCGCGCTCGTGTGAAGTAGCAGCGTTCCCCTACAGCAACGGGCCCGTTTCGGTGCTATATGCCGAAGCGGGCCCGTTATCGTTTGCGCAGGCGCCTTGTGCGGTTGGGTTCGCTCTAGGCGAGATCACCGTAGATGTAGACGATAAAGCCATCGCCGGTATCTTGGCTATGGTCTTCGGCGACGCGCTCCATGCCTAGGTGCTCGTAGAATTCCCAGTCGGAACGGTTGTCGGTCATGAGGAAGAATCGCTTGCATCCAAGCTCGCGCATGTGCTCGCGCGCGACTTCGATTAGGCGACGCCCAAGGCCGCAGCCCTGGTACTCGGGCAAAATGATAATGAGGTTAAGTTGGCCATCGGCATAGGGGCTGTCGGATGCACCAAAGCGATTGCCGGTGGCTTTCTCGCGAGAGTCGCCAAACAGGGAGCCTTCAAGATTGTCGTCGGCGGTCTGTGCACGAACGGTTGCTTGATTGAACAGATCATCGTAAGTTTGCTGCCAATAGGGGTTTGTGCGCGGCGCGCCATTGTCGTAGACGCCAACGTAGCATGCAGCGATGACCTTGCCATCCACCTCGGCAACAAGGGCGATGGGCGAGCACTGTGCCTGCATCACGGTATTGAAGCGCGCGACAAGACGCTCGTCCTCTGTGAACCCTCCGCGTCTGAGCCAGCTGCACCATAGCGCAGAATAGATGTCTGCGATCGCATCGGTGTCCGCAAGCTCTGCCGGTCGAATCACAACGTTGTTCAAGTCCATTGAAAACTCCTTGATAGAGGGGGTTATCTAAATGATATGCATGAGTTGCGCAAAGGCGTGCCACCGATTCGGCATCGGTGGCCGATACCTCGGCAAACGCACTGTGCTCCCTGCGGCGCGACGGTATGTTTCGCATATGTGGCCGAGATGTCATTTTTGCCGGTAAAAGACGTTGCACTTTAGTGGGCAAAAGTGGATAATCCAACACATTCGATTTCTCTGGTGTCAGTACCAGGGCGCCACAATACGAAAGCAACAGGTGCATGCCATGGCTATGAATTTCAAGCGCAGGCTTCCCATTCCGATGGAGATTCGCGAAGAGATGCCCCTCGGCCCCGAGCTGATGGAAAAGAAGAAGGACTTCGACGCCGAGGTTGCGCGCATTTTTGCGGGCAAGGATTCTCGAAAGGTGCTCATCATTGGCCCGTGCTCGGCCGACCGTGAGGACTCGGTGCTCGAATATGCCACGCGCCTGGGCAATCTTGCCGAGGAGGTCAAGGACAAGCTCATCATCATTCCGCGCGTGTACACCAATAAGCCACGCACGAAGGGCACGGGCTACAAGGGCCTGCTGCACAATCCCGACCCCGAGTCTCCAGACGATCTGCTCGCAGGCGTAAAGGCCATCCGCCATATGCATCTCCGTGTAATCCAGGAAACGGGCATGTTCACTGCCGACGAGATGCTCTATCCCAGCAACTACCAGTACCTCGTCGATCTGCTGTCCTATGTGGCGGTGGGCGCTCGCTCGGTCGAGAACCAGGAACATCGTTTGGTTGCGAGCGGCATTCCCGTGCCCGTGGGTATGAAGAACCCCACGGCTGGCTCGACCTCCGTCATGCTCAATTCCATCTATGCCGCTCAGGCACACCAGTCGTTTATCTTCCGCAATTGGGAGGTCGAGTGCGACGGTAACCCGCTGGCGCACGCTGTGCTGCGCGGCTATATCGGTCTTGATGGGCGCACCTACCCCAACTATCACTACGAGCACCTGGAGCGCCTGGCCGAGCGTTATACCTCGGAGAAGTACGCGAATCCTGCTGTCGTGGTGGATTGCAATCACGACAACTCGAGTAAGCGCCCCTTGGAGCAGATCCGTATCTGCAAAGAGGTGCTTGACTCTTGCCGCCGCAATGAGGCCGTGGCCGGTCTGGTCAAGGGCTTTATGATTGAGTCTTATCTGGAGGATGGCAACCAGGCGGTTGACGGAGCGGTATTTGGTAAATCCATCACCGACCCCTGCTTGGGTTGGGAAAAGACCGAGGCTCTTATTCGCGAGCTTGCCGAGCGTCTTTAGAACAGTCGGCCCTTAGAGTAGGCGATTGATTGCGCCCGTCGCGAGCGAGTCACGGCGGGCGCTTTGTTGTACGGATTTGCGGGCACGGGGAAGAACGGCCGTCGGTACCAAGAGCAACTGACGCTAGTGCACACTGCTTGTTCTAGCGTTCGCTTTGTTGCAACTTGTCGCGTACAAGCATGAGCGCATATCCCAAGACTACATCGTTCATGCTTTTCCCGCCTTTGGGTGATTGTATGGCAGCTACGCCAGAATCGGCGCATCCGGGCGGCCTGAGGTCTCCTGATAATCGTCGTCTCCATAGAGATAGCCGTCGCCATCGTCATAGTCGTAGATGCCGTAGTGGTCGCCAAAATGGTCATCGTCGTAGACGTAGCACTCGTTTGCGTCGCCGTTCCATCCCTCTAGTTCGACGCCGGGGTCGACAAGCAGGTCGTCAAGCTCGGGGACACCGCTGACGTCAAGCTCGTCCAAGCGGTTGTCGTAGGCCCACAGGGTAGTAAGTTTTTCTGTCTCGGGAAGCTCAAGGTCCTCAAGGTAATTGCCCGAGCAGTCCACAAAGCGCAGTTTGGTGTTCTGCGAAAGGTCGAGAGACTCGAGCTCGTTGTCGCAGACAAGCAAAACCTTGAGGTTTCTGAATACCTCGATGCCATCAAGGTCTTCGACGCCGGAGGCGCATAGGCCGTTTCCGTAGGTGAAATCTTGAGACAGATTGCCGATGGAGGTTACTCGGTCCGCTTCCTTTTGCGAGATGCATCCATCTCCGTCTGTATCGACCTTGCGCGAGAGATAGTCTGCAAAGGCGTCATCGTCTACATCGTCGATGTCGAGAACGGTATCTACGCTGCTTGCTGTCTCGACCATCGCGGAACCGAGAATGAATCCGCCCAAGCCAAAGATAAGCGTGCCGATGATGACAAGGGCTGCGACACCCGCGATAATACCGATTGCCAGTTTATTGTTGCTCTTTTTTGGTGCCTGGAACGCAGGGGGTGCTGGAGTGTAGGGATTGGGCACAGGGGCTTGGTTTCCTGCGCCCGCATTGGGCGCTTGCGAGGGCGCGGCGGCGCTGGTGCCCGCCTGGGACTCGGAGCTCGTCTGGCCTGCAGATGCGCTGGCACCGTCCGGGGCTTGTGCGTCTGCGCCCTGCGTCGATAGGGGTGCGCCACAGGTGGTGCAAAACTTGCAGGTATCGGGAACAAATGCTCCGCATTCAGTGCAGTACATCGTGTTCCTTTCTATCGGGTTCGCATATGGACGCCGAGTCAATAGGTTCTTAGGAGACAGTCTAGTTGAAAGTGTCGTTATAGGCGCGGACAAAGGCGTAATTGTGCGCAAGGGCGGCATTGGCGGTCTGCATTGCTGCGATTGCGGCCATTAAACTCAAACCGCCCGGTGCAGGGGGATACACCGGGCGGCCAAGGGAAAGGAAGGCGATATGTTGAGACGTTCTCGCAGGGTTGGCGCTGCCAGCGAGTCGTCGAGGGTGGCCTACGCAGAAGCTGCGTAGGGACGCTGCGGCCACATCTCCGACGGCGCGGGATTGTTTGTTGCTGCAGAGGTGGCGGGAAGCGCGCGCATGAACGCGTGATAGGAACGTTTGAGGTTCATACGCTGGGCATCGGCCCGGTTGGGAAGCGCGCTGATGCGGATGGAATTTTCTCCCGTCCGCTCAAATACCGGGTGAGGCTTTGCCTTTTGCTTTGTTGTTGTGCGCATGCGATCAACTCCTGTTCAGCATTGCCGGGCGCATGGGCGACCGGCGGTCGATTATCGTTGCGCTCGATATATATGTACCGCCCGGGGCGTGCGTTAAACATGCCCATGTGCACTCCACACGCCATTCAGAATCCGCACACGCCGACACCATATTTGCAGGATGGTATACTGACGCTATTTGATTGTGCGGTATTGATGAGCGAGGATCGAGGCGTGATGCGTCCTTAATGTGGCCCACAGACAACTGATAGACTGATACGCGACGGCTTGCGCCGCCGCCTTTGTTTGCGAGCAATCAAGGGGCATATATGTCTTCACACTCTCGTCCAGCGCTTTCGGCACAGGAAAAACGCCTGGTGGCAATACGTTTTCTTATCTACACCGGTTTTCAATCAAGCTATTTTATCGGCGTCATCGGCACGCTTACCTATGCAGACGGCGCGTCTGTCGCTTTTACATCTGCGGCGGTGCTGTTGATGAACATCTTTGTGATTCTGGGCTCCTTTGCGGGTGGTTCGGCGCTCGATGCATGGGGTCCGCGTAGGCATTACTTCACGAACGTTTTTGGCGTGCTTGCTGTGGGCGCCGTGCTTATGTGTTTTGGACATGCGACCATGGCTGTCCTTGCGGGTGCGGCGCTTTTGGGCTTCATGATCGGATACTCGCAGGTTGCGGCCACATCGTATCCTGCCTATCTTTCGAGCGATCCTGCCGAGCTCAAGGCAATCAACTCGGTGCTCACTACGCTTTCCAACGTGAGCATTATCGTGGGGCCTATTCTGGGCGGTTTTGTAGCGGCTGTGGGCTCTTCGCTTGCCGTCTTTCCGCTCATGATGGTATTTGCTGCGCTGTCGCTTATTCCCGGCTGGGGCTTTAGACCGCAAATGGCGTCGGCTCAATCCGATACTGCTGCGCATGAGAAGACGGATGAGGAGGGTGGGGGCGCCCACGCCTCGTTTGCGATGAGCATCAAGACTGTCTTTACCAATACCTTGCTGCTGCTCCTCTTCGTCATCATGTTCCTTACGAACTTTGGCTACGGCGCGTTTGATCCGTTGGAGTCGTTTTTCTACCGTGATATTTTGCACGTTGGCGTGGAATGGATGGGGTGGCTTTCTTCTGCATCAGGCGTGGGCGCCGTGGTGGGCGCGCTGTTGGTGCTGCGCATGTCCGCACGCCTCGTGAATCTCAAGACGCTGCTCGTGGCGCTTGCGGCGATGGGGCTAGGTAGCCTGGTGTATGTAGGAACACCCTATGTTGCTGTGGCCTTGGTGGGGCAGATTGCCCTGGGAGTGGCATGGGGAGTTATTCATCCGCTTCACAACACCATTGTGCAGACGACGGCTCCGCTCGAACAGCTGGGGCGCGTGAACTCGGTAATGAGCTTTGGCAACATGTTCGCCGGGGTGGCTCCGCTTGTGGTGGCGCCATGGCTTGCCGCACGCTTTGGGGTGCAGCCGACGCTCGTGGGCGCGGCCTGTATCGTTGCGGCAGTTCCTATGGTGTTGCTCCTTTGTGGGCATCGGTATTTGGGCCGGGTAGCTACGATGGAGGCCGATGCAAATAGCGCCGCGCGCACTAAGACGCGCGCTTAGGGGGTAATCATGGAGACCATTGCGAGCTTTACCGTCAATCACCTGCTGCTCGATCCAGGCGTGTACGTTTCGCGCCAGGATCGCGATGAGGCAACGGGGTGCGTTGTCACCACGTTTGACCTGCGCCTGACCAAGCCCAACTGCGAACCGGTGATGAACACGGCCGAGTGCCACACCATCGAGCACCTGGGCGCCACGTTTTTGCGTAACCACGCCGAGTGGTCGCAGCGCATTGTCTACTTTGGCCCCATGGGTTGTCGCACGGGCTTTTACCTGGTTGTTTTTGGTCAGGTGAGCTCCGAGGAGATCTTGCCGCTTGTTCGCGAGCTCTTTGTGTTTGTACGCGACTTCGAGGGCGCGATTCCCGGTGCCGCCCCCGAGGAGTGCGGCAACTACCTGGATCAAAATCTTCCTATGGCAAAGTGGCTTGCCGCTCGCTACCTCGAGCGCGACCTTGACAATATTGACGAGGCGCACCTGCACTATCAGGGGTAGTTTTTCTCGTTAATCGTACGGCGAATGTGTCTGTTACGTTTCTGCTGCACCCCCGGCGCCCCCTTCGTGCTCAGAGAGCTTGCGCCTATAATGGTGCGGTCAAACTGTGCACGGAAGGAGCGCCTATGGCACTCAGCGAGAAGGATGTTCGGGGAATAGCCGAATACGCCAAGATTGCGCTAACCGATAATGAGCTAACCGAGATGACTGCGTACATGAACAACGCCGTGAATATCCTTGAGCCCATTCTTCAATACGACCTGCCCGACGTGGAGCCCACGTTCCATCCTATTGGAAGTCTGTCCAACGTGATGGGAGACGACGAGCTCGAGCCCGCGCGCGATCTGCCGCTTGACGTAGCGCTCGAAAACGCCGGGAGCGTGCGTGACCGTTACTTCCGCGTTCCGTCCATTCTGGGAGAGGGGGAGAGCGAGTAATGGCGCTGAATATCGATTCTCTGACCGCGTCCCAGATTGCCTCTGGCATTGCCACAGGTGACTTTACCGCTACCGAGGTGGCGCACGCATCGCTCGACGCCATTGAGGTGCGTGACGGCGCCGTCAAAGCCTTTTTGCAGGTATCCCCCGAGCTTGCCCTCGATGCTGCTGCTCGCATCGACGCAGCTCGTGCTGCCGGTGAGACCCTGCCCCCGCTTGCAGGTGTTCCCCTGGCAATCAAAGACAACATGAATCTCGTGGGTACGCGCACTACCTGCGCATCGCGCATGCTCGAGAACTACGAGAGCGTCTACACCGCCACCTGTGTCGAGCGCATGCTCCAGGCGGGCTGTTTGCCTATGGGCAAGGCCAATATGGATGAGTTCGCGTTTGGCTCCTCCACGGAGAGTTCTGCCTTTCATCGCACGAACAACCCTTGGGACACCGAGCGCGTACCCGGTGGTTCCTCGGGCGGTTCTGCCGCCGCTGTCGCCGCGGGCGAGGTCGCGCTTTCGCTTGGCTCCGACACAGGCGGATCTATTCGCCAGCCGGCGTCTTTGTGCGGCATCGTGGGACTCAAGCCTACGTACGGTGCCGTTTCGCGCTACGGCGTGGTGGCTTTTGGCTCCTCGCTTGACCAGGTGGGCCCCTTCGGCCGTACCGTCGAGGATGTTGCCCTTGCCATGAACGCTCTGGTGGGTGCCGGTCACGACCCGTATGACTGCACGAGCCAGGACTGCCCGGTCGATTTCCTCGAGCATCTTGAAGACAGTATCGAGGGCAAGCGCGTGGGCATTATCCCGTCCTTTATGGAGGCAGAAGGCCTGACCTTCGAGGTCAAGCAGGCTGTGGAGCGCGCCGCTCACGAGCTGGAGGCTCAAGGTGCCCAGCTGGTTGAGGTTGACCTGCCGCATCTCGATGCCGCTATCGCTGCATACTACGTCATCGGCCCTGCCGAGGCGTTCTCCAATCTTGCCCGTTTTGACGGCATTCGCTATGGCTACCAGGAAGAGGGCTGTGCTAACCTCACCGACCAAAGCTCGCTTTCGCGTGCCCATGGTTTTGGCGCGGAGGCCAAGCGCCGCCAGATGCTCGGCGCTTACCTGCTGAGCTCGGGCGTGTATGACAAGTATTATTACGCAGCCCAGAAGGCGCGCACCCTCATCACGCAGGATTACAACCGCGCGTACGAGCAGGTCGATACTATCCTCATGCCCGCAAGCCCACGCACGGCGTTCAAGTTTGGCGAGATCTCCGACCCCACTCAGATGTATCTTTCGGACCTGTACACCATTTCGATCAACATCTGCGGTAACGGTGGCATCTCGGTTCCGCTGGGTCTTGGCGCCGATACCCATCTGCCTGTATCCGCCCAGCTGGTGGGCCCCGCTTTCAAGGACCGTCAGCTGCTCACGTTCGCTCGCGCGCTCGAGCGCGGCATTGCCGGAGGCATGTCCGTTGCGCCTGATTTTGCCGGGAAGGGAGGCGAGCTGTAATGAAGGAGCTCTCCGAGGTTTTGCAGGATTGGGAGGCCGTGATCGGTCTCGAGATTCACACCGAGCTCACCGCACTCGACACTAAGATGTTTTGCAACTGCAAGCTGAGCCACGATGACGAGCCAAACGCCAACGTGTGTCCGGTTTGCTTGGGTCTGCCCGGTGCCCTGCCTGTGCCTAACAAGCGTGCTATCGAGAGCATCGTCAAGGCTGGTCTTGCCACAAACTGCGAGATCCAAAAGCATTCGATGTTCTATCGCAAGCACTACTTCTATCCCGATATGGCCAAGAACTTCCAGACCACGCAGGGTCCGGTTGCGTTTGCCATGTACGGTCATCTGGATTTGGATGTGACCGGTCAAGGTGCTGCCGAGCGCCCCGATTGCGCATTTGGTGCCGCCGAGGCCGAGAGTCTCGCTTCGGCCTCCGCCAATGCCGAGGGCCTCTCCACGTCCATGACCTCGCAGATGCGTGAGGGCAATCAGCGCGCCGGCCATCTGGCGAGCTACGATGCCTCCAACATGCAGATGCCCGAGCGCCGTGCCGATGGCTCCTATACCGTGCCCATCCGTATCCTTCGCATTCATATGGAAGAAGACGCTGCCAAGATGGTGCACGTGGGTGGTGCCGAGGGCCGCATTACCGCTGCCGCCGAGTCGCTCGTCGATTACAACCGCTGCGGCACGCCACTCATTGAGCTCGTGACCGAGCCCGACCTGCGCACGCCTGAGGAAGCACGCTTGTTTATGGAAAAGCTCCGTCGCATCTTTGTGACCCTGGGCATCTCCGATTGCTCCATGGAGAAGGGCTCCATGCGCTGCGATGGCAATGTGAGTCTTCGTCGCCGTGGCGAGACCAAGCTGGGTACCAAGACTGAGCTCAAGAATCTCAATTCCTTCAAGAGCCTGCATGATGGCCTTGCCTACGAGATTTGCCGTCAGGCCGAGGTTCTTGAAGAAGGCGGCATCATCTATCAGGAGACGCGTCACTGGGAGCCCAGTCGCAAGCGCACGGTGGTCATGCGCGTGAAAGAGACGGCCGACGATTATCGTCTGTTCCCCGACCCCGACTTGGCTCCGTTTGATCTGGACGACACCTTCATCGAGAACTGCCGCGAGCAGATCCCCGAGTTGCCCGACGCCAAGCGTGCTCGTTTTGAGGCCGATTTTGGCATCAAGGCAGCCGATGCCGAGCAGATTGCAGGCGATCCCGCCTATGCCGATTTCTTTGAGAAGGCGGCTGCGGGCACGTCTGGTAAAGAAGCCCAAACAGTTGCGAACTTGTTGGTCAACGAGCTTGTTGGCTATCTTAAGAGCGCGGGTACCGCACTTGATGAGAGCGGTATTGCGCCCGCTCAGGTTGCCGCGTTGGCAAAGCTGCTGGCAAGTGACGCCATCTCGAGCAATCAGGCCCATGAGGTCTTCGAGTTGATGGCTCAGACTGGCGACGACCCCAATAAGATTGTGGACGAGCGCGGTATGCGCCAGGTGAGCGATACGGGGGCGTTGCAGCCGATTGTCGACGAGGTCTTGGCCAACTGTGCGGATCAGGCTCAGCAGTATCGCGACGGCAACCAGAAGGTACTGGGATTTTTGGTAGGCCAGTGCATGAAAGCGAGCCGCGGCAAGGGTAACCCGAAACTCTTCAATGAGTTGCTGAGAACGTCGCTCTCGTAAGAGGGCACTCGGGAGCCCCGGCAGGGCGGGTGCTTCCTCAAAATTTCAAACAGTCCTGCGCAAGACGAAGGCCACATTAAGTGGCCTTCTTTGCGTGCGGAACTCATTTTGAGCAAGCACCCGCCCTGCCGGGGCTCCCGAGTTCTGCGACGACTCGGCCGTTCGGGTCAGGCGAGCTGAATTTAATTTGGTGAATGAGGGCGCCAACGGCGCCCTCATTTTTGTAGATGTGGTAAACGGGCTGTCCCTTTGCTGGCTCCTTACTGGTGCTGGGAACGCCAGGCGGTGGGGGTGGTGCCGGTGTATTGTTTGAAGGCTTGGGCGAAGGCGGCCTGCTGAGGGTAGTCGAGCCGCTCTGCCACCTGCGCTATCGTAAGCGAGCTATCTGCCAAAAGGTCCTGCGCCCGCTCCATACGGCGCCTTCGTATGTAGGCACCCAGGGACTCGCCGGTTTGGGCCTTAAAGGTGGCGCATAGTTTGGAGCGGCTTGTGTAGAGCCTCTCGGCCACCTCGTTGATACCCACACGTCTGCCTTTGTCGAGCGCGCGCTCAATCATTGCCGTTGCTTCTTCGGCAATGGTTATGCTGACGCGTGTGTCTGCCGCCTGCCGCGCCTGCTTGTGGGCCGCGCGCGAACAGGCGAGCTCCGCGACCATGGTCTCCACGATGCCTTGCATATAGACGTGTCCGCCTACGGTGCGGGCGCGTTCCTCGTTAATCCGGCGCAGCGTGTGACAGATGGCGGATGCTGCCTCCTCATGCCACGGCTCGGCAAACGCGTCAAAGACCTCCGCGAACTCGGCGGGATAGCGACGTTCCAGCTCGTCAAAATACCCGGGCAAAAAGAGCACCGAGCGTGAGTGGTAGAGTTGCCCTGCAAACAGTGGGCTTAATTCCTCACCACAGTTATCTTGGACAAAGCTGCAAACAGCATTGTTCGGCCACGGTCCATGCAAGGGTTTAAGGTTTGCAGGCGTTATGCCGGCTTCGGGCATGCACATGAGCGTGGGCGCGCTGACCTCGCTCACGCACGCGTACGGTTCGGGCGTGTATTCGGCTAGGTACATATCGTGCGTCGGGGTAATAAAATGCTCCATAACGATGCAGGCGGGGGAGAGAGGCATGATCCATGCGCGGCCGTGCGCCCGATCGTTTGCCACCTCGCCGGTAAAGACAGCGCCCTTGCCGGAAAGCTCCAGGCCAAACTGCTCAAACTGTGGTGCATAGAGCTCGGTTATGTCGGTCGCCGCCCGATGCATTTTCAAAAGCGTCCCCTTCCTTTGCGGAAACGTCCACGCCTGGCTCGATTGTGTGCCCTAGCTAGCATATCAATGATAAGTTGATTGAGGTTAACTCTCAAGCCGTTAGAAAGGAATCTCATGGCAAAGGGACCAAAAAAGGAAGGCGGCGGCATCGGCGAGCTACTTGCATATGCCGGTGACCGTAAATTCCTAACGTATTTGGGCATGGCCCTCTCGGCGTTCTCGCAGCTGTTGAGCTTTGGCCCGTACGTGTGCATCTGGCTTGTTGCGCGAGACCTGATCGCTGTGGCCCCCAACTGGAGCGAGGCCGCCGACATCGCGATGTATGGTTGGTGGGCTGTCGGTTTTGCCCTGGCAAGCATCGTGGTCTATTTCGTGGGACTCATGTGCACGCACCTGTCCGCGTTTCGCTGCGCGTCCAATATCCGCAAGACTACGAGCGAGCATCTGCTTAAGCTGCCGCTCGGCTACTTTGACACGCACGCCACCGGTGAGCTGCGCCGTATCGTAGACGGATGCGCCGCCTCCACCGAGACGCTGCTTGCGCACATGCTGCCCGATATCGCCGGCGCCACCGCCATGGTCGTGGGCCTGCTCGTACTGCTATTCGCCCTCGATTGGCGTTTGGGCACGGCATGCTTAATCTCGGTCGTCGTTTCGTTTGGGGCCATGGCCACCATGATGAGCGGCAAGGGCGGCGAGTTTATGAAGGCCTACATGGGCGCGCTGGTCAAGATGAACAAGACCGGCACCGAATACGTACGCGGCATCCCCGTGGTCAAGGTATTCCAGCAGACGGTCTACTCCTTTAAGGCGTTTCACGATGCGATCGCCGAATACGCCGACATGGCGCAAAACTATGCGGGTACGTTTTGCCGAGGTCCGCAGGTGCTCAACCTTACCGCGCTCAATGGTCTTGTGGCATTCCTGTTGCCCGTGGCGTTGCTGTTGGCGCCGGGCGAGACGGACTTCGCGCACTTTATGGTCAACTTTACGTTTTACGCGATCTTTTCGGCCGTGGTGCCGACGGCCATGACCAAGCTCATGTTTGTGGGCGAAGCATCTCAGATGAGTGCCGATTCGCTGGCTCGCATCCGAAGCGTTATGGATTCCAAGCAGCTCTCCGTGCCTGCCCAGCCCAAGCACCCTGCTGGCAGTGATGTGCGCTTTGAGGATGTGAGCTTTACCTACGAGGGCGCCGAGGCGCCTGCCGTCAACCATGCGAGTTTTAGCGTTTCCGCAGGTAGCACCCTCGCGTTGGTGGGTCCCTCAGGTGGCGGTAAGTCAACTTGCGCAAGCCTGATCCCGCGTTTTTGGGATGTTTCCTCGGGTCGAGTGCTCGTGGGCGGCGTAGACGTTCGCGACATGGATCCGCATGAGCTTATGGACCAAGTCGCCTTCGTGTTTCAGACCAACCAGCTGTTTCGGCAAACACTTGCCGAAAACGTGCGCGCCTCCAAGCCTGCGGCCACTGACGACGAAGTGCGTGCGGCCCTCTCCGCGGCCCAGTGCGACGATATCGTGGCCAAGCTCCCGCAGGGCATCAATACCATGCTCGGCGCCGGCGGGGCGTACCTTTCGGGCGGCGAGGTCCAGCGCGTAGCACTCGCTCGCGCAATCCTTAAGGACGCGCCTATCGTGGTGCTCGACGAGGCCACCGCGTTTGCCGACCCGGAGAACGAGGCGCTCATCCAGCGTGCCTTTAGCAAGCTGGCGGCGGGTCGCACGGTCATTATGATCGCGCATCGGCTTTCGACCGTGGTGGGGGCCGACAAAATCGTGGTACTCAACCAAGGAGGCGTGCAGGAGACTGGCACCCATGCCGAGCTGCTGTCCCAAAACGGTCTGTACGCCAAGATGTGGGCCGAATACGAACAGGCTGCGAGCTGGAAGATCACCGCTGCGGCTGCGGCTGCGGATGTCGCCGTCGCGAAAGGGGGCGAGGCCTAAATGTTCGCCTCATTCCAAAAGAAGTATTTCCTATCCGATAAAGGCATCGCCGGCGTAAAACGCGGCGTCTTCTGGACCGCGCTCACCAATCTTATTACCATGGCCGGCGTGGGCTTTCTATTCCTGGTTATGGCCGGCTTTGTCGAGCATCTCGCCAGCGGGGCCGACCTGCCGGATGCCCTGCCGATCGTGGGCGGCCTCCTGGTCTTTTTCGTGATGCTCTTTGCCTCTAACTGGCAGCAGTATTACTACACCTACTGCATCTTTTACGAGGAGTGCGGAAAACAGCGCATGGAGATCGCCGAGCGCTTGCGCAAACTGCCGCTGTCGTTTTTTGGCCGTCGTGATCTGGCCGATTTAACCGAGACCATCATGGGTGACGTTCAGACTATGGAGCATGCCTACAGCCATGTGCTGGGAGAACTCTGGGGCGCCATCATCGCAAGCGCCATCGTGTTCGCGTCATCGCTGTTCTTTTGCTGGCAGCTGGCGGTCGCGGCGTTTTGGAGCATTCCCGTGGCCTTTGCCGTGCTGTATCTGACGCGCGGGCCCATGACCCCGGTGTTCGACCGCGTGCGCGCCGAGAAGGTCAAGGTCACCGAGGCGATTCAAGAGACGCTCGACTGCGTGCGCGAGATCCGCGCCACCAACCAGGAGGCCCATTATCTTGAGGGGCTCAACGTCGTGATCGATGCCGAGGAGCGCAAGACCACCAAGGGCGAGCTCGTCAACGGGCTTCTGGTCAACTCCGCCTTCTCCATTCTACGCTTGGGAATTGCCACCACGCTGGCCACGGGCGCCGCGATGGTCGTCTCCGGTCAGGTCGATTTCATGGTGATGTTCGCGTTCCTGCTTATGGTGAGCCGTATCTACGCGCCGTTTGATCAAGCCCTTATGCTCGTGTCCGAGCTGTTTGTCGCCGAGTCGTCTGCCAAGCGCATGCGTTCCATCATGGAAGAGCCTGTGGCGCGGGGCAGCGAGCAGTTTGAGCCCGTAGGCCACGATGTGGTGTTCGATCACGTGGCATTTGGCTATGGTGCGGGCGAGGACGGCCGCGCCGGCGAGAAAGTTCTTACCGATGTGAGCTTTACCGCCAAGGAAGGCGAAGTTACGGCACTGGTCGGTCCTTCGGGCTCCGGTAAGTCCACGGTGAGCCGCCTGGCCGCGCGCTTTTGGGACGCCACCGAAGGCACGGTCACCGTGGGCGGCGTGGATGTTGCGAGCGTGGATCCCGAGGTGCTGCTGCGCGACCACGCCATTGTGTTCCAAGACGTGCTGCTCTTTGACGACACGGTGATGGGAAACATCCGTCTTGGTCGTCGCGATGCCACCGATGAGCAAGTGCTTGCGGCTGCGCGTGCCGCCAACTGCGACGAGTTTGTGAGCCGCATGCCGCAGGGCTATGACACCATGATCGGCGAGAACGGCTCCAAGCTGTCCGGCGGCGAGCGCCAGCGCATCTCCATCGCCCGTGCGTTGCTCAAAGACGCGCCGATTGTGTTGCTGGACGAGGCGACGGCGAGTTTGGATGTGGAAAACGAGACCGTGGTGCAGCAGGCGCTCTCCCGCCTGCTCGCAGGCAAGACGGTTATCGTTATTGCCCACCGTATGCGTACGGTGGAAAATGCCGACAAAATCGTTGTGCTCAAGGATGGTGTGGTTGCCGAGCAGGGCACTCCGGCGCAGCTCAAGGCGGCAGGTGGAGAATTCGCCCACATGGTTGCGCTGCAAAAGGAAGCGGCTGCCTGGCAGCTGTGATGCGATAAAGATTTCCAGTAAGCTACCCTCTGTTGACTATCAAACTGCGAAAGACTAAACTTCCTCAAATGTGCACCCGGGCAAACTTTTCCCGGGATGAAGTGTCGCCGCGTCACGAATCGGCGCGGAGAAGAGAGGGATACCATGAAGAAGTCTGCATTCAACACATTGCTCGTCGGCGGCGGTTTTCTGCTTGGCACGGCCGGCCTCAAGCTGCTTACGAGCGCTCCGGTGAAGAACGCATGTGTACAGGGTATCGCATGCGGTATGCGTATCAAGAACGGCTATCAGGACATGGTCGAGCAGGCCAAGGCCGAGGTTGACGACATGGTCGCCGAGGCGGCGTATATCACCGCCACCGAGTCTGGCGCGACTGCAGACGAGGCAGCCGAGTAAAACGCGCTGGCACAACTATGAAATTCTCGATTATCAGCGAGATCCCCGGCAGGACCCGTCTTCAATTGGCGGGTCCTGTGCCAGAGAGCGATCTCGATGCGCTTATCAAGCTAAGCGCGGGCATCGACGGCGTAAACAAGGTGCGCGTCTACGGACGCATCGGCCAAATGGCGCTCGAATTCGACAACCCGTGTCGTGCAAGCATCCTCGAAGCAGTGGGCGCGATTGACGCCCAGGCCATAGCCGATGCAAAGTCGGGCTATGTGATGCAACTTGAGCCGCGCAAGCACAAACTCATCATGGATCTTGCAACGCTTGTCGGCGCGCATTACGCACGCCGCTGGTTCTTGCCCATGCCGCTACGCGCTATCTTTATCGTGGCCGGGTACATGACATTTTTGCGCGCTGCGCTTCATGAGCTCGCGCGGCCGCGCCTAACTGTCCCCGTGCTTGACGCGTCGGCTATCGGCATCTCGTTTGTTAAACGTGACGTCAACACCGCGGGACAGACGATGTTTTTGCTCAACGTCGGCGAGCTGCTTGAGGACTACACGCGTGCCATGAGCGAAAACGAGCTCATCAACTCGCTGCTCGACGTACCCGATAAGGCCCAAAAGATCGTTGGCGACACCGAGATAAGCGTTGCCGCTACCGAGCTTGAGCCTGGCGACCTGGTTGCCGTGCGCACCGGCATGTCCATCTGCATTGACGGCGTGGTCGAGCAGGGGAGCGCCATGGTCAACCAGGCGACCCTGACTGGCGAGCCCCTCGCCGTCGAGCGCAGCGTGGGCGACGATGTGTTTGCTGGCACCGTTGTGGAAGACGGCAGCATCTTGGTGCGCGTGCGCGCCAACACGGCCCAGACCAAGCTGCGCTCGATCGTCTCGCTCGTGCAGACGGCCGACTCGCTTAAGTCCGAGGGCCAGTCGCACATGGAGGACCTCGCCAACAAGATCGTTCCGTGGAACTTCCTGCTTGCGGGCCTTGTTGCGCTTACCACACGGAGCCTCATTAAGACCTCGGCGGCGTTGATGGTCGACTATTCGTGCGCGCTTAAGCTCACGGGCTCGGTTGCCGTCATGACCGCTATGAGCGATGCCGCCAAGATGGGCGTTATGGTCAAGGGTGCGAAGTATTTTGAATCGTTTGCCAAGGCCGACACCATCGTGTTTGATAAGACCGGCACGCTGACCGAGGCGCAGCCGCGCCTTGCCTGTGTGCTCACCACCGATGGCTGGAGCGAGGACGAGGTCCTGCGCTTTGCCGCCTGCTTGGAGGAACATTTCCCGCATCCGGTGGCGCGTGCCGTGGTCAACGCCGCCCGCGAGCGCGGGCTCGAGCACCGCGAACGCCATGCCGCCGTCGAGTACATCGTAGCGCACGGCATCGCTTCGTCCATTGAAGGGCGTCGCGCCATCATCGGTTCCGCGCACTTTGTATTTGAGGACGAGTGTGCGCAGCTCGAGTCCGACATCAAGGAGCAAATCGAGCTCCAGATGCAGGGCCTGTCGCCGCTGTATCTGGCGGTCGATGGCAAGGTCGTCGGCGTGCTCGGTATCGAGGATCCGCTCAAGCCCGGGGTTCGTGAGGCCATCGCCGACCTGCATGCGCTGGGCGTCAAGCATGTCGTTATGCTCACGGGCGATTCGGAGCGCACGGCCGAGCGCATTGCGCGCGAGGCGGGTGTCGACGAGTTTAAGGCCGAACTGCTGCCCGAGGACAAGTACGCCTATGTGGAGCGCATTAAGAGCGAGGGGCGCCATGTTGCCATGGTGGGCGACGGCGTCAACGATTCGCCGGCGCTCGGTTTGGCCGACGTGGGCTTGGCGATGGGTGGCGGAAGCGACATCGCCAAGGAGGTCGCCGATATCATCCTGACCGATACGGATCTTGCCGCCATTGTTCGGTTGCGTCGGATGAGTCAGGGACTTATCGATCGTCTGACCAGCTCATATTCAAAGGTAATGCTTACCAATTCGGCGCTTTTGGCTCTCGGCATCACGGGGGTCATTACTCCTCAGGTTTCGTCGCTATTGCATAACGGCTCGACAATCGCCTACAGCCTTAACAATGCGAAGGCCTATTTGCCGCCGGTCTCGTAGTTGCGTGAACTTGGACAACAGCGGGTCATCGACATTTCGTAAAAAGTGCGCGCCGTCACGTTTGTGGCGGCGCGCCTCGGCTTGACTCGCTATTCCTTACGCGCTACGAGATGCGCGCGGAAACCTTTTTGAGCTTCGAGCTTGAGTAGGGTGAGCCCGGCTCCCTCGGCGAGCGCACGAAGTTCGGATACCTTGGAAATCCGGACGTCGCCGTGGCCCATGAGGCGGGCCAGGGGAAGCTCGATGTTGTTCATAAGCCATACCACGAAGTCGTTCGACGTGTAGTCACGGAGAATCAAGCGTCCTCCGGGGCGCAGGACGCGTGCCGCCTCGGAGAAGAACCTCTCCGGATGCGGGTAATGGTGGAAGCTGTTGGAGCAAAGCACCGCATCAAAGCTTTGAGGCTCAAACGATAGGGCCTCTGCATCTCCAACGACGAAATGAACGTTATCGAGCTGCTTGGCACGGGCAACATCGATCATCCCGGGTGTAAGGTCGAGTCCCGTTAGGTGCTTGTTGGGATACTCCCTGTGGAGTAGCTTCAGGACTGCTCCGGTTCCACAGCCCACGTCGAGTACGTCTTGAAACAACTCTTGCTGCAGCTCCTCGAGCATTTGCGGGTAGTCGTTTTTGCATATCTCGTAGATGCCGGCGTGGCCGGATTCATAGATACGCGCCGCTTCGGTAAATTCCTTGATGGAAAGCCGCTTGAGTTGTTCTGCCGATTTGGCCATGACTCCTCCTATTCCTGTACCTTTAAGGCCTCTGCGAGGCTGACGTGCTTGATGGAGCGCGTGTGCAGAAGCGCTACGGCAAGGTAAGTCATAAATCCGATGCCTAAACAGGCCGCCATGGACCACCAGGGTACGTAGATTTCTATGTTGCCGTTGTAGGAAAGTAGCATCGAGCGAAAAATTGCCGTGAGCGAGCCGATGATCACAGGCAGACTTAGCACGAGCGATGCCGCCACGCATAGCGTAATCGAGCGGATATAGAGATGCGAAATTTCGTTATCGCGGTAGCCAAAGACTTTCATGTAACTGATGGAACGGGCGCTGCGGTCGATAACGGCTTTGGTCAACAAGTACATAAACAGCAGGAAGATGAACACAGCAAGGCCGACCATCATGCCGATCAAATTGCTCATCATGCCGATAAACTGGTCGCCTACTGCGCGCATGTCGTCGGGCGTGGTATCGCCGGCAAAGTAGCGAGAGTCGAGGTTGAGTGCCTCATCGCTTACGTAGCCGTTGAAATACGAGGTGTCGTTGCCAAAGAGCTTGTTGAAGTCGTTGATGCTCAGGTAGATATTCATGTCCGACTTGGAGCCCCATTCAGAGCCGTTGCCCACGTATTTGAGGGAATAATCCTTATCCTCGTACTTGTCGTAAAGCTTAACCTGTTGATCTTCGTCCCAACCGAACTTATCGACAAGTCCGCGTCCGAAGACAACGCGGCCATCGCCAACGCCCAGGTCTTTCCAGTAGCGAGAATCGGTCGAGACGCCCCAGATGGCTATGGTCTCTGTTCCATTTCCCTCGCCGCGGTCGTATTGCAGCTGGTATACGGCATATTTTTCGGCCTGTGCAATCTTGCTTGCGCCATTGTCGACCGTGTTGACGGGATGAATGTCGTCGGTATCGGTATCGATTTCGGACGCCTTGTCGATGAGGTCAATTGCCTCGTCGCGACTGCAACCCAGGGCATCGGCAAGATCGTCGAGGCTCGCGTAGAGCGCGTCTTTCTTGTTTTGGACCTTTGCGAGCGCATCTTGTGCTGCGGTTAGGTTTGCGGCGGACGGAGAAGCGGTTGCAGCAGCGGCGGCTTCCTGTGCGGCATCGGCGTCGTCGTCAAGCTCATCTTGGGATTCCTGCGCCGCAGAAAGAAGTGCACCGTCGACGGATTGCAGGCGTTCAAGGGCCGTCCACTGTTCACGTTCCTGGTCGCTCCCCTCAAGCTCAAGCGGGGCCTTGAGCGTGTATTGGTGCTCGGCGACGAGGCTCGTCTCGAGGTTGTCGGCATAGTGCGTCATCGTAGGGAGGATCGCCAAGCCAAAGAGCAAAAGCAGCGATGCGAACGCTATGCCTACGAAAAGCGTGGCAAAATTGCCCAGGTTGCGCAGGAAGACGCGCAGGCGGAAGCGGGAGACAAAGCCCATGCGCTCGGGCAGGCGCAGACCACGCTTGGTGCCCGATTTGCCGCTCGCCTCGTGGCGCAGGAATTGCAACGGCGTTTTGCCAATCTTGCGCAGCAAGCCTACGAGGGTAATGAGGATGAGCGCGGCGGCGGGAACCACGGCGCACTTCACGAAGATCTCCCAGCTCCAGTACACCTGGAAGGGAGGAAGGCTATACGAACCGTAATAGAGATTGCGCATGGGCTCGGTAAAGAAGGTCACGCCGAGCGCGCAGCCCAGAAGCGCGGCGAGCACGCCCACGATGGCGGGAAGCGCGAGGTAGTGCAGCACGATCTCGCGACGGCGATAGCCGCTGGCGAGCAGCGTGCCGATGATGGCGCTCTCTTCCTCAATGGTGGCATCGGTAAGGACCACAAAGACGAACGCCATGATCACGATGATGATGTCGAGCAGCGTCGTCCACATCATGGAGTCTCCGTCTACATCATCGCGGGCGTAGCCGATACCCTGGTTTGAGTCGGCGTCAATAAGGTCGTCCACGCGTGCGTCAGCATTCTCGAGCGCCTCGACCATATCTTTTTCGGCGTCGGTGCGGTCTGCGACGGAGAGGCCACGGTTGTCGAAGGTGAAGGAGTAAGTGTAGACGGGTGCGCCGCCGGCGTTTTCGAGTGCGGCAAAGCCCTCATCTGTGACTTCCGCCACGCCATAGGTGATGGTGTTGATTGTAAAATCGGAGTTATTGAGGAAGAGAGCCTGACTATCGGGCTGAGTCATGATGCCGCAGATGGTGTAGGTGCGGCCCTCAAGCTCGACGGTGTCGCCTATGGCCAGATTGTTGTTCGTAGCAAAGACGCGATCGATGGCCACCTCGTTGTTCGCATGGGGCTCCGTGCCCTCACAGTAGGACGCGATATCGACTTTGGTGCGGTGCGTATAGGTGCGTAGCGTGCGCTTGGTGCCGTCGTCGCTGGCAGACTTTTTGATGATAGCGTCGATGGAGAAGTTCTTATAGAAAGTAACGCCGCCAGCATCTTTGGCAGCATCCTCGGCTGCTTTGAGCTGTTCGTCGGTTGCCTCGAAGGATGTCGCTACGCGTCCATCTTCTATGGTGTACTCGTCGCGCATGCCGTCGATGATGCAGCCGATGGAGTGAGCGGCGAGCAAGAAGCCCGATGTGAGGGCGATGCTCCCGCACATGAGCAGGAAGATACCCAGATATTTACCGATATTGTGGCGCAGCTCGCGGGGGAGCCGCCTGGCAAGAGGAGTCATGGGGCGCCTACCAATCGAGCTCGGCGGCGGATACGGGAGAGTTATTGACCTCGTCTTCTGCTAGATGCCCGTCGCGCAGGCGCAGCACGCGATCGGCCATGCGGGCGATGGCAGCGTTGTGCGTCACAATCACAAGGGTGCAGCCATACTTTTGGTTCACGCGCTCCATGAGCTCGAGCACTTCTTTAGAGGTCTTGTAGTCGAGGGCGCCTGTAGGCTCATCGCAGAGAATCAGGCCTGGGTTCTTGACGAGGGCGCGACCGATGGCGCAGCGTTGCTGCTGGCCACCGGAGACCTGCCGCGGGAATTTATTGCGGTGTTCCCAGAGGCCCAGAGAACGTAAGAGCTCTTCCATGGGGAGAGGGTTTATGGAGAGATGCGCGGTGACCTCAATATTTTCCTTGATGGTGAGGTCGGGCACGAGATTATAGAACTGGAAGACGAAGCCGAGTTCGCGGCGGCGGTACTCGCCGAGGGTCTTGTTCGAAAGCGAGGTGAGGTCGCAGTCGCCAACCGAGATGGAGCCTCCGTCGGCGTCTTCGAGTCCGCCGATAAGGTTCAAGAAGGTCGACTTGCCCGAGCCTGAGGGGCCGAGCATGACGCAGATTTCGCCGCGGTTCACGGTGGCGGTAATGCCATCGAGCACCTGGACACGGGCTTCGCCATTGCCGTAGTGCTTCTTGAGGCCATTTACCACGAGATAGGGGGTGTTGCCCTTCATGGGACGCTCCAATCGTTGCACGCAGGCTAACGGAGCAATCAATATGGGCAGAGTTAGCCTAGGCTGAGTTCAATTAGGCTAACAGTAGCATAGGAATAGACAGCTTGGACAAGAAAGAGCTTTTCGTAACAAAGGCTCTCATTGAGGCGCGACGAAACTCCCTAAAGAGATTGTTTGCCATCATGAGGCAGAGGACTCCATGTGCACCATGCGTGCTCTACGCGGCCATGTCCGTCTTTGGCTTGTGGTTTAGGCTTGTGTTTCTTCAATTATTTCTGCATAAGCGTCAACAAAGCGCTGCACGTGTGGCGCAGGGTCGTCTCGGAAGGACTCGACCGCCGGCCTTCTCGTCTCGATATTGTGTTTGCATTAAGGTTGCCACGCATGAAAAAACCCTCCATTTCCCGAGTTCAAGAAATGGAGGGCAGTCCAAGATGCATCCAAGAGAGCTGCTGCGTATATGCCAAGAGCAAGCGGCCGGTTTTTTGGCGCTATTTTATACCAGGGTGGCTGTGGCTTCCATGGTGTTTGCCTCGGCGAGCATACTCATTGCAGCGTCGCCATCGCCCTCGAGGGCGGCGAGGCCACGGTAGAGTCAGGCGTTGATGTTCTGGTGCGTGGCCTTTTTAGCCTGAAGCTGACGTGCGATATCCACGAGACGGGCGAGCAACTCCTTTTTTGGCTGGAGAACTCCTTGACGTGGGCGACGGGTTTAGCGACAGACGATAGTAGGACGTTAGAGACTCTCAACAAAGCGCTGGCAGGCAGCTCTTCCGGCTTCATCCCACTTGAAGACGCCGGCGTCTTCAAGGACATGGCCAAAGACGGACCCGACCTCTTCGTGGAGGATGCCGAGAGCATTTTCTTCTGTGAGCTCATCGCCGCGGCGCTTGTAGATCTCCTCTGCCCATGCGGCATGGCTCGCGCTTAGCTCATCGGTAGCAAGACCGGCGATATCGCCTGTCAGCAGATGCTCCTTCACGGCATTGAGCTCGGGCACAAGGCGCGGCGGTAAGATGGCAAGGCCCATGACCTCGATCAGGCCGATGTTCTCTTTTTTGATGTGATGGTATTCGGCATGCGGATGGAATACGCCCAGGGGGTGCTGCTTGGAAGTGATGTTGCAGCGCAGGGCAAGATATACCTCGTAGGATCTTCCGCCCACGTTGCCGTCCTCGTCAACATGGCGCACGACGGGAGTCACCGTGTTGTGACGAGTGCCGTCTGGATCGTGGGCGATGATACCCACGGTCTCATCGCTCCAAGCACGCCAAGAATCGATAACGTGCACTGCGGCTTCAAACAGCGCTTGGCGATTGGCGCTGCGCAAACGCAAGACGGAGAGGGGCCAATGCAACACAGCGCCCGCAACCTCGGGGAAAGCGTCCATCGAGAAGATCTGCGTGACTTCTGCGCGCATCATGGGGAACTCGTGCGCTCCGCCCTGAAAATGATCGTGCGAGAGAATCGATCCGCCTACGATGGGCAGGTCGGCGTTGGAGCCGATGAAATACCCGGGCACGGTATCGACAAAGTCGAGCAGGCAGGTGAGCGCCGCGCGATCGATGTGCATGGGGCGGTGCTGTGAGCTCATGGCAATGCAGTGCTCATTGAAGTATGCGTACGGCGAATATTGCAAGCCCCAACGCTCACCGCCAAGCTCGATAGGGATGATGCGGAGATTTTGACGTGCAGGGTGCGCACCGCCCGCAGCGCTTGCGCCGCGTCCCGGATAACCCTCGTTTTCGATGCAAAGCTGACATGCGGGGTATTTCTCGCCATCGTTTTGGGCAGCTCCCGCGGCAGCAATCTCGCGCGGATCTTTCTCGGGTTTCGAGAGGTTGATCGTGATTTCGAGGTCGCCCCAGCCGGTGGCCGTGGTCCACTTGATATTGCGCGCGATGGCCGAGCGGCGTACGTATCCCGCGTCGCAGCAAAGGCGATAGAACCAATCGGTGGCGGCTTGCGCGCCTTGTTTGGCTGCGAGACGCTTGAATTCGGCAGCGACCTGGCTGGGCTTTGGCATGAGGATGCCCATTACGCGGCAGGCGATGCGGTCGCGTCCGCTGGCGGTGTCGTCGGCGACTCCGTTTTCCACCGATTGCTGTACGATGGTCGCAAGGGCATCGTCGAGGTCGAAATCAGTATCCGCAAAGGAGCTGCTGTCGCCGAGAACCCACGCCGTGTCAGGGGCAGGCCCTGTGGCGCCGATGCACTCAAGAACGATGTTGTAAGACCATGCGTGATCGTTTTCAAGCTCCAGGCCATGGAGCACCGCGTAATCGATGAGCGCCTGAATCGTATTGCGAAGAACGGTTGCGTCAACTACAGCCATGTTGCGTATGCTCCCTCGTCAGAAACCTTATAGTGACGGCTTGAGCCTTCGCCCAGCCAGTAATCCATGCGATCGATGAATGAATCGGTGATATCGAGGGGAACAAAAGCCTGGATGGTTCCGCCAAAGCCGCCACCATGGATGCGAACGGCGCCGCGTCCGGCTAGTATATGCTCAGCAAGTCCCAGCGCATACATGGCGGGCTCTTCGCGGCCTAGCTGAGCGGTGACATTTTGCAGATACATGGCGGAGCTGGCACCGCTTTCGCGTGTGAGGTTAAGGAACCTATCGATATCTGCTTCTTGCAAAGAATTCCAACGCTGGTCAACTAAGTCGTTTTCGTACCAGTAATGGATGCAGCGCAGTACGGCCCTGTCTCCAAATTCGGCGCGCAGTGCAGGGACCTGACGGTCGAAATCCTCTTTGCTGACTTCGCACAGGCGCGTATGCCCGAATTTTGCGGCAATTGTCTGCATCTCGCCAGGGATGGCGGCGTAGTCGTCGGTAGATGCGGCATGATCGGCTCCGACTTTCACAAGCACCAGTCCGTATCCGTGCTCTTCGAAATCGAATTCGAGCTTTTGCGTTTTGGGGTGAGCGACATTCTCAAAGTCCATGAAGGCAAGTCCACCCAGGCATACGGCTGCCTGGTCCATGAGACCGCAGGGCTTGCCGTAGTAGTGATTTTCGGTTCGTTGACTCATCTGTGCAAGGGAGACGGGGTCGATGGAGGGGGCAGACCAGAGTGCCTCCATGGTTCTGCCGATGGCCGCCTCGATGGCAGCCGAGCTCGAAAGTCCGCCACCGGAGGGGACCGTGCAGGTCATAGCAAGGTCAAATCCTGCCGGAATGGCTCCCGTTGCGGCAATCTCGTGTGCCATTCCGCGCACAAGGCTTGCTGTAGTGCCCTTTTCTTCTTCTGCGATTTCGAGGGAGTCGAGCGTGACCTCGAAGGGTTCATACCCTTCGGAAGCAACGCGCACGACGTTGGTGCCGTTTGCGCGGGCGATGCCGTCAACTGCCACGTCGAGGGCCGCAGCGATGATGTGCCCACCTTCGTGATCGGTATGATTACCCGATATTTCGGAACGTCCCGGCGCATGCACGTGCAGCATGCGTTTTTCGTCGACGGGGCCAAAAGATGATTCGAAAAGCTCTTGAAGATGGGTCAAAAGCATAGAAGGAGCGGCTTCGCTCATGAACGTTTCCTTTCTCGTGACTTGCATTTGCAGGCGTTGCCCGTTTACTTGTGCGAAAAGCGGTACAAGATGGTCTGAGCGTAAGGATGGCCGGGTTCGCAGCGTGGGTGGATCCAGTCATCGTGATGCATGTTGTCGGGCCAAAACTCGGGCTCAAAGGCAAATCCGTAACGGGGACGATACTCGGCGCCCTCCTTGGCATTTGCATCTTCGAGCCAGTTTCCCGTATAGAGATGGGCGCCGGGTGTGGTGATCGATATGTCAAGGACGCGTCCGCTTTTGAGGCTCTCGGCATGAAGCGCCGGGCGCGCGGGCGCATCCGGGCGGTAATTGTCGATGCAGAAGCAATGATCGTATCCACGTGCCTGGCGGAGCTGGTCGCAGTCTTGTTCGATATCGCGACCGAGCGCCTTTGGCTGACGGAAGTCAAAGGGCGTTCCTGCGACGTCTTCCACCGTTCCCAGGGATACGTTATCGTCGCGAAGGGGTAGATATTTTTGCGCTTGTACGCACACGGTCTGCTCGAGAATGCTTCCGGATGCGTGGCCGGCAAGGTTCCAGTAGGTGTGGTTGGTCATATTGACAAACGTTGGAGCGTCGGTGGAGCACTCATAGTGCACCCTCAGCGTGACGCTCCCGTTTTCATTGGATACAAGCGAATAGCAGGCGGTAAGGAGGCGGTTTCCCGATAGACCGTATTCTTTATCAGGCAATTTAAGCGAGAAGCAAACTGATGCTCCATCTTCCGACGGACTGGCATCCCAGATGCGCTTATGAATGCCGTATTCCAAGTCGGTGTGAAGATTGTTGCGCAGGGAGGGGCCATCATTTCCCGGCATATGGTAAAGGGTCCCCGCGATGGCGACCTCTCCTTGGTCCGTTCGATTTGCCGAGGGGCCGATGGTTGCTCCGTAGCAGGCAGGATTGTCAAAGTAGCCTTCGAGCTGATCGAATCCGAGCACGATATCGTCGAGGTTGCCATTTTGGTCGGGCGCGACAAGCGAGAGCAAGGTCGCTCCAAAGTCCATAACACGTGCTGTCACGTTGCCACAGACAAGCGTATAGATATGTACTTCTGCTTTGTTGCCGATTGTTCCAAAGCGTTCGATATCGGCCATGCGGCGTCCTCCGATGTTCGTATGCGATGTGCAAACTGCCGTTCAGCGATATGTGTGAATGCCACAGCTTCATTATTGTTAACGTACTCATTGGGCTATAGCAGCCAATTGCCCAATTTCTGCAATCGGTGCAAAACATCCTGCGAGCGGCATTGCGCCCTCGTATGTTGGATGTCCGCTGCGCTTGGAATATAGTGGGCCCTTATTGTGTACCTTGCGAGCTTGAGAGTGGTGAAGACCATGCGGGGGGATGAGCGAACAGAGTCGGGTGCGCCGCGGGGGCGCACCGTTTCGATGGTCGATGTCGCGCGTCTCGCGGGTGTGTCACAGCAGACTGTATCGCGTGTTGCCAATGACATGCCAAATGTGAGCGAGGCAACGCGAAAGCGCGTGCGTCAGGCAATGGATCAACTTGGCTTTCGCGTGAATTACGCCGGCCGTTCGCTTCGAGATGGCAAATATCACTCGGTGGGTTTTTGTGTAAATGACATCACCGAGTTTGGAAACCTTACGATGCTCGATGGCATCACCGCCGCCGCGCGCGATTGCGATTATGCCGTCACGCTTGTGGAGATGAGCAAAGACCGAGAATTCTCTCTCGGCGAAGCGGCGCGTATGATGTCCGCGCTTCCCATCGATGGCTTGATATTCGGCATGAGCCGTTTGGCTCCCGATTTTGAGGAGTTCAGGCCTCTTCCCAGTTTGCCTACGGTCATCGTCACCATGTGTGAGCATCCTGTCTGCACGACGGTCGACTCCGACCAGTACCATTGCGCATGCATGCTTATGGACCATTTGCTCTCTTTTGGGCACAAAGAGATTCGTTACGTGGGAGGACCGGCTTCTTCGATTGACGAACAGTTCCGTCGGGCTGGATGGAGGGATTCCCTTGAGCAAAACGGCCTTCCTGTAGTAGAGCCACTACATGGTGACTGGTCTGCAAGTAGCGGCTATCAAATCGCCTGCCGTATGATCGAGCAAGATCGCACCTTTACTGCCGTCTTTGCGGAGAACGACCAGATGGCAAATGGAGTGGTGTGTGCGTTGCGCGAGCACGGCATACGAGTTCCCGAAGATGTCAGCGTTGTGGGCGTCGACGACTCTTTGGCCGAGTACGTTCCCAACAGCTGTCTGACCACGGTGAGGTTCGATACGCTCAGGCGTGGCACTGTGGCATTTGAGCACGCTCTTATTAAAGGCGAGAAGAGCGGAGGCCCGGTTGCCATTCGCATTCCCGGAGAGCTTATCGATCGAGGTTCAGTGTCACAGGCAAGACGCAGACGTGCGCTTTAATGCGGGTTTGTGAGTGTCGGGCAAAGCTATCCTTTGGGGAGAGGCGCTAATGCTCGACCGAGGCCTTCGCAGCGGACACGGCGCGGGCGCGTGCCTTATGACGGGGCTATTTCGAAAGAACTCGAAAGCAGATGAGGGGTCTTTTGTCCAGCTCCCCAACAGGGGCTTTCTTTTTCTGTGCAAAACGTTAGCGAATCAAGGAATGGATATCCTACCGTTCACGGGCGCTTTATAAACCGTTCGGCAGTAAGCGAGAACGTTGCGACAGTTCCATGTTTATCGAATGTTAACGTACTCAAATAGTAAGCGGGCCGGGGCGCGAAGCACCACAAACCGGGTGCCGCCTCTAATCGGTCCTTGGCGGGATGTAGCCCGCCGCAAGAAATGGGACGTGCTCAAAGCGCGCCCAACAGGAAGGGAAGAACGTTATGGCACTTTCTCGTCGTGAATTCCTCAAGTATTGTGGCCTTGGCATGGCCACGGTGGCTGCAAGCGGCCTCGTGGGCTGCGGCGGCTCCGGCGGCGACGCTGGCAGCGCAGCTGCAGGCGGTTCGGTTGCCAACGCTGACAAGCCCGTTGTCTTCTACAACCGTCAGCCGTCCAACTCCTCCACCGGTGAGCTCGATATGACTACGCTCAACTGGAACAAGGACACTTACTATGTCGGTTTCGACGCCAAGCAGGGCGGCGAGCTCGAGGGCGAGATGGTTGTCGAGTACATCAAGAATCACGCAGCCGACATCGACCGTAATGGCGACGGCGTCATTGGTTACGTTCTCGCCATCGGTGACGTGGGACACAACGATTCCATCGCCCGTACCCGCGGCTGCCGCAAGGCCCTGGGCACTGCTGTCGAGAAGGACGGCCAGATCGTGTCCGACCCCGTGGGCACCAACACGGACGGCAAGTCCGACAAGGTCAAGGACGGCGAGATCGAGGTCGACGGCAAGAAGTTCATTGTCCGTGAGCTCGCAAGCCAGGAGATGAAGACCTCTGCTGGCGCTACCTGGGACGCTGCAACCGCCGGTAACGCCCTGTCCGGTACCTGGGCTTCTGCTTTTGGCGACCAGATCGACATCGTCGTCTCCAACAACGACGGCATGGGCATGTCCATGTACTCCAACTGGGCCAAGGAGAACAAGGTTCCCGTCTTTGGTTACGACGCCAACTCCGACGCCGTTGCCGCTCTGGGCGACTCCGAGTTCCCCTATGGTGGCACCATCTCCCAGAACCCCGCTGTTCAGGCTTACCTCACGCTGCGTCTGCTCCGCAACGCGCTTGACGGTGTCGACGTCAACACCGGCGTGGGCGAGGCCGACGCTGCCGGCAACGTCATCGCCGAGGAGGACTTCAAGTACAGCGAGGACGACCGCTCCTTCTACGCTATGAACCTCGAGGTTACCGCCGAGAACTACAAGGACTTCACCGATCCGGCGAACACCCTGTACGAGACGGCTCAGGCCCAGCTCGACGAGGGCGACAGCCCCAAGAAGAAGGTCTGGCTGAGCATCTACAACTCCGCCGACAACTTCCTGGGCTCTACCTACAAGCCGCTGCTCGAGAAGTACGCTCCGCTGCTCAACCTCGATCTCGAGATCGTCCAGGGCGACGGCCAGAACGAGTCCTCCATCACCAACAAGCTCGCCAACCCCGCTGACTTCGATGCATTTGCCATCAACATGGTGAAGACCGACAACGGTGCTTCTTACACGTCGAATCTCGGCCAGTAAGATAATGGCTGCCAAAAAAGGCATGTGAGTATGTTTGCAAGGGGGATCAGGAGACTGCTCCCCCTTGCCTTTCCGAGATCATGAGTACGTAAACAATCGGGCATGGTCTCATATCAGGACGTTCTCCCTATCGTAGCTGCGCAAATCACATTGCTTGGGGAGGACATCGAGGGAAACGAGGGGTGAATACATGTCAGACAAGCAAGACGACATCGTCCTGTCGATCCGAGGGATGAGCAAGACGTTCGGGCGCAACCGCGTGCTCGACCATATCGACCTCGACGTCCGCCGCGGTACCGTCATGGGCCTGATGGGTGAGAACGGCGCAGGCAAGTCTACGATGATGAAATGCCTGTTTGGTACCTATCAGAAGGACGAGGGAACTATTTTCCTCGATGGCAAGGAGGTGAGCTTCTCCGGGCCTAAGGATGCTTTGGAAAACGGCATCGCTATGGTGCACCAGGAGCTCAACCAGTGCCTCGAGCGCAACGTGGTCGACAATCTGTTTCTGGGCCGCTATCCGGTCAAGGGCGGCGTGGTCGACGAGGCGCGCATGCGCAAGGAAGCATCGGACCTGTTTCGTCGCTTGGGCATGACCGTTAACCTAACTCAGCCCATGAAAAACATGAGCGTCTCCCAGCGCCAGATGGTCGAAATCGCCAAGGCAATGTCCTATAACGCTAAGGTCATCGTCTTGGACGAGCCCACGAGCTCGCTGATGGCGCAAGAGGTCGACAAACTGTTCGAGATGATGCGCAAGCTTAAAGAGCAGGGAATCGCACTCATCTACATTTCGCATAAGATGGACGAGATCTTCGAGATTTGCGACGATGTATCGGTTTTGCGCGACGGCAACCTGGTTATGACTAAGCACACGAGTGAGACCGATATGAACGAGCTCGTGAGCGCGATGGTCGGCCGCTCGCTGGACAATCGTTTCCCGCCGGTGGATAACGTCCCTGGCGATAACGTTCTTTCTGTACAGCACCTGTCTACGAAGTTTGATCCGCACCTGGTCGATATCACGTTTGACGTGCGCAAGGGCGAGATTTTTGGCCTATATGGCCTGGTGGGAGCCGGACGCACCGAGCTGCTCGAGACGATTTTCGGTATTCGCACCCGTGCTGCGGGACGCGTGTATTTCCGCGACCGCCTTATGAATTTCTCTTCGGCGCGTGACGCTATGGAGCATGGTTTTGCCCTCATTACCGAGGAGCGTAAGGCCAACGGCCTATTCCTTAAGGGAGACCTGACGTTCAACACCACCATCGCCAACCTCGAGCAGTACAAGAATGGTCTTGCTCTCTCTAACGACAAGATGATCCGCGCCACGAACAAAGAGATTAAGACCATGCATACCAAGTGCATGGGTCCAGACGATCTTATTTCGAGCCTTTCTGGTGGCAACCAGCAGAAGGTCATCTTTGGTAAGTGGCTCGAGCGCTACCCGCAGGTGTTCCTGATGGACGAGCCCACCCGTGGCATCGATGTTGGCGCCAAGTACGAGATTTACCAGCTCATTATCGATATGGCCAAGAAGGGCACCACGGTTATCGTGGTCTCTTCCGAGATGCCCGAGATTCTCGGTATCACCAACCGCATCGGCGTCATGTCGAACGGACACCTTTCCGGCATCGTCAACACCAAGGAGACGAACCAGGAAGAGCTGCTCCGCTTGAGTGCTAAGTATCTGTAAACGAAGGGGATGGAACACATGCCTACCGTATCCGGTAAGATCTTGTCGGTCGAAGAGGAGACAAAGCTCATCCAGCCGATCGACAGCTATGTAAGCGAGATCCAAAAAAAGGTCGATGCCCTGCGCGCCAATGGCACTACGCGCATCGTTGAGCTTCAGAGCAGCATCGATGCCGCCAAGAGCGACCGCGTGCTTACCAAGGACGAGCGTGACAGCCTCATCAATGGCTACAAGGCTCAGATGGAGAAGGCCAAGGAGGTTGAATCCCAGAATAAGGGCAAGGTTAGCGAGCTGATCGCCGATGCCGAGAACTATTTGAAGGCCCATTTCGAGACCGAGTACTTGGCTCCTGTCAAGGCAAGCTGTGCTGCCGAGCGTGAAGCAGCCAAGGCCGCATATCAAAAGAGGCTCGCTGAGCTTGAGAAGGAGCATCAGGCCAGCATTGCCGGCATCAGTGACCAGGCAGAGATCAAGGACGAGAAGTACGTCTACAAGAACAAGCAGTTCGATGCCAAGGTGACCTATCAGCAGGAGCTGCAGCAGATCAAAGATCGCGAGCACGAAGCATTTGCCTACCGTTATCACATGATCGACCTGCTGCGCATCGGAAAGTTCACATTTACCGAGAACCTCGCTCAGCGTTGGGAGAACTATAAGTACACGTTCAACACGCGCACGTTCCTGCTCAACAACGGCTTGTATATCGCTATTGCGCTGGTCTTCATCGCGCTGTGCGCCATTACGCCCGCGGTCAAGGGCACGCAGCTGCTCACGATGCAAAACGTGCTGAACATCTTCCAGCAGGCATCTCCGCGTATGTTCCTGGCTCTAGGCGTTGCGGGCCTGATTCTTCAGACCGGTACCGACCTGTCGATTGGCCGTATGGTCGGTATGAGCATGGTTGCCTCGACTATCATCATGCACGCCGGTCCTAACACCGGTACTGTCTTTGGCGTTGCCTTCGATTTCTCCACCATGCCCCTCGTTGCCCAGATCCTTCTGGCACTCGTCGTATGCATTGTTCTGTGCACGGCGTTTTCGGCTATTGCCGGCTTCTTTACCGCTAAGTTCAAGATGCACTGGTTCATTTCGACGATGGCAAATATGCTGGTGATTTTTGGCCTCGTCACCTATGCCACCAAGGGCGTGTCGTTCGGTTCGATCAATCCTAAGATTCCTGCGATGGTGACCCCGCGCGTCGGTGGTTTCCCGACGATCATCTTGTGGGCTGTCGCCGCTATCGTGGTTGTATGGTTTATCTGGAACAAGACCACGTTCGGCAAGAACATGTTCGCTGTCGGCGGCAACCCCGAGGCTGCTTCCGTCTCCGGCATTAACGTTTTCGCCGTTTCCATCGGTGCTTTCATTCTCGCTGGTATCCTGTATGGCTTTGGTTCTTGGCTTGAGTGCATCCGCATGGTCGGTTCTGGCTCTGCTGCTTACGGTCAAGGCTGGGAGATGGACGCTATTGCTGCGTGCGTCGTTGGCGGCGTCTCGTTTACCGGCGGTATCGGTAAGATTTCCGGCGTGACCGTTGGCGTGCTGATCTTCACCGCCCTGACGTACGCACTTACCATTCTGGGTATCGACACCAACCTTCAGTTCGTGTTCTCCGGTCTGATCATTCTTGTTGCCGTTACCCTTGACTGCCTCAAGTACGTTCAGAAGAAATAGCCCCTTGGCCCCTGTTCGTTCGACTCGCGAACAGGGGCCCCTTTTTATGCCAAGCGTTTATGCTGATACCTGCACGAAAGGTGTTCCCATGAAAAAAGTTGTCGTGTGCTGCACGATGAGCGTCACCTCAAGCCTTTTGGTGATTAAGATGCGTGAGATTATCGAACAACGCGGCCTGGATATCGACATCGAGGCGCTTCCTGCGAGCGATGCCGTCAATGAGATTTCCAATGCAGACTTGATTATGCTTGCTCCCATGGTTAGCGATGCTAAAGAGGCATTTGAAGGAGCCGGCGCGAAAAAGGTTGTGGTTATCACATCCGATAACTATCTCAACTATCGCGCATCTGACGTTCTTGACCAGGCGGTTTTGGCCCTTGACGAATAGGGAAGCAGGGCTGTTCGCGTTTAGTGATTGATTTTTAAGATAATGATTGTGCTGGCCCGCGCGTATATCGCGCGGGCCTTTTTGATGCTGCAAAGACCGATGGATTTGTGCGGTGAGGCTTTTGGCGCTTGCGTTTTGCAGGTTACAGATAGCGCAATTAGGCCAGAGCGGCTGCTGCCTCCATGGCGTTTGCTTCGGCAAGCATGTTTATCGCGGCGTTGCTCTCGTCCTCGAGGGCGGCGAGACCGCGGTAGAGCCAGACGTTGATGTTTTGATGTGTGGCCTCTTTAGTCTGAAGCTGACACGCCACATCCGCGAGACGGGCGAGCAGCTCCTTTTTTGAGCTGGAGAACTCCTTGACGTTGGCGACGGAGTGTACGGGCACGCCGCGTTTCTCACTTACGTGGTCAATGAGCCCGCAGATCGATTCGGTTTTCTCGTTGAGCTCTTCATCGGAGAGTCTGGCCTGGAGCGAGGCGAGGCCGTCGATGACGACGGTTGCGGGATGTCCACAGGGGATGAAGTCTTCAATCTCATCCATGGCCTGGGAAATCGTTCCACCAAGGCCGACGAGTGCTCCGGCGAGTCGGGCGTTTTCGTTTTTCATCATTGGTATCCAATCTAGGGGTTAGGGCCTAAACGGTTGTTTGATAGAGTAGCTATTCTTCGCATGGGAGCAAACTTGTTCATATTTTTGTCAACAAGTTCTCGCAGGCTCTTCACGAAATGGCACTGTTATATTTCAAATTTGTTAAGAACGTGCTGGTCCAGAGGCTGGGCGGACGCATGTGTGATCTGACATGCGATTGAGGCGGCGTACAGTCGATACAGAGTACAGTCGAGACAGAGTGCGTTTCAAGCCAACGTGCAATCGAGCCGGTGTGCGTTCGTACCGGTGTGCGCTCGAGTCGGTGGCTCGCAGCAGAAAATGATTGGCGGTAAATCGAACATTTTGTGATAAGTGGCGGTAAGTAGTGCATTTATGTGCGAAATCTTGCCCCGAGACGTTTCGAAAACCGCCACTCGTTTGGGAGCGTTCCATACTTGAGTGGCGGTGTTTCGTACGTAATGCGATAGTTGTTGTTTCTCATGTTTGAAAAACCGCCACTCGACCCGCGGCGGTGCCGGGACGAGTGGCGGAAATACGCGCACAATCTCGCTCAATCGCTTTCGCTGCCATCTGGGTTCGAAGAGCTGCCATGCTTTTGCAGTTTGACGATCGATGTAGGCCCGCCCGCCATCCTCATCGCCAGAGCCGCCACGCATTTGCAGCTCAGATACGAACGGGCGAGAGCGCTGCCGGGGACGGTCGGCGCTGCCGGGGACGGTCGGCGTTGTCGGCGCTATCCGATAAACGAGCGGATTGCCTCGAGTTGTCGTTGCGCTGCCTGCCTGCCCTGGATATACAGGTCGAGGAGCTTGGACGCATCGCGTTCAACGTGCTTGACGGTGACAGGCTTTGCGGGCGCGATGACGAGTGCACGGCCCTGGCGCTCGTACTCCCAAATGTGTTCGCGCTGCTCGTTGTAGCGATCGTGGCGCGTGGCGATGGCGTCGAGGAGATAGGGGTACTCGGCATAGCGAGCATTTGCTGCCGGCATGAACTCGTAAGAGCCCTTTTTGTAGTTACGATCCTGGGTGAGGATTACGATTGCGCGATCGAAGCCGGCATCTTCCAGCACGTGCTCCACAGGCACGGAATCGGCGACTCCGCCATCAAGGTAGAGATGCCCGTTGAGTTCGACAATAGGGGTGACAAGCGGCAACGACGTGCTGGCGCGTACGGCGTCCAGGTCGAGGGTCGCATCCTTGACGGGGAGATAGTCGGCGGTGCCAAAAACAATATCGGTGACAGCGACGTAGAGCTCGAGGGGGTTGGCCTTAAACGTCTCGTTATCAAAGGGGTCGATGTGATCCTGGATGTCGTTGAATAAGAAGTCGTAGCCCACCATGCTCCCGCTTTCGGCAAAAGACTTGGTGCCTACGTAACGCGAGTCGCCGCAAAAGGCGAGGTTCAGGCGATTGCAGCGGCCAATTTGCTTGGATTTGAAGTTGACGCCGTTAAGAGCACCGGCAGATACGCCATAGCAGGCATCGACTGTGATGCCATTCTCTAAGAAGACGTCGAGCACGCCGGCTGTAAACTGTCCGCGGAAGCTGCCGCCTTCAAGTACCAAAGCGGTCTTTCCCGCGTTGTTTGCTTTTTCGCTCATCGTGGCCCCTTTCGAAGTCTGTATCGGGCAAGGTGTGTTCCTGGGACTTCTTCTACCACAATGGGACGTTCTCAAACCAACTTGGGTAAATCTCAGAGCAATCTATTCGGCGAATCGCTTTGATTGTTCCGGGCGATAAGGCTCGGCGATGACCTAAATGCACCAAGCTCGATCTGTTGAGCTATAACCTCTCTAACTTGGAGTTCGAGAAGCAAATCAAGAATAAAGCCAATTGAGGCTGCCTTGATGTTTGCACTTCTTGATGGGCAGTAGAGAAGTGAACATCGACGGCACATGAATAGCATGGCGCTCAACGTGGTAGAATACAGGTCCGCGTTGAGCGCGTGTTCTTTGAAAAGGTCGATGTTGCTGCCGTAGTTGTGATGTGCAGCAATGCCATGACCTCTCGATTGAGGGGGTGACTGGTTTCGACACGATAGCCTTGAGAGAGGAAGCAAGCCGAGGTCTCCTCGCCTCGTAAAACAGGGGTACCGTCAAATTGAATTGACAACAACACTTCTTATGAGCCCATGGCTCTCGCTGCTTAATTTATAGCTGGCGCGTCAACCCGGTGATTTCCCCGACACCGGTGCGACGTCATTTTAGGGGAATGCTCCTGCGCACGTAATCGGTATGGCGCGGGCTAAGACCGAACCGGTTGGGACGCTGCGAGCGTGTCGCTGCGCGCAATGCGTCCGAGATTAAATCAGCGACTGAGCTTGGAGATGCCGATCAGGGGGCTTTCGTGGACCGGAGTTCGATTCTCCGCACCTCCACCACATGGAACAAGCAGGTAGATATGGGTATCTACCTGCTTTTTTATTGCTGTTAAGTCTTGCGGAGAATCGAACTCTATGCAGGGCGCGAGCGTAAAGAAAACGCGGAGCGTTTTTAGCGAGCGGGCAAGGACGGCGATAGCCGGCCGCAGCCGGTGCGGATTCGCGTAAGCGAATGCGCGGGATTCTCCGCACCTCCACCACATGGAACAAGCAGGTAGATATGGGTATCTACCTGCTTTTTTATTGCTGTTAAGTCTTGCGGTGACAAAAACAAGACAGGTTTACTTTGTCACATAGGGTACCTAACAAAATGCACCCCCGGTTACGCGAGCGCTCTCCGGGTGTTGAATATAAGAAAGAAAAACGGCGGAAAAGCCTGAAATCCAGGCTTTTCCGCCGTTGCGTACATATTGATATGTGTGACCGCTGCGAACTAGTCTAGGTAGCGCGAAAGGAACTCGCGCGTGCGGGGGAGTTTGGGCGCGGTGAACATCTCGTCGGGGCTCGATGCCTCGGCAATGACGCCCTTATCCATAAAGACGAGCTCATCGGAGACGTTGCGGGCGAAGGCCATTTCGTGCGTCACGACAACCATCGTCATACCGCCTGCGGCAAGATCTCGCATGACGCTCAGTACCTCGCCGGAGATTTCGGGATCGAGCGCGGACGTGGGCTCGTCAAAAAGCATGAGATCGGGCTGCATGCACAGGGCGCGGGCAATTGCAACGCGCTGCTTTTGGCCACCAGAAAGACGGGCTACATCGGCGTGTGCAAAATCGGCAAGACCCACGGCTTCGAGATGGCGCATAGCCGTCTGCTCGGCTTCGTCTTTGCTCATTTTCTTGAGCGTGACGGGAGCGAGCGTGCAGTTGTCTAGTACGTTCATATTGTTGAAAAGATTGAACCCCTGGAATACCATGCCGATTTTCTCGCGCAGCTTGTTTACATTTACGTGGTCGGCGGCGAGGTCTGCTCCATGGAACCAAACATGGCCGGCATCGGGGGTTTCCAGCAGGTTGAGACAGCGCAAGAGCGTCGACTTACCCGATCCAGAGGCGCCGATGATGGTAACCACCTGGCCGGGCATAACCGAAAGCTCGATGTCGCGCAAAACAACGTTGCCGTCAAAAGATTTGCGCAAGCCTTCAACGCGAACGACGGGTTCGTTTGCAGAAGGCGAGAAAGAAGTTGCGTCCAAAGCCATGACTAGGCCTCCGTTCCAAGAGAAAGGGGCTTTGCGTCCGAAGTGCTGCCAAGGGGCTTGCTCTTAACGTTGAGGCGACGTGACAGACGTCCCAGCAGCCACGATGCGATGGCAGTCATGATGAGATAAGCCACAGCGGCGACCAGATACGCATTGAGCTGTTTGTAGTAGATGCCCGCAACAGTGCTTGCGGCAAAGGTGAGGTCGAACACGCCGATGACGGAAAGAACCGAGGAATCCTTGATGTTGATGACGAGTTCGTTGGAAAGACCGGGGATGGCAAATTTAATACCCTGGGGGAAGACGACCTTGATCATTGCCTGCCATTGCGAAAGGCCAAGCGAGCGCGCTGCTTCCATCTGACCCATGTCGACCGACTCGATGCCACCGCGCAGTACTTCCATCATGTAGGCGGTGGAGTTGAGCGAAACTACGACAAGGCCTGCGGTGAAGCGAGACCAGATGTTGTTGACCTCGGTAATGCTAAAGCCAAAGCTGCTCACAACGGCGATGCCCAAGTAATAGATAATGACGCCCTGCACGAGCATTGGCGTGCCGCGCACGATGGTGGAGTAAAACTTGGCAAAGCCCACGCCAACCTTCTTAAGGAAGCGTGTGAAGTCGTTATCGGACCGATCGATTTCCATGATGCGGATGGCAACCAGCAAAATTGCCAGGAAAAATGCGATGACCGTACCAAAGACGGCGAGCTCGATGGTGGTGACGACGCCGGCGATATAAGTTTGCTTGCCCTGCTGGAACATATAGAGCACCTGAACGAGCATATCCTTGGGCATAGAGGTTGCGCTGGCTGCGGTTGCCCATGCAGAGGCAAATCCCAGGACAACGCGATCGACGACGAGTACGGCCACGATCGCCCAGATGACATACGACCCAAGACGAAGAGCGCGGACGACGCCCGGTTTGGTAAAGGGTGCCGTTTGTGCATAGGTCTTCCAATGCGTGAATTTAAACACCAACGCCACGGCAGAAAGAACGATCCAGGCTACAAGCAGGTAATACATCACGAGTTCAACGGTGAACGCGTGGGCGAGAAAGCTCATAGGGGAGCGGGGTTGGCTGGAGAGCATCATGCCGATTGCAGCGAACGCAGAGGTGCCGAGCAGCACGTAGCGATGATCGCGGCGGGTAAATGAGGCGATGCGTGAGAATGCGGACGCCATAATAATCCTTAGTGTAAATCAAGAAAGGGCGAAGATGCGATTTTCGCCCTTCAGCGTACATGCAGTATGCGGCGATTAGGCCGGCTGGCGATCCATGCAGTCCTGCCAGATCTGCAGGCGCTCTTTTTGCGAGATATCGCTGATGATCTTATTGAGTTCGTCGAGGATGTCGTCTTGGCCCTTTGCGATGGCGGCGTTGTCGGGGTTGCTCGGATCGGAGAAGCCCTCACCGTCGGCCAGCTCGACCTTCTTGAGGTCGGGGTAGTTTTCAAGCAGGTTGGGCAGCGACATGGAGGAGAAAGTGATGGCGTCGCAGGTGCCGTTCTCGATGCCGTCGACTACAAGCGGCACGGTAGCAACCGGCGTAAGGTGATTGACCTCGGGAATCTCGTCAATGAGCTCGTCGTAGAAAGTGTCCTTCTGGCCAAGGACGGTGGCGCCGGTGAAGTCGGAGAGTTTAGTGGCGTTGGCGTACTTGGAATCTTTCTTCACGACCACGATCACTTCGTCATCGATATAGGAATCGGTGAAGTCGGCAGACTGGGCTCGCTCGGGCGTGACCGACATGCCAGCGCAAATGATGTCGATGGTGCCGTTGCCAAGAGCGTCGACAAGCGCGCCAAACTCCATCTTGACGGCGACGGGCTCCATGTCGAGCGCCTTGGCGATTCGCTTGGCGATTTGCACGTCATAGCCATCGGCATAGGCGCCCGAGACGTTCTCGATGGGAATTGTAGTGTCAGATTCAGCAGACTCCTGCCAGTTGTAGGGAGCGTATGCGGCTTCCATGCCGATGCGCAGGGTCTTGCCGTCGCCGAGCTTGCCGACGGCTTTCTTGGAGGAGCTGGATTTAGAGGAACCCGTGTTGGAGCCGGTGGTTTGTGCAGCAGGGCCGCAACCGGTAAGGAACGTTGCACCCGCAACGGTGAATGCGGTGATGCCGCTGAGTTTGAGGAAATCGCGGCGTGAGCATGCGCGCCCAAACGCGCCGAAGTTTTTCTCCATGATGAGAGCCTCCAAAAAAGTTGTGTTACCCCTTCCGCACGACGCAACCGGAAGAGACTCATTCTCTTCCCCCTTGCAACCTAATGCGAGAAAGTTACGCGCGCTAATCAACTAGAATACGACGAATGGAGCCGCTACCTGCAAAAAAGCACAGACGGAAACAATGCAGAAACGTTAGGCGCCGTGCCAGGTGGTCGTAGCACCAAGAATAACCTGTCGTTTTGGCACGTGGGGTTCGTGCGGTAGACGCCGGCGATTAAGTGGCTACCAGCCGAGTAGTGGTTTTGGTGCGCTTCCGGGTTCGCTATTTCCGGTTTGCGTGGCGGCGTGTCCTGTTGAGTGGCGGTTTTTGGTGCATTTCTAATCGAGTGGCGGTTAATCGTGAGTTTGGGGAGGCGAATCGTTCTCAAAACGTCGGATTATCCGCCACTCATTTTGGAATGCACATTTTACCGCCACAGGTTGGCCTAGTGGCGAGTGCGGGCGGCGACCGAAGGGCGCGTCGGGGGGAGGAAAGAATCTTGTCGAGGGGCGAAAAAGCCGCCAGCGGGCGCGCCGGTGACACGAGGGGGTATGGCGAGGTCGTTGAGCGCATTACAGAAGAAGTCGTACTTGGCCGGGTAGCCATGATCGCTTGCATCCTATGGGCAAAATGCGGGCATCATCCTTCATTTTCATGGCCAATGCCTCGGTGGGCACGGCACTTATCAAATCGCAATCGCGCCCGTGTTGATATTCTCCCCTGTACCAGTGCGACCACTGCTGGCTATGCGCGTTTTTCTGCGTTGATCGTGCACTGAGACAATCGTCTCAAACCTTTATTGGAACGTGTGTCACCTGGTATGGCTGCCCCCTTTTCTAAACAATCAGGCTAAGGGCGTCTGGCAAAAGAAGGGAGCTCACTATGAGCAAGAAGATGAGGGGATTTGCCATGATGGCGATCGTCTTGCTGCTGGCTCTGCCGGCGCTGGCGATAGGCGCTATCCCAGACTCAAACGCTTCTCCTGCAAGCGAAGGGGGAGGGGCACAGACGACCATAAAGGTCGACCCCGATACCCGCGACCGTTGGCGCCACTGGGCGGCGGGTGGCGGTGACGAGTCGCACATCTCGACGCAAAACATCGGGCGCATCTGGACCGACAAGACCGTCCGGGTGGCGGATGACGAGAAGTCCGACTTCCTAACCACACTCTCGGTCATGTCATCTACCTCCGACACCACCACAGCTGAGGTCAAGCCCCTCGACATCGTATTGGTGCTCGACGCGTCCGGATCGATGGACGATGCGATGGGCGGCCGCGACAGCACTAAACGCATCACGGCACTCAAGAGTGCTGCCGGTGACTTCATCGACACGATTGCCAAGCAGAACGAGGGCCTTCCCGCCGAGAAGCAGCACAAGGTTGCCATCGTCAAGTTCGCGGGCAAGAAGTCCAGCAGCGTGGGCAACGGCACCTACCGCAGCGAAGGCTATCGCTACAACTACTCGCAGGTCATGAGGGAACTCACGCCCTGCGATACAAGCCTCAAGAACACCGTCAACTCGATCAGCCCCGCAGGCTCCACGCGTGCCGACTTTGGTCTTCAGCTTGCGCAATCTCAGCTCGCGAGCAATGGACGCGCGGACGCAAAGAAAGTCGTCGTCTTCTTTACCGACGGTTCTCCTACGAGCACTAACGGATTCGAGAGCCGAATCGCCACGAGCGCTGTTACGTCTGCCAAGGCGATGAAGGATTCCGGTGCCACCATCTACACCATCGGCATCTTTAACGGGGCCACGCCCACAGACGATCCCACGAAGAGCGGCACGAGCGAAGAGAACAGATTCATGCACGCGGTGTCGAGTAACTACCCGCTCGCTACATCATATGATGCAGGATCGCTTGGCTTGCGTGCGCAGAACTCCAACTACTACCAGTCTGCGGCCACGGCCTCCGAGCTCGAGAAGGTCTTCAGCGGCATCTCAAGCTCTATCACCACGGGGACGGGCTATCCCACCCACATCGAGGACGGGTTCGGCCCGCATGAGACCGGCTACATCACGTTTACCGACACGCTGGGCGACTTCATGCAGGTTGACAAGTTCCACAGTGCCCAGATTAACGGCACGTCCTTCTCGGTCGCCGGTATGTCCACCGAGGGCAACACCGACACCTATACGTTTGAGGGTACGGCAAAGGACCTGGTCGTTACCGTCGAGCGTGCGGACGCGACGAACCCGCGCTAGGGCGATAAGGTTACCGTCAAGGTGCCGGCATCACTCATCCCGCTGCGCGAGTACAAGATCGATAAGGCAAAGGGCACCTTTGAGGTGGCGGACATCGATGCCGTCAAGCCTCTGCGCGTGACGTATGCTTCGAGCGTCAAGGACGTTGTGCGCGACAACCTTTTCACGCCCGCAAACGTCGCCGGGCTCACTGACTATATCGATGCCAACGGGGATCACGACGCCAACACGGTGAGCTTCTTGGCTAACAAATGGTCCGGCGGAGACCTGGGCGATACGCATGCCAGCTTCCGTCCGTCTTCTGCCAACAGCTACTACTATCTCCAGAAGGTGACGCCTCTCTACACTGATGAGGCGTGCACTCAGCGTGCAACCGGGAGCCTCGAAGACGCCGCGACGTACTACTACAAGGACGAGTACGTTATCCGTGGCGATGACGGAAAGCCAAAAGATGCCTACACCGCGGTTGCCATCGACGGCAGCATGATCTCGAGCTTTGAGGGGGCCCTTACCTCCGACGGCACCGGCTATGCGCTTGCCAAGGGCACCGCGCGCCTGCTCTTCATCGACCAGCTTCACACCGAAAAAAGCGTCGTGGGTGGCAACGTCACCGACACCGCGCGCGACGTGCTCAACCCCGAGTGGAATGACAGCTCGAGCCTGGCAGGCGCAACGCAGGTCAACGCCCATCTGGGCAACAACGGCATAATTACGTTTGGTTTAGGCACCACGCCCGCCAAGCTCGATACCAAGGCGAACTTCGGCTTGACCAAGGTGCTCGAGGGCCGCGCGTGGACCGATGCCGACAAGTTCACGTTCGAGATTGGTCTCGCGTCCGGTGACCGCGATGCCCAGACTATGCCTCAGACAAGCGTTACCTTGACTAAGAGCGACGCAGACGGACAGGGTCACGCCGCCATCGACTTCGGCACCATCGCGTACACCAAAGCTGGCACCTATGTCTACGAGGTAGTTGAGAAGGCCGGCGATGCGAGCGGTATCGCCTACAGCACCAACCGCGCTAGGATCACCGTGTTGGTTACTATCGATAAGGCCGGCGTGCTCTCTGCAGCCGTCACCAAGGTCGAGAATCCTACATTTACCAACACGTATACCTCCGAGTTGAGTTATTCTGCCGCCGGCGGCCTTGTTATCACCAAGACGCTCAACGGCCACAGCATGGCTGAGGGACAGTTCACGTTCACCGTGACGCCCACCGACGCCGCCTCCGCCAAGGCGCTTGGCCTGTCGGAGGGCGACAACACGTTCGTGACGCCAGCTGCTGCCGATGGCGCGACGGTATCCATCGATATCCTCGGCGGGCGTGACGTCACGTTTACGCAGGCAGACGCCGGCAAGACCTACAGCTATACCGTTAGCGAGAAAAATGGCGGCGCCCCAGGCTATACCTATGACACCTCCGTGCGTACGGTGACCATTGCCGTGACCGACGACGGCGTGGGCAAGCTTACGGCCACCACGACCGTTACCGGCGGTGCTGAGGGCGACAAGACCTACACCTACGTCACGGGCGAGACATCCGAGACGGCAAAGGTCCCGTTCGTCAACAGCTACTACGCCTCCACCAATGACCCGGGCGGCTTGAGTGCAGCCATCATCGCCACCAAGAAGATTGAGGGGCGCCCGCTCGCTGATGGCGAGTTCACATTCCATCTGGCCTATGCAGGCACCACTACTTCCCTCCGCACGGTGCGCAACAGCAAGGACGGCACCGTTGACTTTGGGACCTTCTCTTATGACACCGCCATGTTGGCAGACCTGGTCGACAGCGGCCGCGCGACCAAGAGTACGAACAAAGACGGCAACTTCGTGTGGACCGTTGAGTACGTGGCATATGAGGATGAGGCTAGCCTGCCCGCGGGCGTGAGTGCTGGGCTTGCGAGCTTCACCGTGATCGTGCGCATTGTTGACAATGGCAACGGCAGTCTTGAGGCGACAGTACAGACTAAGGGCGAATGCGTATTCCGCAACGTGTACTCCACGGGAGATCCAGTGACCATGCGGCTTAACGGCACCAAGTCGCTGACCTCGGCCGATGGTCTCACGCCGGCGAGTATCGCGGGCAAGTTCACCTTTACCGTGAAGGGCGAAGACGGAGCGCCTATGCCCGAGCGCACGAATGCAACGAACGATGCCGACGGCAACATCGACTTCGGTGGCATCATTTTCACCCTCGCGGACCTCAACCGTGCCCTTGGCGACAATGGCACGACGGGTGAGGACGCTTCGGAACTCGATGAGGCAGCGACCGATGATGAAAGTGACCAGGCGCTTGACGGAGCCGATGGCATTGCTGCAAAAAGCGCGCCTGCAGGGGACGATACGACGTTCGATCTCGGGGGACCCGTGGCATCGGGCGAGGCTTCGGTGACCGACGCTCCTGCTACCGATGAGGGCGGTGGGGACGTGGCGCCGGCTCCTGTCGAGGAGTCCGGTCCCGTTGGCGATACGATTATTGAATCCGATGGACCCATGCTGCTCGGCATGCCTGAAATCGAGACTGTGGCGTATAAGATTGCCGACACCGCAGCACCTGCGGCGACTAAGTCCCGCTCCCATACCTTTGTCTACACCATCGAAGAGAGCGGAAGCGCCCCCGGCGTCGCCAACGACCCCGCGAGCACACGCACGGTTTCTTTTACCGTGACCGACGACGGAGCAGGACACCTGACGGTCACGCGTAACCCCGCAGAGGGCCCGGCCTTTACGTTCACCAACAGCTATGGCGTGAAGCCTGTCACGTCGAGCGTGACCGACCAGCTCGAGGCTACCAAGGTGCTTGAGGGCCGCGACCTTGACGCCGGAGAGTTCACGTTCGAACTCGTCGAGGGCAATACCGTGGTGGCGAAGGGTACCAACGCCAAGGACGGCAGCATCACGCTGAGTCCCATCACATACAACAAGCCCGGCACGCACACGTATACCCTCCGCGAACGCGGTGCGGGAACGCACGATCGCGGCATGACGTTTAGCGGTGCCTCCTATATTGTGGTGACCACGGTTAGCGACAACGGAAACGGCACGCTTTCGGTGAAGCATGCGTTCGAAGACGCTCAGACGGCGACTTTCACCAACGTCTATCGTGCTGCCCCTGCGAGCGTCAAGATTACGGCGATTAAGACGCTTGTCGGGCGTGACCTTAAGGACAGCGAATTTACTTTCGCGCTTACGGGTGAGGGCGATGCGGCGGATATAAGTCGAACCGCCAAGAACGATGCGCGCGGTAACGTATCATTCGATGAGCTGACGTTCGAGGCACCCGGTACCTACACCTTCAGGATTGCCGAGGTCAAGGGTACCGAAGAGGGAATGACTTACGACGAGAGCGTCTATACGATCACGGTCACCGTTGTTGACAACGGAGAAGGTCAGCTCGAGGCGTCCCTCAGCTACACCAAGAATGAGGAGGCTGTCGAGGCGATTGAGTTCTGCAATACCTTCACCGAGCAGAAGACTCCCGAGAAGCCCTCGGTAAAACCGGATACGCCCATACCGCCTACCACGCCCAAGGGACCCGGCAAGCCAGGCAAATCTGGCGGCGTCGTCACTCGAAGCTTCCTGCCCCAGACTGGTGACACCGCTGCGGTGGCCATGGTCATCGCAGCAGCACTCGCCATCGCGGGAATCGCCTTCATCGCCTACGGACGGCATCGGCGCTAACGCCTTGCGCGATACGACGTAGCTTCGCCCACTCCCCTCAAGGGCCCGCTCCGTTTGGAGTGGGCCCTTTTCCGTGGAGCGACTTTATGCCTCTACGAAGCGTTGTACCAGGTCCAGAAGAACGTGATGAGAGCCGTGCGCGAAGCGGTACCTGTCTTCTTGTTAATCGATGCGATGAGACGGTAGAGCGTCGAGCGCGAAAGGAAGAGCGCGGATGCGATATCACTCACGCTGTCGTCCATAGTCAGAAGGGCGCGCACTACATCGCCCTCGCGTGGAGTGAGGCTGTATGCCCGGCAGAAGCGCTCGAGGGGCTCCTCAAGCGAGAGAGCGGCCGGCGGTGTCGATGCCGCCTCGCTCGAGCGCGCGTCGTCTTGCTGCGACATATTCTCGGTATTGATGTCGGCTCGGGGGTTCTCGTGTGGGTTCTCGCATCCGATCTGCTTAGTTCCCGAGCTCGAGAGAAGCGATGCGGCGACGCCTGCGAGCAGGACGACTGTGGCAATTATCATGCCAAGAGGGTTGCCGTCGTCGACCAGGGCAATGGCAGGCGCGCTCACGAGCATCGAGCCGATGTTGTTGAACACACGGCCCATGCTCGGCCACAGCTCATGCATTCTCATATGAGCAGAGAGTTTCATATAGGTCGTGGTGAAGAAGACGACGAATACGCCCGACCCCAGGTAGAAGACGATGGCGCTCGCGCGTATGCCGACATTGCCTATGAGGATGAAAAGGGCGCAGGCTGAGAACATCGCGACGGCGGTCATGATCATGCCGACACGACGCGTGTCGAGCTTATCGAAAAGTATGCCGGCGGCGAGGGCGCTTGGCACGAGGAAGAGGCGCGGCCACGAGCCGAGGTCGATGGCATTGGAGGCATGCGATAGGGTGAGTGCGGAGTTGAGGGCTGCAAAAACTCCCGTGAGGCAAAAGATCGCCACGGCGAGACGCACGGCAGTCTCTCTGGCTGCGGGGGTGGACGCGGCGCCCATGGTAGAAAGATCTTGCCACGCGACACCACCGGGTGCTTTCGTCTCGGCAATCGCATGGAGAAGGGTCACCACGGCGAGCGTGGAGAGTACGAGGACAATCTGGTTGGGCATATCGCCTGGAACGAGGATATGGAAGATAAACTGAAAAACGATTCCCAAAGCATAGGTGATAGCGACGGCGCGCGCCAGATAGGACGTCTTGGCATAGCGGCGTGCAAGGAACGAATGGGCGGCGCTGCCGATATAGCCGAGTGCCGCGAAGAGGACGATGCCCCCGGCGAGGAACACCCAGGTGCGTCTGGCCATGATCGTGACGACAATCGCGGCGACGGCGAGCGTGCCTATGAGGGTCGAGACATCGTGCCGCCTGGTGGGGAGGCGGTAGCATAGATAGGGCCTGAGGATGAAACCAATGACGCTCGAGCCGAGCATGAGACTCTCTAGGGGCGAGACGAGGGAAGGGCCAAAGAGTAGTGCTGCATGCTCGTCGAAGATAAAGGTACTTGTAAGGAAGACGAAAAAGAACAGGGCCAACCTAATGAGCTCCCGATATCCTGTCTGCGTCCGCTGTGTTTTGTGCATCTGCGCTCGCATAAAGGCTTCCTTTCGATATCGATTCTTCGTATTGTACAAAAGGTCTCAAGGATGCGCGAAGGATGTTCGTCCGCATGTGCAGAAACTCTGATAGAACGCCGAATTATCGTTGACTTAAAGCGTTCGCGCGGTATACTCGACAAGTTACTTTGCAGAGCCCCGTGAATCTCTGTTAAGACACGTAATGTACATGGAGGAGTCAAGTGATTCAGAAATCGACTCACTACGCCAAGCAGGGCGAGGTCCAGCGCAACTGGGTTCTCGTCGATGCCGAGGGTGCTGTTCTGGGCCGTCTGGCCACTCAGGTCGCAATGATCCTGCGCGGTAAGAACAAGCCTCAGTTCACCCCCAACTCTGACTGTGGTGACTTCGTGGTTGTCATCAATGCCGATAAGGTCCAGCTTACCGGCAACAAGGCCAACCAGAAGGTCTACTACCGTCACTCCGGCTACAATGGCGGCCTCAAGGCCGAGACCTTTGTCGAGGCCATGGAGAAGCACCCTGAGCAGGTCATCGAGCGCGCCGTTCGCGGCATGCTCCCCAAGACCACGCTTGGCCGTCAGCAGCTCAAGAAGCTGAAGGTCTACGCTGGTGCCGAGCACCCGCATGCTGCTCAGAACCCGACCAAGATTGACCTGGAGGCTTAAAGATGGCTGAGAACACCGTTGTTTATTACGGCACCGGCCGTCGTAAGAACGCCGTTGCCCGCGTCCGTCTCGTTCCCGGTACCGGTAAGGTCACCGTTAACAAGCGCGATGCCGAGGAGTACTTTGGCCGCAAGCAGCTGGTCGAGGACGCTCTCGCTCCCTTCAAGGTTACCGATACCCTCGGTTCCTTTGATGTCATCGCCCTTCTTGATGGCGGCGGCATCTCCGGCCAGTCCGGCGCCCTTCGTCTGGGCATCGCTCGCGCTCTTCTGAACGCTGGCGATTACCGTGCCGACCTCAAGAAGGCCGGTTTCCTGACCCGCGATGCTCGCGTGGTCGAGCGCAAGAAGTACGGTCTGAAGAAGGCCCGTCGCGCTCCGCAGTTCTCCAAGCGCTAAGCATTTCGCCTGGTATTTGGACTCAAAAACGGAGTCTGCCGCATGTTCGGCGGGCTCCGTTTTTTCATGTCGCTGGATCGCATCCGGCGTTTACATACTGAATTGCTTTGTTGTTGACACATTCTGATATTCTGTTCAAATCGGACGTGCTTCGCGTTACGATAATGTCTGTGCGCTATATCGCGTACGACAAGGAGGATCATGCTGAGCGGGCTTTTCAAGACTTTTGGCATGCGGAGCAAACGCAATACCTTGCTCTCGCCGCTTGCGGGTAAGGTAATTCCTCTCTCTGAGGTGAACGACCATATTTTTGCCGCTGGGCTCTTGGGCCAAGGCGTTGCCATTGAGCCCTCGGGTAACCATGTGGTTGCCCCTTCCGATTCTAAAATCGAAGCGATTTTTCCCACTGGCCATGCCGTGGCGCTTCACACCAACGAGGGTATGGATGTTCTCATCCATGTGGGCCTTGATACCGATCGTCTGGATGGAAAGTACTTCCACGTTTGCACCGCTATTGGACAGAACGTGAAAAAGGGCCAGGTGCTTATCGAGTTTGACCGCCAGGCTATCAAAGATGCCGGCTTTGACGTTACTGCCCCGATTCTGATTTGCAACTCTGTTGAGTTCTCCAGCATCAAGGGCAACGTGGGAAGCACCGTTTCGGAGCTTGACGAGCTTATTACCGCTCGCGAGAGGTAGCGCAAGAAAAGACCACTATACGCCTTATTTAGCGCTATGCTTTTGAGGGTTAGTTATTGCTCTTTGAAAGGGGCCTTTTATGATTAAAATCGTTCGCGCTCGCGATTATGCGGACATGAGCCGCAAGGCAGCCAACATCATTTCTGCTCAGGTTATCCTCAAGCCCAACTGTGTTCTGGGCCTTGCTACGGGCGATTCTCCCATTGGCACCTATGACCAGCTTATCGATTGGTACAAGAAGGGCGATGTCGACTTCTCTCAGGTCAGCACGTATAACCTCGACGAGTACTTTGGTATCGCGGATGACGATCCCCAGAGCTACCACTACTTCATGAATAAGCATTTCTTCGATCATATCAACATCGACCCCAAGAACGTGCACGTTCCCGCTGGATCTAACACCGACGTCGATGAGGTTTGTGCTTCTTTTGACAAGATGGTTGCCGACGCTGGTTTCTGCGATCTGCAGCTTCTGGGCATTGGCCGCAACGGCCATATTGGCTTCAACGAGCCGGACGACGTTTTCTCCAAGGGCACGCATTGCGTCAACCTGACCGAGAGCACCATTGAGGCTAACAGCCGTCTGTTTGAGCGTGAGGAGGACGTGCCGCGTCGCGCCTACACCATGGGTGTTCAGACCATCATGAACGCTCGCTCCATCTTGGTTGTTGCCAATGGCGAGAAGAAGGCCCAGGCCGTTCACGATATGTGCTTTGGCCCGGTTACTCCGCAGTGCCCTGCTTCCATCCTGCAGTTGCACACCAACGTCACGGTCGTTGCCGACGACGAGGCGCTCGCTCTGTGCAAGGGCATGCTTGCGTAGTTTCGATTTGATGCGCCTTGGTGCGTAGATAGCGTCAAGGTTGTACGGCCCCGAAGTGATTCGGGGCCGTTTTTTTATGCTGAGTTATCAACAAAAATGCGCCAATCTAACCCATTTCTTACGGCAATCTCAAATAAATCAAACAGCCCGGCCGGACATTGGCAAAAACTCTGATTAACACGTTTAATTCTGTCGGACAAATATGCAATGGTGAGCGCCGTAAAATGCACCATAAGCGGTAACGAATGTATAGTTACGTTGACAAATGTCATTGCTAAAGTGTCAATACTGAAAAAAGATTCCAGGGTTTTAGCAGGTAAATATATATGCCTTGGGAAGTTGACGGTAAGTATCGCGAAACAGGGGAGATATGCTACATATCTCCCCTCAAATCTAACAAACAAGATCTCTTCGCCGAATTTACTATGCCCCTCTGGCAACCAGCTCGTATCTTGAATCGACAAGGCTCACGTTGTGCGAGAGTGGGGGATGCAGTGGGTGTTGGCAAAACGTATGTGGGGGACTTAAAGGGCGAATCGGATACGGGAGAGTTCTATCGAGTGCCAGCTGGATTTTCTGCGCGCAGAGACCGATTGGTGCAAGATCTTGTGCGCAAATGCCGCGATGGTGGCATGGCCGTGGTAAGCGCACCGGCGGGGTTTGGCAAAACCGCACTTCTTCTTCAATACGCGGATAGTATTAAAGAGGATATGACGCGCGGTGACGTGGGTCTTATCGATGCGCAGGGAATGCGTCCCGCTGAGCTTGGGGAGCGTTTGCGACGTCTGCAGTGCGATATCGCGCCAACCGCTTCGCCCGTTGTGATTGTGGACAACATGCCTCGCTTTGGAAAGGCGGGGCTGCAACGTGTGGTTGATACGCTAATTGATTTGCGCGATCAGGGCTTCGAGATCGTTGTCTCCTGCCTTCCCACCAACCACGAATTCATCAAGGTAGTGGGGGAGAGCTCGCTCATCCCCGCTCGATCCTTGCTGGTTCAGCCGCGAGAATACGCTCAGTGGGCGCGTTTATACTCAATCTCGGCCTCGCTTGATGTCTATCATCTGACACAAGGTGTCCCAGCTCTTATTGCCATGCTGCAAAGCATCAGCTCACAAGAGGCAGACGGCTCTGCTCTTAACGCGGGTATCCTTGGGATTTATGAAGCGATCCTCAACAGCTTGCAGCAGGCGCGGGATGGCTTGTTCAGGATCGTTTGCTTTATGTTGGCGATGGGATCGGGGACGATAGCCGATCTTGAGGCGTGCGGGGTGCGCGTGAAGCCGAACGTGTTGTTGCAGCTTTCGCGCGATTGGCCTGTGTTTGGATTTGCGGTCAATACCGGCGAGTTTAAGTGCTTGGGGCTAGGCGCACAGATCAAGCGCTCGCTTCAGCAAATGGTCGCTCGGCTTTCGAGCCAAATCGTTAGCCATGCCGGTCGAATGCTCGTTAAGGCCTCCCGCTTTGACGATGCGGTTGAGCTGTGCGAGAACGTGCTGGAAGATAATGACGCCATCGCCTTGCTTGCGATGCGCCCTACCGGATTTGTCCTGAGTGGCCATGGCTTGTTTATTAGTCGATTGCTGGGCCGGCATGAAGCCTCTACAGAGGAGCCGCTTGAAGCAGGTGCTTTGCTTGCGGCATGTCTTGCGGCGTTGACGCTTGGCGACCTTCGTCTTGCACGCGCTGCGGCACTCGAGCTGAGGAAGCGCGCCTACGATATGGAACGCGATGTCGACCCAACGGAATGGGCATGTGCCTGCGCGTTTGTGGCTCTGTGGGATTCGTGCGCGGGAATATCGCTTCCGACGCTTTCGGAGCATTTTTGCAGAGGCGCAAGGTCGTCGCATGCTGATCGGTTGGAGGCTTGTATTGCCGCCTATGACCGCCTTATGGCAGGCGACGGAAACATCGCTGCCTATAGTGCTCCAGAGCCTTTGCCGCAAAACAGAAGATGCAATGGGGTCGATTTGCTGGAGATTCTCGAATCTACGGTGGAGGTGCTCAAGCAAGCCTTTTGCGGCCGCCCGGAAGACCTCGGCGAGGCGATGTCTCGTTTAAGCGGCCTGCGCGATGTGCTTCTCGAGCGCAGGCTTTTGCCTTGTGCCGCGCGAGTGCGTATGGCACAGGCGGTGGGGCACCTGATGCGTCTCGAGCCGATTGCCGACGAGCGGGCATTTGTCGATGCCAATACGATGGCGGTTCGGCAATCCGATTTGCCAACTCAGCTGTTTTGCCTTGCGGCGGAAGGCTGGCAGGCATTGACGTTGGGGCAGGTGATGAATGCGCAGTTTCGTGGGCAGCAAGTGGAGAAGCTCGCAGACAAGTCGAATATCTTTCTGCGCGGTTGGGCTCATTTGCTGGTGCAAAGCGCTCAGCTAAGGGATGCCTCGATGATAACCGTTCGCGAACAGGCAGATCTTTTAGATCTTGCGACGCAGGTCAAAGATCCGGCTTGGGCGTGGTCTACGGCGTTGCATCTTTCGGCTGCACGTTTTGACGCGGAGCTTTCGGCATGGTTTTCGATGCATCGGTCCGTATTGCTGGATTCCTCTTTTGCAACGCGTGCCTGTCTTACTATGTCAGTGCTGGGGGATAGATCCGATTCGGCACGTCGTCTCGTTCCGCTCCGGCACCCATCGCAGTATCGAGGCGTTATCGATGAGGTAAAGGAGGTGGAGTCATATGAGACGATGCTCTATTTGGGGACTCCCGATGTAGGGCAGGTAACTATCAACCTCTTTGGCGGCTTTCACGTGTTGCGCAACGGTCATACCCTGACAGATGAAGTTTGGAAGCGCAAGAAGGCAAGTGCGCTTGCTGCGCGCCTCGTGCTTTCGATCGATACCTTTGTGGACCGTCGGGTGATTTCTGAGGAGATGTGGCCGGAGATGGATTATGCCCATGCGCGCAAGAGTCTCTATACTGCGCTCTCCTCTCTGCGGGGTGCATTGAGTCAGCGGAAGGACGGTCCTCAGTATGTGGTAACACAGGCCGATGCCATATCCTTCAACGGTGATTATGTTACGTCTGATATTCGTCGTTTTGACGCGTTGGCGCGTGAGGTCTTGCTGCGCAAGACGGGTAGGAGCGCACAGGAAGTTATCGACGATTGTTTGAAGCTCGAGGAGGTATATGCGGGTCCGCTTTTTATCCCGAGCATTGGCAATACGCAGTTTTTTGTTCAGCTGCGTCGCATGTATCAGTCCAAGTTTATCGACTGCATGATTCGCGGGATTGATTTGTCCGTCGAGGCTGGGAACACGGCATCTGCTACTTGGCTTGTCGAGGCGGCCTTGAGACAAGAAGCGACGCGCGAAGACGTGATTAGACGTGCTATGGCTGTCTTTGACTTATGCGGACGCCGGCGTGAAGTGGTCGAGCTCTATAACAGTCACCTGCACTATCTGGAGCATGAAGTGCATGCGCTTCCCGAGGAAAAGACGCGCATCGCCTATGAGCAAATCATTGGAAGGTCCAAGGCCCCTGTCATGCTGTGAGCGCCTGGGCAATATAAAAAAGCGCGCTCCTCCAGGTGGGGGAGCGCGCTTGAGCAAAAGCGTATACGTGCGTGTTAGTCGAACTTGATGTGGTCGACGTCCTTGCGCGAGCTCATGCGATAGAGCGAAAAACGGTGGCCAATGACCTGGACCACGTCGGCGCCGCAGCGCTCTGCGAGCTCGTTGGCGGCTTCGCGCGCCGTAAGATCACTGCCGTCCTGGACATTGCATTTGATAAGCTCGTGCGCTTCGAGGCACTCTTCCGTCTGCGCGACGACGCCGTCGTTGATGTCCCCGCGGCCAACGTTGACGACGGGATTGAGGTGATGCGCCAGGGCGCGGAGCTGGCGAACCTGTTTACCGGTGAGGGCCATGGAAAGCTCACTTTCTGCTGCTACTCTGTATTCCGTGCAATACGATAACGTACCGCAGGTCTGCATGGGGGCGAAAACCTGTGCATACACAATTGCAGTATGCCTTGGAGAGGAGCGCGGATGGCGATGGAGACCAAGCGGAGGGATGGCCGCGCGATCGATGGACACATGTCTCATGCCCGTAGGCCCGTCAATGCGCTTGATGCCGCCAAGAGGGCGGCTCATGCCAAGCCGGTGGAGCGAGAGCGCCTGCGCGCTGCGGCTGCGGGCACGCGTCGTGTGGTATCGAGCGGTGCTGCCGAGCACTCAAGCCGCGCTGTTTCGTTCGCGGCGGCACTGGTGGGAATCGGGCTGGCGCTTGTTGTTGTATATCTGATCGGTGGCGCTCTGACGGGCATAGCTCATCACCGTGATGGTGCGGCTGCCGGGGAGGCGGAGGTTGCGGTGGTCCGCTCTTCCGAGGGCACCGTAAAAAAGAGCATCGAGTACGGTGGATTTGTTTACCGTTTATCTGCAACAGGCGATGGATGCGTCCTTCAGCGACGCGCCCAGGGCTCCGAAGACAAACCGAGCGACTTGTGCGAGATGGACGGTTCCCCGGTGGGCGTCATTGAGTACTCGGGTGCGGTATATGCCATATCGACAACCGATGCAGATTATCACGTGACAAGTCTTGCTTTAGGCGACGGCTGCATGCCGGTCGAGCTTGTTCAAGGAGACGGTTGCGTGCGGAAGGCCAGACTTTCCAAAGGCGTCTTAGAGCTCGAACTGCGGGATGGAACGATGAAGAATATCGAGCTTTGAGCGTGGCTGCTCTAAAGATACGAGAGGTAGGAAACGTAGTTTTGCGAGCTCTCGGGCACGGCAAGCGTAATGGTTTGACCCCAGGGGCTGATGGAGACATACGATGGGTCTGTGTAGGTTGTGACCGTGACGTTTGTGCCTTGATACGAGGTCTGGAAACTGCCCGCTACGGTGGCATCGGCGGGAAGCGTTGTGACGCTCCAAGAAGAGATATCAATCTGGTTGATGATATCTTCGACCTGACCTTCAGAAAGACCGGTCGCGGCAGCGATGTCGCCAGCGTGGGAACGAAGCTCGCTGTCGAGTTTTCCTTTGATTCCCGAAGCATCGAGCGCGACGTTGGCGGCAGTAGCTCCGGCACCTCCCCCAAGCTGCTGGAGGGTGGATGCCAACGGGGTTCCTGCAAGTAGCGTGTTACACAGTACGGAAAGGATGCCAAAGACAACGACGATGCCCATGAGCACGCCGCCAAAGGTCTTAAAAAACTTCTTCATGTACAGCCTTTCTGCTGCGGGGTGACTGGTGCGTAGCCCCAAACAATAGCAAACGGGCCGGTTGGCGCTGAGTCCAACCGGCCCGTAACACACATCAAACAGGATGCGCTAGTTCTTGAGCGAATTGAGCGGAGCGGGGAAGCGGCCACCGCGATGCGCAAGAACCGTGCCTGCGTTCGGATTGACGGGCATGATGGGCGCGCGGCCAAACAGTCCACCGTAGTCCACGCACTCACCCAGGCCCTTGCCGATGGCAGGGATGATACGGACGGCCGTGGTCTTATTGTTGATGACACCGATGGCCATCTCGTCGGCAATGATGCCGGCGATGGTCTCGACGGAGGTGTCGCCGGGAACGGCGATCATATCGAGGCCGACAGAGCAGACACAGGTCATGGCCTCAAGCTTCTCGAGCGAGAGAGCGCCTGCCTCGACGGCGGCGATCATGCCCGCATCTTCGGAGACGGGGATGAAGGCGCCCGAAAGACCGCCGACGCTGGAGCTGGCCATAACGCCGCCCTTCTTGACGGCGTCGTTAAGCATTGCGAGGGCACACGTGGTGCCGGGGCCGCCGCAGGTGCCCACACCGATGATCTCGAGGATGCGGGCAACGGAGTCGCCTACGGCGGGGGTGGGGGCGAGGGAAAGGTCCACGATGCCCTTTTCTACGCCCAGACGGCGGGAAGCCTCGCGGCTCATGAGCTCTCCGGCGCGCGTGATCTTAAAAGCGGTCTGCTTGATCTTCTCGGCAACTTCCATCATAGAAGCGGTGTCGGGAAGCTTCTCCAGGGCGGCTGCCATGACGCCAGGGCCGGAGACGCCTACGTTGATGACGGCATCTGCCTCGCCGCCACCGTGCACGGCACCTGCCATAAAGGGCGAATCCTCCACCATGTTGGCAAAGCAGACGAACTTGGAGGCGCCTACGGACTCGTGGTCGGCCGTGAGCTTGGCCGAGTCGATGATGGTATGGGCTGCCATGAGCACGGCATCCATATTGATGCCTGCGCGCAGGCTCGCCACGTTCATGGACGAGCAAACGCGGCTCGTGCCGGCGAGCGCCTCGGGGATGGATTGAATCAAACGACGGTCGGCGTCACCGATGCCCTTCTGGACAACGGCGGAAAAGCCGCCCAGGTAATCGATTCCGAGCGTCTCGGCGGCGCGGTCGAGTGCGTGGGCAATGGGGGTGAGGTCCTCGTCCTTGCAGCATGCGGCGATCTTTGCCACGGGCGTGACGGAGACGCGCTTGTTAACGATGGGGATGCCGTATTCGCGCTCGAGACCCTCGGCGGTCTGTACGAGATTCTCAGCAGTGCTGGTTACATGGTCATAGACCTTGGTGCACATGCGATCGAGGTTCTCGTCGGCACATCCCATAAGGGAGATGCCCATGGTGATGGTGCGGATGTCGAGGTTTTGCTCCGCGACCATGCCGCGGGTCTCTGCGATTTCTTGAGGCGTGATCGCCATGCGCGCTCCTTATGCTTGAGTCCAGCTTGTGGGCACTATTCTACCGTGCTTTACCTGTATGCGGCGATAGGGTGTCGTTCTCGTTACCCATTTGTCAAAAAACGGGGACAAATCCTGCGGCGCTGTTCTGCTGTTTTGGATCTAGCTGCCAAAGACCTCTTCGGCGATGCGTGCGGATTCGGCGGCGTCCTTAGCATAGTAATCGGCGCCGATTTGCTTGGCATACTCGGGGGTGAGGACAGCGCCGCCTACGATAATTTTGACGCCGGGCACCTCGGCATGCAGCAGGCGGATGGTCTCCTCCATGCTGGTGACTGTGGTGGTCATGAGAGCCGAGAGGCCCACGAGTTTGACGTCACGTTCGCGCACTGCGTCGAGCACGGCTTGCGGGTCTACGTCGCGACCCAGGTCAAAGACGGTGTAGCCGTAGTTGTCGAGGAGCATCTTGACGATGTTTTTGCCGATGTCGTGGATGTCGCCCTTGACGGTGGCGACGCAGATCTTGCCTTTGTCGGCAATTTCGCCAGCGGGCATGGCCGCCTTGATGGTATCAAAGCCCACGCGCGCCGCTTCTGCCGATGCCATCAGCTGCGGTAGGAAAAACTTTCCCTGGTCAAACAGAACGCCAACTTCGTCGAGCGCGGGGATGAAGTGGTCGTTGATGAGCTCCATGACAGGAATTGTTTTGAGGAGTTCCTTGGTCGTGGCGGCAATTTCTCCCTTGCGTCCGCTAATGACCAAGCGAGCGATGGGGTCCTCGTTTGTCGGGGAATCTGCGGTTGCGGTAGGCGCGGCGGCCGTTTTCGGTGCCAGTGCAAGGGCAGGGTCGGCAGCGATCTTGTAGGGATCGGTCCGCTCGGCATAGCGGCCAATGTAGTCGGCCGAGCCCTCGTCTTCGGCATTGATCACGCGATAAGCGCGGACAGCATCCATAAAGCGGGCGGATCCGGGATTCATGATGGGGGCGTCGAGACCAGCTCCAAAAGCAGCGGCCAGGAAGGTCGAGCCCAAAAGTGGGCGCGCAGGAAGGCCAAAGCTCACATTGGAAACGCCGAGGGCGCACTTCACGCCCAGGCGCTCCTTGACCATGCGTACGGCACGCAGGATTTCGATTACCTGAGCCTGATTGGTGGAGGCGGTCATGACCAGGCAGTCGATGAGAATACGATCGCGGGCGATGCCGTAACGCTCGCACTCATCTACGATGCGCTCGGCAATGGCAAAGCGCTTCTCGGCCGTCTCGGCGATACCGTCCTCGTCGAGCGCCAGACCAATCACGTTGGTGCCGTAGTGAGCTACGATGGGCAAGATCTCGTCCATGATCTGGCGCTTGCCGTTGACCGAGTTGATGATGGGCTTTCCGGCATAACGACGCGTTGCAGCCTCGACGGCGGTGGGGTCGGTCGAGTCGATCTGCAAAGGCAACAGCGTGGAGCCTTGGAGCTGTTCGCATGCCGCTTGGATCATCTTGACCTCATCGATCTCGGGCAGGCCCACGTTGACATCGAGGATATCGGCGCCCTGCTCCTGCTGGCTGATGCCCTGGGACACCACGTAGTCGAGGTCGCCGTCGCGCAGGGCTTGTTGCAGGCGCTTTTTGCCCGTGGGATTGATGCGCTCGCCGATGACGGCGATGCGATGGCCCGCGACGGGAAGGGTAACGCAGCTCTGTGCACTTGTGACGTACATGGCGGGGTCGTGATGGCGCAACTGTGGCGTGCGTCCTTCGATGAGCTGCTTGAGCAAGCGCATATGGTTGGGCGTGGTGCCGCAGCATCCTCCCACAACGCCTACGCCGTCTTCGATCATTTCGGCGACAGCGTGGGCATATTCGGGTGCGCCGATGTCAAAGACGGTATTGCCTTCGTCGTCTACGTGCGGAAAGCCGGCATTTGCCTGTACGAGTACAGGTTTGTCGGTAACGTTGAGCATGCGTTTTGCAAAGGGACGCAGGTCGGCAGGCCCCTGACTGCAGTTGATGCCTACGACGTCTGCTCCTAAGGCGTCAAGGGTGATAGCGGCGACCTCGGGGTTTGTGCCCAAAAACGTACGGCCATCCTCTTCGAAGGTCATGGTGGCAAAGATGGGCAGGTCGGAGTTTTCCTTGGCAGCAAGGACAGCGGCCTTGGTCTCGGCAAGGTCGGTCATGGTCTCGATGATGAACAGGTCGACGCCTGCCTTGACGCCCGCTTCGACCTCTTCTTTGAACAGCAGGTAAGCTTCATCGAAAGACATGGTGCCCAAGGGACGCAGCAGGGCTCCGATGGGGCCGATGTCGCCTGCCACATAGCGCGCTCCGGCGGCGCGGGCACACGCGACGGCGGAGGCAAAGACGTCTTCCACGCTGGCTGCCCCGTTGAGCTTGTGCGCGTTGGCGCCAAAGGTATTGGAGGTAATTACGTCGCACCCCGCCTCGACGTACTGGCGCTGGATGCCCGTGATCACATCGGGATCGGAAAAATTGAGGAGCTCCGGAAGGGCGCCCGCCTTCATGCCCGCCGCCTGCAGCATGGTGCCCATGCCACCGTCGAACAGCAGATGTTTCTCGCCGCGCAGCACAGCGCGCAGGTGCTCGTCGCAGCGCAAGGTTTCAATCGTTCGCGGCGCGTAGGCTGCCCCTTCGCGTCGTGCGTTGTCGATGGGTGCGGTGAGCGGATGGCCGTTGGCGTCGGTGGTTTTGAGCGTGTATTTCATGAATGAGCCTCGCATCTTCAAAGGCGGGTATCGGGGTGTTGGCGTCTGCACAGGCGAGATAGCGCGGGTTACCGTGTTTTCTCACCATAGCAGGTCTCGCCCCGTGCGCGGAAGGCGCAGCTGGGGCGCAGCCTGCAGATATTGCAGGTGGGCCGCGTATTGGCGTCGTGCACCGGGCCATCGAACAGCCCGATGAACGCCGTCACGCTCTTGGTGGGCATGAGCAGGTTTGTTGTTGTGACGGTAAGGCCCAAAAGGCGGCTTGCGTTGAGCGCGGCGAGGATGCTTGATTGGGCCGAGAGCGGGCAATCCCCGTAGCCGGGGCTAAAGCGCCAGTTTGCGCTCAGGCCCACATTGGCTGCTTGCGTGCGAACATCGCGGTCCATCTGTTCCACGGCGGCTTCGATATACGAGGAGCACGCGGCGTCGAAGAGAGCGGCGTCAAGTGCCTGCTGGCTTGCCAGAGTGCGCAGTTTGCGTTCGCAATTCATACCGAGCGTGCAGGCAAGCACCGTGCAGAAGGCGGCGTCTTTGAGATGACGGTAGATATCGCGTCCGGTGAGGACGATCTCGCTGTCTACGAGCTGGATGCAGGGCATTCCATCGTCGTCGGCGCCGCTGGCGTCTACACAAAAGGTGCGGCGCACGCCCTTGGGTTCAATAGAGAGTTCGAGCTCTTCGACGCAACGTACGATTCGGCGCTCAAGGTCGAGGTCAATCTCTTGGCCGCCGTAGCCTAGGTAGCGCAACATCTCCGCACGGTCCACACGGGGGCGCGCAGAGATGTTGGGCCGATAAAGCACGGGTGTTGCAAAAGAGGCCGGGAGATCCATTATTTTCTGAGGGCCTCGATGGCGGCGCGGGCAACGGATGGACGGTTCATGGTGTAGATGTGCAGGCCGTCGGCGTCGGCATCACGCAAGCCCTCAAGTTGGCGGCAGGCGTACTCGATGCCAGCCTCGCGCAGGGCGTCCGGGTTGTCCTCGTACTTGGCCAAAAGCTTGATGACCGGAGAAGGCAGCGACGCGCCGCACATGAAGACCATGCGGCTGATCTGCTGCTTACTCATGAACGGCATGATGCCTGCGGTGATGGGTACCGTGATTCCCGCGCGGTCGGCCATCTCGCGAAAGCGGAAGAAGCACTCATTATCAAAGAAAAGCTGCGTCACAAAGAAGCTCGCTCCGGCATCTTGCTTCTGCTTGAGGTGCTCGACGGAAAGCTCGAGGTTCTCGCAGGTGATATGTCCCTCGGGGTAAGCGGCTGCGCCTACGCAAAAACCAGCATCCACAAGGGTGGGGATGAGGTCTTTGGCGTAAGGGTATTCGGCGCGTGCGGCATCGGCGGCGTTGGTTCCCTGGGGCAAGTCCCCGCGCAGGGCAAGGACGTTTTCCACGCCGGCCTGGCGCATCTCATCGATTTTACGTTGCAGTTCATCGTGCGTGAGGGAAATGCACGTCAGGTGGGCGACGGACGTGATATCAAAGTCGTGCGTGAGCATCGAGGCGATTTTTGCGGTGGCGCCGGAGTTGCCCGAGCCTCCAGCGGAGTAGGTGACACTCACGAAATCGGGGTGAAGATCCTGGAACTGCTCGGCAACCTCGCGTGCGTGCTCGAGGGTGAGCTCGCCTTTGGGCGGGAACATTTCAAACGAGATGGGCTGAGCGCCCGTTGCCTTTGCAGATGAGAAGATGTCGGCAACCTTCATGGGACCTCCGGGATGCGTTAGTGCGGCGTGTCCGCCGTTGTGTGGCAGAAATTTTACCGCAAGCATTGGCGATAGCATCCAAGCTGTTTCATTTGTTAACCATAGGTATTGTCTATTGCAAAGTGAGCTTGCTACAGATTCGTGACAGGCGCATTTCCTGTGCGTTGCGAGTTGGGGACGCTCATGTTTCGCGTTCCTTTTCCCATCTTCTGAAAAAATCGTTTGACGTTGGGTTTTAGCTGCAGCTGCGGTATTCTCAACACGTTGGTTTCCGGCTGGCAACGTCTTGTTAATGCCGTCGAAACACGTCGCGCCTAATCTACGAATCGTTCGTTGGTAACAAACGCCGGCTGTAATCCGGTGTGAACATGAAGGGAGTTCCGCATGGCCGATCTTACCGACCGCTTCGGGACCATGGTGTTCTCGGAAGATGTGATGAAAGAGTATCTTCCCAAGGACATCTACAAGCGTCTCGCCGCCACCATCGAGGACGGCAAGCCGTTGGACCTGGACGTCGCTAACGCTGTTGCTCATGCCATGAAGGTCTGGGCTATTTCCAAGGGCGCCACGCACTACGCTCACTGGTTCCAGCCGCTCTCGGGCATTACGTCCGAGAAGCACGACAGCTTCCTCGAGCCCAACCACGACGGCACCGCTATCACCAAGTTCACGGGCAAGAACCTGATTCAGGGCGAGCCTGACGCCTCGAGCTTTCCCAACGGCGGCCTGCGTGCCACCTTTGAGGCTCGCGGTTACACCGCTTGGGACTGCACGAGCCCTGCTTTTATCAAGGACGATGTTCTGTGTATCCCCACGGCCTTCTGCTCCTACACCGGCGAGGCGCTTGACAAGAAGACTCCGCTTCTGCGTTCCATGACGGCTCTTGATCGTGAGTCCAAGCGCGTATTGGCCCTCTTTGGCAAGAAGCCCAAGAAGGTCGTTCCCTCTGTGGGCGACGAGCAGGAGTACTTCTTGATCAAGAAGGACGCTTATCGCAAGCGCAAGGACCTGGTTATCACCGGTCGTACGCTTTTTGGTGCTACTCCCTGCAAGGGCCAGGAGCTCGAGGAGCACTACTTTGGCGCTATTCGCCCCACTGTCTCTTCCTACATGAAGGACCTCGATAGCGAGCTATGGGCCCTGGGCATTCCGGGCAAGACCAAGCACAACGAGGTCGCTCCCTGCCAGCACGAGCTCGCTCCGGTTTACGGTGAGGTCAACGAGGCCGTTGACCAGAACCTCGTGATGATGGAGAAGATGAAGCTCATCGCCTCTCGTCACGACCTGGTATGCCTGCTGCACGAGAAGCCCTTCGAGGGCATCAACGGCTCGGGCAAGCACAACAACTGGTCGCTGGGCACCGAGTCCGAGAACCTGCTTGATCCGGGCGATACCCCGCTCGATAACTTGCAGTTCATCGTCTTCCTCACCGCGGTGATCGAGGCTGTCGATAACTATCAGGAGCTGCTGCGTGCCTCCGTTGCCTCTGCCGGCAACGATCACCGTTTGGGCGCAAACGAGGCGCCCCCGGCGATCGTCTCCATCTTCCTGGGCGACCAGCTTACCGAGGTCGTCGAGAAAATCGCCGACGGCAAGGCGTCTGTCCACGCTACACATGGCGTTCTTGACCTGGGCGCTAACACGCTGCCCAAGCTTATGCAGGACAACACCGACCGCAACCGCACCTCTCCGTTCGCCTTCACCGGCAACAAGTTCGAGTTCCGCGCCTGCGGCTCCGAGCAAAACGTCTCCGACCCCAACATGGTTCTCGACGTTGCCGTTGCCAAGTCGCTTAAGTTGTTTGCCGACGCGCTCGAGGGCACGCCCGAGGACAAGTTCCAGGATGCTGCACTTGATTACTGCAAGAAGGTTCTGACCGAGCACAAGCGCATTCTCTTCTCTGGCGACGGCTATTCTGATGAGTGGCCCGTCGAGGCCGAGAAGCGTGGCCTTGCTAACAACAAGACCACGGCCGATGCCCTGCCCGCCTTCGTTGCCGAGAAGAGCATTGCGCTCTTTGAGGAGATGGGTGTCTTGACCCGTGCCGAGGCTCAGTGCCGCTACGACTGCAAGCTCGAGAAGTACAACAAGCTCATGAACATTGAGGCTACCACGATGGTTCGCGAGGCGCGTCGTACCTATCGTCCGGTCATTACCGCTTACGCCACCAAGGTCGCCAAGGGTCTTGAGGCCATTCGCGCTGCTGGTGCCGATGCTGCCATGCAGTGCGAGCAGAACACGCTTAACAAGCTCTGCTACGGCATCACCGAGATCAACGATTCCATCAAGGCACTCGACGCCCTGCACAAGGAGGCCGAGGCACTGGACGGTCAGGAGCAGGCGAACAAGTATGCTCACGAGGTTGTTCCTGCCATGGATAGGCTTCGTACCGCCGTTGACGCCATGGAAGAGATCGTGGCTCGCGATTACTGGCCCGTTCCGACCTACGACGACATCCTGTTCTACGTCTAATCTCAACTGAGTTGCCAAGATAGATGGAAAGGAGCCTCGCTTTATGCAGGGCTCCTTTTTTGCGATGCGGAGATGACGTCATGCCGCGAGCGATACCGTGCGCAGACGGCGGAGGCGCGGCTGCAGCCTTGTGACTACCGTGTGCCTCTTTTCATGCGAGAGGCTCCAAGGGAGACCGCAGCGATGCCAAGGGCGCCTATCGCTATCCATAGGGGTGATCCGTCACCGGTGCCGGGTAGTCCGCTGCTATGACCTTTGGATTTTGTGCCGTTTGGTCGCTGAGGCGTTTTCCGGTCCGTGTCGCCGCTCGTACCAGGGGTCGGCTCGGGATCGGGTTTGGGCTCAGGGGCTGGAGTCGGTGTGGGCTCGGGATCGCGCCACTGCGCGTAGAGCGTGATCGAGGCACCCTGTGTGGAGCAGAGATTTATGACCTGCTGTGCATCTTCATAGGTATCGCCCGATCCGTCGCGTTGCGTGTTCCAACCGATAAATGTCGAATCTGCTAGTCCGTCGTTGTGGAAGACAAACGTGTTTTCAGGCAGGTAGAAGGCTTGCCCGTAGGTTGCCTCGATGGATTGCATGGCGGGACCATCGGCAAGATTGCCATCGAAATGCACGAAATAGGCGATGGGTTTCCACTGGGCGAAGAGCGTCAAAGTGCCCTCGCTATCCATAAGATTTTTGACAGTAGCGCCATCTGCAAAGGTGTCCCCGCTGCCGTTCGGCTTTGTATTCCAGCCGACAAAGGCGTAGCCCGTGCGTGCAAAATCACAGGTAAAGAGGTCTGCTTCAGTGTCGTAGGTGAGTGTCTGCTCCTCCATGGTACCCGTGGTGTCGTCTGCATTGGGGTCAAAGCGAATGCAATAGTCGATGGGGCGTGAGGTGGCATACATCGAGAGCGCCCTGTCTACAACGACCGTGGTCGGATTGGATACCTCGGACGAGCCCTCGGCAAAGTGCACGGTGCCGTCGGGCGAGGTCCATTGATCGAATGCGTAGCCGCGTGCAGTTCCACGCGCCACCAGAGTCACATGCGACCCCTCCAAGTACACCGTATCGGTACCCGCTGCGATGGACCAGCTTGGCTGTACATCGACTCCTGCAAGCTTGTTATCGCAGCTGGCAGCAAGCGAGTAGAGGTTGAGGGACACGACATCGGCGCCATCGCCTACTTCGACAGTCTTGCCAGTGTCCTTGTCGTCAAGCATAAGCGTGTACGTGCCAGCGGGAAGCGCGCCTTCGCGCTTCAGCGCATAGTATGTCGCTCCCGATGCGTCGGCTTTCTCTTCAAAGGGAGCAAAGGAGGTCCCTCCGTCAACGAGCGTGAGCCTCGACGCAAAGCCTTTTGCGGCACTGTTGTCGATTCCGACGGTGACGGTAACGTCATGCGCGGCGACGTTGTTGTCAATCCAGCGAGCCGTGAGAGTTAGGCCTATGGGCGAGCCGTTCGCGTCGAGGAGGATATTGCCGTCGACGTCTTTCGCACAGAGATTCGTGACCCATGCACCGTCAGAGATCGCGCCGCCCACAGATGCGGAGGGTGCCCAGCCGGCAAAGGTGTATCCCGGCTTGCTAAAGCGGTTGGCGGGAAGTTGACCTGCGACGTCGATGTCGAACAGCGCGTCATCCATATGGCCGGTAGCGCCCTCTCCGCCTTCGAAATGAATCGTGTAGGGCTTGCGTGTCCACTGGGCGTAGAGCGTGACGGTTGCGCCATCGGTGTCGGAAAGATTGCTCGCGGCCTCTCCGGGGGCAAAGGCGGTGCCGCTCCCATCGGCAGCGGTGTTCCAACCGCTGAGCGTGTATCCTGGAATAAAGAGCGTAGAGCCCTCGCCGATTTTGTAGGTTTTGCCGTATTTGGCGACTATGTCATCGGGCGCGGCGCCCGATGCCGTGGCGCTTGAGCCTGCAGGCACGTTGACGTCGAAATGGACCGTGTAGGATACCGGACGCATCTGCGCATACAGTGTATACGAGCCGTAGGATCCCGAGCCATCGGTGCCGCCGCTGTAGATCCAGTTGCCCTGCGCATCGGTCAGGCGAGTGTCGTTTACCGTGACGTTTGGGGAGAGATTTCCGCCGGCATCCATCACCTGCTCGCTATAGGGGTTGGGCGATGCCGTGTATCGCTCGGCAACTTGCCCTGTTGCGATGGCAGGCTGGATCGTCTCAACGCCTTCTCCGAACAGGGCAAGGGCGTGTCCGTCTGTTCCCGTTCCATACGGGGAGAGGGTAAGCTTGCATGCTGGATGCAGCGTTCCGGTCTTTCCGGACGCGGCAGAGCCCGTATAGGGAACGTTTTGCGACTGCACGCTTGCATCGACGCGTACAAGCGTTGTCTCCGCGGGCAGCCAGGGACAAAAGAGCACGTCTTTCTTGCCGTTGCCAAACTCGTCATCAAGACTTATCGCGGTGACATCGTTCATGCCATAGTTGCTGCTCAGACCTTTGACGACTGCCTGGGATTTACCAAGGTCGAGCTGTTTGTTTTCCAGCGTGCCCATGGTTGCCGCTGTGGGCGAAACCTTATTGTGGGCGGCATCGGTGGGGTCTACCTGAAACGTGCCCAGGTTGGTTACGGAGCCGCCCGCGGCAATGAGGATGGAACCTCCCGTGATGGTCGCCGCAAAGTATTTGTCTTTTTGGGTGTTGTATCCGTTGCCATTGGAGCCAAAGGCGCTCGCTTTGCTACCCCCTTTGGCAATGATGGTTCCGCCGCTGATATCGACCGCCACATGTGGATACGACCCGGGGCCGTTTGTGCCGCCTCCGCCGATGGCGTGGGCGTGGTCGCTGGTCGCGTAGGCGCGAACGATTCCGCCCGTGATGGTGATGGTTTGGCGTCCGGTTGCCCTGCATTCATTGCCGATGGCGGCAGCGTGGGACGAGCTCGCTCCACCGCCAAAAGCAGTGACGTTTCCGCCGGATATGGTGATCGACTTGCACCAGTGCTCGTTGGCCGTTCCGCCGCCACTGCCGATGCCGCAGGCGTATTCACCGGCGATTGCCTTGACGGTTCCGCCTTTGATCACAATGCTGTTGACCTTTGAGCGGAACGACCCGCCGATGCCTGCGCCAAAGCCTCCACCCGTGGCATTGACGGTTCCACCCTCGATTGTGATAGTGCCATGGGTGAGGCCCTGCTCGTCGCGGCCGCATCCGATCCCGGCACCGCTATCGCCGCCCTTTGCCGTGACGTTGCCGCCTTTAATGGTGATGTTTCGCATGGTCCCGTGAAAGCCGCACCCGATTCCCGCGCCGCCCGCGCTGCCGTATGCTTCGATAGTTGCGGTGCCTTCAATCGTGATCCCGTCGACACTGCCGCCGGAACCGCCGCCGATGCCAGCGGCATCGGTTCCGCCTCGAGCGATTACTTTGCCGCTTTTGAAGACGATGTTTCCGGTGACTCCATTGGAGACGAGCTTGTAGTTAGTGCCAATGCCGGCGGACATGCTGCCAGAAGCCGCTGCTGCGCTGATGGTTCCCGGGTGTTCGGAATCGGCCGTGGAGAACACGAGCTTGGTTTGCGTTCCCTCCTTTTGGATTGCGGGGCTCGTAAGATAGCTCGACAGTTTTGCCTGAGCGTTTGCCTCGCTGATGATGTTGACGGTTCCGCCCGTGTTTTCAATCTTTATCGAAGGGCATGTCTTGCCCGTATTGGCCGAGATACCGGGATTGATGTTGAGGCCGTCGGCAAGATAGAGAGTGACGTTTCCCGTTTTGACGTGAACCCATGTTGTGCTGCTGGAGCCGCAAAGGCGGTAAGAGCCCGGCTTGTCGATGGCGACGGTGGTGTTGGCGCCTTTGTCAGAGATGTCGATCGTGGTTATAGCGTCATCGGCAAAAGCGGGCGTTGTGGCAAGGGCGAGCCCCAGGGTGCAGAGCGTAGCGAGCGCGAGCGTGCGCGAAAGATGGTTGCGTAGGGCGTGAAACATGCAGGATAGAGCGTCGGTCATCGCGGTGCCTCCTCGTGCGTCTGTTGCTCCGATTTTATCATGGGGCTTTTGAAGAGATGGTTTTGTATGGGGACAAAAGGCGGACGGTGGTGCGAGCCGATTGGGTAAAAAGCGATTCGCGCCGAGTTTTGCGACGTTATTGCAGCGCTCGCGCCTTGCGTGCTGCGCTGGAAAACGCTGCGCGTTTCCCCAGCTCCGCACCCTGCCGGGTTCGAATCCCGGCTCATGGGCGGCAAAAAGCCCGCTACCGGAAGGGTAACGGGCTTCTCAGACTCAATGGTGCCCCCAGCGGGATTCGAACCCGCGATATCCACCTTGAAAGGGTGGCGTCCTTGGCCGCTAGACGATGGGGACAGCGCAGTTGAGTATACCAGATATCTCGTCTACGAAAAGCTTATCTTTCGTGTAAATTCTTATTGTTAATCAGTTAACTTCTCAGGCGATGTGCCTTCAGCGAATATACTGTCTCCTTGCTTGTTCGAATGACCGCTCAGATCAAGGAGCCCAAATGAAAACTCAGCAGATTGCACGTGCCGGACTGTGTGTGGCACTCTTGGCCGTTTCCGCGTGGGTGAGTGTTCCCCTCGGTCCCATTCCCTTTACCTTGCAAACCATGGCCCTGGCGCTCATCCCTGCCGTTCTTGATAGGCCTACGGCTATTCTCGCAGTTGCGGTGTATCTGCTTTTGGGCGCCATCGGCCTGCCGGTGTTTTCCGGTTTTTCGGGCGGTGTTATGCGCCTCGTAGGCCCGACTGGCGGCTTTTTGTGGGGCTTCCTCGTAGGCATGATCGTCGCTACGACGCTGGTTCGCCTGCTGCCCCAGACCATGCCGCTCTTTGCTCGCGTGCTCGCAGGCGATGTTGCCTTGCTCGTCATTTCCTATGCGTGCGGAACGGCTCAGCTCATGATCGTCGGCTCGATGAGCGTGGCGCCTGCCATGGCGGCGGCCGTCTTGCCGTTCATTTTGCCCGATGCTGCAAAGCTTGCCATCGGTGCTGGCGTGGGTTGCGCTGTAGACAAGGCTCTTTCTTCGACACTTTCCCGCGCATAGTCATAAAGAGGCAGAGCGTAAAAATAACCCCGGCAGGATGTGGCATACGCGCCTTTTCCTGCCGGGGCTATTGTGATGTGCCGCCGCGCATGACAGCTGCAGCTGCTTGATCTTAGAATCCTTGACGACGAGCGAACTCCTCGGAAAGCTCTTCCATGCCTTCGATTGACTGAATCCAAGCGGGAAAATCGGGGGTATCCACGATGATGCTATCTGCTTCCCATACCGCTTGGTGCGTAAGGTTCCAGGGCTCTTGCGGCTCGGGCCTTGTGGGCAGGTACGGCGTGAGATAGGTGGGATTGAGCAGGAAGAACGCGCCGCCGTCGCAGCGTTGGGCAAAATCACGAGCCGCGCGACGGGCGTTTTTGCGCCGACCGAGCTTATACAGCAGCAACGTTCGGCCCAGCAGATACCAAGGAGACGACTCCAGCTCTTCGCCTCCCTCGTGAACCGTGGCGAAAAAGGCATCCTCGTCTTCAAGGCGAGCCTGTGCCAGCAAAATGGTGCCGACGGCGCGATTGCCGTATCCGCGCGCACGCATGACACGCCTGGCATATGTGATGGCGGCGCGATAGCGAGCGCTTCCCAAGCAGCCGGTCGAGAGCGCTTCGAGCGTATGGAGCCAACCGATCATCATGGGGCAAGAAAGCGTGCGGCGCGCCATCTCGTCTTCGGAGAGCGACTCGTTCCAGTAGTGCGGTGCATTTGCATCAAAATCGGCAACTGTTGTGCTCAGATACTCACGCGCCTGCTTCTCAAGTTGCATGATGTCGCCCAAGCAGTTGTCGAGGGGGACATCGGCCAAGAGGGTGTTCAGTAGCTGTGCGTCGATACAGCTATGATCGGTTTCGATAATCTTGAAAAGCGAGAGGCGAATATCGTTAAAAAGCGCCTCTCGTTTCTTGTCGAATTCCTCGTCAGGAAGCTCTTCTAAGTGCTCGATGCCGTAAATGAGCTGCTCGCGAACGCGCGCATACGAAATGAGCGCCTGCGCTTGAGCGGAGGTGGCATAGGAGTCAGGATCTTGCTCTATGCGTTCGTGCAGCAAATCCTCTGCCGCTGGAGTGAGGTTTGGGTGCTCCTGCTCATATTCATACTGCAAAAACGCCGGAATATACTTGCGCGGATCCATTAGTTGTTACCCCGCTTTCGGGCGGCGTTTACCATCGCGGAAAGCTGCGCTACATCTTCATCAAGCGCCGACTGCACCAGTTCGTGATTGGCGAGCCAAACGGCGAAGCCGGCGTTTTCGGGTGCTCCGAGGCCTTCCTGAAGCAAGGGGGTCGCTTCGCTGATGGCGAGAATAAGCTCATCTTGGCTGCCGGGCATCACGTTTACACGTGCGTACAGCCCGTCGGGAAACTCGGCCTGATAGAACAGCGCCTGCGATGTGTGCGGATAGGTGCGCAGAAGGAGGCGGAGCACATGGCTCGCTCCTTCGAAGTCAAAAGCTCGGTACAAAACGTTGATCTGAGCAAGCAGGCTCCAGGCGTCCTGGCGCGGCTCAGACCTATCCGGGCGACGCGGCTGGATAGGGGAGGCGGCAAACGCGCGAGGGTGCTCGGCCTTAAAGGCTTTAAGATCGGCGATATCGCACTCCAACTTGGCAAGGGCGAGCATCGCGGTGTAGCGAACATCGGCGGGGTCATCGGGAGCGATCTCTAAAAGATCGCGCGCGGCGTCGAGGGAAAGCTTGTACTGGCCCGCTATGAGAGCGCGGGAGGAAAGAGCGGCAAGCCAGCGAAGATAGGGGCGTTTGCCCAGGTCTTGAGCATATTCTTCGTCATAGGGATTGTCGGCAGACTCAACGAGTTCTTCGATATCGTGCTCAACTGCCGCGCGGTTATCCAAAAGATAGGAGACGTACTCGTCGTTTGAATTTGCGCATATGGCCGTAAGCATGCGACGAGCGTCCCAGTTCTTGGGGTCAAGCTCCACCGCTTCGCGCAAAATGGCCTCGGCGCGATCATCCTCTTTGTTGATCTGGTCTTCGTCGGTGAGGAACGGCACCCGGTAGTCGGCGAGTTCTGCTGCCTTTGCTACCAGGTGGAACGAGCGGTCGCGGTCGGTTTTGACCAGCGCATCCGGGTCTCGTTGATATTGGGTCATGCCGCGCTCGATAACTGCGGCGTTATCGAGCGGGTAGATATGCTCTCGACGTAAAAGTTCCAGGATGAGGCGCAGGCAGTCCTCCTGAATGGGATCGAATGCCATGGGCCACTCCTCTCCGTGTGTAATGGTCAAAAGTATAGAGCAGCGAAGCCGCTGCGCCAAAGGGCTATGTACCCAAGATGGAGATGTGCAACACGCCGAGAAAAACTTACGTTTACTGAAAAACGAAAGGCATGAACGGACATAAAGCCTATAATCTCATCGGAACGCGATGCGGATTTGTTTCGAATGTCCTTTCGAAACCCTAACCGTAAGCGGAACCGGCCATGAGATGGGGGTAATATCCTCTTATGGTAAAGCGTTTGAGCGCACCGTCGTCCGGTGCGCTCGCCGCTGCTTTTGGTCCTTGCGGAGCCAATTAGGTGCTCCGTATTAATACAAGCCGAGAGGGGCTTGTCGATTTGGAGGCAAGGTATGGGACGTTTCACTAACCCGCGCGATCTGTATTTCGGTGAGGGCGCTCGCCACGAGGTGAAGAACCTCAAGGGCAAGAAGGCCATCATCGTTTCTGGTGGCAGCTCTATGCGTCGCGGCGGGTTCTTGCAGGACGTTGAGGCCGACCTCAAAGAGGCCGGCATGGAGGTTCAGCTTTTCGAGGGCGTCGAGTCCGACCCCTCCATCGAGACCGTCATGAAGGGCGCAGCCGCTATGCGCGACTTCGAGCCCGACTGGATCGTAGCTATCGGCGGCGGTTCCCCGATCGATGCCGCTAAGGCCATGTGGGTCTTCTACGAGTATCCCGAGGAGTCCTTCGATAACATCATCCAGCCGTTCAGCTTCCCCGAGCTGCGTCAGAAGGCTCACTTCTGCGCCATCTCCTCTACCTCCGGTACCGCTACCGAGGTTACTGCCTTCTCCGTCATCACCGACTACGCCAAGGGCATCAAGTACCCGCTGGCCGACTTCAACATCACCCCTGATGTTGCCATCGTCGACCCGGAGCTCACCTACACCATGCCTGCTAAGCTTTGCGCTCACACCGGTATGGACGCTCTGACGCACTGCATGGAGGCCTACGTTTCCACCTTTGCTTCCATGTTCACCGACGCCAATGCTCTCCATGGCATCCGCGAGATCGTCGAGTGGCTGCCCAAGTCCTATGCTGGCGACCATGAGGCCCGTCAGCACATGCATGAGGCTCAGTGCATCGCCGGCATCGCCTTCTCTTCGGGCCTGCTCGGCATCGTTCACTCCATGGCTCACAAGACCGGTGCTGCCTTTGAGAACGGCCACATCATCCACGGTGCTGCTAACGCTATGTATCTGGGCAAGGTCATCCAGTGGAACTCCAAGGATCCGCGCGCTGCCGAGCGTTACGCTTACGTGGCCAAGGAGGTCCTGCACCTTCCCGGCGAGACCAACGAGGAGCTCATTGCCGCGCTCGTCCAGAAGATTCGCGACCTCAACGACCAGCTCAACATCCCGCAGTCCATCAAGGATTACGCGAACGGTGGCGTGAAGGTCGACGCCGAGAACCCGCAGATGGTTTCCGAGGAGGAGTTCCTCGCCAAGCTGCCCGAGATCGCAGCGAACGCCGAGACCGATGCCTGCACGCCCGAGAACCCGCGTGAGACCAAGGCTGCCGACTTCGAGAAGATCCTCAAGGCCTGCTACTACGACACCGATATCGATTTCTAAGATAAAATCCTAGGTGTTTAGCCATTACGAGACCCCTGCGCTATCGTGGTGCAGGGGTCTTTTTTGTGGAAGCGAGGGGTAGCATGCCAGTGGTATTTGGGGCTCCGGGACGGTATGTGCAAGGGCCGGGGGAGCTTGGGCATCTTGGCGCTTGTGTTGCGCGTCTGGGCCGTCGTGCGTTCATTGTGCTTGACCCTGGGACCGATGGGCGCGTTGGACAGACGGTTGATGATAGTTTTTCGGCTTGCGAAGGCGTCTCGAAGCCGGTGTTTCGCGTGTACGATGGCCCGTGCTCCGAGCGTGCTTGCCGGGGTCTGGCTCGTGCCTGTGCGCAACTCAAGTGCGATTGCGTTGTGGGGATGGGCGGCGGCAAGATGCTCGACATCGCAAAGGCCGTGGCACACTATGCGGGACTTTCTCTTTGCGTGGCGCCCACAGTGGCTTCAAGCGATGCCCCATGTAGTGCACTTTCGGTGCTCTACGACGATGGCGGCAGTTTTGACAAGTACCTGCATCTCGATCGGACGCCCGACCTGGTGGTGGTCGATTCGGCCGTTATTGCGCATGCACCGGCGCATTTGCTCGTGGCAGGCATGGGCGACGCGCTTGCTACGTATTTTGAGGCCCGGGCATGCAGGGAGTCGGATGGCGAGAATGAACTGGCGGGAGCTTCCGGCGTTGCCGCGACGGCACTTGCTCGGTCGTGCTTTGAAGTGCTTATGGCCGATGGCCTGCAGGCTAAGGCCGATGTCGAAGCGGGAGAGCTCACTTCTGCTGTCGAGCGTGTGATCGAATGCAATATTCTTTGCTCGGGCATTGGCTTTGAAAGCGGCGGCCTGTCGCTCGCACATGCTGTTGCCAATGGAATTGCTGCACTTAAGGGCGTGCGCGTGGCGCATGGTCTTGCCGTGACATATGGCTTGTCGGTGCAGTTTGCAGCGGCTGCAGCGTTGACGGGCAAGCCTTTAGGGGATGACGAAGCCCGCGCGCTGGCATTTTGCCACGCTGCCGGTTTGCCAACGTGCCTTGCAGACCTGGGATTGGAGGCCTTGCCCAAGGAGGATTTGCATTCGGTTGCCGTGCGCGCGCTTTCGTGCACGAGGAATATCGGCAACGTGCCGTATGCGCTGGATGAGGATGCCCTGGAACGTTTTCTTCGTATGGCAAGCTAGGGATGGCGAGGTGTTCTTGAGGCGATGCCCCTTGTTTGTGGGGAATCCGGTGGGCATCCGGGCGCTTCGGTCCCTGTTTGGATAATCGCGTGCTGCACTTTTGGATCTTACGTTCTATCAATTACGGGCGCCCTCTCGTATTCCGTTTGGGAGACGAGAGGGCGCCCGCTGCATTGGAGCGTTGCTGATTGCGAAATTGGGTTTATGCGAGGTCGTCGAGCTTGACGACGCGCTCGCTGCCATCGATGTCGCAAAAGCGTGCGGTGCCTGCCTTGACGCTAAAGAAGGCAAGACGTCCGTCGTTGGCGCTGCTGTGGTGCTCGCCGATGCCGACCATATGCTTGAATCCTGCTTCGCGCACGGCATCGCTCACTTGGGCGTCGTCTGCTAGATTTGCCGTGCCCGAAAGGACGATCCAGCACTCACCGGGTTTCCAGCCGGAGAGCTCGAACTTGGGATGAGCTTCGAGCTCAAACCAAACATCCTTGTCGCGCGAGGTGCAAAACCAAAGCTTCCCGGCGTCTGCCATAGCAAATGAGAACGGGCGCACCCGTGGCTGGGTGGGGTCATTAACGTCGATAGTGGCGAGGTACCATGCGGGCACGCGGTGCAGATATGAGACGATTTCGTCCATGAACGGCTCCTTTTTTTGCGGTGAATGACGGAATGTGACAAATTAAACCTGTCGACTTTTTGTCACATTAGAGGGGGAGGGGTTTCCATTCGTCGTGGTTGCAGATCCAGGCTTTGGGGCCCTCGAGGCTAAAGAAGACGAGCGTGGGGTCGCATGCGCCATCGTAGTGCTCGCCCAGACTTTCGAGATGTTTCCATCCTGCCTCGCGAATCTCGTCGGAGACGCAGTCGTCCATGCCGGCGCGGCCGCGCAGGATAAGCCAGCCGTGCCCCGGCCACCAGGCGGTAGCCTCGAGCAGAGGGTTTTGAAGCAGCTCTTGCCAAACATCTTTGGTGGTTGCGGTGCAAAACCAGAGCTTCCCGTCTTGCTTGGCGGCAAACGAGAAGGGACGCACATGGGGCTGATTGTCTACGCTCGTCGCAAGGTACCAGGCGGGGATAGACGTAAGGTACGTGAGTGCGGTGTCGATGCCGGAGGCGGTCGAGGAATCGTCCATAGGGCTCTCCTTTTGTTAGAGCAGGATAATGACGGCTGCGGCGCAAAGGATGAGTGCGAGCATGAAGATGCCTGCTGCGACGTCATGTGCACAAAAGCGCAGTGGGTGCAGGCGCGTTCGCCCCGCCTCTCCATGGTGGCAACGTGCATCCATGGCCGAGGCAAGCGTCTCTGCATGACGAAACACACTTGCAAACAGCGGGATTGAGATAGAGGAAAGAAACTTCAAGCTGCCAATGGGGCCGCTCGCCACCTTTGCCCCTCGGCTTACCTGTGCTTGATAGGTCTGGGAAAGCTCGGTGGCAAACTGGGGCATAAAGCGCAAGGCGATGCCTAAGATCATGCCAATCTCATGCGCCGGAAAACCGACGCGCGCAAGGGGCATGAGCAGCTTCTCGACCGCCTGCGTGAGGTCGAGTGTGGTTGTAGTCATGGTGACGAGGCTCATCCCGCACATCATCAAAAACATGCGACATGCGATAAAGCAGCAAGAATAGATGCTGCCCTCGCTAATCTGAATAAAGCCCAGATGAAAAAGGACTCGGCCGCTCTGCTCGGTGAAGAGCGTAAGGATGGCAACGAATGCTACAAGCACCATGAGCGGCGCCACGGAACGCACGGCGTAGTGCGCGGGAATGCGCGCCAAGGCATACGAAATGCCAATGCCGATAGCGAGCACGGCGAGCGCCGGGAAGGTATGCGAGGCCAGGGCGATGAACAAAAAGCCAAAACCGGCAAGCAGCTTGGTGCGAGGGTCAAGGCGATGGACAAACGAGCGCCCGGCGTAGTAGCTGCCAAAGGAGAAGGCTTCCATTACGCAACACCTCCGGCGGCAAGAGCGACGATGCTTTTGGCAAGCGTCTTGGTGGAATAGAGGCGGCGATGGGGCAAGGGGATGCCGGCGTCACGCAGGAGGCGCGCCATATGCTGTGGGGCGGGCAGGCCCAAGCCGATGGATTTGAGGTCGCGGTCGCTTGCAAAGACCTCGCGCGGCGTGCCAAGCGAGACGATGCTGCCCTTGTTCATAATGAGGACGCGGTCGCAGTGGGTGGCGATATCCTCCATGCTGTGCGACACCATGACGATGGTGAGCCCGCGGGCATGAAGGTCATCGATGAGCTGCAGAAACTCTGTACGAGCGGCAGGGTCGAGGCCGGCAACAGGCTCGTCGAGCACCAGCACGCGGGGGCGCATGGCGAGCACGCCGGCAAAAGCGCAGCGACGCTGCTGACCGCCAGAGAGCTCAAAGGGACTTTTCTGCGCAACTTCATCGGCATCAAGGCCTACGAGTCGGAGGGCCTCGAGCACGCGCTCGGTGACCTCATTGGCGGATAAGCCCAGGTTTTGAGGTCCAAAGGCAACGTCTTCAAAAACGGTGTTGGCAAAGAGCTGATGTTCCGGATATTGGAATACCATGCCGACAGTGGTCTTTGCCGTCTCGTTGACGTGCTTGTCCGCCATGCTGGCACCTTGGAGCAGCACGCGCCCCTGCGTGGGGTGAACAAGGCCGTTCATGTGCTGGATGATGGTCGATTTGCCCGATCCGGTGTGGCCCGCGATGCCGAGCATTTCGCCTTCGTGCACATCAAAGGAGATGTCGCGCAGGGCCCAAACGGCATTGGGATCGTTGCCCCATTCGGCGGCTTGCGTTGCAGGCGCGTTTTTCTTACGGCGCCGCGCTCGCTCGCGGGTGGACTTTTCGTAGCTGTAATACACGTGCTCAAACTGGATGAGCGGGGCAGTGTCACTGCTTTGCGGCGCCTCATCGCTCGCCGCGGTTTTATCGCATAAGGACGTTTCGATATGACGTCCCATAGCGGCGCGAATCTCGGTAACAACCGATTCTTCGTCAACATGGGGCGTGATATCCAGTCCGCGCCTTTTGAGCTCCAACGCGAGCTGGCAAGCAAAGGGCTCCTCGAGATTGAGGGAGTGCAACTCGTCGGCACGGGTGAGGATTTCTTCGGGCGTGCCTTCCAAGGCGATACGTCCGCGATCGAGGAGCACGACGCGATCGGCAAGGGCCGCTTCCTCCATAAAATGGGTGATCATCACGATGGTCATGCCCGCATGATTGAGCTCCTGGCACACCTTGAGTAGACCATGGCGGCCGCGCGGATCGAGCATCGAGGACGCCTCGTCCAAAATAAGCACCTCGGGGTGCATGGCAAGGGCGCCGGCAATGGCCACGCGTTGCTTTTGTCCACCCGAGAGAGCGTGGGTCTCGTGCTGCTCAAAGCCCATGAGGCCCACGCTTGCGAGGGCGTCCGCCACGCGCTGCGAAAGTTCGCTTGTGGGGACGCCCAGGTTTTCTGGTCCAAAGGCAATATCGTTTTCCACGAGCGTGGCGACCAGTTGATCGTCGGGGTTTTGAAACACCATGCCTACACGCGAGCGCACGTCGTAGACCAGCTGCGGGTCGGAGGTGTTCAGGCCGTCGACTTCGACGCTGCCGCTATCGGGCACGAGCAAGGCGTTCAGGTGCTTGGCGAGGGTTGACTTACCGGAGCCGTTTCCGCCGAGGATGCACAGAAATTCGCCGTCGGCAATGTCGAGCGTGACGTTCGAGAGCGTGGGGACTTTGCCGTCGTAGGAAAACGAAATGTCTTTACACGAGATCATTACTTGCCCTTAACCTGCTGCTTTTCTGGTGTGATAAGGTTCGAGATCGCCTTGTACACTGCAAGCGTCAGCACGGAGTTGAGCGCGGTCTTGATGAGGTTGAAGGGGATGATCGCCGGGCCGATGAGCGGCATGATGAAGTCCATCGAGGGATACCAGAACCACACGCCGATGGTGAGGTTGGAGACGATGGATGCTGCTGTGGCGCAGACGATGCCCAGGATAAGGCCGGTCACGGCGCCGCGGAAGCTGTGGAGCTTCTTGTACGTGAGCGCGGCGGGCAGGATAAAGAAGATCGCCGCCACGATGTTCATGAGACCGCCGACCCAGTCGCCCGTGGTGAGCGCGTGGATGACCACGGCGAGCACGCCAACGGTAAGGCCCGATACGGGACCGTAGGCAAAGCCGCAGACCATGGCCGGCACCAGCGAGGGGTCATAGCTCAAAAACGGAGCCGAGGGAAGAATGGGGATTTGCACATACATGAAGATCGCGCCGATGGCGCACATGAGTGCCATGGTGACCAATTGCTTGGTCTCCCACTTGTTGGTGTTTTGAAATTGGATATGCGTAGACTGCTCAGACATGAGATCACCTGCCTCTTCTATCCGGACTCTAACCGTTGGCACCGGATTCTCACCGGATCGGCCTGCAGGCAACCCAATGCCAGCCAGGCTCGCGGGCTTATCGGATGTGCACCTGGCAACCGCTGCCGGGGACGCGACGCGGGATTGCGCCGGCCGATTTACCGCCAGTGGGGAATTTCACCCCGCCCTGAAACAGCGACTGCATCGTAGCATCGTGGCCGTGCGCGTGGCAACCCGTTTGCGTTCCGTTTGGGCGGCAGGAGTTTCCAAAAGGTGCATAACATAAGGTGAACGGCGGCGTTTTTAAATGTTTCGAGCACGCTTTTGAGGGAATGGAGGCTTGGGATTGAGCCGCGGCGGGGTCTTGTGGCGGGGCCTTGCTCCTTTGTAGGAAGCTTTGCGTCCGCAAAGGCCGAGTTGGCAACAAAGTTTCTGATTTCAGTAGCAGTCTGGCACTTTTTAAAGTAGAGGCTTCTGCTAGGAGGAAAAACAGCAGGAAATAGCGCCTTTAAAAGGCGGTCTACTTGAGAAAGTCGAATACTGGTACTGAAATCAGGAAGTTTGTGTTGTGCATGGCGGCATTCCGTGGTTTAGACGTCATTTTGCTACAAAGCCTTCACGCCGCGCGGGTACCCGTGACCTTGGCAATCGAGGGGAGGGGGCGTATCGCGCCTGCGTCCCTATAAGGAAGACAGCCGATGAGGGCGAGTCCAATGAGGGCGATCGACAAAAGAAAGCGGACGCGCCCGGGTATGGAATCGCGGGTGCGTCCGCATGCACCTGGGGCGAGGGGAGAAGAGAAGGGTGAAAAGGGACCCTCGCATGCCAGATGGCTAGATCTTGAATTAACGGGCGCTGCAAGAGGCGACCACGTCTACTCCAGTATCGCATACGTTCGCAAGTACGATATCGCCCATTTTGACGGGAGCGGTCACGCGAGCTTTGCGAATGGCATCCATTGCTTGTGCCTGCAGCGATAGGGGGATGGCTTCGCGCGTGCGCACGGGGATGAGGGGCTCGCCGGTATGTGCCCCCTCAAGGCGTACGGTCGAGGCGAGGACGCGCATGGGGCACGTTGCCTCCTGGCGCCCAAAACGCTCGCCGCGTGGGCAGCTGTTGCCGGCGACGGAAACTACGGAGCCGGTTTCGTCGAGCGTTACCGTAAGGTGGCATTCGGATGGGCACACCGTGCAATAGAAGTCTTTGACCGTGCAGTTACTCATGGCCATCGTCCTCCTCGATAACGCTGATCTCGATGGATTCTTTTGCCGCGGCAGCAAGTTTTGCCGGTAGCGGGAAGAACTCCATGATGCTGGGGATAAACGAGCGCGGTTTGCCCTCGAGTGCCGTGGCGCCATCGACGGTGATGCGCACGTGCGCGCGCTTGACGGGGCGGCGAACGCGGAAGAACAGTTTTGCGGTCTCCCCGCGCGTGAGGCGTGCCGGCACCACGTAGCTGGCGATGCCTCCGGCATTGATGGGGACACTCTCGCTGGTGGCGGCAAGCGTGCCTGCAGCATATGCGGCTGCGGCAGCGCCCGCGCGCTCCGCCTCGCGCGTCACGTTGTCGGCAAGGTCATGTACGTGCAGTACGTTGCCGCATGAGAAAATGCCCGGAACGGTGGTTTCGAGCGATTCGTCTACAACGGCGCCGCGCGTGCGTGGGTTGAGCTTCACGCCAGCCGCAGCTGAGACCTCGTTTTCGGGGATGAGGCCCACAGAAAGCAACAGCGCGTCGCAGGGAATTGTGCGCTGCGTTCCCTCGATGGGATGCAACTGCTCGTCGACTTGCGAAACCTCCACCGCTTCAACGCGGTTTTTGCCAATCACACGGGTGACCGTGGTGGAGAGATGCAGGGGGATGCCAAAATCCTCAAGGCAGTTTTTGACATTGCGGTGTAGGCCATTGGCATAGGGCATGAGCTCGTAGACGCCTTCGACCTCAAAGCCCTCAAGCGCCAGGCGGCGCGCCATGATAAGGCCGATGTCGCCAGAGCCCAGGATGACAAAGCGACTTCCGGGCTTGAGATTCTCGATGTTGATGTAGCGCTGTGCGAGGCCCGCGGTAAAGACGCCGGCAGGACGGCTGCCGGGGATTTTGATCTCGGAGCGTGTGCGCTCGCGGCAGCCCATGGCGAGGACCACCGCATGGGCAGTGAGGGTTACCATGCCCGTTTCGCTCATGAAGACGACGTCTGACGTGCCAGACTTGTCGTCATGGTGAACAGAGAGCACCATGGAGCCCAGGTAGACCTTGATGGGGGAGTCTTCTACGCGGTCGATGAAACGCTGGGCATACTCGGGACCGGTGAGCTCTTCTTTGAAATAGGTGAGGCCAAAGCCGGGGTGGATGCACTGGCGCAGGATGCCACCGAGTTGAGCATTGCGTTCGACGATTGCGGTAGAAGCGCCGGCGCCGGCCGCTTTGAGGGCTGCAGCCATACCGGCGGGGCCACCGCCGATAACAACGACATCGTAGGTGATCTTGTTCATTTAATCATCGCCCTTCACGGGACCGAGGACTATTTCGGAGCCAGGGTTCTCCAAGAGAACCTTAGCAGGGGCTATACCCAACTCGCGGGACAAAATGTCCACGACGCGGCTTTGGCAAAAACCGCTTTGGCAACGGCCCATTCCAGCACGGCAACGGCGCTTGACTCCCTCGACAGAAGTAGCGCCAGGCGTACGATGGATGGCGGCGACGATTTCTGCTTCAGGGACCGTTTCGCAGCGGCAAACAATGCGCCCCCATGCGGGATCGCCCTGGATGAGCTCGTCTTGATGCTCGGTGGAAGCAATGTCGAAATCTTCCGGTGCATGACGAATGGGGTTGAAATGTGGGTTTTGGGGCAGGGGAACTCCTGCGTTGCGAAGGCATTCGACCATATATTCCGCGATGGCCGGGGCACTGGCGACGCCGGGAGACTGGATGCCCGCTGCTTGGAACAGGCGGTGCTGCAGTTTGGATTGACCAATGAAGAAATCGTTTGTATCGGTGATGACGGCGCGGCCGCCAGCGAATTGGCGAATAGATGAGCGAACGTCGAGAGACGGCACGAGTTTTGTGGCACCCGCCATGAGCTCTTCAATATCTGCAGCGTAGCAGGAGAGGTCGCCCTTTTCGCGCATGATGGCGGTGGATCCGATGAGAATATTGCCATGCACCGTTCCCATTACGACAACACCCTTTGTTGTGGGGGTGGGAACGGGATAGATGGGCATGATCGACTTGGCCGTGACGTTCTTGTCGAGAACCAGCAGATTGCCCTGGCGCCAGTCGATTGCAAAATGCTCTCCGCCAGCCATGTGGGAGATGGTGTCTGCGTAGCATCCCGCTGCATTTATGAGCCATTTTGCGGAGATATCTCCCTTGGGTGTATGCAAGATAAAGGAGTCATTTTGCTGTTCGATGCTACGGACAGGGGCGTTGAGCAAAAACTCGACGCCGTTTGCAGCGGCGTTTTCTGCAGCTGCGATGGCTACATCAAAGGGGTCAACGATGCCTGTATGGGGGCAATAGAGCGCCTGAATGGCATTGGGTGAAGCCTGGGGTTCGAGCTCATGGATCCGCTCGGGACCGATGATTTCCAGTCCGTCCACGCCGTTCGCCTGACCGTTTTCGAGTAGCGTTTGCAAGTGCGCACAGTCGCTTTGGGTAAAGGCCAGCACCATAGATCCGGTTCTTATAAACTCAAAGCCAAGCTCTTTTGACCAAGCGCTGTAGAGCTTATTGCCACGCGCGTTTACCTTGCTTTTCATAGTTCCAGGCGCGGGGTCGTATCCAGAGTGGATAAGACCTCCGTTTGCTTTGGTGGTTCCGCAGGCAATGTCATTGGCTGCTTCGACAACGAGCGTCTGGGGCGAATAGCGCGATAGTTCTCGCGCTATGGCACAGCCTATGATGCCTCCACCTATGATGGCGATATCGCATGCAATCATATGGCCTCCAAGGTTCCCTTTGGGAGAATGTGGACATATTGTCTCACTAGCAACAATAATCAACACAAATCAAAATATGGCAATGGAAAACCGTTTATCTTCGGTAAATGGAAGGCGATTTCGGGGGGGGGTAATACGATCTATCGAAGATATATGTGCGAGAAACAATAAAAAACAAGGATATTCAACGCCATGTGTAGGTGCGTTGAATATCCTCGAGCTTGAAAAATGTGAAAATGAAGAGAGGGGCCGGTCGTTATCCAAGAAGCTCTGGAGTGCTTGTCTCCCTGTCGTCGTCGATGATGCTGCAGCCTTTGCTGCGCAGCGCCTCGTGCCATTTGGCGTCGAGGGGACGGTCGGTGATAACTGCGGTGATTTCGTCAAAATCGCAGATGCGCACGAAGGACGTTTGGCCAAATTTAGTATGGTCGACTACGAGATACTGCTTATCGGAGCGTTCGATCATCAGGTGGCGGATGGACGCCCACTGGTCGGTTGACTCGGTGATGCCGTTGTTGATGGAAACGGTTCGGCACGAGATAAATGCCTTGTCAACGTAGTATTCGGCAAGGGCTCGTTGCGCAATCGTTCCAAAAAATGCCTGCTCTTTAATAGAAAACTCACCGCCAACGCTCACCAATCGAATGTTCTCGCTTTGGGCAAAGAGGTTCATGATCATTAGGTTGTTGGTGACTACCGTGATGTTGAGGTCGCTGAGGGCCTTGGCAATGTGATAACAGGTGGTCGAGTTGTCCAAGAAGATGGCATCGCCATTGTTTACAAGGTTGCAGCAGCGCTTGGCGATAAGCTCCTTCTCGTTAATATAGACAGCTTTACGCAGGTCAATGTCAATGAGGTTTTCGACACCGCTTTGAATGAATGCTCCGCCGTGGGTGCGCATGAGCACACCCTCCTTTTCCAGGGCTTTAAGATCGCGTCGAATCGTTTCGCCGGTTACACCGAATTGCTCGGCGAGTGCAGCAACAGAGGCGCTTTTTTTGGCGATGATGATTTCTTTGATCTGCTGTTTACGTTCTGCGGCGAGCATCGGTTTCACCTCGATGTTGATTTAAGTGCTTGCTAATCAATATAGCAAGCACAAAACAAAATGCCACGGTGAACTTCCTTTATATGGCCTTTTACCACTCAACTTGTAATTACTACCGTTTGGAAGAATGGCAAAACAATCAGACTTGAACATGTTGACAGTGTGGAATTGGAGCATAGAATCAAATCAAATCAACACGAACCAACACTAAGCAATGGAGAGGAGTTGAAGGAATGGGTCTTATGAATGAGGTGCAGGCTCGTCAGGCCATTGTGGACGCCGGTACTGTGCTTTATAAGCAGGGCTATGTTGTGTCCAATGACGGCAATATCAGCGTGCGCATCTCTCCCGATACCATCGTCGTTACGCCTACGGGTGTTTCGAAAGGCGATATGAATCCCGACATGATGGTTGTCATGAACCTCGACGGCAACGTCATCTCGAAAGGCCTTCGTGGCCCGTCGAGCGAGGTAAAGATGCATCTGCGCGTCTATCGGGAAAACCCCGACGTCACCGCGGTCGTTCACGCACATCCCATCTACGCAACGTCATTTGCAATCGCGGGAGTGCCGTTGGACAAGCCGATTCTTTCTGAGGCGATGCTGCAAGTTGGCGTGGTGCCCGTTGCGCACTACGCAAAACCCGGTACGACCGATGTTCCCGATAGCATCGCTCCGTTTGTTAAGGATTACGCAGCGGTCATGCTTTCCAACCACGGCGTGCTTACCTGGGGCTCCGATCTCGAGCAGGCGCTCGCGCGCATGGAAGTGGTCGAGAACTACGCCAAGGTCACCCTTGTGGTGAATCAAATCGGTTCTGAGCGTGGTCTTTCTCAAGATCAGGTAGACGGTCTTGCAGGCATTCGTCAGAACATGGGGCTTTCGCCCATTGTGATGCCCAAGGGCAACGCAGAGGTAATCAACGGGACCGACGTGATCCCGCAGGGCAACTAAGGATAAGGAAGAATCGCATGGTTCTGAGGAAAGAGCTCGTTCAGGTTCACCAGAAGTACGCCTCTCAGGAAGAAGCGCTTCGATCGATCGCACAGACGTTTGTTGATCTGGGCGTCGTCAAGGAAAGCTTCCCGCAGGCGATCATCGACCGCGAGGCGGTCTATCCAACGGGTCTTCCTGCGTCCGAGTTCGATATCGCTATCTCGCACTGCGACAGCGACCACGTGAACGAGAGCGCCATCGGTGCCGTCGTTCTTGATGAGCCGGTCGAGTTCGAGATGATGGGCGGCATGGGGGATGGCCCGCTGAGCGTTCGCCTGATTTTCATGCTCGCTATCAAGGATCCCAAAGCTCAGGTTCCTACGCTGCAAAAGATGATGGCAATCATCCAGAATCAGCAGCTTTTGAAGGATATTCGCGAAGCCGATACCGCAGAAGAGGCGTTTGACCTCATCGCTCCGGCACTCGCTGAATAGAAAGTCATTATGGTCGCGCCTGAAAGTGGGCGATCGAAAGGGAGAAAGGACGAAAGATGGCTGAGATTAGTATCCTCTCTGTTTGCGGTTCGGGGGTTGTTACCTCCCACATGGTCGCAAACAAGCTTGTCGAGATGTTTGAGGACGAGGGCTACGACGTTACCACCGACGAGTGCAACCCCTCCGAGCTCGACGGCTATCTGACCCGTGGCAGCTACGACTTTATCGCTTACTCGAGCCCTATCGGCGACGACACCCACGGTGTGCCCGCGTTTAGCGCTATGGGCCTGATCACCGGCCTCGGCGAGGACGAGTTCAAAGAGGAGGCCCTTGAGGCTCTTCATGCTGCCGGCAAGTAACTGCCCGCACTGATTTGCATTTACGAATGCTGCTTACACGAAAGGGGATGGCATGGACGCATTCCTGAGCGCCTTGAACATGTTCTTCACGACATTTAAGGCTGCCGTATTTGTACCTGTTTTTATTTTTGTTATTGCTTTGGCAATGGGCGTTAAGCCCAAGAAGGCCTTCTTCTCGGCCCTGTCTGCAGGCGTTGGCCTTGAGGGCTTCTCTTTGGTCATTGGCTCCTATAGCCCGATCCTGTCGCCGATTATCGACAACATGATCAACGCTGTGGGCATTAACCTGCCGATCGTTGACCTTGGCTGGCAGACCACCTCGATCATCGCTTACTCTTATCAGGTTGGCATGATCTACATCGCGGTCGCTATTGCTCTTCAGGTTATCCTGTACCTTGTGCACTACACCACGGTCTTCCAGGCCGGCGACCTTTGGAACAACTATTCCTACTTCGCATGGGGCTCCTGCCTGTTCGTTTTGACCGGCAACTTCTGGCTCGCCATGGCTTGCATGGTTGTCCAACAGCTCTACACCCTGCTTTGCACCGAGGTTATCGCCAAGCGTTGGTCTAACTACTATGGTTATCCCAACTGCACCATTGCCTCCCTGCACACCGCTACCGTGGGCATCTTTGCCGTGCCGCTGAACCTGCTGCTCGACAAGCTCGGCCTGTACAAGGTCAACGCCGACCCCACTGTCCTGCGCAAGAAGCTCGGCTTCATCGGTGAGCCCATGACCCTCGGCCTCTTCCTCGGCCTGTTCATCGGTATCGTCGGTGACTTCAACAAGCTCGGTGAGCTTGCTACCTGGGGCGAGATCACGACTTGCGGCATCGCAACCGCCGCCGTCATGGCTGTCTTCCCCAAGGTCTCCGGCATCTTCGCTGGTTCCTTCTCGCCGATCACCGAGGCCGGCAAGAAGAAGATGAAGGCCGCTGGTCACGCTGACCGCGAGTGGTACCTGGCCGTCAACGACGCTACCGGCTATGGCGAGGCTGCAACCCTCATCACCGGCATCCTCCTGATGCCCACCACGCTCGTTGTGTCCTTCATCCTTCCTGGCAACCTGGTTCTGCCCATGCTCGACCTCGTCGCCATCCCCTACATCATCCAGCCCTTCATCGCTTGCTCTAACGGCAACATCCTGAAGTCCTTCATTGGCGGCCTGATCTTCATGATCGCCAACCTGTACTTCTGCACCCTCACCGGTCCTGCCTTCACCGATGTCGCTATCTCCACGGGCATCGACCTGCAGGGCGCCACGATGGTTACCTCGCTCGTCATCCTTGGCCAGCCTGTCGGCGCCATCATCTTCCTCGCCTTCCTGACGCAGAACCCGATCATCATCGGTGCTGTTGTCGTGGTCTACGTCATCTGCTACGTCCTGGTTCACAAGAACATGACTGCTATTCACGAGTTCATCGAGAACAGCGCTTTGAACCACACGACCAAGAAGGTCGAGACTGCTGCCTAATTCAGCCTGCTTGCTGAAGTAGCAATGCTCTTGCGGCGGGCCGGACATAATCGCCGGCCCGCTTTTTTAAACCACTAATGTTAGAGAGAGGACAACATATGGCAACCGCTGCCGATGTTAAAGTCGAGTACAAGACGCTTGTAAAAGAGTCTGGCCTGCGCATGCTTGAGAGCGGTCTTACCGTGGCCACATGGGGCAACGTGAGCTATTGCGATCGCGAGACGGGTCTTGTCTACATTACGCCGAGCGGCATGGACTACACCACCATCACCGAGGACGATATTTGCGTCTACGATCTGGATGGCAATCATATCGAAGGCGATCGTCGTCCCTCCATCGAGCTCCATCTGCATATCGGCATGTTTAACGCTCGTCCTGAGGCTTGCGCTTGCATTCACACGCATCCTATCTTCTCGACGGTCTTCTCCTCGATGGGCGAGGATATCCCCATCGATATCCATGACGAGGCCGCTCAGGCTCTGGGCGATACGGTGCGTTGCTGCGAGTACCAGCTGCCGGGCACTCAGGCTCTGGCCGATGAGGCCATGAAGACCATTGGTGACAAGGCGAATGCTTGCATGCTTCGCAGCCACGGCCTCGTGTGCATCGGCGCCGATATGGACGCCGCCTTCAAGGTTTCCACAGTTGTCGAGATGGTCGCAGAGATCTACTGGCGCATTCGCGCAACCGGCGGCACGTACGTGCCGATCGCGGCCGAGAACGTTTCTGCCATGCAGGAGTTCGTGAAGACCAAGTACGGCCAGTACTAAGATTGGCGCGCGGCAGTGTGGGGACGCTATCGCGCGATGTAAAGGCAATAACCGAGGGAGAACATCATGGCAGCATCGCCTACTTATACCTACACGTTTAAGGTCGAACCTCAGATGTTTCGACGTGCCCTGTATTTCAACACGTTTGGCAAGCAGCGCATTCAATCGGTCATCATCGCCGCTATGGCGGTGATGGGAGTGGGGATGCTGCTGGCAAATCTCGTCTTTCATGTTGAGATGACAAGCGTGATGCAGCTGTGCTACATCGTTATCATCGCTGCGGTTCCGTTGTTGCTGTTCTCCTGCGAGCATAGCTATCGCGACTACAAGAAGTCGCCTTTGGCCGATGCCGTGCGCTCGGTGTCTATTAACGAAGACTGGCTTAAGTTCAAGGTTGCCGGTGGTGCCGACTCCGAGAAGATCGAGTGGCGTCAGGTTTCGGCAGTCTTTGAGCTTGCGGAGTTCTTCATTATCTATCGCGATGCCAATCTTATGGTGCTTTTGCCCAAGAGCGCTGTGGCCGCAGATGAGCTGCCTAAGATTCGCGCCGTCATGCGTCACAACCTTGGTCGCGGTTTCCATCTGCGTCGTATTGGACAGGTTGCTGCGGCATAGCCTGTTGCGCGCATAGCGCGTTGCGGCATTGTTATTCGTCAACTCTGCCGTTCAAAATCAAACCCGTCATTATTCTCCCTCTGATAGGAAGATTTTGGACGGCGTCTTGAGCCTGGCCCCGTCGGTCCCCACCGGCGGGGCCTTTTTGCGTAGAAACAAACAGTGCGTCGGATAAAGGTGCGGATCTGTTCAGCGCTCGCCTTCACCGCGAAGCCCTTAAAGAGACCGCTCTCGTTAGCGTTGTGTGCAACCTCACCTTGCTTTTGGATGGTTGGTGCACGATTAATCTCTTTTACACTGCCGTTCACCCTCTGATTAGCTCCGTTCATCTTCGAATATCTCGTTTTGACTCCAATTTGAGAAAAAGAAGATAAAAATAGGTGCTGTCAAAAGAAAAAGTAGATAAACAGAGATTCGTTTACCGGCTTTTTCACTTTTGGGAAGAGGGAGGACCTGCATGAGCTCGATTTTGGATACGCCGCTTCTTAAAGAGGCTGTCGCATCGTGCCATTACTTCTGGGAGGCCGGTTGGGGTGAATTCCACGCTGGCAATCTGAGCTATCTTCTGTCTGAAGAAGAGCTGGCTGATTTGAAGCCATTTTTCCGTGACGATCCTATTCGCGTTCCCGTAGCTTTCGATACTTGTGGCCTCGAGGGCCGCTATTTCCTGGCTACTCGTTCTGGCGGTCAGTTTCGCACGTTGCCCAATCGCGTTGAGCGCGACATGGGAATCATCCGCGTGGTCGAGGGCGCTTACGAGATCGTGTGGGGCTATGAGGACGGTGCCGGTAGGCCCACGAGCGAGACTCCTGCTCACCTGCTGTGTCATGCAGCGCGTCTGTCGCAGAATCCCGATAACCGTATTGTCATGCACTGCCATCCCACGTACCTCAACGCCATGAGCACGATTGCCGATATGAGCGAAGAGGCGCTGACCAAGACGCTTTGGTCGCTCAACTCCGAGTGCGTGCTTGTGTTCCCCGATGGCGTTGGCGTGCTTCCGTGGATGAAGTGCGGCGAAGGCCCCATCGGTCCGGCAACTGCCGAGAAGATGAAGACCTATCGCGTAGTCGTGTGGCCCTATCACGGCATCTTCGCTTCGGGTTCTTCTTTCGACGAGACGATTGGTCTTATCGAGACTATCGACAAGAACGCTCATGTCTACGTTTCGGTCGGCGGAAACATCAAGCAGTGCATCACCGATGAGCAGGTGCATGAGCTTGCCGATCACTTTGGCCTTGAGACCGCTTTTTAATAACCCCTGTATTTGATTTGGAGCGTTGTATGTCACAGGACGCAGTATCGCTTGGCTCTCTCATCCACGAGGACATGGTCTATTTCGATGTTGAGGCCGAGACGTGGCAAGACGTCGTGCGAATCCTGGCGGGTCATGCCATCGAGCACGGATATGCCGTCGAGGGCTATGCCGAGGATGTCATCGAGCGCGAGGAGCTTTATCCCACGGGCCTGCCCACCGATGTCATGAAGGTGGCCATTCCGCACGCCATGGTCCAAGACCACGTGAAAGAGGCTGCGATTGTCGTCGGTAAGCTTGCGCACCCCATCGACTTCAAGGAAATGGGCGACGGCGAGAACGATGTTCCCGTCGAGATGGTCTACATGCTCGTAGCTAAGGGCGACAAGCATCATCTGGCTGTGCTCCAGCAGCTTATCAGCGTGTTTGCAACGCCCGAGTTCATGACCGAGCTCAAGACCGTCGAGGACCCGGCTTCGCTCAAGGCAACCTTGATTGACCTGGCAGGAAAAGTAGTCCTTTAGCTTCGGGATTTTGTTCATGTGCAGCAAAGAGCAAATGAACGTTCCATAGATACTCAGATTTGTCTCATAAGGAAGGGAGGAAACAATGAAGAGGATCATCGTTGCCTGTGGAGGTGGAATCGCGACATCCGCAACCGTGGCCACCAAGATCAACAGCAGGCTCAAGGATGCACGTTTGGCGAACATGGCCAAGTGCGACGCGGTCGATATTAAGTCGCTTGACCGTGAGTTTTCCGGTTCGGACCTATACGTTTCGATCACTCCAGTTCGCGGCAAGGTTATCGAAGCCCCGATTCCGGTTATCAACGGCATGCCATTTTTGACTGGCGTGGGTGCCGACGCGTGCTTCGACAAGATTGTGGAAACGCTGGGCCTCAAGTAATGCATCTAGCAACGCATCAACAGGAATGTTGGATTTAGCAAAGGGAGTGTAATACATGGAACTCCTCGCATCATTCTTCCAGGCCATCTTGGATCTGGGATCGTCCGTCTTCATGCCTCTGGTCGTTATGATCATCGGTTTGATCGTAGGTCTCAAGCCCTCTAAGGCTTTTGGCGCAGGTCTGACCCTCGGCGTCGCTATCGTGGGTATTAACCTCGTTGTGAGCTACATGTCGACCTCCATCGGTGAGCCCGTCCAGGGCTTTGTCGAGACACTCGGTCTGCAGCTTTCCGGTCTCGACATGGGTTGGTCGCCGGCGCTCGGCCTCGTGTGGTCTTGGCGCTACGTCTTCTTGATGTTCGTTATCCAGATTGCGATCAATGTTGTTATGCTGCTGCTCAACCAGACCGACACCCTCAACGTTGACATGTGGAACGTTGCCAATCAGGGTTTCACTGCCTTCTTGATCTACTGCGTGACCGGCTCCGTGGTCGCAGGCTTCATCGCTGGCGGTATCCAGGTCATCCTTGAGCTCAAGAGCTCCGACGCCACCAAGTATCAGATTCAGGAACTGACGGGCTGTCCGGGCATCGGTATGCCGCATCCTATGTTCCTTTCGAACATCATCTTCTATCCCATCGCTTGCGCACTGGACAAGGTGTTCCCCGCCGAGACCAAGCTCGACTGCGCTGCTCTGCAGGACAAGATCGGCATCTTTGGTGAGAACCACGTTATCGGCTTCATCCTCGGTACCGTTATCGGCCTTATCGCAGGCCAGGGCGAGCAGGCATTCGCAACCGGCGTTATGGCCGCAACCGCTCTTACTCTCTTCCCGATGGTTTCCAAGCTGTTCATGACTGCCCTGACTCCCATCTCCGAGGCTGCCTCCGCATGGGTCCAGAAGCGCTTCCCCGGCCGTCAGATGGTCGTCGGCCTGGACTGGCCGATCCTCGCCGGTAACTCCGAGATCTGGGTCGCCATCATCCTGACCATCCCCGTTGCCCTTGCCGTTTCCCTCGTGCTTCCCGGCAACACCGTTCTGCCCTTCGGCAACCTCATGAACGTCTGCGTCTGCGCCGCTGCTTTCGTTTCCTGCAAGGGAGACCTGCGCAAGATGATTGTCATCTCCTGGCTCATGGTCCCCATCCTGTGCTGGTCTGCTTCCGACTTTGCTCCGATGCTTACCCAGCTTGCCCAGGAAGTGGGCGGCACCCTGCCCGAGGGCGGCCTGCAGCTCGCTTGGTGGGGCATGGATATCGCCGAGGTCCGTTGGGCAGCCGTCGAGGCCTGCCGCGGCAACATCGGTGGCATCGCAGCCATCGTCGGCTACCTGGCTCTTTGCATCCCTTACTTCAAGGCTCAGCGCAAGGAAGAGCGCGCCGCAGCCGAGCGCATGGGCGTCGAGTACATCGGCAAGTAAGCTCATCGCTTCAAGTATTTAGCTCTAGGAGGTCATTGGAATGTCCAAGAAAGCATCGAACCTGCTCAAAACGATCGCGTGGTGCGTCATGGTTGTGCTCGCTGTCTACTACCTGGTATGCGCATTTACGACCAGAAACCTCGTCGCTACCGCAATCGCTGCTTTCTTGGCATTCATCGCGGTCAAAACGTCTGCAATGGTCCCTATTCCAGAGATCTATCGCAATCAAGGCGTGACCGAGGAGATGTTCTCCGGCAAGCGTAAGAAGAAGTCTGCGAATTAATCGCCCCTTCTCTCGACTTGTACTTTTGCCCGCGCTGCATGCTTCGAGCAAATGCGCGGGCCACCAACGACAAAAGTTCTGAAACGATTCGAAAGGAATTCGATTATGAGCGACCAGACCATGAAGGCAGTACGTTTCTATGCCCCCGGCGACATCCGTGTTGAGGAGATCCCCGTTCCGCAGCCCGGTCCCGGTGAGGTTGTCATCAAGAACAAGGTCACGCTGACCTGTGGTACCGACGTCAAGACCTATAAGCGCGGTTATCGCTATGAGCCTCCCTTCGGCTTTGGCCATGAGGCATCCGGCGTCGTCGCAGCCGTGGGCGAAGGCGTTACCAACTTCAAGGTTGGCGATCGCGTGGTGGCTCACAACTCTGCGCCCTGCGGTCACTGCTACTACTGCAAGCGTGGCGATGAGTCCATGTGCGAGAGCCTGATTCAGAATCAGTTTGATAACGGCGCTTATGCCGAGTATCAGCTCATTCCTGCTCCCATCGTTAACATGAACATGTTCCACATGCCCGACGAGATGAGCTACAAGCAGGCCGCTCTTCTGGAGCCTATGGCTTGCTCCGTCTACGGTACGGCCAACTGCCCGATTGAGATTGGCGACTACGTGGTCGTTAACGGCTGCGGTCCCATCGGCCTGGGCTTTGTGCGCATGTGCGTCCTGCGCGGTGCTCACGTCATCGCTTGCGATATGTCCGCCGCTCGTCTTGAGGCTGCCAAGAAGCTCGGCGCTGTCGATACCGTCAAGGTCGACGAGGTCGAGGACCAGGCTCAGGCGGTCAAGGATCTTACCGAGGACGGCCGCGGTGTAGACGTTGCCATCGAGGCAACGGGTGTTCCGTCGGTCTGGGAGAGCGCTATGCACATGGCTCGCCCGGGTGGTTTCGTCCTGCTGTTCGGTGGCCTGAAGAAGGGCTCCGAGGTTTCGCTCGATGCCAATCTCATGCACTACAGCCAGCTTACGGTTAAGGGCGTGTTCCACACCACCCCGATGTATGTCCACAGCACCTTCGAGATGATCAAGATGGGCCAGTTCCCCGAGGAGATCTTCGTCCAGAACGAGTACTCCATCGACGACACCGAGAAGGCAATTCTCGAGCACGCCTCCGGCGCGGTCATCAAGAACGCAATCGTCTATCCGGACTAATCGTCTCCTTTGCTTCCGAACTGGTTTGAGCGGCACCAACGACAGTTATTCAGCCAGTTCGGAAGCCCTTTCGCGGGCACGCAATGCGGGAACGTCTTGCCTGCGCGCCTGTGCGAACATGGATGAGCGAAACCTCGCTTTTCCATATTCGCGCATGCACATGCTTGTTACGTTGTCCCCCAATCGAATCCCGCGCTGACCTCGGGCCATCGCGGGATTTTTTTACGAGAGGATTTGCTATGAAAAAGTTCATCAACGATCCGGCTGATGTCGAGCGTCAAGTGGTCGATGGTTACGTGAAGGCATATCCGTCGCTCATCGCAAAGGCGGCAGACGATATCGTCGTGCGCGCACATGCCAAACGCGATAAGGTTGCCCTTGTTTCTGGTGGCGGCATGGGCCATGAGCCGGCACATCTTGGATTTGTAGGGTCTGGCATGCTCGATGCCGCGGTGGGCGGCGCGGTGTTTACTTCGCCCGCGGTGGACAGGGTCGCCGCCGGGATTGGAGCGGTGGCGCCTGGCAACAAGGGTGTCTTGCTGGTCATCAAGAACTACACGGGTGATGCCGTGAACTTTAAGATGGCTGAACAGGCAGCTAAAGAAGACGGATTTAGCGTTGACCATGTGGTCGTGGACGATGACGTGGCGGTTCAGGATTCAACGTTTACCGTTGGCCGCCGTGGCGTGGCGGGCACCGTTTTTATTCATAAGTGCGCCGGCGCAGCAGCCGAGGCTGGGGCAGAGCTGCCGGAGGTGAAGCGCGTTGCCGAGAAGGTTATCGCCAACGTTCGCACTATGTGTGTCGCTATCGAGCCCTGCACCGTACCGGCTGCAGGAAAGCCTGGTTTTGAACTCGCGGATGACGAGATGGAGATGGGCGTTGGTATTCATGGCGAGCCTGGTGTGCGCCGCGCTGCCATGGAGCCCGTTGACGCCATGGTCGACGAGATGCTTGAGAAGATCTTGGGCGACATCGACTATTCCGGCCATGAGGTCGTAGTGATGGTCAATAGCTCGGGCGCTACTCCGCCCTATGAGCTCGCTATTGTGAATAACCGCGTACACGATGTTTTGACTTCTCGGGGCATCCCCGTTTGGCGTACCTATATGGGTCCGTATATGACATCTCTCGAGATGCGTGGCTTCTCTATTTCGATTTTGCGCCTGGACGATGAGATCAAGGAGCTCTTGGCGGCGCCCGCTCAGGCTCCTGCATGGGTCGAGGGGTCCGTGGTGCGCGAGGCGACCGATGCCGCTCCTGCAGCGGCAAAGGTGCGCGAGCAAAAGGTTGAGGTTGCCGATGGCGGCGTTGCCGACGAAGCGACGGAGCTTGTGTGCCGTGCACTTTCCGAAGTCGCAGACGTGCTCAGCACCCATAAAGATGAACTCACCGAGCTCGATATGCCTATTGGCGACTCCGATCACGGTATCAATATGGCCCGCGGCTTCGAAGCTGTCCGTGAGCAGCTGCCCGTTCTTGAAAAGGGCGGCGTCCCCGCAGCTCTTCGCACGGCTGGGATGACGGTTGTTTCGAAGGTGGGCGGCTCTTCGGGTCCGCTATACGGAACCATTTTGCGCAAGCTGGGAATTACTGCAAAAAAGATGGGTGGGCTGACGCTCGATTCGTTCACCGTAGGCCTCGATGCTGGGTTCAAGGGAATTCAGGAGCTCGCTGGTGCCAAAGAGGGCGATAAGACCATGCTCGATGCCATGGCTCCCGCTATCAGGTCGCTCGAGCGTAGCGTCGAAGCACATCAAGGTATTGCCGAAGCACTTGACGCGGCTGCCGCAGCTGCCGCCGAAGGAGCAGAGACTACGATTCCGCTTATTGCGCGTAAGGGCCGTGCCAGCTATCTGGGCGAGCGCTCCGTGGGCCACAAGGATCCCGGTGCAGCTTCCTTTGCTTACTGCATGGCGGCGATCGCGCAGGCTTACAAGAATTAAGAAAGAGAGGCGGGCTCGATCGATACGACCGGGCCCGAACTATTGGAGGGGTCTTTTATGGTTGGAACCGTTCTCGTTTCGCATTCGCGGGCTTTGGCCGAGGCAATGGTGGACTACGCTCATATGATGGCGCCGCAGGCAGTGGTAGTTGCTGCTGGCGGCTTGGAAGATGGAACATTTGGTTCGAGCTACGAGAAGATCGAGGCTGCAATCGAGCAGGCGCAGCAGGGTGATGGAGTCGTGGTGCTTATGGATATGGGCAGCGCGGTCATGACTGTCAAAATGGTGCTCGAGGATATGGAAGATGATACCGTTGCCATGGCGGACTGTCCTTTTGTTGAGGGCGCTGTCGAGGGAACCGTACTGGCCCAGTCGGGCGCTGCGCTTGCCGAGATTGTTCAGGCGCTGAGCAACGTTGGTGCCGTTCATAAGCTATGATTTGATTTGTGTAATTAAAGGAAGCATATCGGTGAAAAATGAGTTCAAGGGATGCTTCTTTGTTTGGCGCTGTGGCGTTTAATGCTCACGGCGCAAAGGGGTGGGCGTTATGACTACGGCGACAGAAAAGGCCGGTGAGCGGAAGCTCTTTCCCGAGGAGCGTCGTGCCGCCATTTTGGGCATTCTTTCGCGGCAGCCTAAGGTGATGGTAAACGACCTTGCTAGCAAATTTGGGGTTTCGACCTTTACGGTCCGTGCTGATCTTGATGAGCTTGAGAGCGAAGGCAAGTTGCGCCGCTGCCATGGTGGGGCAATGTCTGTGGCAAAGACCATGAAGGTGGAGGACTATCAGAAGCGGCGCTCTCATGCGAGCGATGCCAAGAGCGCCATCGGTGCTGCCGCCGTTCAGTTTGTCGAGGCGGGCGATTCGATCATTATCGATACCGGCACCACAACCCTGGAGCTTGCAAAGCATCTTGTGGGAATTCCCGACCTTACGATCGTGACCAACGATTTTGAGGTCGCTGCCTTTATCGAGGCGAAAATGCCTGAGGCCGATTTGCTCTTCTTGGGCGGGTGGGTGCGCTCGGGATATCGCTACGCCTATTCGCTCGAATCGCTGCGCTCTGTTGAGCATCTGCATGTTGATAAGGCATTTCTTTCTGCAAACGGCATGACGGTCGAAGACGGCTTCACGTCAGAAAGTTACGAGCAAGCTCAGCTTAAGGCTGCGTATGCGCATGCTGCCTCGGAAACTATTATGCTGATTGACACGGGGAAGTACGGTAAGGTGACCTTTTCCGGCTTTATCGATTTCGATCAGGTAGACGCTGTGGTGACAGAGGAGACGCTTGAGCCTGCTGTTGCCGAGGCTATCCAGAAGAAACATCCCGGTATCGAGCTCATCAGCGCTCGTTAATTGTTTGGGCGAGACTTTAAATTGCGTCTTGAACCTGGTCCCGTCGGTTCCCACCGGCGGGACCTTTTTGCGTAGAAGCGTAGTCGCGCTACAACAGCTTCTTCAGATAGTCGCTTTTTGCATAGAGGATACGGTCGATGTAGATTGCGTCTGACGCACGGTAAAACGCAAGATAATTTCCCGAACGAACGTAGCGATACTCGCTTTTGACTGCGTAAATTGAGGATAGGGGAGTGCCGGATTGGGGAAATCGAGCAAGGAGGCTAATCCGATCCAGAATCTCACCAATGGTTGTTTTTGCCGCCCTTGGGCTTGAGAGTTCGTCGGAGATATAACTGTAGATGCTCTCAAGATCGTCTCGGGCGAGGGGAGAGAATTTAACGTCTAGGGACACGGCCGTTCCTTAAAGCGAAAAAAGCGCCCGTACGGACTCCTCGGATAGCCAACCGGACTGCTCTCCCGATGCCTTGCCGGCTTCGAGTTGCGACATAAGCGTCCCTGCGGCATTGAGGCGATCAAAGTCTTTCATGTCCAAAATCGCATAGCGCCCACGTCCGTTTTTAGTCAAAAAGACGGGGGATCCCTCGTGCACATCGGAAAGGACTTCGTTATAGCTGCGCAGATCAGAAACAGGTTTGATGGCAGGCATTGTTCGCCCCAATCGAAAGATAGCTCGAAATATATTACGTAAAATATTCTGACATATTTCAAATGGCAGACAGCTCTCCATGCCTCTTTTGTTTCCAAACGGTCACGGCCGCATATGTCAAAAACTCTTTCATATTAGAGTGCTATCCTTTCGAGCTATTCGATAAGCGATGGGCGCTGATGCGTAAATATGCATTAAACGCGCTTAAATATGCATTTGGAGATGAAGGAATCGATGGCTATCAAGGTTGGTGTCGTTGGGGCAGCGGGCTACGCAGGGGTCGAGCTGGTGCGCTTGCTTATCTCCCACCCCGATTTCGAGCTCACTGCCATCACATCCAACGCCGACGCCGGGCAGTCGCTTGCAAGCGTGTATCCCGCGTTTGCCGGCGTGTGCGACCTTGCCTTTACCACGCACGACGATCCGATCATCAAGACATGCGACGCCGTGTTCCTGGCCGTCCCGCACACGGCTGCACTCGCTGCCGTACCTGGCCTTCTTGCTGCGGGCGTCTCGGTATTCGACCTTTCGGCCGACTACCGTCTCTCCGATCCCGCTGTCTATGAGAAGTGGTACGCCACGCCGCACACAAGCCCCGAGCTTTTGGCAACGCGCACGTTTGGTCTGCCGGAGATTTTTGCCGAAGACCTTGCAGGTGCCGCCGTGCGCCACGCTGCAGGGGAGGCCACGCTTGTTGCTTGCGCCGGGTGCTATCCTACGGCAACCTCACTGGGCGCATACCCTGCTATCGATGCCGGCTGGCTGGATGATGGCGCCGTGGTTATCGTCGATGCTATCTCCGGTGTGACGGGGGCCGGCAAATCGGCCAACGCCCGCACGCATTACTGCAGCGCCGACGAGTGCGTTGAGGCCTACGGTGTATGCAAGCATCGCCATACGCCCGAAATCGAACAGATTCTCGGTCTGCCGGACCACGTTGTGTTCACGCCGCACCTGGCACCTCTCAAGCGCGGTCTGCTCTCGACCATCAATATTCCGCTTGCCGAGATTCCTGCGCAGGAGCTGACACTCGACATGGTAGTTGAGCGCTATCGCGAGTTTTACGAGGGCCGTCCCTTCGTGCGCGTGCTCGATGCCGGGCAGATGCCCAAGACGTCCTCGGTTGCCGGCAGCAACGCCTGCCAGATCGGTCTTGCCCTTAATAAGACCGCGCGCATGCTTGTGGTGACCTCTGCAATCGACAACCTCTGCAAGGGTGCAGCAGGCCAGGCGATTCAATGCGCGAACGTGGTCTTTGGCCTGGACGAGCGACGAGGCCTCCCTCTTATTGCCATGCCTGTGTAGATCGTTGTATGCACGACGTTGGCTGGCTAAACTGGTACGCAAAACAAATGCCATCGTTGGGGAGTTTCTCGTGTTTGATATCGATTCGTTTGATCTTCGCCTGCGCGCCGTGCCGGAAGGGGGCGTGACGAGCGCCCGGGGCTTCAAGGCTGCAGGTATCCATGCTGGCTTTCGCAAGAACCCGGAGCGCCTGGATTTCGCCATGGTCGCCGCCGAGGCGCCTGTTGCTGCGGCCGGTGTCTTTACTACTAACCGTTTTTGCGCGGCTCCGGTTCAGGTGTGCCGTGAGCATCTGGGCGGCCGCGACTGCGGCTATGGCCAGGTTCAGGGCGTCATTATTAACTCTGGCAACGCCAATGCTGCTACAGGCGAGCCCGGCTTGGCGCTTGCCCGCGAGAGCTGCGAGATCGCTTCGCAAATAATGGGCTGCACCCCCGAGCAAGTGCTCGTGTCTTCAACCGGCGTGATTGGCCAGCAGTTGGGTATCGAGTGCTTTGAGACGGGTATTCCGGCGGCATACGACGAGCTTTCCGAGCAGGGCGGTGCCAATGCCGCTCGAGCTATTATGACCACCGATACGCATCCTAAGGAGTATGCCGTTACCTATGCGAGCGGCGAGCTCGAATATGCCGATTGCCAGTTCACGGTAGGCGGCATGTGCAAGGGTTCGGGCATGATCATGCCCAACATGGCAACGATGATCTGCATCATCACGACGGATGCCCCTGTGGCGCCTGCGACTCTTCATACGTTGCTAACCAGTTGCGTCAACAAGACGTTCAACAAGGTAACGGTTGATTCGGATACGTCTACTAACGATACCTGCATCATGCTTGCTTCTGGAGCTGCAGGTGTCGACGTCCCCCTTATCGAGGAGGGGAGCGACGCCTACGAGGAGCTTCGTTACGCCGCGTATTCGGTATGCGAGGCCCTGGCACGTGGTATTGCCTCGGACGGAGAGGGCGCGTCGAAACTCGTAACCGTTAACGTGACGGGCGCTGCAAGCGAGGAAGATGCCGACACCGCCGCCCGCGCTGTTGCCAACTCTCCGCTGGTCAAGACTGCCATTGCTGGTCACGACTGCAACTGGGGCCGCATCGCCATGGCGCTGGGCAAGTGCGGCGTGGTCTTTGAGCAGACCGACGTGTCTATCGACATTATGGGTATGCCCGTGTGCCGCAAGGGTCTGACGGTTCCCTTTGATGAGGACGAGGCTCTGCGACGATTCGAGGCGCCCGAGATCGTAATCGATGCCGATCTGGGCGCAGGAGAATGCTCCACAACAGTTTGGACCTGCGATCTTACGCATGAGTACATCACCATCAACGGTGATTACCGCACATAATCGCACGCCGGTTAATGCTCCCATCCCGCGGTGCTTACGCATTGCGGCAAACTTCATAAGGATGTAGCTATGAAATACGCACGCGATGCGAAGCCTTCGTTGCTCAATGAACAGACCGCCCAGATGCTTTTCGAGACCCTGCCGTGGATTAAGAACCTGACGGGAAAGGTTGTCGTCATCAAATACGGCGGCGCAGCCATGGTCGATGCCAAGTTGCGCGAGGACGTGATGAGCGACATCGTCCTGCTCAAGATCATGGGTATGCGACCGGTGATTGTTCACGGTGGCGGCAAGGCCATCAACGAGGCGTTCTCGCACTACGACCTGCCGGTCGAGTTTAAGAACGGCCAGCGCGTGACGACGCCTGAGGCTATGGATATCGTGCGCGAGGTCTTGGGCGGCAAGGTTAACCAAGAGCTTGTTGCCGCCATTAACCAGCATGGCAACCTTGCTGTGGGCGTATCGGGCAGCGACGCCGGAACGCTTATCGCATCCACGCTTGACCCCGAGCTCCAGCGTGTGGGCAAGATTGAGAGTGTGAACGTCGACTACATCGAGCGCCTCATCGACGGCGAGTACATTCCCGTGATTGCCACCATCGCCAAAGGCGAGGACGGCGGCTTCTACAACATCAATGCCGATATCGCTGCAGGTGCCATTGCAGGCGCTTTGCGTGCGCATAAGGTTATCTTCCTCACCGATGTCGATGGCCTGTACGAGGATTTCTCGGACAAGGACTCGCTCATCTCCAATCTCACCATGGAGGAGTGCCAGGGGATGCTTGACCGTGGGGAGATTGACACGGGCATGATTCCCAAGCTCAACGCTTGCATCGAGGCGGTTAAGGCTGGCGTATTCCGCGCACATATCATCAACGGCACCACGCCGCATTCGCTTCTGCTCGAGCTCCTTACCGATGCTGGCGTGGGCACCGTGCTCCATTCCAGCGAGACGGCCTACGAGTACGACACGCATCCGCACCCGCTTTCGACGTTTGCGGCACGCCTGTTTGAGAATCTCGATGAGGTTTCCAAGTTGCAGGCACTTTCGTAGCGTTTGACGCGGACGCGCCGTCTAATCTGTTGTAGACATTCTTTTCGACCGAGAGGTTAAGCCATGTCCCTTACCGTACAAAAGGCCCTTGAATCCAACTACGTGATGCACACGTTCGGCCGTTCTGAGGTTGAGTTCACGGGCGGCCACGGCATGACGCTCGTGGGCGACGACGGCCGTGAGTACCTCGATTTCCTTGCGGGTATCGGTGTGTGCTGCCTAGGCCATGGTGCCCCCGCCGTGGTTGATGCCGTGGACGCACAGGTCCATGAACTTACCCATGTGTCCAACTATTTTTATATCGAGCATCGCGGTCAGGTGGCGGCTCTGCTTTCCAAGCTCGCCAACGATGATCTTGCCGGGGCTGCCGCAATCGTCGAGACTATTGACGCAAAGGACGACGAGGCGCTTTTGGCCGCTGCCGCCCCCGTCGAGGGCGAACAGGTTTGGCAGGCATTCTTTTCCAATTCTGGAGCCGAGGCTAACGAGGGCTCGATGAAGCTTGCGCGCCTGTATGCCAAGCGCATGGGCAACGGCGGCAACACGATCGTGGCGCTGCGCGGCGGTTTTCACGGCCGTACGCTCGAGACGATCGCCGCGACCATGCAGGATTGGCTGCAGGATAGCTTCAAGCCGCTGCCCGGCGGTTTTGTGGCATGCGATCCTAACGATGTCGAGCAGCTCAAGAGCATTTTCGACACATATGGTTCCGAGATTTGCGCCGTTATGATCGAGCCCATCCAGGGCGAATCCGGTGTGCATCCGCTTACGCAGGAGTTTATCGAGGCCGCGCGCGACTTGGCCCATGCCCACGGCGGCTTGCTCATCGCTGACGAGGTCCAGACTGGCATTTTCCGCTCCGGTAAGCCGTTTGCCATGCAGACCTACGGTGTAGAGGCAGATATCATGAGCCTTGCCAAGGGTGTTGCCGGTGGTGTGCCCATGGGCGCTGTGCTTGCCAAGCAGGAAATCGCGAGCGCGTTCCGCCCTGGCGACCATGGCTCGACTTTTGGTGGTAGCAACCTCGCGGTGGCAGCCTCGGCTTCCGTTTTGTCCGAACTCGTCCGCGGCGATTATGCAGCCCATGCCGATGAGATTGGCGCATACTTTGCCGAACAGCTGGCTCAGGTACCGCATGTTACCCAGGTGCGCGGCCGTGGCTTGATGCTTGGCTGCGATCTGGACGATACCGTGGCCGACGCGCACGATGTCGTTGCCGCAGCGCTGGCCGCCGGTTTTGTGATCAACGCAACCGGTGCACACACCCTGCGCTTCCTGCCGCCGCTTGTCTGCCAAAAGGCTGATGTTGACGTGCTCATCGCGGGCTTGACGAAGATCTTGGGGTAGGCCGCGAGTAATTCGCGCTTGCATGTATATCTTGCTTTGGGCGGGATGGTTGTCTCTTGCAGCCACCCTGCCCTTCTTCTTTCAAAACCAGCGCACAAACGTTCACTTTTCCTTATTTTTGGCAAAAAGTTGACGTTTGTGCGCGGGTTTTGAGCGGGGGAGGGTCTTGGGCTTTATGTGAAGGGGGTTCGCTGCGCCGCCTCTCTGCGCCTTGCGCGCTGCGCCGGAAAACGCTGCGCGTTTCCCCGGCTTCGCGCCCTCTCGGGTTCGAATCCCCCCCCGCACACGGCACAAACAAAAACGGCCCCGTTGTCGGAGCCGTTTCAAAATCTATGGTGGGCGATGAGGGATTCGAACCCCCAGCCTTGTGCGTGTAAAGCACCTGCGCTAACCGTTGCGCCAATCGCCCGCGGGAACATAGTATATCGAAACCTTTGGCTAGAAGCTACAATGGGATTCGTTTTTTATCCGACTTGCAAAAGGAGCACCAATGACCTCCTCCGTGTTGCCCGTCGTGCCCGAAGGCGAACTTAAGGAGCGCCTCGCCGGCGTTCGCTATGTATTTACCGACCTCGACGGCACCATGCTCGCACCTGGTTCGCGCGTGCTTGCCGACGCTGCAGGAAACCCCAGCGTTGCCTGCGTGCAGACACTTCTTGACCTGCGCGAGGCCGGCGTCGAAGTGATTCCGTGCTCGGGCCGCAATCGCTCCATGTTGCACGAGGACGCCCGCATCTTGGGCTTCAATGCCTATATTGGCGAGATGGGCGGCTTGCTTATGCTCGACCACGGCAAGGACGACTGGTGCTACTTCACAGCCGATATGGACTACGATCCTTCCTGCGGCCTTACGCCCCACCAGGTAATCGAGCGCGCGGGCGTATGCGACAAGCTCGTTAACTCCTGGCCGCATTTGCTCGAGTACCATAACGATATGCAGCAGGGATACAAATATCGCGAGGTCACCGTTGCCATGCGCGGCGAGATTCCCGACGAGCAGGCGCGTGCCCTGCTCGACGCATCGGGCGTTGAGCTCGATTGGGGAGACAACGGCTTTCTCAATCACATCTCTAAGCCCACGACGCTCGAGCTTCCCGAAGGCGTCTCTGGACGTGCCTTTAACGTGAGCCCCCGCGGCCTTAACAAGGGCCGTGCCGTCGCCAAGTTCTGCGAGCTGCGCGGCATTGACCCCATGCAGGCCCTTGCCATTGGTGATGCCTCGTCCGATTTCTTGATGGCGGATTCGGTGGGGACCTTCGTTTTGGTGGAGAATGGACTGGCGAACCCCGGCGCCGACGAATTCTTGGCCACGCACGACAATGCGTTTGTGAGCCAGGGCTGCATCGTCGACGGTTGGGTTATGACTATGAAATGCCTGCTGGCAGCCAAGGAATAGGATTTGATGATGGCGCAGAAAAACACCTGCCCTATCGGTGTGTTCGACTCGGGACTCGGTGGCCTGACCGTGGCTCGCTCCATTGCTACCGCCCTGCCCCACGAGTCGGTGTACTACTTTGGCGACACCAAGCGTTGCCCTTATGGCACGCGTGGCGAAAACGAGGTCCGTTCGTTTGCCCTGCAGGCAGGGCGCTGGCTTTCGTGCCATAACGTCAAGATCATCGTTATCGCATGCAATACGGCAACGGCGGCAGCCCTGCGCGTGTGCCAGCAGACACTCGACGTTCCCGTTATCGGCGTGATCGTGCCCGGTGCTCGCGCTGCTATCAATAGCACACGTACGCGCGAGGTGGGTGTGCTCGCCACGAATCTCACCACGCGCTCTGGCGCCTACACGCGTGCGATTCAAGATTTGGATGCGGGCGTGGACGTGTACGGCTGTCCCGCCTCGAGCTTTGTCGAGATTGTCGAACAGGAGCTTGCGACCGGGGCGCACTTGCAGGAGCGCTGGCTCGAGGACGAGGATATCTTTGACACTCCCGAAGTCCGCGCCGTGGTGCGTCAGGTGGTCACGCCCCTCAAGGGTCACAATATCGATACAGTCGTTTTGGGCTGCACGCATTTCCCATTGCTCGTAGGTCCTATCCGTCATGAATTGGGCCCGGGCATCCGCGTGGTCTCGTCTGCGGAGGAAACCACGCGTGAGCTGGTGGACATCCTGCAGCGTCGTGAACAGCTGGCGCCGGAAGACGCGCTGCCCCAGCACCGTTTTGCCACGACGTCTGATAACCTGGCGGAGTTCGCCGCCGCCGGCAGCTTTATCTTTGGCCAGCCGCTCAAGAGCATCGAGCACGTTTCGCTCGAAGAGCTTGTGTAGTGCCGCGCCGCACGAACAGAGAGGAATACCGATGGAACTGAACGAGATCCGCCGCTTTGGCGGCCGCGCTGCTAACCAGATGCGTCCCGTGACACTCAAGCGTGAAGTCATGAAAAACGCCCTGGGCTCGTGCCTGGTGGAGTTTGGTGACACGCGCGTGCTGTGCGCTGCTACGATCGAAGATGGCCTGCCGCCCTGGCGCCGCGCTTCTAAACTGGGCTGGGTTACCGCCGAATACGCCATGCTTCCCGCCGCTACCTCCAAGCGCACCAAGCGCGAGACGAATGCGCGCAAGGGTCGAAGCATGGAGATCGAGCGTCTGATCGGTCGCAGCCTGCGCACCGTTTGCAATATGCGCGCGTTGGGCGAGTACACCGTTACGATCGACTGCGACGTTCTGCAAGCCGATGGCGGTACGCGCACGGCGAGCGTGACCGGCGCCTGGGTGGCGCTTCACGACGCCTTGATGACGTGGGTCGAGGCGGGCAAGATCCCGCGTCTGCCTCTGACGGGCCAGGTTGCCGCTGTGTCCATGGGCGTGGTGGACGGTAACGAGCTTTTGGACCTCGATTACGCCGAGGACAGCCATGCCGAGATCGATATGAATCTGGTTGCCACCGATACGGGCGAGATCGTCGAGATCCAGGGTACAGGCGAGCAGACGCCTTTTGATCGCAAGCGCTTGAACAACCTGCTTGACTTGGGCGACCTTGGCATCAAGCAGTTGATCGACCTGCAAAACGAGGTTACGGCGTTTCGCGACGACGACTAATCGTGCATACACGTCTCTTTGCTAAACGATAAGGAATGGGCGACCATGGCTCTCAATAAAATCGATATCGATACGCTCGATCCCGCGCGCACCATTGTGGTTGCCACGGGTAATGCCCACAAGCTCGTGGAGATCGAGGACATTCTTTCGCGCGTGCTGCCCGACGTGACGTTTGTCGCGCTGGGCCAGTTGGGCGATTTCGATGACCCCGAGGAGACGGGCACCACCTTCTTGGAGAACGCTCTTATCAAGGCTGAGGCCGCCGTGGAACAAACGGGCATGTCTGCCATCGCAGACGATTCCGGCCTTGTGGTCGACGCCCTCGATGGCGAGCCTGGCGTCTATTCCGCGCGCTATGCGGGCGTGCATGGTGATGACGCTGCAAACAATGCAAAGCTGCTTAAGAATCTGGCCGAGGTGCCCGAGGCCAAGCGCACCGCTCGTTTCATGAGCGTGGTGGCGCTTGTGGACGCCTCGGGCATGGTGCTCACGGGCACGGGCGCCTGTGAGGGCACGATCGGGTTCGAGGGCCGTGGTGAGAATGGCTTTGGCTACGATCCGTTGTTCTTGCCCGCTGATACGCCGGGCAAGACCATGGCCGAGCTTGCCCCCGCAGAGAAAAACGCTATCAGCCACCGTTTCCATGCGCTGCAGGACCTGTCGTCTCAGATTGCAGGGGATGAGGCGTGAGGGCCGTCGTTCAGCGCGTAGCGAGCGCATCGGTTGTTGTTGAAGAAAAGACCATCGGTAGCATTGGCCAGGGATATCTCATCCTTCTGGGCGTAGGCGAGGGGGACACATGCGAGACGGCGCAAAAGCTTTGGGCCAAGATTCGTGATTTGCGTATCATGCCGGATGATGCGGGAAAAACCAACCGCTCACTTGCAGACGTGTTGGGCGAGGTGCTCGTGGTGTCGCAGTTCACGCTGTATGCCGATTGCCGCCACGGGCGCAGGCCCTCGTTTACCGCGGCAGGCGCCCCCGGTCTGGCTAACGAGCTCTATGAGTATTTTTGCGAGCTGGTCCGTGCGGATATGGGTGATGTTCAGACGGGCAGCTTTGGTGCCGACATGAGCGTTTCGCTTGTAAACGACGGACCGTTCACCATCGTGCTCGACACCGACGAGCTGTAGAAGGCGCCTCGGTCTCCAGGGTCATACTTGCTGTCGATTTGCATCCATCTTCTCAGCATCTCCACAAGATGTGCAATCTCCATCTGAGCCTGCTACAATTTGTACGTTTGTAGATAAATTGGAGCAAGTCTGCCGCATTTGCGCTTGCCTTCAGGAGGCCTAATGGAAGAGCTGGAAGTCAATCACGTCGAGGATATCCACGAGAAGCTGACGAGCATGATCGGCCAGCGCGTTAAAGTGCGCGCCAACATGGGCCGCACGCGCGTCGTCGAGCGCATGGGCACTATCAAGACGGTGCATCCCGCCGTGTTCATCGTCGAGGTGGACGAGCGCCGCGGCCGTAAGTCGCGTCAGTCGTACCAGTATGTCGATGTTCTCACGGGCACCGTCGAGCTGTTCGATCCCGAGTCGGGCGAGCACCTGTTTACCCCGCTGGGCAATCAGCTCGAGGAGCACTAGTTATGCCTTCTCTTTCGTTTACTGTGTCCGCGCTCGCAAAGGTCAATCTATACCTGGGCGTGTACGCAACGAAAGATGAGCGCGGCTATCATCGCGTCGATTCGATTATGGCGGCTGTCGGCCTGGGCGACACGGTGACGATTGCGCCCGCCAAGGAGCTTTCGGTCACCATGGATCCCGCGGCGGATTTCCCCATGGAGCAAAACAGCGCTTGGCGCGCCGCCGTCGAACTTGGCCGCGTGTGTGGCCGAGAGCCTTTGTTCGATATCCATATCGAAAAGCACATTCCCATCCGTGCGGGTCTCGGCGGTCCTTCCACCGATGCCGCGGCTACCCTGCGCGGCCTTTGCGCGGCATGGGATATCGACATCCATGACGAGCGCGTGGCTGCCGTTGCGCGCGGTATCGGTGCCGATGTGCCGTTTTTCCTCTACGAATCGCCTGCATACCTCAGTGGCGCGGGCGACGTGATGGAGGAGACCTTCGACGCGCTCGAGGGCATGTCCGTGGCGCTTGTCCGAGCATCCTCCAAGGGCGTTACAGCACAGGAGGCCTATCGCATCTTCGACGCAAATCCGCAGCCTGTAGCCCCTATCGAGCCCATGCTTGAGGCATTGCGCGCTGGCGACGAACAGGGCGTGGTCAATGCGCTTGCCAATAACTTGGCCCCCGCCGCGATGTCTATCGCGCCCGAGATCGTGGATGTGCTGGCGTGGATGCGTGAGCAGCCGGGCGTGCGCGTGGCGGACGTTTCGGGTTCGGGTTCTTGCTGCTTTGCCCTGTGCGAGAGCAAAGAGGCTGCTCAGAGCCTTGCAAGCGCGGCTTCAAGCGAGCGCGGATGGTGGTCATGTGCAACTCAGATGGAAAAGTCTGGATCGAATCTCATTGATTGCTAGCATTTGTCTCAATCTTTTGTTACTATAGCTTGGCTATCGGGTTGTGGCTCAGTTTGGTAGAGCACTGCGTTCGGGACGCAGGGGTCGCTGGTTCAAATCCAGTCAACCCGACCATTGCACGTTAAAGGGTCGCCTTCGGGCGGCCCTTTTTTGTATGTGCGTCCACGCTTCAATTCCGGCTGCTTTGAAATCGCGGCAAGATGCGCGCTACTTTGTTTGCATGGAGTGCTAGCATTACATCGTTTGCGAGCATGAGGGTAGGGGAGTGCATATATGGCACTGGGCGTAAAAGTCGATATGACGCAGGGGTCCCTTTGGGACAAGATCGTTCTCTTCGCCATACCCGTTGCGCTTATGGCTTTCCTTCAACAACTTTTTAATGCTGCGGACGTTGCCGTGCTGGGACAGTTTGCGGGCACCAACGCCATGGCGGCCGTGGGCAGCTGCGGCGCCATGTGCAGCTTTGTGGTGAGTTTGGGCACGGGCATGAGCCTGGGCGCCAACGTGACCATTGCAACGAACATTGGGTCGGGCAGGATGGATGCCGTGCGTCGCGCTGTACACACCGCGATGCTTGCCGCAGTGGGCGGGGGCGTTATCTTGGGCCTTGCGGGCGAGCTTGTGATTGAGCCCATCATGGCTGCGATGGGCATCAAGGATCCCGAGGTCGAGGCGATGGCGCTTCTCTACATGCGCGTCTATCTTGCGGGACTTCCCATTCTCTTTCTGTATGACTTTGAAGCTGCCATCATGCGCAGCCAAGGTGACACGCGCACACCGCTTATCGCGCTCACTATTTCCGGCATGGTTAACGTGGGTCTCAACCTGCTTTTCGTGCTGGTTTTGGGCATGGACGTCGACGGCGTTGCGTCGGCAACGGTAATCTCCAGCGCCGTGAGTTCGATCATTCTTTTATGGTGCCTGACGCACAGCGACTCCGTCATTCGCGTGAATCTGCGCGAGCTGGCAATCGACTGGCCCTCGCTCAAACGCATTCTTATCGTCGGCCTGCCCGCAGGTATTCAAGGCGCGCTGTTCTCTGTGTCGAATGTTATCGTCCAGGCGGCCGTGAACAGCCTGGATACCGCTGTCATGGCGGGCAACTCCGCCGCAAACAATATTGACGCTTTCTCGTGGTATAGCCTCAACGCCTTTGGCCAGGCATGTACCACGTTTGTGGGCCAAAACAACGGTGCCCGCCGCCATGATCGCTGCCTGCGTACCCTCAAGATCTGCTTTATCGAAGGCTATACGGCCTATGCGATCCTCACAACGATCCTGCTGCTCTTTAGCAGGCAACTGCTTTCGATCTTTAGCACCGACCCCGCGGTGCTCGATGCCGGACAGCTGCGTATTCAGTTTATTTTGGCAACGCACCTCTTTACGATGGTGGTCGAGATCATGTCTGGCTACTTGCGCGGCTACGGCTGCTCGCTACCGCCAACGATCATCGCCCTCATCTCCATCTGTGTCCTGCGCGTGCTGTGGGTTGCGTTTATATTCTCGGCCGACCATACCTTATTTACGCTGCTGATGGTCTACCCCGTAAGCGTTGCTGTGAACGCGTTGCTCACCATGCTGTTCACGTTCTTTATGCGCAATCATCTGGCGCGGCCGGCGGCTGCGGCGGCCTAGCGCCCATTCTGTCCCGTTTTTTGTGCTCAATCCCAAAGACGGTTGATAAGCCGTGCGTAATGTCGCGTGAAGAATCTGGTAGGGGAAATATGGGGCTGTTGTTCCGCAACGCCAAGCGCGGTATACTTCCATCTGCTTGTTTGCAAAACACTGGGAGGAAACCATATGTTCCCTAAGGGTATGGAATGGATCGTCATTCTCATCGTTGCACTGCTGATCTTTGGGCCTAAGAACCTCCCGAAGCTCGGCAAGTCCCTCGGCTCCACGGTCAAGAACATCCGTGAGGGCATGGAGAGCGACGAGGCCTCCAAGGACGACGAGCCTGTTGTCGCCGAGGAAGACGCGGATGACGACGCCGAGATTCGCGAGCTCGAGGCCAAGCTCGCTGCCGCCAAGAAGAAAAAGGAAGACGGCGACGCTGAGTAATTTCCGCCCTGTTATCGCGGGGTGATCTTCGACCGGCTTACCCCTAGGGCCAGCCGGTCTTTTCTGTGTATGGGTGGCTGATCTGCCACACGTGAGATGCAAGGAGTTTGTGCGCATGGATGCAAGCGAGATCGTACTGACAGCCGAAGGCCGCCAGAAGCTCATGGAGGAGCTCGCCTGGCGTGAGGGCGATAAGAGCAAGGAGATCATCGAGCACATCAAGGAAGCGCGCGCCTTTGGCGACCTTTCCGAGAACTCCGAGTACGATGCCGCTAAGGAAGAGCAGGCTAAGAATGCCGCCCGTATCGCCGAGATCCAGGCCATTCTTGCCAACGCTCAGGATGCTGGCACCTCTTTGCATGGCCTGACCGTCTCCATTGGCAGCATCGTTGCTTTGGTTGATGCCGACGGCGTTGCCACCGAGGTCACCCTCGTGGGTACTACCGAGACCAACGTGCTGGAGCACAAGATTTCCAACGAGTCTCCTGTGGGTCGTGCGATCATCGGCCATGCCGAGGGCGAGACCGTCGAGGTTGTGACCCCGTCCGGCAAGACCCGCACCTACACCATCACCAAGATTTCCCGCTAAACCGCGGGCATCAGTATGTAATGGCTCCCGGGGGATACCGATCCTTTGGGAGCTTTTTCGCGTTATATAGGAGTGCAGCCGATGTCAGAGAATCAGACCGAAACCCCCGTTGCCGACACGCTTAACGATGAGCGTGCCCGCCGCCTTGCCGACCGCGAGGCCCTGTATGCCGCTGGCCAGAACCCGTATCCCGAGCATTCTGATGTTGAGGATTACGTGGCCGACATCGAGGCCAAGTATGCCGACCTTGCCGATGGCGAGGACACGACCGACGTCGTGAAGATCGGTGGCCGTGTTGTTGCCAAGCGCGGCCAGGGCAAGATTATGTTCGTCGTGCTGCGCGACCCGACGGGCGATATCCAGCTCTTCTGCCGTATCAATGATATGAACGAGGATGACTGGAAGCGCCTGCGCAAGCTCGACCTGGGCGATATCGTGGGCGTCGAGGGCGTTGTGGTTCGCACCCAGCGTGGCCAGCTCTCCGTGGCGCCTCGTTGCCTCACGCTTCTTGCCAAGGCCGTTCGTCCGCTGCCCGAGAAGTTCCACGGTCTTTCCGACAAGGAGACCCGTTATCGTCAGCGCTATGTCGACCTGATCGTGAACGAGGACGTGCGCGAGACCTTCCGCAAGCGTTCCGCTATCGTTTCGGCTTTCCGCCGTTACATGGAGGCCGACGGCTTCATGGAAGTTGAGACCCCGATTCTGCAGACCATCCAGGGCGGTGCCACGGCCAAGCCGTTCATCACGCATTTCAATGCGCTGAACCAGGAGAACTACCTGCGCATCGCTACCGAGCTGCACCTAAAGCGTCTTCTTGTGGGCGGCTTTGAGCGCGTGTTCGAGATTGGCCGCATCTTCCGTAACGAGGGCATGGACCTTACGCACAACCCCGAGTTCACCACCATGGAGGCATACCGCGCCTTCTCCGACCTTGAGGGCATGAAGGAGCTGTGCGAGGGCGTTATCAAGGCAGCGAATGCCGCGGTGAACGATTCCGAGCAGATCGAGTATCAGGGTCAGACCATCGACCTTTCCGGTACCTGGCCGAGTCGTCCCATGTCCGATATCGTCTCCGACGTGCTGGGCTACAAGGTGACCATCGATACTCCCGCCGAGGAGCTCGCTGCTGCTGCCCGCGAGCGCGGCATCGAGGTCAAGCCCGAATGGACGAGCGGCAAGCTCATTGCCGAGATTTACGACGAGCTGGGTGAGGAGACCATCGTCAACCCCACCTTTGTGTGCGATTACCCCATTGAGGTCAGCCCGCTCGCCAAGCGTTTTGAGGACGATCCGCGCTTGACGCATCGCTTTGAGTTGGTCATTGCCGGTCATGAGTACGCCAACGCCTTCTCCGAGCTCAACGATCCAGTCGACCAGGCGGAGCGCTTCCGCAAGCAGGTGGAAGAGAAGTTTGCCGGCGACGACGAGGCCATGGAGTACGATGAGGACTACGTGCGTGCCCTTGAGTACGGCATGCCTCCTGCAGGCGGCATTGGCATTGGCATGGACCGCGTGATCATGCTGCTCACCAACTCTGCGAGCATCCGTGACGTCCTGCTGTTCCCGCACATGAAACCCGAGGGCGGCTCCAAGGGCCCCAAGTCCGCTGTTGCTTCTGCCGAGGGCTCGTTTGTCGAGGCACCGAAGGTCTCCACCATCGATTACTCCAAGGTCGTTGTGGAGCCGCTTTACGAGGACTTGGTCGATTTCGATACCTTTATCAAGTCCGATTTCCGCGTGGTGAAGGTCAAGGCCTGCGAAGCGGTGAAGAAGAGCAAGAAGCTGCTGAGCTTTGTGCTCGACGACGGCTCCGGCACCGATCGCGTCATCCTCTCCGGCATCCATGCCTACTACGAGCCCGAGGATCTGGTGGGCAAGACGCTCGTCGCTATCACCAACCTCCCTCCGCGCAAGATGATGGGTATCGACTCGTGCGGCATGCTCATCAGCGCCGTACACGCCGAGGGCGACGAGGAGCGCCTGAATCTCCTGCAGCTCGATCCGAGCATTCCCGCAGGTGCCAAGCTCTGCTAGACGCGCCTTAGCATGAAGTGAACGAGGCATTGGCCCTGAGCGGTCGGTGCCTCGTTTTTTATGGCGGTGCCGGATGTGATGCAATTTGCTTGATAGGTGCAATAGTTGAATCTGTCATGTATTTGGTCTAGGATGACGGCGGAAAACGAGAGCAGTCCTTTTGGATTACCCCCGCGGTGAAGGAAAGGATGCCCATGAAATATCAAGGCCAGAGTACAGATGAGCTTGAAGAGCCGGGGGAGTTTCTGGAGACTTTCGACCTTCTGGACGAAAACGACGACGAGCAGCCCGATCGTCGACCCCTAGAGCCTATGGAAGACTTTGATATCGTCTCTGAGGATACCGACGAGCAATGTGATGCACATCGCACGGCGCAAGAAACCCATGCTTCCGTATCCGCGCCGGTGCAGCCGCCGATGAACGATAGCTATCACCATGGCATGCGCGTGCGTGCCCTGCACATGAAGACTGTTTGGCATGATGTCGTGACGGGGGAGGACGACCTTGCCGTCAGAGCCTCGCTCATGGACAAGTCGACGATTGTCTGTCGCACGGGCATGCTTATGCTTTCAAGCGGTACGGGTGCCTGGCGCGTGAGGGACACCATGAACCGTGTGGCACAGGTGCTTGGCGTGACCATTCATGTCGACCTGAGCCTTCTTTCGTTTGAATGCACCTGCATCGAGGGACATCACTGCTTTAGCGAGGTTGTGAGCCTTCCCACGACGGGGGTCAATACGCATCGCATTTGGATGATGGAGAACTTCCTGCGCGAGATCGAGACCTATGGCCGCCGGTTCACCGTGCGTGAGTATCATGAGATGCTCGAGACGGTCGAGCATTCCAAACCGGACTACTCGGCGGCCCAACAGGGGCTTGCAGCGGGTTGCGCTTGTGGCGCCTTTGTCTTTTTACTGGGCGGCGGCCCTGTCGAGATGTTTTGTGCCTTTGCAGGCGCCATGCTTGGAAATTATGTTCGCGCTTCCATGCTGAGCCGTAGGTTTGGCCAGTTCAGTGCACTGGGGGCGGGTGTCGCGGTGGCCTGCGTGACCTATCTGTTGGCTCTGCTTGGTTTGGCCCAGATGATATCCAACGCGCTTGCCCACAAGGAGGGCTATATCGGGGCAATGCTCTTTGTCATTCCGGGGTTTCCGCTTATTACCGCGGGCCTCGACATCACGAAGCTGGACATGAGAAGCGGTATTGAGCGCCTGTCCTACGCTGTATCCATTATCTTGGTAGCAACCCTTGTTGGCTGGATGGTAGCGGAGTGCGTGGGACTTTCTCCCGATGATTTTCAGCCGCTGGGCCTATCGCCGCTCGTATTGACGCTTTTGCGTATCGCGATGAGCTTTGTGGGCGTATTTGGCTTTTCTATCATGTTTAACAGCCCGGTGCGCATAGCGGCGACGGCGGGGTGTATCGGCGCTGTTTCGAACACACTGCGCTTGACGCTTGTCGATGCGCCGACGATTCTACCGATGCTGGGGCTGGCGTCTGGCATGCCTCCCGAGGCCGCGGCGTTCTTTGGGGCTTTGTGCTCGGGGCTTTTGGCGCACCTGGTTGAGATGAAGCTCACGTATCCGCGCATTTCTCTTACGGTTCCTTCGATTGTCATCATGGTGCCGGGGTTGTACCTGTACCGTGCCATGTACTACATGTGCATCTTCGATACCGGCAACATGCTCAGCTGGTTTGTGCGTGCCGTGCTGATCGTGGCGTTTTTGCCGGTTGGGCTGGGTGTCGCGCGTGCGCTGACCGATAAACGCTGGAGAATGACGAGCTGATGCGAAAGACGTTCGAGGCGACGGGGGCGCTATATTTCACAAACTCTACGCTTACGAAGAGCCTCCTTTTCGTGCTAGCCTGAATGCAGGACATAAGTAGTCGCAGACGCATATAGGCGGGCGAGATGAAGTTTTAAAAGCTCCATCTCGCCCGCCTTTTTGTTGCGACAGCAAAGAGAAAGGAATCGCCCTTACATGCCTACCAACAAACGAGAGAGCCTTCTGTTCACCTTTATCATGTGCTTTTGCATGGTCTTGTGGATGAGTATCTATAACGTCGCCTTGCAGCATGGCACCATCAATGGAGAGGTCATCGCCGCAGCTTGGCTCGGCTTCCCCCTCGCCTACATCTTTGCCATGTGCTGCGACTGGTTTGTTGCCAGCCCGCTCGCGAAGGGCTTCGCTTTTAAGTATCTGGTTACTCCCGGTAAGAGTTCGCCGCGTGCCATGACGCTTGCCGTGAGCTCTTGCATGGTGGTTCCCATGGTGATCATCATGTCGCTTTACGGTGCTTGCGAGGGCCTGTTCCATATGCCCGGCGGCCCGCTTGCTAACCTGAGCGTCCTGCCCATGATGTGGGCGATCAACATCCCGCGTAACTTTGTGATGGCGCTGCCGTGGAATCTGCTTGTTGCCGGTCCGCTTGCGCGCTTTGTCTTCCGCCGTGCATTCCCGCTGGGTACGGTTTTTGGCGAGCCTCACATGGAGCTTGTTTCCTTCCCGGGGGCTCCCGCCGCGCCCGAGCCTGCCGATGAGCCGGCGACGCCGATTGCCGCTGCCGAGGCATAAAAGGTAATGCCGCCCGCATTGCAACAGAGCAATTTGCCCAGAAAGCCACCTGCAAGGGTGGCTTTTTTTACGCTGTGAAAGATGAGCTATCGGATTCCGTTATCATTAATCATGGTATGGGTAAAGAACAACAAGCACCGAGAACGGTGCTTGTTTATCGTTTATAACTTCTAGCACGTTAGAGGTTTGCATATGTTGGATAGATTCACCGACCGCGCCCGCAAGGTCATGTCGCTTGCAAAACAAGAGGCGATCGATCTGAAGTCCACCAAGGTGGGCACCGAGCACCTGCTGCTTGCGCTTGCCAAGGAGGAGGAAGGTATCGCCGCCGAGGCCCTGCGCGCCCTCGATATTTCCTATGATGACATCCTGGAGCAGCTCAAGGAGATTCGCACCACGGTTCCTGCCGAGGATGAGCCCGCCGAGGCGGCAAAGCTCGCTTTTACGCCGCTCGTGATCTCGGTGATGGAGCGGTCCTTCCGCTTGGCACGCGAGAACAACCAGACATATGTTTCGACCGAGCATCTGTTGCTTGCCATTGTCTCCGAGGGCAACGGCCTTGCGATGGATATTTTCCAGCGCTTGGGCGTATCCGGTGCTTCTGTGCGCGCTTCGGTGGAAAGGCTTACGGCCAAAGACCAAGGCGGCAAGCGCCCCATGGCAGGTGCGGGCGCGGGACGCCCTGGTGCTGGTCTGCCGTTTTTCTCGGGCGAGGCGGGTATTGCCGGCGCCAAGATTGCCGGCGGTACGCTGGAGCAGTTTGCTATCAATCTTTGCCGCCGCGCTCGCGAGGGCAAGCTCGACCCGGTTATCGGCCGCGAGAAAGAGATCTCGCGCATGATGGAGATCCTTTCCCGCCGTACGAAGAACAACCCGCTTATTCTAGGCGACCCCGGCGTGGGCAAGACCGCTTTGGTGGAGGGCCTGGCGCAAGAGATCGTTGCCGGCAATGTGCCCGAAAACCTCCTCAACATGAATATCTGGGCGCTTGACCTGCCCGGTCTTGTGGCTGGTGCCAAGTACCGCGGCGAGTTCGAGGAGCGTTTGAAAAACGTTATCGCCGAGTGCACCGAGTCCGATAACGCGATTTTGTTTATCGACGAGATGCATACCTTGATCGGTGCCGGTTCTGCCGAGGGCTCCATCGACGCGAGCTCTATGCTCAAGCCCGTGCTTGCGCGCGGTGCCTTCCAGATCATCGGCGCCACCACCGCCGAGGAGTTTCGCAAGTACCTCACCAAAGACCCTGCGTTCGAGCGTCGTTTCCAGTCCATCGATGTGGAAGAGCCGAGCGTCGAGGATACGGTCACGATTCTAAAGGCCCTGGTGCCGCGCTATGAGGAGCATCATCACGTGCGCTATACGCCGGCTGCCATCGAGGCGGCGGCGAGCCTGTCGAACCGCTATATCCAAGATCGCTATCTGCCGGATAAGGCCATCGATCTTATCGACGAGGCCGGTGCCCGTGCACGCATCGCCGCGAACCGCGCTCCGCAAGCAGTGCGCGATGCCGAGAAGCGAGTGGCCGAGCTCTCCGATGCTGTGGAGGCCGCCTCGAACGACGATGACATGAATCGTGCCGCCGAGCTCAAGCAGGACCAGCAGGCCGCCGAGATCGCTCTTGGCGAGGCTCGCGCCGCTTGGAACGCTCAGATGGATGCCGACCCGCTTGTGATCGATACCGCGCAGATCGCCGATATCGTCTCCATTACCTCGGGCGTACCCGTGAGTTCGCTTACCGAGAGCGAGTCGCGCCGCCTGCTGCAGTGCGAGAGCGTACTCAAAACGCGCATCATCGGGCAGGACGAGGCGGTTTCCGCTGTGGCCAAGGCTATTCGCCGCAGCCGCTCGCCCCTTAAAGATCCGCGTCGCCCGGGCGGTTCGTTCATCTTCCTGGGCCCGACGGGTACTGGTAAGACCGAGCTTGCAAAGACGCTTGCCGAGTATCTGTTTGGCAGCAAGGACGCGCTCATCAGCTTTGACATGTCGGAGTTCGGCAGCGAGTTCGAGGTTTCCAAGCTCATCGGTAGCCCTCCGGGCTATGTGGGTCACGACGAGGGCGGCCAGCTTACCAAGGCTGTGCGTCGCCATCCGTACTCGGTCGTGCTGTTCGACGAGATTGAGAAGGCGCACCCCGACATCTTCAACATCTTGCTGCAGGTGCTCGAGGAAGGCCGCCTTACCGACGGCCAGGGCAAGACGGTCGACTTCCGCAACACCGTGGTCATCATGACGTCGAATGTGGGTGCTCGCGAAATCGCGCAGGAATCCAACGTGGGCTTTGGCACTACGGGCGAGAACGGTCTGAGTTCGGGTGAGATTCGCAGCCGTGCGATGGGCGAGCTTAAGCGCTTGTTCCGCCCGGAGTTCCTCAACCGTATCGATGACATTGTGGTGTTCCAGAAGCTGACGGGCGAGGACCTGAAGAGCATCGCTCAGCTGCTTGTGGACGACTTGCGCCAACGTCTGATTGCCAACGGCATGAACATCGAGCTTACCGATGCCGCTATCGACAAGATCGTGGCAGAGGGAACCGACCTCACCAACGGCGCGCGTCCGTTGCGTCGTGCCATTCAGCGCCTCATCGAAGATCCGCTTTCGGAGGAGCTGCTGGCAGGCGAGTGGGGCGAAGGCGATACCGTGCTGTGCGACGTTACGGACGGCGCGTTTGTCTTTAGCCATGGTACGGGAGAGATTCCCGCGCCGCGCGCGTTGGGTGCTCTGGGCAGCAGCGCGGTTGCAGCGCCGCACACGTCTGGTGCTGCGCCGAGCACGGGTGTGACCGCTGGCCCCGGAGGCATGATGCAGACGGGCTCCGGTGCCCATTAGTTATCCGCCCCTTATGAGACAGGCCTCGAGGAAGCGCTTCCTCGAGGCCTGTTTTTTGCGGCAGGGAATGCCCCGGCGCCTGTCCTCGCTTCGTACCCTGGACCCATGCCGTAAGCTTTTGAGAAGAAAAGCATGGTATTTGTGGGTGGCAGTAGGGCGGCGACGGCATTCGTGTAAAAATAAGCTCGTGTGCCGGAATCGCCATCCGGCGCAAGCTCTATAGCACTTCTGCCGGGACATGGAGGCGGACTATTGGATAACGAGACGTTTAAGCCAACGCTGAAGGACGCGATTCGTCTGACGGCACCGGGACAACCGCTACGCACGGCACTCGATATGATTATCGCAGGCCATCTGGGCGCTCTTATTTGCGTGGGTGACTCCGAAAACGTGCTCAATGCGGGTAACGACGGTTTTCCGCTTAACATCTCGTTTACCTCAAACCGCCTGTTCGAGCTTTCCAAGATGGATGGTGCCATCGTTATTGATGGCGATCTTACGCAGATTCTGCGCGCAAACTTTCATCTCAATCCTGATCCTTCACTTGCTACGAGCGAGACGGGCATGCGCCACCGTACGGCGGCGCGCATGTCCATCCTTACCGACGCCATTGTTATTTCCGTATCCGAGCGTCGTGCCGTGGTAAACGTCTACGTGCATGGCAAGTCGTATCAGATCGAGCCTATCCCCGACCTTATGGGTTCGGTGAGCCAGCTGGTGGGTACGCTGCAGACCACGCGTAGCTCGCTCGACCGTTCGCTGCTGCGTTTGACGGCGCTCGAGCTGGACGACTACGTGACCCTTGCAGATATTACCGGCATTTTCTCGAGCTTCGAAATCTTGCAGCAGGCAAAGCAGGAGCTGGAGATTTGCATCGAAAAGCTGGGCACGCGCGGCAAGCTCGTGCGCATGCAGCTCGAACAGCTTGCGGGCGATACTATCGATACCGAGTACGACCTGATGATTCGTGACTATGCGTCCGAGTCTTCCGAGGAAAACGCGCGTGCCATTCGCAAACGTTTTGCCGAGATGTCTGCGTCCGACCTTTCCAATCCCAAGCGCGTTGCCGAGGTTTTGGGCTTTGACGACTTGGACGAGGACTCGGTTATGACTCCGCTGGGTCTGCGTACGCTTTCGCGCGTCTCCGTGGTGCGCGACGGCGTTGCCGAGAAGATCGTGGACGAGTACGGTTCGCTGCAGGAGCTGATGGGCGACATCAAAAAGGACCCGGAGCGCTTGGGCGACTTTGGCGTCAACAACCCAGCGATTCTTGCCGATTCGCTCGCACGTATGCATGGCAAGCGGGAGGGCTAGAAGATGAGTTCGGTATGTGCGGTGGTCGTGGCCGGCGGCTGTGGTGCTCGCTTTGGAAACCCCGGTGGCAAGCAGCTGGTAAACGTTGCCGGAAGGCCGCTGATGACCTGGTCCATTAGGGCGTTTGATCGCTCTGCATTTGTGAGCCACATTGTGGTGGTGTGCCCGGCCGAGAAGATGGACGAGATGCGCCGTCAGGCGATTGACCCCTACAACTTTGCCACGCCCATCACCTTTGCCGAGGCCGGCAAGACGCGTCAAGATTCTACGCGCTCCGGTGTCGAGGCCGTTCCCGCGGGCTACGAGTACGTGGCTATCCACGATGCGGCGCGCCCGCTTATCACGGCCGAGGTTATCGACCGCGCTATCTGCTCGCTGCGCTGCGAGTCGGGAGTCGACGGCGTGGTGTGCGGTCAGGCGGCAATCGACACGCTCAAGGTCGTTGATGGCAATCGCATTGTGGAGACGCCTCCGCGTAGCCGTTATTGGGCTGCGCAGACGCCGCAAATTTTCGCACTCGAGACCATGCGCCGCGCTCATGCTGCGGCATTGGCCGATGGCTTTGTGGGTACCGATGATTCCTCGCTCGTGGAGCGTATGGGCGGTCGCGTGCTGTGCGTCGACAGCCCGCGCGACAACCTTAAGGTGACGGTCCCCGAGGACCTGCGCCCGGTTACGGCCATTCTCCTGGGCCGCATGAGCGATGCCGACGCTATGCAAAACACCGGCATCCTCACCCCGCTCCCTTAAAATGTGACGAAAAGACGACAGGTTTATTTTTGTCACATTTTCGCAGCTCATTCATATTTATGGGTTTTGTGCGCTCACATCGTGATTGATACCGCTTGATATAGCTTGACACTGGCGGCCATATCGCTATAAGTTAACCAAAGTTAACAACAAAGCGAGGACCTATGAATCAAACGCCGTCATCAACCTCAAAAATATGCGGTCAATTGCATCGACGCCTGTTTGGGACGCGCCACACCGGACACACCGGAGGGCTCGACATATTGCGAGCGATTGGCCCCGGCCTGCTCGTAACGGTAGGCTTTATTGATCCCGGAAACTGGGCGTCGAATATGGCTGCCGGCTCCCAATTTGGCTATAGCCTCCTGTGGGTTGTGACCTTGTCGACAATCATGCTCATCGTTTTGCAGCACAATGCCGCGCATCTGGGAATCGTGACAGGCGAGTGCCTGGCCGAATCGGTAACGCGCCATATGCCACGTTTTCTTTCTAGGTTCGTGCTGCTCACGGCCCTTGCTGCATCGGTTGCAACGGTCATGGCCGAGATACTTGGCGGAGCCATTGCCCTGCAGATGCTCTTGGGCTTGCCGCTGCGAGCGGGCGCGGTCGTTGTGGCCGCCGTATCGCTCGTCATGCTTCTCACCAATTCGTACATGCGTGTCGAGCGTTGGATTATCGGCTTTGTATCGCTGATTGGGTTGTCCTTTTTATTCGAGATTGCTCTTGTGCATGTGGATTGGGCGAGCGCTGCGGTGGGCTGGGTTGCACCCACGGTCCCGGTGGGTTCGCCGGCCATTATCGTGTCGGTTTTGGGTGCCGTCGTGATGCCGCATAACCTCTTTTTGCATTCCGAGATTATTCAAAGCCAGTGCATTAACGAGTGCGGGGACGACGTGATTGCCAAGCGTTTGAGAAGCGAGTTTGTCGACACGCTCTTTTCCATGGCGGTAGGGTGGGCCATCAACAGCGCCATGGTGCTGCTGGCGGCTTCGGTATTCTGGAACGCTGGCACGCCGGTGACCGATCTTGCCCAGGCGGCATGCACGCTCGAGCCCATGTTGGGCGCTGCTTCTTCAACGGTGTTTGCGCTCGCGTTGCTCTTTGCGGGCGTGTCTTCGTCCATCACTGCCGGTATGGCAGCGGGGACTATCTCTGCAGGTCTTGCAGGGGAGCCCTACGATGTGCGCGACCGGCACAGCTCGATTGGCGTTGTGTGCACGTTTTTGCTGGCGACTGCTTCGATATTCTTCGTCCAAGACGCCTTTCAGGGGCTTGTGTGGAGCCAGGTGCTTTTGTCTTTGCAGCTGCCCATCACAGTTTTTGTCCTGATATGGCTTACGAGCTCCCCGCGCGTGATGGGAAAGTACGCAAACGGCGCCGCACTAAAGGCAACGCTGATGGTCATTGCGCTTATCGTCACGGTTCTCAACGCGGTGCTCCTATTGGGGGCGTGAAGGAGTCGGGGCGTGAAGGAGCCGGGGTGTGAAGATGGCCGGGCATGATGGCGGCCGCAGTGCCCGGGGTGGCGGAATCGGGCAAGGTGGCGTTGGCTGTTCTGCCGGTGCTGCCGCGCGCTGCGGGGTGAACGGTAGAAAAGGGAGGCCGAATGGCAAAAGGTGACAAAATAAACCTGTCGACTTTTTGTCACCTTTTGATTTAGGAGAGAACCGCCTCGAGATAGGTAGTGGCGTCTTCGAGGAGCTGGGCGAGCTCGGCGGATTTTTCGATCGTAAGACGATACGACGGCACGGAGATGCCGATGCCGTAATGAATCTGGCCGTCAACATGCACGGGCGCGGCGATGCACTCGATCGAATCGGTCATTTCGCCTCGGTCGTGAGCGATGCCCTCCTGGCGCACGACCTGCAGATCTTCCCATAGGTCTTCAAAAGTGGCGTGCGTGCGCGGGGTGTAGAGATGAAAATCATCGCCCAGCAACGCATGCAGCTCGTCGTGTTCGTGTTCGCATACGAGCGCTTTTCCAATGGCCGTGCAATGGATGGGGAGCGCTCGACCGATATCGGAGAACAGACGCACAGGCTGCGGCGAGTCGACCTTTGCGATATAGAGCACTTTGTCGCCCGAAAGGATTCCCGCCTGGCATGTTTCGCCACAGGCATGAACGATGCGTTGGAGCTGCGACGACAAAACGCTTACGGCGTCCTTGCCACGCACGTAGGCTTTGCCTGCAAGATATGTTTTGAACCCGATGCGATAGTGATTCGAGGTCTCGTCGAAGCAGATGTAGCCTTCTTCCGCCATGGTGTGGATTATGGGAAAGAGACTGCTCTTGGGCGCCCGGAGCGTGCGACAGATTTCTGCCATGGTAAGGCCATCGTCCGAGTGCGAAAGCACATCGAGGATATTGAGCACGCGTTGCGTTGAACGATGTGGGGCATCGGTATTCTTCGTGGGCATAGTCACCCTTTCTTTATCGCTGTCAGCCATATGACGGACCAGAAGCAAGTTTAGTTGTTCGTATTTACGAATTGAGCGCGAAATGCGGAATACATGGGTGAACGGTCTTATTAATCAAGCTCGATATAAGACAAAACGGTGCGTTATAGCAGGCAAAGAAGTGCTGGCTGGGCTATATCAATTACCACCTGACTTCAAAACGTTCGTATATAGGACCGCCGTTCGCGGGGAATAAAGCCCCTTTTACTTGAATTAAGGGAAAAAATGACGATATTCATAGGTGATAAGAGTTCGGAATCAGAACAGTAAGTTCCGATATACGAACACTCATCAATGCCGATGCGCATGGAGTATGTAACGGATGCACTACGATGTTAGACAGCCGTGGTCTAACGAGAGAAAGGCAGCCAATGAGGAATGGCGTTATTATCGACGATCGCGATAACGTGGTCGTAGCTATCTACCCGCTTCATGCCGGCGATGAGGTGACATACGCTCTGCCCGGAGGGGAGAGTGGCCATGTGGTAGCCAACCAGGATGTGCCCCTGTTTCATAAAGTGGCACGTCAGGATATCAAGGCAGGCCAGGCGGTTGTCAAATACGGCGAGTTCATTGGCCAGGCGACGTGCGATATCAAAGCAGGCGACCACGTGCATGTTCACAACTGCGCAAGCAGCGACGCGCTAAAAGACGCGGTCGATGTTGATGCCGATGTACAGAACGAGGCGGCACGTCCTTCGGCTCCCGTGGCGTGCGCCCGCACCTTTATGGGCTATCGTCGCAGCGACGGTCGCGTGGGCATTCGTAACCACGTCTTGATTCTGCCAACAAGCATCTGCGCATCCGATACGACCGAGCGCATTGCTCGTGCGGTCGAGGGATGCGTTACGTTCCATAACCAAAACGGTTGCTCTCAGGTCGATGCAGACCAGCAGCTGACCGTGGATACCCTGGCAGGACTTGCTTCCAACCCAAATATTCATTCTGTGCTGGCAGTGTCGCTGGGCTGCGAGGGCTGCCAAAACGACCTGGTTGTCGACGCGATTCGCAAGCGTACGAACAAGCGAATCGAGACGCTCATCATCCAGCAGGTTGGCGGATCGATCAAAGCTGTCGAGGAGGGCACGAGACTCGCGCGCGAGCTGGTGCGCGAGGCCTCGTTGGAGGCGCGCACCGAGTGCGGTATCGACGAGCTGATCTTTGGTACCAATTGTGGTGGTTCGGACACCTCGAGCGGCCTCGGCTCCAACCCCTTGATTGGCGAGGTTTCCGATTGGATGGTTTCGCAGGGCGCCACGACGGTCTTGTGCGAGACCCCCGAGCTGTTTGGCGGCGAGCACATTTTGGCGCGTCGCGCCGCCACGAAGGAGGTCGGTGACCAGCTGCTGAAGATCGTCTACGACTACGAGGCGTATGTTCAGAAATTCGGCGCCGAGATGCGCGAGGGCAATCCGAGCCCCGGCAACATGGCAGGCGGCCTCACCACGCTTGAGGAGAAGTCTCTCGGCTGCATTCATAAGGCAGGTCACAGCACTATCAACGCGGTGTATCCGTACGCCGCGCAGCTCGATGCGCACAAGGGCCTTGTTGTCATGGATACGCCGGGCAACGATCCTTCGTCCGTGGGCGGCATTATCGCAGGCGGCTGCCAGCTCGTGGTCTTCTCTACTGGTCTGGGTACGCCCACGGGTAACGCAATCGCTCCCGTGCTGCGCCTGACCGCCAACGGCCGTACGGCAAAAACGATGGCCGACAACATCGACTTCGATGCTCAGGCCACCATCTATGGTCCGCAGACCATGGAGGAGCTGCGCGACCAGCTGATCGATCAGATCATTCGCGTTTGCAACGGCGAACCCACGTGCGCCGAGGCACTTGGTTACACGGAGACGGCGCTGCCCCACCTGTGCAACTACATGTAGGACATGTCGCGGCATAGCCGCGTGGTCACATAGTCGGTTTTGGTTCTTACATGCCGATATAGGACGGCATGAGGCAAATGCGCTGCAAGATGCGGCGCAACAAGGAGGTTTTAGAAATGGATTTGCATCTCGAGGGCAAGGTCGTTTTCGTCACGGGCGGTTTCAAGGGTATCGGTAAGGGCATCGCGCTGCAGCTCGCTCGTGAGGGTGCTATCCCCGTGGTCCTGAACCGCAAGGACGGTGTCGAGGACGAGTTCCGCGCCGAGATCTCCGAGATCACCAAGACGTTTGAGATGTACTACATCGACCTCAACGACACCGATGCCATCAAGCCCATCGTCGAGGAGGTCTACAAGAAGTATGGTCACATCGACGGCGTGGTGAACAACGCTGGCCGTAACGACAACCTGGAGCTTGAGACCACGAGCTGGCAGGACTTCGAGAAGTCCCTGCACGGTAACCTCACGCACTACTTCGAGCTCGTCCACGAGACCTGCCCGTACCTCAAGGAGTCCAAGGGCTCCATCGTGAACATCGCTTCCAAGGTCGCCCTCACCGGCCAGGGCAAGACGACCGCCTACGCCGCCGCCAAGGGCGCCATCCTCGGCCTTACCCGCGAGTGGGCTGCCGCCCTCGTGCACGATTCCGTGCGCGTCAACGCCATCGTCGTCGCTGAGGCCTGGACCCCGCTGTACGCCAACTGGATCAAGACCTTTGGTGACGAGGAGGCCCAGCAGAAGCGCCTGTCCCTCATCACCGACCGCATCCCTCTGGAGCATCGCATGACCTCTGTAGAGGAGATTGCCGACACCACGTGCTTCCTGCTCTCCGATCGCTCCAGCCACACCACCGGCCAGTGGTGCAACGTCGACGGCGGCTATGTCAACCTCGACCGCGCTCTGGACTAACTTTTCTGGACTAACTCAAAGCCGCTAAAAAGAAGGCTGGTTTATGACTGCTTCTAGCAAAAAGAACTCGTCCAAGGGCTCGGCCGCTACGGTTGCCATTGTCCTCGTGACCTCTCTCTTCTTCGTGTGGGGCCTGACCATGAATCTGGTCAACGCCCTCAACAGCCCGATGGCCAACTACCTCGAGCTGTCTGGCACCGAGGCAAGCCTGCTGCAGGTTGCCTACTATGGTGCCTACTTTGTGATGGCTATCCCCGCTTCTATCGTGGCAAAGAAGTTTGGCTACAAGGGCGGCGTCATCATGGGCCTCGCGCTTTTCGTGCTGGGTTCGCTCGTCACGGTTCCTGCTACCAATGTTGCTTCCTATGGCATGTTCCTTCTCGCCATGTTCGTGATTGCCGCTGGTGCCTCTACCCTGGAGACCAACTGCAATCCCTACATCACCAAGCTGGGTGACGAGAAGCACGAGTCTATGCGTTTGAACCTTGCCCAGTCCTTTAACGGCGTAGGCAACATCGTGGGCCCGCTCATTCTCTCTCAGTTCCTGGGTTCTACTGTTGCCGCGGGTGATCCGGGCTTTGCCGAGGCCAAGCTCGCCTTCCTCTCCAGCATGCGCGGTATGTACATTGTCATCGCCGTCGTGCTTGCGATTGTGCTTGCCGTCTTTGTCTTCGTCAAGCTCCCCACGCCTCCCGGCGACGAGGAGGAGGCAGCGGCTGGCAATGCCGATAAGGTCTCCTTCGGTGCCATGCTCAAGCGTCCTTACTTTGCCTTGGGCGTCCTTGCCGAGTTCATCTTCATCGGCTTGCAGGTTGCCGGTATGTCGCTGTTCTCCAGCTTTGCTATGCAGCAATGGCCGGGTATGACGGCCGGCACTGCCGCAGCGTATCTCTCGATTCTTTCGCTGCTCTTTACCGTGGGCCGTTTTGTGTCCACCCCGATTATGACCAAGGTTGAGCCGGGTAAGCTCCTGGGCGTCTACATGATCGCCTCTGCCGTGCTGTTCTTCGTGGCGTTCTTGGGCCTGGGCCCGGTGTCCGTTGTTGCGATGATCGTCTCGTACCTCTTCGTCTCCATTGGCTACCCCATGGTCTTCTCGCTCACGTTGACTGGCTTTAAGGGTTCCGCCGTCAAGACCGGTTCTTCTGCGCTCGTCATGTCCATTGTGGGCGCGGCGCTGATCCCACTGTTCATGAGCGCTATCGCCGATGCCGCCGGCATCAACGTTGCTCTGCTTGTGGCGGTTCCGGGATTCCTGTACGTTGCCTGGTACGGTCTTTTTGGCTGCAAGATCGGTTTGGAAAGGAAGTAGCCACCATGGCTCTTAAAGTAATCGATTCGCACTTCCACGTGTGGAACTTGGATACCCAAGACCTCCCCTGGCTTGAGGGTACCGACGGCACCATCACGCATACCTATACTCTCAAGGACCTTGAAGCAGAGTATGCGCGCCAGGCAGGCGTCGAGTTTGTGGGCGGCGTGTACGTCGAGGTCGATTGCGCCGACCATGAGGCCGAGGACAAGATCGCGTATGACATCAAGTCTGCCGATCCCAAGATGCTCGCTTGCATGCTTCGCAGCGATGTTTCGCCCTGGATGCGTGTCCCGGCCTTTGCCGCGGGCATTCGCGAGCCGCTTCATATCGACTCGGAGCCTAAGGGTCGCTGCCTCGAGCCCAGCTTTATCGATGGTTTACATGCAATGGCTGCCAAGGGTTTGCCCTTCGAGTCCTGCAACCGCGTTAATGAGCTCGAAGACGCCTATGAGGCTTTTGCCCAGGCTCCCGAGGAGACCGTCATTCTCAACCACCTTGGCAATGTGGAGGAACTCTCCGATGAGTACAAGGCCGTTATGAAGAAGATGGCGAGCCTGCCCAACCTCTACCTTAAGGTTTCGGGCTTCCCGACGGCAGATAAGAAGTTCGTTTCCGACCTTCTTAAGTTTACGCGTGAGACCTTTGATGCTGATAAGCTACTTTATGCGTCTAACTGGCCGGTTGTGAAGCTTTACTCGACGTTTGACGAGCACTTCAGCGTTTTGCGCGATGAGTTTGGCGACGACGAGGACTTCTTCATGAACAACGCCGTGCGCGCCTACGGCCTCAAGCTCTAGTTGTTTTCCTGCGCGCTGCGTGAGGCAGCGCGCAGGTTCTTTTGGATATCGAGAAAAGGGAAACGAGCATGCTCAAAGGTATCTCGCCAATTCTTCCTCCCGAGCTCCTTTCCATCATGTGCGAGATGGGGCATGGAGACACGCTCGTGATTGCCGATGGCAATTTTCCTGCGGCATCGATTGCCCAGGGGAGTCGTCTTGTGCGTTGCGACGGACATGGGGTGCCCGAGATTCTCGAGGCTATTTTGAAGCTCTATCCGCTCGATCAGTATGTCGAGAAACCTGTCACGTTGATGGATGTTGTGCCGGGCGATGACTGCGCGACTCCAATTTGGGATACGTATGCCGAGCTTATCTCGAAGGTCGACGAGCGCGGCCGCGACGCTATCGGCACCATTGATCGCTTCCCGTTTTACGACGAGGCCAAGAAGGCCTATGCCGTGATTGCGACAAGCGAGAGAGCTCAGTACGCAAACATCATCCTGCAAAAGGGCGTGGTGTTTGAAAACGAGCAGATCGATTAGAGACCGATCGAATAACCCATATATATGACGAAGCCCGCGAGCCGCTTTCCCGCGAAGGCGGGTTTCGTGTTTACCCGTTAGATTACGTTAGGATTTGTGCGATAGCGCCTGTCCGGGAAAGTGAGATGCAAACATGTTTGAAGGCGTTTTTTGCCCGACGATCACTATTACTGATGATGAGGGAAAAATCGATTTCGACCTGTGGGGCAAGCATCTTGACCATCTTGCCGATGCGGGCATGAATGGCGTGCTGCTGTTTGGAAGCATCGGTGAGTTTTACAGCGTGAGCCTCGACCAGAAGAAGGAGGCTCTGAAGTTCGCTGTGGACCGTGTTGCCGGCCGCATGAAGGTCTTTGCTGGAGTGGGCGATACGACGTATTCCAACGTCCTCGATTTCACGCGCTATGCTGAGGAAGTGGGCGCCGACGCTGTGCTGGCGGTCTCCCCGTATTATTTTGGCCCGACCGACCTTACGGCGGAGGCTTACTTTGGCGGTATCGCCAAGGTGACGAAGCTGCCCGTGATTCTCTACAATTTCCCGGCGCGTACGGGTACCGATCTTAGCCCTGAGCTGGTGGCGCGTCTGGCGTCGCAGTACCCCAACATCTGCGGCATCAAGGACACCGTAGACACCATCAGCCATACGCGCAAGGTTATTCGTGCCGCTCGCGCTGTGAACCCCGAGTTCACCGTGTTCTCCGGTTTTGACGAGTATTACCTTGTCAATCGCGTGTCGGGTGGCAATGGCGTCCTTAGCGGTCTTACCAATGTCGAGCCCGAGACGTTCGTGCGCATGCATCGCGCTTACCAGGAGGGCGACTATGCTACGGCCGTGGAGGCCGCCGAGCGCATTTCGCACCTCATGGCTGTCTATGACGTGTGCGATCTGTTTATCTCTTCGATTAAGGTTGCCGTTATGGTCAAGGGCCTGCCCGTATCGACCAAGGTGTTCGAGCCTGCCGTACAGGCAACGCCGGAGCAGGTGGAGCGCATTCGCGAGCTGCTGGCTTAAGGCACCAATCGGGTACGGGTGCGGGCCGGTATTGCCTTGAGCGTGATACGGGACTTGGACGAGCGCCAAAGTGTATCCGATATCCTCTTTCTGGGGGCACGTATCGGCAAGATGCGTGCCCTTTTTTATGCTTGTACGTGCGTAACCTGTGGAGACATGAGTTTGCGCACGGGTTTTGGCATCAACATGCGTAAACTTGCACAGGCTGCCGGGAACGGCAAAGGCAGCGTGGCAAAAACGGGCCGGAAGGCCGCCACGCCGCAGGTAAGCGACCAGGCATGGTCGCATGATTGAAAAGCGCATCTAGAGCGCGGGAGGAGACACATGTCCGAGAACGAGAACATGGAACTGGACGAGACGATGGATATGGTCGAGCAGGCTGAGGCTGAGGCCGAGGTTGCTACGACTGAGGATGCAGATGTTGAGGCCGCTCCGGCCAACGCTGAGGTTGCCGAGGACGCCGAGGTCGTCGAGGACGCCGAGGACCATACTGCTCCCGAGGATCTGGATGACAAGCTGTTTGATAAGGTGAACCGTGCTGCTCGCCTGCTGCGTAACCGTCGCGGTGCTCTTGCTCAGGAGGCTGAGGCCGAGGCCGATCGCCGTCGCGATTTGCAGCGTGCTCTTAAGCTCCTGGAGCTCAAGCCCAAGATGGAGCAGAAGGAGATGGCTGAGCTCATGGGCATGGGCCTTCGCGACCTCAACGCCATTCTTGCCGAGGCTGAGAAGCTCGACATCGTTGCTCGTATCGAGCCCGAAGAGCCCGATATGCGCAAGGTCGTTGTTATGGCGAGCGAGGATGCCGAGGAGCTGATCGCTGCTCAGGCCAAGAAGCGCAAGAAGCTCGTTCCGCAGATTTCTGCCGATAGCGTCGAGCAGCTGCTTGCTCTGCTTGATCAGGTTATCGATCCGCTGGTCGAGATGGGCCTGGACGACGACCGTGGTCCGCGTGGCGGCCGTGACGATCGTCGTGGCGGCGACCGCAGCCACGGTAGCCATGGTGCTCCCCGCATGGGCTTCAGTGGCGGCCGTGGTGGCGATCGCGGCGGCCGTGGCGGCTTTGGCGGCGACCGTGGTGGCCGCGGTGGCTTTGGCGACCGTGACCGCGGCGGCGACCGTGGTGGTCGTGGCGGCTTTGGCGGCCGTGACGATCGCCGTGGTGGCGATCGCGGTGGCCGCGGTGGCTTTGGCGGCGACCATGGTGGCCGCGGTGGCTTCGGCGGCGGCCGTGGTGGCCGCGGTGGCTTCGGCGGCGGCCGTGACGACCGTCGTGGCGGTAACGGCGGCGGCTTCCGCGGCAACCGCGGCGGTCGTTTCGATCGTTAATTTGCCTCGCGATATAAGCGCTCGAGCGTAAACGCATGGCGCCCTCGGTACATAACAACCGAGGGCGCCATTTTTTTAGTATCTGTGTGGCGTGGTTCACGCCCTGAGCTTTACATCTGCAGGAAAAGCTGATGCATGCGCAGGTCATCGTCAAGCTCGGGGTGGAAGGCGACGGCGAGCTGTGAGTCCTCGCGTGCGGCGACGATGCGTCCGTCCACGCGAGAAAGGACTTCAACGCTGGGCTCCACCTTGGCGATATAGGGGGCGCGAATAAATGTCATGGGAACGTCTGGCATGCCTGCGCATTCGGTCTGTGCATGGAAGCTTCCCAACTGGCGGCCATAGGCGTTGCGCTCGGCCGTGATGTTCATCGTGCCCAGGCGCGGCGTGCCGCGATCGTCGTGAGCGGCAAGGTTGCGCGCAAGTAAGATGAGTCCGGCGCAAGTGGCAAGCGTGGGCATGCCGTCTTCTATGCGGGCACGTAGGCCCTCGAGCATACCGAGCTCCTCCAGAAGCTTGCCTTGCACGGTGGATTCGCCCCCGGGCAGCACCAGGCGGTCAAAGGGACGGGCAAGGTCTGCTGCCTGGCGCAGCTCAACGCAGTCTTCGCCCAGCTCGTGCAGACGTTGCTCGTGCTCGATAAAGGCGCCTTGAACGGCGAGAACGGCACATGCCATGGCTTACTTGCCCCTCTCTTCCATGATGAGCTCGATTTCATCGGCGTTGATACCCACCATGGCTTCGCCCAGATTCTCGGAGAGCTTGGCAATCATCGTTGCGTCCGTGAAGTTTGCCACAGCTTTGACAATCGCGGCAGCGCGCTTGGCGGGGTCGCCGCTCTTAAAGATGCCCGATCCCACAAAGACGCCCTCGGCACCCAGCTGCATCATGAGCGCGGCATCCGCCGGGGTGGCAACGCCGCCTGCGGCAAAGTTCACGACAGGGAGCTTGCCTGTGGCATGGACCTCGCGCAGCAGCTCAACGGGGACGGCAAGCTGCTTGGCGGCCTCGAACAGCTCGTCCTCTCGCAGGGCCACAACGTCGCGAATCTGCTTTTGAATCTTGCGCATGTGCCGTACGGCCTGCACAACATCGCCGGTGCCCGGCTCGCCCTTGGTACGGATCATCGTGGCGCCCTCGGCTACACGGCGCAGCGCTTCTCCCAGGTCGCGGGCGCCGCACACAAAGGGCACGTCGAACTGGGTTTTATCGATGTGGTACACGTCGTCGGCGGGGGAGAGGACCTCGGACTCGTCGATGTAATCGATGTCGATGGCCTGCAGTACCTGGGCCTCCACAATGTGGCCGATACGGCACTTTGCCATCACGGGGATGGACACTGCCTCTTGGATGCCGCGGATCATGGCGGGGTCGCTCATGCGGCTCACGCCGCCAGCGGCGCGGATGTCTGCCGGGATGCGCTCGAGGGCCATGACGGCGCAGGCGCCCGCCTCCTCGGCGATATGTGCTTGCTCGGGCGTGGTGACGTCCATGATGACGCCGCCTTTGAGCATCTGGGCGAGCTGACGGTTGAGCTTGACGCGTTCGGCCGCGGTTTGTGTTTGAGGCATAGCGGTTCCTTTCTTTGAGTCCGCGCGGAATTCTGCGGGGGGCTTGGGTGCTTGCTTGGGCGAATATCCTATAGGGTTTCTAGGGAAATAAACATGACCAGGCGCGCAGTTGTTTTTTAAGGTCAGAATAAGGTCAGTTTGCAAAAGCGGATAAGGCCAGATGGGGGATACATGCTCGATTACGACTTGAACGAACGAGGGTCTGTCAGTCTTTACGAGTATCTATACCAGCGAATTCGAGATGATATTCTCTCGGGATCTATCGTGGCGGGCGAGCATCTGCCCTCGAAGCGCGGGCTCGCGCAGCATTTGGGCATAAGCGTTATTACGGTAGAGGGCGCATATGACCAGCTTGTTGCCGAGGGGTTTGTGCGATCGGTGCCGCGCCGTGGATATTTTGCCAATGAGCTACCGCGGGCGGCAACTGTGCCCCGGCTCAAGGATGCGGCGGATCGCGATGCCGGGAGCGTTGTGCCCGGTCGTGCTTTTGTGCCGGTATCCGACCTGCCAAAAACGTCGCTCGATGGCGCCCGTCTTTGGCAGCGTGCACTCAAAACTGTGCTTGCGAGCGAGAGCGAGCGCGAATTGTTTGCGCCGGCGCCAGCGCAGGGAACGGCCCGTCTGCGCCGCGCGATTGCGGCGCATTTGCGCGGATCGCGCGGAATGGATGTTGACCCCGAGGCTATCGTGATTGGCGCCGGTGCACAGCTGCTCGATACCATGTTGGTGCAGCTTTTGGGCCACGCGAAGACCTACGCCGTCGAGGATCCGGGCTATCTTCGCCTTACGCGCATTTACCAGGCGTGCGGCTGCGAGGTATGCCATATTCCGCTCGATGCGGAAGGACCGGATTTGCGCGAACTCGAAAAGAGCGGTGCCGATGTCTTGCACCTTATGCCGTCGCACCAGTTCCCTACGGGCCGCGTGACTTCCATCGCGCGGCGCTATGCCCTGCTTGGATGGGCCTCACAGCGCTCGAGCCGTTACCTTATCGAGGACGATTTTGACTGCGAGTTTCGTCTGGCTGGCAAGCCGATCCCACCGCTTGCGGCTATCGATGCACCAGGTTGTGTGATCTATACCAACACGTTTTCCAAAAGCCTTTCTTCGGCATTGCGCCTGGCCTATATGGTCCTGCCGGACCGGTTGATGAAGCGGTATCGGCAGGAGCTGGGATTCTATGCTTCGACGGTGAGTTCTATCGACCAAATCGTGCTTGCGCATCTCTTGGAGACAGGGGAGTACGAACGGCATGTGCGGCGCGTGCGCAAGCGCGCACGGGATGCGCGCGACGCTCTGGTGGCCGCGATCGCCCAGGCGGACCTGGAAGGTCGAGTGCGTCTTGAGGGCGCCGACGCCGGCCTCCATGCGGTCTTGGCCATCAAGACGGATCTTGATGAGCACGATTTGTTGCGGGTATTTGGGATGCCCGCAGGCTGTGTCTCTGCGCTCGCCGACCATCTTTGGTGTGCGGAACATGGGGTCTCCGACGGGCTTCGCCGCCTCGTGGTTCAGTATTTGGCGCTCGAGAAAGAATTAGGGGGAGAACTTGCAGAAATATTAAGGACAATTCTGTAAGGTTTTCGCCGCTCAGAGGCACTATTCTGCCGTTGCTCGAATTACTGTCGAAAACCCAAATACGTCAAAAATATTGCGGGCCAGGCGGGTATCTTGGTGCCATGTCCTACGTTCTTTCCAACATATCCGCGTTTCGCTTTCATCGGGTCCCACCGCAGGTTCTTGCGCTGTGCCCTCCCATCCCCGATGAAGATTGCGACCGTCAACGTCTTTTGTTGCGGCAGGATTTGCTCGTTAACCATGTGTTGGGTTTTCCGCTGCATACACTGGTGCTCAATCGAAAAGAGCGAACAAATCCTGCCCTTATCGAGCACCACCTTTGGTCTTCCTCGCTTCCTCCCAAAGCAATATGGGAGACGGATCATGGAGTTCAGCTCGCATCGCCGCTGTTCACTCTGCTTACGGTTGCCCCGTATGTAAGTGAGACACAGCTTCTCATGATGGCATATGAGATGTGTGGAACTTTCGCAGTCTTTAAACCTTCCGATCTGATGGAAAAAGCGCTGAAAGATGCCTATGAGTCACACCAAATTCCAAAGGATTACGGCTGGAGACGCTCAAGTAACCAGAAGGGCGAAGCGACCAATTTATGGCAAAGGCCGCCTTTGATTCAGCTAAATGACCTGCTGGATTTTGCCGAAAGCAATCGAGGTCTTCGCGGAGGGAAGAAGCTGCTCAATGCAGCAAGGCGGGTGAGTGGCATTACGGCTTCTCCGTTCGAGGTGCAGGCTTCTATGTTGTTTGGTCTTTCGTGGCGCCTGGGCGGCGAAGGCCTTTCTTATTTTGAAAACAACTATGAAATTGCCTTAGACCAGAAGGCAAAAAAGATCGTGGATAAAGAGAAAGTGTACGCCGACCTGCACTTTGTGTCGGCGGATGGTGACCGTTCGGTGATAGTTGAATGTCAGGGCGCCACCGAGCACGGCAAAGTTGATGCGGGTATCCGAGACGCGGACAGGGTGACCGCGCTGCAAAGTATGGGATATGACGTAGTTTTGCTTACGTTCAAGAAGATGTCCGATAAAGAAAGCTTCCATACCGTGGCAGAGATGCTTGCGAACAAGCTTGGGTACCCTTATAGGGCTAAAACGGAGGCAATGAAGGCTCGTGAAAGCGACCTGAGGCGCGAATTGCTCATTGATTGGGCGACATTGGGGGAGTTTTAGACCCTGAAGGATAGAAAATAAATGCAACTACAATAAAACAATTCGAAGTGCGTACCCTAATTTGAATTTGGAAAGTAGACCGTGGTTTTTGATGACAAAACCCCAGGAAATGAGGGGGTTTAATAATTGGTCTACTTTGACGTTTCGAACTGGGGTACGCACTTCGAAGAGTTTTGAAAAATGGGGTGGGTTTCGATACTCGAAACCCACCCCATCAACGCTTATAGCGTTATTTTTTGTTTGGTTTAGCCGAAATAGCGCTTCAGCAGGCCCTCGAAGGCCTTGCCGTGACGGGCCTCGTCGCGAGCCATCTCGTGCACGGTATCGTGGATGGCGTCAAGATTGGCAGCCTTGGCACGCTTGGCAAGATCGGTCTTGCCAGCGGTGGCGCCGTTCTCGGCTTCAACGCGCATCTCGAGGTTCTTCTTGGTGGAGTCGGTTACGACCTCGCCCAGAAGCTCGGCGAACTTGGCGGCATGCTCTGCCTCCTCATGGGCGGCCTTCTCATAGTAGAGGCCAACCTCAGGATAGCCCTCGCGGTGGGCAACACGTGCCATAGCAAGGTACATACCAACCTCGGAGCACTCACCCTCGAAGTTTGCACGCAGGTCGGCAACGATGTCCTCGGGCACGCCCTCCTTGGCAACGCCCACAACGTGCTCGGCAGCCCAGGTAAAGCCGCCCTCATCCTGCTTCAGAAAACGAGAACCGGGAACGCCGCACTGGGGGCACTTAAAATCCTCGGGCAGCTGATCGCCATCGAACTCTTCAACATAACCGCAAACGGGGCATACGAATTTCATACTAATCTCCTTTGGTCACAGAGTGCGTTCGCCGGCCCTGTTAGGTTCCTCTCCGGCTCCCGCTTGACGATTCCATTATGCACAACTTCAGTGAGATTTAAACAGTAATAGGAATAATTCTCAAAAAGATTTTAAGAATGTCATGAAATGTTAATGAGTTAACAATATCGACGCAGCTAAAGAACTACAATCGGCTGGCTTGAATGTTGATTTGTTAACGAATGTTTGAGAAGCGCAGCGAGCCGGCATCAACGAGGGAGAGATGACTGCCCCCTGTTCGCCAGATTTCGCCAGCTTGACCCAAAGAACAACCAGGGAGAAGACCGTGAACAAAGCCTATAAAGCATGGTGCCGTATCTATCAGATCGTGTTTCGTCTTGCCATGCCGATCCTTCCGTACTATGAACCCAAGATTATGCATTCGACCGATCAAGTTCCGCAGGTACTGGCCGACAAGCGCATCGGCTCGGTCTTGCTGGTGACGGACCCCGGCATCGCCAGGCTCGGTTTGACTCACGGGCTCGAGGTCGCGTTCGCGCAGGTGGGAATCGACTGCACCGTTTACGCAAATACCCAGGCAAACCCCACGGTCTCTAACGTAGAGGAAGCTTCTGCGCTGTACCGCGAGCACGGCTGCCGCGCCATCATCGGCTTTGGCGGCGGCTCGGCCATGGACTGCGCCAAGGGCGTAGGCGCACGTATCGCTCAGCCGTGCAAGCCCATCAACAAGATGCGCGGCCTTTTGCGCGTGCATCGTCGCCTGCCGTTGCTCATTGCCGTTCCCACGACGGCGGGAACGGGGAGCGAAGTAACGCTTGCGGCCGTGATTACCGACGATAAAACGCACTACAAGTACCCCGTCAACGACTTTGTGCTCATCCCTCGCTATGCCGTGCATGATCCGCGCCTCACTTGCGGCTTACCGGCGTCCATCACGGGCCAGACGGGCATGGACGCCCTCACTCATGCGGTGGAGGCCTACATTGGCCGCAGCACCAACGCCTACACGCGCGCGGCGGCAAAGCGCGCCGTGCGTCTGATTCGCGACAACCTGCTCGAGGCATACGAAAACGGCCAGAATATCGAGGCTCGCGCAAATATGCTCGAGGCAGCCTACCAGGCCGGAATCGCTTTCACCCGCAGCTATGTGGGGTACGTGCACGGAATCGCCCACAGCTTGGGCGGCCGCTATGGCATATCGCACGGCCTTGCAAACGCCGTAATCCTTCCGCATATGTTGCGCGCATACGGCCCGGTCGCCGAGTGCAAGCTTGCCGAGCTCGCCCGCGACGCAGGCATCGCGCCTGCCGCTGCAAACGATCAAACAGGCGCGAAAGCCTTTATCGAATGGGTGGACAACATGAATGCGCGCTTGGGAATTCCACGATATCTTGAAAGCATAAACGCTGCCGACGTACCGTCGATGGCAGCGCATGCTGCGGCAGAATCCAATCCGCTGTATCCTGTGCCTAGGCTGATGGACGCCAAGCAGCTCGCGAGCATGTATCGCGTAGTTGCGGGCGGCCATTTTGCCGATGAGCCCGCAGCGCGCGCAGGCGAGGGACAGCGCCGAAGCACAGAGCGACCCTCGCGAGTTGCCCGCACCGCCGAACGAAAGGTTGCCGCATGCTCGAGCAAGAAATAGCCGCGATCGTCGAGGAACAGCGTCGCTACTTCAAGACGCACGCTACGTTTGATGTCTCCGCACGCAAGGCTGCCTTACGCGCGTTGCTGGAGAGCGTGCGAGCGCATGAGGACGACATCGCCGCTGCACTCAATGCCGACTTGGGCAAAAGCCATAGCGAAGCCTACATGTGCGAGATCGGCACGTCGCTTGCCGAGATTCGCCATCAGATCGCCCATGTTGCGTCGTGGAGCCGCTCGCGTCTGCGCCCCTGCGACCTTGCGAATGCTGTGAGCGTGTGCAAAGTCCAGCCCGTGCCCTTTGGCGTGACCCTTGTTATGGCGCCTTGGAACTATCCGTTCCTGCTTACGCTCGAGCCCCTGGCGGGCGCCCTCGCTGCGGGCAACACTGTGGTCCTCAAGCCGAGTGCCTACGCGCCGGCCTCGAGCGCCGTTTTGCGGCAGATTTGCGAGGAGGCGTTCGACCCGCGTTTGGTGCGCGTAGTCGAGGGCGGTCGTGCCGAGAATACAGCCCTGCTGGAGCAGCGCTGGGATAAGATTTTCTTTACCGGAAGCGTGAACGTGGGCAAACTTGTGATGGAGCAGGCGAGTCGAAACCTCACGCCGGTGACGTTGGAGCTGGGCGGCAAAAGCCCCTGCATCGTGGACGCCTCGGCAAACATCAAGGTGGCAGCGCGTCGTATCGCTTTTGGCAAGTGGCTCAATGTGGGTCAGACCTGTGTGGCGCCCGATTATCTGCTGGTGGACGAGCGCGTGCACGACGAGCTGCTCGGGGCCCTCAAAGGTTGCGTTCGCGCCATGTATAGCGAGGATGCGCTGAGCAACCCCGCCTACGGCAAGATGGTCAACGCCAAGCATTTCGAGCGCGTACGCGGGCTTATCGACCCCGCCAAGGTTGTGCTGGGCGGCCGCGCGGACGAGGCGTCGCTTAAGATTGAGCCAACGATTCTCGATGGTGTGGATCCAAGCGTTGACGCCGTGATGCAGGAAGAGATTTTTGGTCCTGTATTGCCAGTCATCACCTATAAAAGTTTGGACGAGGTCGAGCGTTTTATTATGGACCGCCCCACGCCGCTTGCGCTGTATATCTTTAGCGAGGACCGTGCGGTGCAGCAGCGCTTTACCCGCTATGTGCCCTTTGGCGGCGGGTGCGCGAACGATTGCATCATGCATCTCGCCACAAGTCATATGGGATTTGGCGGCATGGGGGCGAGCGGTATGGGCCAGTACCATGGCCGCGAGAGCTTTGATACCTTTAGCCACAAGAAGAGCATCGTGTCTAAAGCGACGTTTTTTGATGCTCCCTTCCGTTACGCACCCTATGCGGGTTGGAAGGATGCGTTCGTTCGATTTTTCGTGCACTAACGACAAAAGTCCGCAGGTTTATTTTGTCATATTTTTAGGGCTAACGCATAAAAGCCGACGCGCTGTCCATGGGCGCGTCGGCTTTTTTAATGAGGGGTGTATGGGCCCGGGAATCGAGGGCCTGGCTAGATGACGATGCCTTTGCAGTGGTCGCACTCGTGCTGGATAATCTGTGCCGTAAAGCCAGAAAAGCTGCGCGTGTGCTCGCGCCAGGCGTCGTCTAGGTAGGTCACACGGATGCTGTGGTAGCGCGTGCACGGGCGTGTGCCTTCCAATGAGAGACAAGCCTCTTCGGTCTGGTATTCGTCGCGACGCTCGATAATGCGGGGGTTGAACATTACGAGCGCATGCGGGCCATCGGCTACGGCGATCACGCATTTGCGCTTGCCGATCATGTTTGCGGCAAGTCCTACGCATTCATGGGAATGGGCGGCGAGCGTGTCTGCCAGGTCGCGTCCGATGGCGATGTCTTCCGGTGTGGCCGGCGCGCTGGGCATGCGTAACATGATGGGTGAAGTGACGATGTTGCAAACCATGGGTTCCCCTTGTGGACTGATCGTGGGCGGCTGGGTGTGAGTGTAGCCCATTGAGTCGCGGCGCGGGAGGTTTGTGCACGGGCGGGCGGATAAAACGAAAGCGACCGGGGCTTTGAGCCGAGGGGCGGGCTTGCGGATGATTCGCGTGAAGATGGCGCTGTTGAGATGGGTCATGATATGCGTTTTTGTAGTCGTTCTGACTGCGATGCTCGCCGCCTGCTCGAGCGTGACGACGGTGCCATCTACCATGGAAGGCAGCGACGTGCGGTATGGTGCCGACCGCGTCCAAAAATCTTTGGAGGCATTGGAGGCACAGCGCTCGCGGGAATCGGGCGCCACGCAGGTCGATACCGATGCTACCGCCAAGAGCGTGGCCGAGCTTTTGCCGTATATTGGCCTGCCCGAGTCGCTTATCGATAAGACATGGCTTGGCGCCCCGGACCGAGTGGGCGAGGTTATTGACGGCGGTAAGTTCAAAGACGGCACGCCATATTATTGGAATGCCCAAAACGGCAGTGGTGACCTGCTGTTTGATGCCATTGCTGTTGATGGCGTCGTGGTGAATGTGAGCAAATACAACTTGGCCAAGAATTACTGGTGCGATGCGGCTGGCACGATGCGCGTGCTGCCCGACCGCACGGCTTCGGGTGCGCGGGTTGATGGTGGGGCTACGCAGTTTGTTCCTAACGAAGATCCTTCCGATTACGACTCTCCCGATGAGTATACCGATGCTGCCGAGGACGAGTTTGCAGACCACGGCAGCTCGAACTCCTGGCAGGAGGCGTTTGATTACTGGGAGAGTTGCATAGGGTAGGGGCTGACATCAGCTTCTATATGCAAGGTGCTGGCCGCATTCGCATGCTGGCGGTTTTTCGTTTAGTACTGTTCCGCATGCAGGGCAATAGTATCGTCCCTTGAGCTCCATTGCGTATAGAGCGACTACTCCCTTCTTTTTGCCGGGGCCATTGGGTACGACATCAATCTTGAATGATTCTGGTGCTTTCAATCCAATGATCGCGAGCGGGGCGGGCAGCATTCCGTAGAGCGGTTTGAGATACTGCACATAGTCTTCGTAAGAACCGCAGGCGTTATCGAACCCACCGGCTTCTTTAAGTTCTTGGGTTGCGGTGACAATGATGCCTCCGCTTGTTTGTATCGCCTTTTGTACATGGTTAAGTTCGCTCGCGAGAGTTGGTTTTATAAGATTCCAGGCAATGTCGCTTCTATGGTTGAAGGCGACTTCCATTGAAAGGGGACCTTTTGCAAAATCGAGTCTCCAAGTACCTTTAGCTTGAATGCCGTATTCATGATCGGCAAAGATATAGCTTTCGCATTGCCATTCTCGAAGAAGCATTTGTTTTTTTACGATTCGATTGATGGCCTGTGAAATAGACTTCGCTTCACGTTTCTCGGATTCAAATTCATCAATAATATCCTGGTCGTTAATGGAATCGAGGGCAGATAGAACTTCGAACCAGGTAGTGCTGTATTCCTCTAAAGAGCTGAAGAGATAGTCTGCGTGACGATGGCCGTGGATGCAATAGTCCATAGGTGCTCCCTTGACGTTTGAAATTAAGCATCATTCTATCTTTTAAAAGAGATGGCTGTATCTTTTAAAAGAGATGGCTGGCCTCGTTTGATTAGCAATCGCGGTTTTGGCTTGATCTTGTCCTCTCACTCCGTTAAAGTAGAGATCCATAGTCGGACACAGTAGCGATTGGAGAAACGTGTCTGAGATTAAGGTTGCCGAGCTCTTCGCGGGCGTCGGAGGGTTTCGTTTGGGCCTTGAGGGTTATGACAACCAAGAGCACCCAGAATTCAGTATGCCTCCTGCGGGCCCGTTTAAGACCATTTGGGCAAATCAGTGGGAGCCGCCCGGAACGGAGGCACGACAGTTTGCAGCCCGCTGTTATGCTGATCGTTTTGGAAAAAATTCAGTAGTTAATGATGATATCAATAAGGTTCTTGAGCAGGCTGAGGTTGGCGAGCGCGTTATTCCTGATGTCGATATGGTCGTCGGAGGCTTCCCGTGCCAGGACTATTCGGTGGCGCGGCCGCTTAACCAGGCGAAGGGCATCGAGGGAAAGAAGGGCGTTCTTTGGTGGGACATCTACCACTTCCTCGAGATGAAAAAGCCCCGTTTTGGTCTGTTTGAAAATGTTGATCGTTTGTTGAAGTCTCCTGCTGCCCAACGTGGCCGCGACTTTGCAATCATCCTCAGTTGCCTTGCCGACCTGGGTTATGTCGTTGAGTGGCGCGTTGTGAATAGCGCCGAATATGGATATCCTCAGCGCCGCAAACGTGTTTACATCTTTTGCGAGCTCACTTCTGAGCAAATCGAGCTTTCCGACAGGCTCGAAAACGGCGTCATGGCGCACGCCTTCCCTGCTCTTTATGCGGACGAGAAGACTGAGCTTGATGTTTTGCCAGATCCCTATGAAAACTCGGCGTCTTTCGGCATTGGGAAAAAGGTCTCTCCCTTTATGTCTGCGGGCGTCATGCAGGGTTGCAAAGTGCTCACTTGTAATTTCGTCGAAAACTATACCGGCCCGCGTCGCGTGTTGAAAGACGTTCTTGTTCCTGAGGATGAGGTTCCTGCCAACTTTTTTATTGACCCCAAGAAGCTCGATAAGTGGCGCTATCTAAAGGGCTCAAAGCGCGAGGAACGTACTAATAAAAAGACGGGCTTCACCTATATGTACTCCGAAGGCTCTATGAGCTTTCCCGACTCCATTGATAAGCCGAGTCGAACCATCCTGACTGGGGAGGGCGGCACCGGAGCGAGCCGTTTTAAGCACGTAGTTGAGTGCGAAGACGGCAGATACCGCAGGCTTGTTCCTGATGAGCTCGATCAGCTGCAAGGCTTTCCTCGCGGGTGGACCAATGTTGGGATGACCGATGGCAACCGTGCCTTCTGCATGGGGAATGCATTGGTAACCGGTGTTCCTCATCGTATCGGCAAGGCGATGACGGACTACTACGGTTTAAGCTAGAGTGTTTTCACGATTTCTTATAGCGATTTGATTCGTATGGGACTTCTTGCGAGAGGCCCTTTTGCTGGCGGTTCAATCCATGTCCGCACGAGGCGGTACCTTCTAATCAACAAAAAGCCCGAAGGCGCGGGCGGGCGAGAGGCCCGCGGGTGGCGCCGCGGGAGGTTGGAAGGGGTAAACCATGTACGAGCCGTCACGTCAGATTTCTTCGTTCTATATCGCCGGGTTCCAGTACTGGGACGGAGCCTTGGTGCTTTCTGAGCTCAAGGTGGGCGAGCGTCTGCGCCTGGTGCCGGAGTTCGACAATCCGCATGATTCGTCTGCTATGGCAATCTATCGCGGCAAAACCAAGATGGGCTTTGTTCCCGGATCAGAAAACGAGCTTCTCGCCCTCATGTTCTTCTATGGCCACTCCGATGGCTTTGAGCTGCGCGTCTTGCAGGTCTCTCCCGATCAAAAGCCATGGGAGCAGGTGCGCGTTGGCCTGTATGTAACCGATGCTCGCTAGATGAGCGCCGCAGAGCAAACCTCAGCTTGCTCTATCATGCATAGACAAGGGAGTCGCCGGGTTCTGGCTCTGCCCATGGGTCGGGGCCGCGGCTTTTGCATGCGACGACAGGGCGGAGGAGACGCGTCATGATGTGGTTCACGGCAGATACGCACTTTGGTCACTCGAATATTATCGAGCTCACACATCGTCCGTTCTCGTCGGTTCAAGAGATGGATCGCCGCCTTATTGCGAATATCAACGACCGTGTGAGCGCGCGCGATTCCCTCTACATCCTGGGCGACTTCTCGTTTCGCACGACGGTCGAAGAGGCATATGCCATCCGCAAAAAGATCGTTTGCCAGCATGTGCATCTCATTCGCGGTAATCACGACAAGCACTGGATTGATAGCCCCTTCCCAGACGCCTTTGAATCCGAGCAAGACTATCTGGAAATCAAGCCAGGGTTTGCCAAGGGCGTCCGCCTGGACCTGTTCCATTACCCCATGTTGAGCTGGAACGGCAAATGGCGCGGGGCCATTCATCTTCATGGACACATTCATACCGAGGGACCCGATTATAACGAGCGCAATCGCGAGCGCGGCATTTTGCGCTACGACGTGGGTGTTGATGCCAACGAGTATTGCCCCGTGAGTCGCGATGATATCCTGGCCTTCTTTGATGGTGTTGAGCCAAAGCCGGCGCAGCTGGCATAGCACAATGACGGGGCCAGTGCGGCTGGGTTAACGTAGCGCGACTGGTGTGTTGGCGCTGGCACGGTGCGGCGTCCGACGAGCCCAAGTGGAGTTGCTGACGGTTCCTTCGGCAGCGTTATCCTGTGGCGGTAAAACGTGCATTTTGAAATGAGTGGCGGTTGTTGAAACGTTTTGAGGGCGTTTTAGGACCCAGGACGTGCGATTTTCCGCCACTCGTTGAATTTGGGCTCGGAAATGCGCGATTTTCCGCCACCGGTTGCATCCATCGCGACCGCGCCCGACGTTGCCGCAGCGGGTACGATCACGATTGGCGCCACGAGGACTTCGGGGCCACATGGGTCCGATACTACGGTAATGTTGCCGCCTCCATTTGGGTCATCGTGCGCGGCTGTGTCCCCTTGGGGCGGTATGCTGTCTTATCAAAGCAAGCCAGCGAAGGGGAGCTCCATGAACGAGATCAAGTGCCCGCACTGTGGCCAGATGTTTAAGATCGACGAGTCGAGCTATGCCGATATCGTCAGTCAGGTACGTACTGCGGAGTTTGCGCACGATGTTGCCGAGCGCGAAGCCGCGGCCAGGCGCGAGACCGAAAGCGCCTTGGCGCTTGCGCGCGCCGAGGCGGACAAGCGCCTGCAAGAAGCCCTGGCCGCCCACAATACCGAGATGGCCGATCTACGAGTTGAGACGAGCTCTCTCGTGCAGAAAGCTCAAAGTGAGTCCGAAGCGCGTATTGCCGAGCTTGAGGCCAAGCTTGCCGCCGCCGCGGAATCCCAAAAGGCCGCTCGGAACGAAGCTGCGGCCGAGGCTCGCGCCGATGCGCAAAAGACGGCTGTCGAGTTGCAGCGCGAGGTGGATCGCCTGCGCGCGGAGGCTGCTCGACAGGCGGATGCGGTCAAGCTGGCGCAGGCCAGTGCCGCGGCCGCTGCCAAAGACGAGCTTGCCACGCGCGATGCTCAGATTGCCCAGCTCCAGGCTCGTCTGGATGCTGCCGATTCGGCACGCGAGCTCGCCATCCAAAAGGCCCAATCCGATGCCGAGCGTGAGGCCGATGCGTTGCGTTCGCAGATTCGCGAGCAAAAGAGCGAGGCGGCTGCCCAGCTCGTGCAGGCAGTTTCCCAGGCCGAGCGCGAGCGCGATGAGGCTCGCGCCAAACTCACCAGTGAACTTGCGGTGCGCGATTCGCGCGAGCAGCAACTCGCGGCGGCGCACGAGCTCGAGCTCGCTCAGGCCAAGAAGACCACCGAAGAGCTCATTCGCTACAAGGACCAAGAAATCGAGCGCTTGCGCGACATGAAGGCGCGCCTTTCCACCAAGATGGTGGGCGAGAGCTTGGAGCAACATTGCGAGACGGAGTTCAACCGCCTGCGCATGACGGCGTTTCCCAACGCGTACTTTGAGAAGGATAACGATGCCTCTGAGGGCACTAAGGGCGATTTTATCTTCCGCGAGTGCGACGAGATGGGCAACGAGATTGTCTCCATCATGTTCGAGATGAAAAACGAGAACGATACTACGGCGAGCAAGCATAAGAACGAGGACTTCTTTAAGAAGCTCGATCATGACCGCAAGCAGAAAAACTGCGAGTATGCCGTGCTCTGCACGCTGCTCGAGCCGGATAGCGACCTGTACAACACGGGCATCGTCGATGTGAGCTATCGCTACGAAAAGATGTATGTCATCCGTCCGCAGTTCTTCATTCCGCTCATCACGCTGCTGCGCAATGCCGCCTTGAACTCGCTTTCCTACAAGCAGGAGCTGGCTGTGGTGCGTCAGCAAAATATCGACGTCACCAACTTCGAGGCCAAGATGGAGGAGTTCAAGACCGGCTTTGCGCGCAATTACGACATTGCAAGCCGAAAGTTCCAAACGGCGATCGAAGAGATTGATAAGACCATCACGCACCTGCAAAAGACCAAGGATGCGCTGCTCTCGTCTGAGAATAACTTGCGACTGGCGAATAACAAGGCGGAAGCCCTGACCATCAAGCGCCTCACGCGCGGCAACCCCACGATGAAGGCTGCCTTTGAAGAGGCTGATGCTAAACACGAGGCGGAGGAAGAGTAGGCTCATTCGCCAAGACCGTTACAACCGTTAGAAAAAGCGCCGGTATATGCCGGCGCTTTTTCTTGGCGCGCTGCAAGGTGAACGTCTGTTTTACCCAGGTGAACGGCGAAATGTGACAAAATAAACCTGTCGACTTTTTGTCACATGGGGTCGGAAATCGGGACCTTAACGTTAGGTAATTGTTTCCAAATCGTTTCGTACTGCGGACGAAAAAGCTCTCAAAACAACAATAAAAAATCCCTTTGAGCTGGGAAGAGCCTGAAAAACGCCTAGGGCGACTATGGGTGGCGGTAGGGGATTGAATAAATGCCAAATGTGCTGCAACCAAACCATTTATACCTACAAATGTTATACGCAACGTAGCATTAAATGCCGTTTGCGGGCGTATTTCGACCGCTCGTGCGCGCCGAGTGGCCTAAAAGTACCGCCGAAGGCCGTTCGCAGAATGTTAACGGCATGCTTCTTTCTTTCACGCCTGCGTCAATTTCTAGCATCTCAGTCATTGAACGCCATGGGAGTCGACACCTGTGTCCAACAAACGATCAATGATGGAAAGGAGACTGCTTGCATGGAAACAACCGCAACAGCTCCAACTGATCGCGCGCTTGCGATCAAAAAGAAGAAGGCGCTCGACGCAAGCTTCTTCAAGAAGGGCATCGCTATCGCGGCGCTCTCCAGCATTATGTACGCGCTGTACACTGCCTTCGTTACCGGCGGTCAGCTCTTTGGCGTCTGGGGCAATTGGTTTGGTGCGCTCGCATCTACCAGCCTGGTCGTCATCTTCATCCTGCCTACGATCGCCTCGGGCATCAACGATACCCTGAGCGCCATCTGGGCCACGCTCGTTACCCTCAAGCAGGGCAAGATCGCCGACCTGGGCCGCTGCATTGCCTCCAAGCCCGGTCGCATCGTGATCCTCGCTGCCTTCATCGGCGGTCCCATTGCCTCTGCTGCTTACGTTATCGCGCTTTCTCAGGCCGGCACCCTTGCCGTGCCCATCGCGGCTCTAAATCCCGCAATCGGCGCGATCCTCGCTCGCATCCTCTACAAGCAGCCGCTTGGCCCCCGTGTTATCACGGGTATCGTGATCTGCGTCATCGCAGGTGTCATGATCGGTAGCACCGGACTTACCGGCGAGGCTGCACCGGGTATGGCACTTGGCCTGGGCCTGGCTCTTCTCGCCGCCCTGTGCTGGGGTATCGAAGGCTGCGTGGGCGGCTACGCCACCTGCATGATCGACTCGCAGATCGCCATTAACATCCGTCAGCTCGTCTCTGGCATCGGCAATCTGGTTATCGTTTTGCCGATCCTCACCCTCGTGTGCGGTGGCACCCTTGCCCAGAGCTACACCTATGTTGCCCAGGCGTTCACCGACGGCTCCTCCATCATCTTCTTTGCCGTCTCCGGCGCCGCCGCCTACCTCTCCTTTATGAGCTGGTACCGCGCCAACGCCATGTGCGGCACCGCCCTGGGTATGGCCATCAACGGCACCTACACCTTCACCGCTCCGTTTGCCACCTGGATCATCCTTGGCCTGGTCATGGGCTTTGACGGCTACGCACTGGCTCCCATCGCCTGGGTCGCTGCCATCGTCAACCTTATCGGCATCTTCTTGATCGCCGTGAACCCGATGGACCTCCTGAAGAAGGACGGTGAGTAACGTGCTGCCTTTGAACTATGCCATGCTCAAGTACTTTACCTGTCATGACGAGGCTTGTGCCGACGACGTCATGGAGGCCCTCAAGGGTGAGTACTCCTCGTTTACCGCTTTTACCAAGCCCAAGATGCAGGAGGCCCTGATGACCGCCGAGAAGAACGGTCTGATCAGCGAGTCCCGTTTTGACCTGGACGGCGCGGGCGAGGTCCGTGTCTACTACAGCGCTGATCAAGAGCAGCGCGACACCATCAATTCCTACATCAAATAGGAAAGGAGCTACCCCATGCGCTATACCGGCGAAGAGGCCATCGGCCTCATTGAGACCCTCGGCATGGTTCCGGCTCTGGAAGCCGCCGACAAGATGCTCAAGGCGGGCGACTGCGAGCTCGTGAGCTACGAGAACGTCGGCTCCACGCTCGTCACCGTCATCGTCAAGGGCGATGTCGCTGCATGCGAGGCTGCTGTCAAAGCAGGCGTCGAGGCCGCATCGGCCATCGGCAAGGTCACGGCGCACAACGTCATGAAGCGCCCCGTTCCGCCTATTGGCGATGTTGTTTCCGTCCACGACGTGGATTTTTAGGAGGTCCTGATGTCTGAAAGCAAAGGCAACGCATTCGGTGCCATCGAGACCTTTGGCCTCGTGTGGGTGCTCGAAGCTGGCGACGCCATGTGCAAGGCCGGCGATGTGAACCTGATTGGTTACGAGAACACCGCCTCCGGCTACATCTCGATTCTTGTCGAGGGCGATGTCTCGGCCGTCGAGGCAGCCGTTCACGCGGGCGTCGAGGCCGTCGAGGCCCTAGGCGCCGAGGTCTACAGCTCGGTTGTCATCCCGCGCCCGCATCCCGATCTGAAGAAGATCACCGATCGCTACCGTCTTGAGAACCTGCTTCCCTACTAAGGAGGTGTGCCATGTCCCTTGTTGACACCGATCTTCGCTCCGTTCAGGAGGCGCGCATCCTTTTGGAGCACGCCGAGGAGTCGAGGGAAGTCCTCGAGGGTCTGCCCGGCACGCTTGTCGACGGATTTTTGGAGGCTCTGCGCGAGCGCTTGCTTCCGCATGCTGCCTCGTATGCTCAGCTTGCCGTAGACGAGAGCGACTACGGCAACGCTGAGGACGAGCAGGCCCTCATCGAGTGGGTGCTCACCGAGCTTCTGGACGACGTGTACGCCCAGATGCCTACGCAGGAGCTCTACTCGCGCAGTGCTACGCATTCCGTCGAGGTGGGCATCTCTAAGGGTACGGTCGTCTCGCTTTTGCCCGACTGGCTGTGCATCCCCACGATGCTTTCGCAGCTTGTGTGTGCCGTTGCATCCAAGAGCCCGATTATCTTCTCGGCTCGTCAGCGTACACATGCCACCTGCAAGGCCGTTATCGAGGACGTGCGCCATGTTGCCGCCGAGTGCCACTATCCGCTCGACGCCCTCACGTATCTGGAGCTCTATGCCCCCGAGGGTGAAGAGTGGCTGGCGGCTCAGCCGACCGTTCGCGTGCTTATTGATTCGCGCGAGTGCGAGCACATCCACGTGGCCGATACCACGGGCAAGGATGTGTACTGCGCGTCGATTGGCAACAACCCGGTCTTTGTGGAGCAAACCGCCGATTTGGCCCTGTGCGCCGAGGAAGTTGTGTACGGCAAGTCGTTTTGCTACGGGATGCTACCGGGCGCCGAGCAGTCGGTTGTGGTCGAGCAAGCCGTGGACGAGGCCTTTAAGACCGAGCTCAGGCGTCGCGGCTGCTACTTCCTTTCCGACGAGGAGTGCCGGCGTCTTTACCGCGTGTGTTTTCGCGAGGACGGGCGCACCTACCGTGAGCTCATCGGTAAATCGGCGTGCGACCTGGCTCGTCGCGCAGACATCGCGGTGCCTGGCTCTACGCGCGTGCTCGTGGCCGAGAAGCCCTATGTCTCCGAGCGCAGCTTTTTCTCGCGCACTAAGTACGGCCCCGTGCTGTCTTACTACGTGGAGGAGAACTGGCGTGACGCCTGCGAGAAGTGCATCGAGCTGATCTTGAATAGCGGCTCGGGCAATGCGCTTTCGATCTTTTCGCGCGATGGCGAAGTTGTCCGTCAGTTTGTGCTCAAAAAGCCGGTGGGACGCATTCTCGTGAACGTGGGCACCGGCATGGGAGCTACCGGCTGCCATTCCACGTTGCCCAAGACCCTCACCGTTACCGGCTGGGAAAGCGCGACGACCTCGAATCTGGGTGTGACCTATCGCGACTTTATCCGCCGGCGCCAGGTTGGGTGCGGCCTCGAGTCTTCTGACCTCTCTCTTCTCGAGGATGCCGGTCTCAACCGGGTGCCGGATCGGAAGATCGTCGCACATATGACCGAACAGCAGCCTGCAACAGAAGTTGCCCCGCAGGACAACACATGGTTTGCAAGCCTGCTTAAAAACATGACCGATTAGAAGAAAAGGAGTACTGATGGATATTCAAGAGTTTGCCAAGCAGCTGTCCGACGCCACCAAGGACATGAGCGAAGAGCAGCGTGCAAACGTCCGCGCGATGTTCACCAAGGTCGCCGACCAGCTCGACCGTCCGCTGGACAGCACCGTTGCCCACACCGAGTGCACCGAGGTGCCCAACGGCCCCACCGAGCGCCATGTTCGCCTGAAGCAGAACTTCCTCAAGCAGGTTCCCTCCATTACCACTTATCGCGCTCGCGCCGTCACCGAGTTCACCCGCAAAAACCCGGGTATGCCCAAGATTGAGCTGCGCGCCAAGTGCTTCCGCTATTGCTGCGAGACCGCCCCGCTGATCATCCAGGACGACGAGCTTATCGTCGGCAACCCCACGGGTGCTCCGCGCGCCGGCGCCTTCTCGCCCGATATCGCCTGGCGTTGGCTGCGCGACGAGCTCGACACCATTGGCACGCGCGCTCAGGACCCCTTCTACATCTCCGAAGAGGACAAGAAGTACATGCGCGAGGAGCTCTTCCCGTTTTGGGAGGGCAAGTCGCTCGACGAGGTCTGCGAGGACCAGTACCGCGAGTGCGGCGGCTGGGAGCTCTCCGGCGAGTCCTTTGTTTCCGACTGCTCCTATCACCAGGTAAACGGCGGCGGCGACTCCAACCCCGGCTACGACGTCATCCTGATGAAGAAGGGCATGCAGGACATCCAGGACGAGGCTCGCGAGCACCTCAAGCACCTTGACTACGCAAACCCCGATGATCTGGACAAGATCTACTTCTACAAGTCCGTCATCGACACCACCGAAGGCGTTATGATCTACGCCCGCCGTCTGTCTGACTTCGCTTGCCAGAAGGCCCAGGAGTGCAGCGATCCCAAGCGCCGCGCCGAGCTCCTGCAGATCTGCGAGAACCTCAAGAACGTGCCTGCTCACAAGCCGCGCACCTTCTGGGAGGCCGTGCAGTCCGTATGGGTTGTCGAGAGCCTGCTGCCGGTTGAGGAGAACCAGACCGGTATGTCCATCGGCCGCGTTGACCAGTATATGTATCCCTTCTACAAGGCCGACAAAGAGGCTGGCCGCCTGACCGACTACCAGGCCTTTGATATCGCCGGCTGCATGCTCATCAAGATGAGCGAGATGATGTGGGCTACCTCCGAGGACGCTTCCAAGTTCTTCGCCGGCTATCAGCCGTTCGTCAACATGACGCTCGGCGGCGTGACCCGCTCCGGCGCCGACGCCACCAACGACCTCACCTACCTGCTGATGGACGCCGTTCGTCACGTCAAGATCTATCAGCCTTCCCTGGCTTGCCGTATTCACAACAAGAGCCCCGAGAAGTACCTGCGCAAGATCGTCGACGTTGTTCGCTCCGGCATGGGCTTCCCCGCTTGCCACTTTGACGACACGCACATCAAGATGATGCTTGCCAAGGGCGTTTCCGTTGAGGACGCGCGCGACTACTGCATGATGGGTTGCGTCGAGCCGCAGAAGTCCGGCCGCCTGTATCAGTGGACTTCCACCTCCTACACCCAGTGGCCCATCGCCATCGAGCTCACGCTCAACCACGGCGTGCCCCTGTGGTATGGCAAGCAGGTTACCCCCGACCTGGGCGACCTCGACCAGTACCACACCTTTGAGGAGTTCGAGGCTGCGGTCAAGAGCACCATCTACTACATCACCAAGTGGACGAGCGTCATGACGGTGATCTCGCAGCGCGTGCATCGCGACATGGCTCCTAAGCCCCTCATGTCCATCATGTTCGAGGGCTGCATGGAGTCCGGCAAGGACGTCTCTGCCGGCGGCGCCATGTACAACTTTGGACCCGGCGTTGTGTGGAGCGGTCTTGCCACCTATGCCGACTCCATGGCCGCTATCAAGAAGCTCGTCTTTGACGACCACAAGTACACGCTGTGCGAGCTCAACGAGGGCCTCAAGGCCGATTTTGAGGGCTATGAGAGGATGCGTCAGGACTGCCTGGACGCCCCCAAGTACGGTAATGACGACGACTACGCCGATCAGTTTGTGGCGGACATCGTCTACTTCACCGAGCACATCCACAGCCAGTTCAAGACCCTGTACTCGCGTCTGTCCCACGGCACGCTGTCCATCTCCAACAACACCCCGTTTGGCCAGATGACCGGCGCTTCTGCCAACGGCCGCAAGGCTTGGACGCCGCTGTCCGACGGCATCAGCCCCACCCAGGGTGCCGACCACAACGGCCCCACCGCCATCATCAAGTCGGTCTCCAAGATGAGCAACGACAGCATGAACATCGGCATGGTGCACAACTTCAAGCTCATGGCCGGCCTGCTGGATACCCCCGAGGGCGAAAACGGCCTGGTCACGCTTCTGCGCACGGCCTGCATGTACGGCAACGGCGAGATGCAGTTCAACTACCTGGATAACCAGACACTGCTCGACGCCCAGGCTCACCCCGAGGAGCATCGCGACCTTGTGGTTCGCGTCGCCGGCTACAGCGCGTTCTTCGTCGAGCTGTGCAAGGACGTTCAGGACGAGATCATCAGCCGCACGATGCTGACCAAGCTCTAAGCACGTAACCACTCAAGCCCAAATGGGCGCAACCCCAACAGAAAGGAGGACGCACATGAGCGAGCAGCTGGAAGAGAGCCTCGAGCGCCGCGCGCGCATCTTCAATACGCAGAAGTACAACATGTACGACGGCCCGGGCATTCGCTCCATCGCGTTCTTCAAGGGATGCCCTCTGCGCTGCAAGTGGTGCTCCAATCCCGAGAGCCAGCGTCGTGGTTTTGAGGTCATGTTCAAGCAGACTGCTTGCGTGAACTGCGGGGCGTGCGTCGAGGCGTGCCCCGCAGGGGTTCACCAGTTCGTCAATGGCGAGCATGTGGTGGACCGCACCAAGCAGTGCCTGGGCTGCGGCGCCTGTGAGAAGGCCTGCCTGCAAAAGGCACTTTCCATCATGGGCGAGGATCGCAAGATCTGCGACCTGGTTTCGTTCATGGACCAGGATGCGGATTTCTACCGTATGTCCGGCGGCGGCGTGACCCTGGGTGGCGGTGAGGTCTTGGCACAGCCCGAGGCCGCCCGCGCCCTGCTTGCGGCCTGCAAGGACCGCGGATACCACACGGCGATCGAGACATGCGGCTACACCAAGACCGAGACGATTCTTGATATCGCGCGCTACGTTGACTTGTTCTTGTTCGACATCAAGCAGATGGACCCGGTCAAACACAAGCAGTGGACCGGCGTGAACAACGAGCAGATTCTCGCCAACATCCGCGCCCTGCTGGAAAACGGCTTTAACGTGCGTGTGCGCATGCCGCTGCTTCACGGGGTGAACGATGACAAGGCCGAGATAGACGCCATGATCGAGTTCTTCACGCCGTATCGCTACCAGAAGAACTTCGACGGCGTGGACCTGCTTCCGTACCACAAGCTGGGCGTGGGCAAGTACGCGCAGCTCGGTCGCGACTACGAGATCGAAGGCGACCCGTCGCTTTCCGAGGACGACCTAAACCGCATCGAGGGCTGGATCTCCGAGGCGGACTTCAAGGTCAGCCTCGTTCGACACTAGGGGTGGGGCATGGAGCATCTTCAGCGCATCATCCAAGAGTCGGTCGACGGTAAGGAAGTCGTGTTGGCGCACGTCATCGCGTCTCCCGCGCCGGATATCTACGACCGCATCGGCGTGCCGCATGGCCAATCTATCGGCATCCTCACGCTGTCGCCGGAGGAGACCTCCATTATCGCGGCCGATATCGCCGCGAAGGCGGCTCCGGTGAGCATCGGGTTTCTCGATCGCTTTACCGGTGCTGTGGTGGTCTTGGGCGACGTGCAAAGCGTCGAGACGTCGATGCAGGAGGTCGTTCGCGTTCTTCATGACGGCCTGGGATTTCGTGCCCACGAGGTCACGAGGTCGTGATGGGAGATCGCCTTATGATCATCGGCTTGCCCGGATCGGGAAAGTCGACGATCTCCGATCTGGTGGAGGGGGAGCCCTCCGACCATCAGCATCGGGAAGATTGCTTGTATCGTTCGCGCAGCTTCGAGGTTCCGGGGAGCTATATCGAGAACCACTGGATGCACAGCATCGTGATCATGTTGTCGCAAAACCAGGCTTCTGGGGTGCTCCTTTTGATCGACGGGGCGAGCGGCGAGACGCTTTACTCGAGCGGTTTTGCCCGTGCGTTCAACGAGCCCTGCTTGGGCGTGCTTACCAAGTGCGACCTGCTGAGCGAAGAGGAACGCGAGCAGGGGCTGGCCAGGCTCGTGGATGCCGGCGTCGATATGGCACTTTGCCTTTCGACAACAACCGGCGAGGGCGTGAACGAATTATTGGACTGGGTGCGAAACGTCGCACCCAACGAGTGACCGATAACCAGAAAGGAGGAGACACCTATGTTCTATGTAACCGAAAACGAGCTGCGCGGCGCGTACAACCGGGAACATTTTTCCAGCTATACGCTGCCCGAGGACGCCAAGCTCACCCCGAGCGCCCGTCAGTTCCTCATCGATTTTCACATCGACTTTAACGAGGGCTACGGGGCTGCTTGCGGCAATGCAGACACCTCTGCGCACGATCCTGCCGCCGCTGCGGCCCGCGCCGAGGATGCCCTGGCATCGTTTTACGACGATATCGCCGTTTTGGGCGCCCGGCTGCGCATGCTGGGACGCAACGCCCTGGGAATCGAGAACGATATCGCCCATGTGTGCGACACGTTGGGAACCCTGTGGCAAAACCGCACCGACCTGGGCGGTCTCCTTTCCGAATGCGAAGCCGCAGACGAGGCTTCGGCAGTGCCCGTGCTCCCGCCGCTTTCCGCGGCAGTGCACCCGCTCTATTACGAGATGGCGCTGCTCGAAGCCGAGCTCGCGCGCACGCAGCGCTTTTGGGCGCAGGCTGCGGGCGAGATGACGGCTGAGGACCATGCCAGCGTAGACGCGTGGGCGCAGAGCGTGACTCGCTGCCGTGCATGCCTGGCTACGTGTTTGGAAAAGGTTGCAGGGGAGGCGCGCCATGGTTGATTTTGAGGCTGCCAACGCTCGCCTTCAAGATCTGCTCGACCGTGTGGGCAGCCCGCGCCCGGTAAGTGCCGACGAGCCCTTGTACTGCGGTCTCGACGTGGGCACCGCATTTATCGTGCTCGCTGTGGTTGACGCCGCGGGTGAGCCTGTGGCCTGCGCGTATCGCTTTGCCAGCGTGGTCAAGGACGGCATGGTCGTCGACTACATGGGTGCAGTCGATATCGCGCGCGAGCTCAAGGAAGAGCTCGAGCAACAGCTCGGGCGCGAGCTTGAGCCCTGTGCCGTGGCCCTTCCTCCGGGAACCGAGGGCCTCGACGGCGGCGTGGTCAAAAACGTCGCCGAGGGAGCGGGGCTCGACGTGGTTGCCGTCTTTGACGAGCCCACGGCCGCAAATCTGCTCATCGGTGCGCGCGATGGCGCCGTGGTGGATATCGGCGGTGGCACCACCGGTATCTCCGTCATCCAGAACGGCCACGTGGTGGAGTGCATCGACGAGTCTACGGGCGGAACGCACTTCTCCCTTGTGCTGGCCGGTGCTCGCGGCATGAGCTTTGACGAAGCCGAGCTCTACAAGCGTGACCCTGCCCATCACCGTGAGATTTTCCCCGTCGTCAAGCCCACGATCGACAAGGTGGCAAGCATTATCGCCCGCGCCATCGATGGCTATGACGTACCGGAGATTGTCCTGGTGGGCGGCACGGCCGAGCTCACGGGCATCGAGGCTCCGGTTGAGAAGGCGCTGGGTATCCCGGTGCACAAGCCCAACCACCCCATGTTCGTGACGCCGCTGGGCATTGCCTTGGGATGCCAGGCCGCTGCCGCAGGTGACCTCGATGCTTGATATCAAGGTCATCAAGGCGCCTGCTCCCGGCACGATGGCGATCTTGCGCCAGCGCTCGGGCAATCGTTGGAACGAGGAGTTCCTGCCGGCGGCCGTGGGCCTTGTGCAGGGAAAGCTCATCGACATGGTTGTTGCGAGCGACATCGCCGAGAAGACGGCGGGCGTCGAGGTCACGGATATTCGCGGGAGCTGCCCGCAAAACATGATTCTTCTGGCCATCGCCGGAGACACGGCGGAGGTCATGGAGTGCTTGGAACGCATCAAGGAAGGAGGGGACGGCGCCAATGCTCATCTGTAAGCTCATCGATTCCATTTGGGCGACCCGTAAGTACGAGGAGCTCGACGGCATGAAGTTGATGCGCGTCGAGGTCATCGACGGCCCGGAATCCGGACGTCGCCTGGTGTGCGTCGACACCATCAGCGCGGGTACCGGAGACCGCGTGCTTGTGGCTACGGGTTCGGCTGCCTACCACTTCATGCGCGAGACCTTTGGTAAGAACGCACCCGTGGATGCGGCCATTGTAGGAATTATCGACGAAGACGTGAGTCTGTAGGAAAGGAGGAAGAGATGAAACGACTGATCAGTGCGGCCGACGTGAGGGCGGCGGCAGAGCATGGCGGCGTGCTGGCGATCGATGACAACACCATCGTGACCCCGCAGGCCAAAGACGAAGCTGCCGAGTTGGGCGTCGAGCTGGTCTTTGGTGCCGCGCCCGCGGCGACGCAGCACAAGACGGCTGAGCCTGCACCCGAGCATCACGAGGCGCCTGTTGCCCGCAAGCCCGAGCATCACGAGGAGCACGAGGCCGCTATGAGTGCCGATGAGATCGAGCGTCTTATTCGCGGCGCTCTGGACACCGGCATTTGGAGCGAACAGCAGGTTGAGGATCTTCTTGGGCATGCCGCCCCGTTGACGGTGAACGTTGGCGTGTCCGGTCGTCATGTCCATCTGTCCCAGGAGGACCTTGAGGCTCTGTTTGGAGCCGGCTACGAGCTCACTCCCATCAAAGAGCTCTCCCAGCCCGGACAATTTGCCGCCAAAGAGACGGTGACGCTCGTGGGCCCCAAGGGTGTTATCGAGCGCGTGCGCGTGCTTGGTCCCGTGCGTCCGTCCACTCAGGTTGAGGTGCTGCGCGGCGATACGTTCAAGCTGGGCGTTCCTGCTTGCGTGCGCATGAGCGGCAAGCTTGAGGGCACGCCGGGCATCACGCTCGCCGGTCCCCATGGCACCGTTGCCCTGCCCCAAGGCGTCATCGTTGCTGCGCGCCATATTCATATGACGTGCGACGAGGCTGCCAAGCGCGGGCTTCATGACGGCCAGGTCGTGTCGATCGCTTTTGGCGGCGAGCGCGGCGGACGTCTTGACAACGTGGTCGTGCGTGCCAACAACACGAGCGCCCTCGATTGTCATATCGACACCGAAGAGGCAAATGCCTTCGGTATTAAAAACGGTTCTGTTGTAGAGATCATCAAGTAGATCTCTGCGAAATAGGAGGTAACAAAAATGGCAAACACTACCCAGGCCCTCGGCATGATCGAGACCCGTGGACTGATCGGCTCCGTCGAGGCCGCCGACGCCATGGTCAAGGCCGCAAACGTCACCCTCGTGGGTAAAGAGGAGATCGGCGGCGGCCTCGTGACCGTCTTCGTCCGCGGCGACGTGGGCGCCGTCAAGGCGGCAACCGACGCGGGCGCGGCCGCCGCCCAGCGCGTGGGCGAGCTCATCTCCGTGCACGTCATCCCGCGCCCCGACGGCTCCGTCGAGTCCATCCTGCCCGGTGCCAAGGCCTAAGTAAGCCATGGCAACGCGTGGATCCGGTACCGGCGGGAGCAAGAGGCTTCAGGAGAACGCCAAGAAGGCAGCTCCTGAGGTGACCGAAGCTCCCGCAAAGGCTCCCGCCGCAAAGAAGGAGCCCACATCTGCGCCGGCGGCTGCTCAGAAGGAGACCTCCGCAAAGCCCGCGGCGACAAAGACGCCTGCTGCAAAGAAAGCGGCCGCAAAGCCCAAATCGGAACCTGCGGCACCTGCGCTCAACGAGAACGAGACCAAGGCGCAGCGCGAGGCCGAAGAGCATCCCGCGCCGCTCAAGGTCGAGCTTTCCGCAAAGGAAGCACCCGCTACCAAACCTGCAGGCACGCCTGCACCCAAGGAAACTACTCAGGAGGTAACAAGAATGTCTAACGCTACCCAGGCCCTCGGCATGATCGAGACCCGTGGACTGATCGGCTCCGTCGAGGCCGCCGACGCCATGGTCAAGGCCGCAAACGTCACCCTCGTCGGCAAGGAGCGCGTCGGCGGCGGCCTCGTGACCGTCTTCGTCCGCGGCGACGTGGGCGCCGTCAAGGCGGCAACCGACGCGGGCGCGGCCGCCGCCCAGCGCGTGGGCGAGCTCATCTCCGTGCACGTCATCCCGCGCCCCGACGGCTCCGTCGAGTCCATCCTGCCCGGCGGCGCCGCATAATCGCACGTCCGCAAAAGGCTAGCTATCCGAACGGGGCCGCCCAAGCGTGTCTGCGGCCCCGATCGGGATGCCTGGCACTCTTTGTGCCACTTGTTGTCACGTTCCCTTGCTGTGAATGCCTGCGCGCCTGCCACCATAAGCGTCTGGGCGGGCATGCCGGCTATTTACGGCTTTTGCAACACTACATGCGGGCACACGCCCGCACCTTTAAGGAGGAACCATGTCTAACGCTACCCAGGCCCTCGGCATGATCGAGACCCGTGGACTGATCGGCTCCGTCGAGGCCGCCGACGCCATGGTCAAGGCCGCAAACGTCACCCTCGTCGGCAAGGAGCGCGTCGGCGGCGGCCTCGTGACCGTCTTCGTCCGCGGCGACGTGGGCGCCGTCAAGGCGGCAACCGACGCGGGCGCGGCCGCCGCCCAGCGCGTGGGCGAGCTCATCTCCGTGCACGTCATCCCGCGCCCCGACGGCTCCGTCGAGTCCATCCTGCCCGGCGGCGCCGCGTAATCGCGCACCCGCACGAGCTGTTCTATCCGATTGATTCGAAAGGAGTCTCATGCAGGACTACGATTTCGATCTTCAGAGCATCCAGGCGGTTCGCGACCTCGCCCGCAAGGGTAAGATCGCTGCGAACCAGCTTGCTCATTACGACGAGGAGCAGATCGACCGCATCCTCCGTAACATGGTGAAGGTTGCCGAGGAAAACGCCCAGGTGCTCGCTAGCATGGCTGTCGAGGAGACGGGCTTTGGCAAGGTTTGCGACAAGGTGTACAAGAACCATATCGCCAGCGCCTTGCTCTATGAGGAGATCCGCGACAAGAAGACCATCGGCGTTATCGACGCCGACGAGAAGAACCAGGTCATCTCCATCGCCGAGCCGGTTGGCCTGCTGATGGGCATCGTTCCCTCCACCAACCCCACCTCTACGGTCATCTACAAGGCGATGATCGCCCTCAAGGCGCGTAACGCTATCGTCTTTTCGCCGCATCCCGCTGCCGCCAAGTGCACGGGCATGGCCATCCAGCTCATGAACCAGGCGGCTGTCGAGGCGGGTGCCCCCGAGAACGTGATCCAGGGCATCACGCTTTCTTCCATGGCTGCCACCAACGAGCTCATGCATGCTCCCGAGGTTGCCATGATCATCGCTACCGGCGGCCCCGGCATGGTCAAGGCTGCCTACAGCTCCGGCAAGCCCGCACTGGGTGTGGGCGCTGGCAACTCGCCTGCCTATATCGAGCGCAGCGCCAACGTGCACGACGCCGTCCGTCGCATCCTTGCCTCCAAGACGTTTGACTACGGCACGATCTGCGCTTCCGAGCAGAGCATCATCTGCGAGACCTGCAACCGCGATGCCGTGATGGCCGAGTTCCGCGCTCAGGGTGGCTACTTCATGACCGAGGAGGAGTGCAAGAAGGTTTGCGCTCTGCTTTTCCGCAACGGTCACTCCATGAGCCCCAAGTTCGTGGGCCACAGCCCGCAGTCGATCGCGCAGGCGGCTGGTATCACGATCCCCGAGGGCACTCGCGTGCTTATTGGCGAGCAGCACGGCGTGGGCGATGCCTGGCCGTTGTCCTACGAGAAGCTCACCACTGTTTTGGGCTTCTATACCGTCTCCAACTGGGAAGAGGCCTGCGAGCTCTCCATCGAGCTGCTGCAAAATGGCATCGGCCACACCATGAGCATCCACACCACCGATAAGGACATGGTGCGCAAGTTCTCCGTCAAGCCGGCTTCTCGCATTCTAGTGAACACTGGCGGATCCCAGGGCGGTACGGGCGTCATCACCGGTCTTGACGTCGCGCTCACGCTGGGCTGCGGCACCTGGGGCGGCAGCTCCGTTTCCGAGAACGTGGGCCCGCAGCATCTCATCAACGTGAAGCGCGTGGTCAATGGCCTGATCGAGCCCGACGAGGTTGTGGCTCACGACGAGCTGTTTGCCAAGTGGCATCCCGACCTGGCGGCGCATCATACCGAGGCTGCAGCTTCCAGTGCCGGTTGCTGTGATGCCGCGTCCAGCACGGGCTGCTGCGACTCGAAGCCCCATCCGGTCTCGGGCATCAGCTACTCGGTGGGCTGCAACTGCACCGACGTATCTCCCGACGCCCTTGCAGGCGCCAAGCCCAACGACGTCATCGACGCCGACGAGCTCCAGAAGATGATTCACGAGCTCACGAATGCCTTCAAGGGCATCTAGTTTTTCTTGTAGCCAAACGCGCGGAAGCGGGGTGAAGTTGTGACAGGTCTTGAGCTTTCTCGTTCGTATTGCGAGCTCTATGCGCCAACCCTATTCGAAGGGCTACCGAGCGACGTTCGTTACCGCGCCGCGCTGGGTCTCGTTGGAGAGGGGTCGGAATGCTTGGGCTTCGACGACAAGATTTCGCGCGACCACGACTTTGGTCCCGGCTTCTGCGTGTGGCTTTCTACCGATGTGTATGAGGAGTGGGGGTCGGAGCTTCAGCGCCGCTACGACCTTTTGCCTGTAAGTTTTAAAGGTTTCACGCGCCAGCAGACGCAGATGGCGGGCAAGCGCGTGGGCGTCTTTGAGATGCAGGCGTTCTATCGTCTCTACACCGGTCTTTCTCGTGCACCACAGTGCGCAAAGGAGTGGCTCGCCATTCCCGAGCAGCTTCTCGCTCAGGTTACCTCCGGCGAGGTTTTCGCTGATCCGAGTGGCGAGTTCTCCGCTTTGCGCGTGGTGTACCAGGGATTTTATCCAGACGAGGTTATGCGCAAGAAGTTCGCCGCCCACTGCGCATCCATGGCGCAAGCGGGCCAGTACAACCTTCCGCGCTGCCTTAAGCGCAAAGATGCCGTCGCTGCCCAGGCGGCGCGCAGTGAGTTTTTGACGAGCACCATGGCGGCGTTTCATCTGCTCGCCCATACGTACATGCCGTACTACAAGTGGGCGTATCGTTCGCTTGCCGAGCGTGCGTGCGCGCCTGCGCCGGTGCTCGATGCCGTGCGCTCTATCGCCGCGGCGCCGGTGGAGCAGGTGGATCAAGATGACGTCGAGGCGCTTTGCCAGACGGTTGGTGCATCTGCTCGTTTGGCGGGCTGGACATCGTGCGCCAGTGACTTTTTGCTCGATGTTGCCTTGGACATTCAGGGTTCGTTGAGAGATCCGTATCTTGCTGCCTGTCCGCTTGCGGCAGGCGGATACCGATAGGGGGTTGGCATTGGGAGATTGCAGGACGTCATGCTCCGCGCTTCGACAAGGCATGTCGGCGTTTTTCAATATGCCGGCGGTCGAGAAGTTGCTCGAAGACAAGGGCCTTGCTCATGCGGAAATCTCTGCGTTGCGGGAGCTCGTGCAGCTTGAATGGGTACATTTCGACACCGTTCAGGGTATGAGTGGACGCGCCGCCTGCCAAGACGACGCGGTGGGGTTCTTTGTCCATCGCGTTGCCCAGTACCTGAGTTTTCCTCGCGAGTCCATCATGGCTGTACGCGATGACGTGGTGGCTGCCGATGCGGCGGGCCGCAACGTGATTCGCGAGAAGTACGCACGCATGATGGAGGCGACCGATCCCGTGGCGTTTGCGCGCGATTGGTCGGGGCGTCTGGAGGCTCCTTCGCCGGTTAAGCGCTGCGTGCTCGACGAGATCGAGGGCACACTGCGAAGCATGCTCGATATCGCACGGTGCGAGCTTCCCGCGACGGCGCAGCATGTGAGGGGATCGATAACGCAGCCAAAACTCATCTCTTCGATTGGTTATTATGTCTGTGAGATTCAAAGCTATTCGCTGTCTACACTCAGGTGTTTGCGTGACGGGTTGCGGCGCCAGCTGAGCGACCACGTGAATCCCGTTTTGGATACCTATGTGAATGCCGTACTCATTCAACGTGTTCTGGAGGCGTAAAGATGACTCATGTGAGCGATGACGAGCTGCACAACGGTCAGCTTTTGGGTATTGGCGAGGCAAGCCAGCTGTGCGGCATCACGTCTCGTACGCTGCGCCATTACGACAAGCTCAATCTTCTCCAGCCCGATTGCATAGGGGATAATAAATACCGCTATTACTCGCTCGAGACGATTTTGCGCATTCCCATCATCAATTATCTCAAGATGATGGGTTTCTCGCTCGACGAGGTCTCCGAATTGTTTGAGACGCAGAGCTTTGACAAGATCAAGGAAATGCTTGGTGCTCATGCCGACGCATGCACGCGCGAGATGACCCGTCTTGAGGAGTGCCGCCATACCATTCGGGATTGGATGGGGCTTATCGACGAGGCCAATTTTGTCCTTTCGGTCAAGCCAAAGGACGTGAGCCTCAAGTACTTCTCCGGCCAGGAGTTTTTGGCCATGCCGTATCACTTCTGGGGCAACTACGCCGATGCGATCATCAACCTCGATTTCACCTCGTTTGTCGAGGAGCACGATAACGTGATCACTGGTCCTGTGATCTTGTATCACAGTAACTTCGATGCGTGCTGCGAACCCGACCATGCCCAGAAGCATTCCGAGGTCACGGTCGTGCAGCATGCGCTGCGTCCCATTGCCGAGGAGAATCGCATGACGGTGAAAAGCGGCATGTATCTCTCCACGTATCATACGGGTCCGTTCGAGAATATCGGCGAGGCCCATCGACGCGTGCGCGATTATGCGCTCGCAAATGGTTTCAAGCCGGCCGATGGCGTGTTCGAGCGCTTTGTGACCGACTACTGGACCACTTACAATCAAGATCTTTTTGTCGCCGAGGTTCTTTTGCCCATTGAGCGGTAACGACGCGACGACTCCCATGTAAAAATCGAAAGGGGCTCTCATGCAGGGCTTTAAGCTCACGACCGAATTGTTTTTTGGGTCGCAGGCCATCAATCATCTTGAGGGCCTGACCTATCGCAACGTGTTGATTGTCACCGATGGCTTTTTGGAGTCCTCGGGCATGGTCGCCAAGATGGCTCAGCACCTGCCCGCGGGCGCGCGCTACCAGACGTATTCCGACGTCAAGCCCGATCCGAGCCAGGAGCTCGTTGATGCAGGCGTCGCTGTGGTGGAGCGCGTTCAGCCGGATATGGTCATCGCCTTTGGCGGCGGTTCGTGCATCGATGCTACGAAGGCTATTTTGTACTTCGCCCACGAGCATGGAATGGACAAGCCGTATTTCCTGGCCATTCCTACCACGGCAGGTACGGGCTCGGAAGTTACCAACTTTGCCGTCATCACGCGCGGCGAGAACAAGGTTGTGCTGATCGACGATTTCCTGGCTCCCGACGGCGCCCTGCTCGAGGCCGATTTCACCAAGACCGTGCCGGCAAAGATCACGGCCGATACCGGTCTTGACGTACTGACGCACGCCATCGAGGCCTATGTCTCTAACGCCGCCACGCCGTTTACCGATGCGCTCGCCGTAAAGGCTGCCTCCATCGTGTTTGAGGACCTGCCGGTGGTCTATCGCGACGGTCTTGCCATGCGTAGCCGTGCACGCATGATCGAGGCCTCTTGCTCCGCGGGTATCGCCTTCACCAACGCCGGCTTGGGCATTAACCATTCGCTGGCACATGCTCTGGGCGGACGCTTCCATGTGGCCCATGGCCGCTTGAACGCCATCTTGCTGCCCTATGTGATGCGGTTTCATATGAGCGAGCCCAAGTATCGCGAGCCGTATGACCGTTTGGCTCATGATTTGGGCATGGCGGATGCCGATGAGCTGCTGGCTCGCGTGATCGAGCTGCGCGAGTGCCTGGGCGTTGAGAACGCCCTGTCCGACCTGCCGCAGTTTGAGCCCGCGGCATTTGAAGCCGAGCTTTCCGGCATTGCCGAGGCGGCCCAGCACGACCGCTGCACGCCGTCCAATCCGCGTGCCGTATCCAAGCAGGACTTGGTCAACATCGCCCGCGACGCCTACTGCGGCCGCCGCTAAACAAAAGGGGTGCCATCCCTTCCCGGATGGCACCCCCCTATGTGACAAAAAGTCGACAGGTTTATTCTGTCACATATTCACCCCTCCTGCACATGTATGGATGCCATGTGAAAATGTGACAGAATAAACCTGTCGTTTTGCTGTCACATTGGGGCAGTCGGGCTAGTCCAGCAGGTCTTCGATAAAGCCCACGCGGTAGTTTTTGAAGACGGCCTCGCCTTCCTCTTGAGTGGCGTCGAGGTCAAGGTCGGCCATGATGCCAAAGTCATGGTCGTCGTCTTCGTCGGCAAAGATCTGGTGGACATGCCAGACATGTGCGGCCTGCTCGTCTGCCTCGTCGATGGAAAGCATCGCAGAGGAGCGGGCGTCGGCGTCGGTGAGGATTTCCTCGTGCTGCTCGTGATATGCGTCGAGCACGCGCTCCCAACGCGTCGCGGTCATGCCAAAGTCGGAGTCGAGCTCGCCTAGCTGGTCGTAGCGCTCTCGGGCGGCGAGCGTCACACGGCGAATGAGGGCGTTGCGCACCAACAGGGTGACGCCTCGGCGGTCGGCAACCACCTGGTCGGCTGCCGAGGGCGGCGCCATGTCGAGTGCCGCGGGGTCGCCAGCGGCCTCCCACTCGTCTACCAGACTGGAGTCGACGGAGCGCACCATAAAGCCCAGCCAAGAGATGATGTCTTCGAGCTGCTCGTTGCGCTTTGCCACGGGTACCGTGCGGTCAAGCGAGCGGAATGCCTCGGCAAGATAGCGTAGCAAGATGCCTTCCGAGCGCGCGATATTGAGCTTTTGGATATAGCCCTTAAAGTCATTGGCGCCTTCTAGCATGTCGCGCAGGACGCTTTTGGGGCTGAGCTCGTAGTCGTTTGCCCAGGGTACCTCGGCGCAATAGGTGGCAAAGGCGGTGTCGAGCAGGTCTTCGAGCGGCTTGGGGTAGGTGACGTCTTGCAGACGCTCCTTGCGCTCTTCGAAATCGATGCCATCGGCTTTCATCTCTGCCATGGCGCGCGAGCGAGCCGCGCGCTCTTGGGCGCGTAGCACCTGCTTGGGATCCTCGAGCGTGGCTTCGACCATCGAGATGAGGTCGAAGGTGTAGGTATCGCTTTCCGGGTCGAGCAGCTCGAGTGCAGCGAGCAGGAATGGTGAGAGTGGCTGGTCGAGGGCGAAGTCTTCGGGCAGATCGACCGTGAGGGCGTAATCCACTTCGGGCAGCGCATCTGCCGGTGCGTCTGGCGCGGGCGGCACCTCGGTGCGCACGACGACGCCGGAGTCGATCAGCGTGGCGAAAATCTCGTCGGCGCGGACGTTGAGCTTGAGTTTTTCCTCGTCGGTCTGCAGACTCTTGGCGATAAGTTCGCTGACGCGTGCGCGCGCGTCGCCGCCTTGCTCGACCATGGAGAGCACCATGGAGTGCGTGATGCGCAGGCGCGGCTTGAGTGTCTCGGGCTGCGTTTCGATGAGTCGCTGGAAGGTTTGCTCATTCCAGGTCACAAAACCCTCGGGCGGTTTTTTCTTTTTGATTTTGCGCAGCTTCTTGGGATCGTCGCCTGCCTTGAGGAGGAGTTTTGCGTTCTCGATCTCGTATTCGGGCGCCTCGGCAATAACCATGCCCTCGGTGTCAAAGCCCGAGCGACCGGCGCGGCCGGCAATCTGATGAAACTCGCGTGCGCGCAGACGGCGCATCTTGTAGCCGTCAAACTTGGTGAGCGCGGTGAGCACCACGGTGTGGATGGGAACGTTGATGCCCACGCCCAGTGTGTCGGTGCCGCAGATAACGGGCAGCAGACCCTGCTGTGCGAGTTTCTCGACAAGCAGGCGGTAACGCGGCAGCATGCCAGCATGGTGCACGCCCACGCCGCAGCTCAGCAGGCGCTTGAGGATCTTGCCAAAGGCGGTGGTGAAGCGCGTGCCGCGCGCCATCTCTTTGATCTGTTCGCGCTGTTCTTTGGTAGCGATGCCAAAGTTGGCAAGCGATTGCGCGGTGGAGAGCGCCGCATCCTGACTAAAGTGCACGATGTAGAGCGGGGCCTCGTTGTTGCGCATGGCGAGCTCGACGGTTCCCTCGAGCGGCGTTTTCACGTAATCGTAGGACAGCGGCACGGGGCGTGGCGCGTCAACCACGAGGTCGACGTCGCTGTCGGTGTGTTCGCGCAGGGAAGCGGCAATGGCCGAGACATCACCGAGGGTGGCGCTCATCAACATGAACTGGGTGTGGGGCAGCGTAAGCAGCGGCACCTGCCAGGCCCATCCGCGGTCGGGGTCGGCAAAGAAGTGGAACTCGTCCATGGCTACGCAGCCGACATCGGTGTCCTCGCCCTCGCGCAGGGCATCGTTGGCAAGAATCTCAGCGGTGCAGCAAATGACCGGAGCCGAAGTATTGATGTGCGTGTCGCCGGTGATCATGCCCACGTTTTCGCGGCCGAGCACCTGTACCAGGTCAAAGAACTTCTCGGACACCAGCGCCTTGATGGGTGCGGTGTAATACGAGCGTTTGCCCTGCGCCATGCCCATAAAGAGCATACCAAGCGCCACGAGCGATTTTCCCGATCCCGTGGGCGTGCCCAGGATGACATGATTGCCCGCGGCAAGGTCCATAAGGGCCTCTTCCTGGTGCTCCCATAGCTCGATTCCCCGGCTGCTCGTCCACTCCAAAAAACGCTCGAAGGCTTGGTCTGCCTTGAGCCAGGGTTCGGGCTCGGAGCCATCTTCTGGCTCCCACCAGCAGGGGGAGAGTGCACCGAGCGAGCCGAACTCGGCTTCGGTTCCCGTGCCGCCCGAGAATGAGCTGGCCGCGCCCGCGCCCGTGACGGTCACGGCGTCTTGGTTGTTGTTTGCTGCATTTTGAGCCATGCGAGCTGCTTTCTCTCGAATCTGTCCGTCAACTATTATGGCCGAGAGACGCGGTGCTCGGCCCCAATGTGGAAAAAGTTCTTATCGGCTGGCGCGGGAGGGTGTTGGAAAGGTGCACATCTGGCAGGATTGCGCAAAAAATACGGTTATAGATAGGTTGCTATGAACTTGCCGAGTAGCTGGGCTAAGTCATGAATAAAACCCCAGGAAAGAAAGGCTGCAAGCCGGTGCTACTTAGCCGCCTTAGTTCAACCTACCTATAACCGTATTTTTTGATTCGAGCCGAGCTTCGTTAGACTTGCGGGAAGCGGTTTTTGCCTTTGCGCAAGCGGTTCTTGAAGTTTTCGACGGCCTCTTCCATGCCGAGGGGCACGTAATTGAGGCTTTCGAGGTCTTGCGGCAGATAGCAAGCGAGGCTTTGCTCCTGTGCGCGGCCTGCTTCGAGCTGGGTTTTGCTTGGGACAGCATCAGGGGTGGCGCAGATGCCATAAACGTACGCGCCCATATCTCGGGTGCGCTGCTCGTATTCGGTCATGGGGTGCTCGGGATGCTCTGCGCGCACGTCGTCGCTGATCCAAAGCGTCCGGTAGCCCGCGGCTTCAAATTGGCCCAAGGCATAGTCGCGCAGCGGCTTGCTGTCGGTGCGCAACGTGACGGTTCCGTCTGCAGCGAGGAGTGGCCGGAAGCTTGCGAGTGCATCGACGTAGACGAGCCTTTGCTTGGCATGGCGTGCCTTGGGGCACGGGGTGGGGAAGTTGAGCGTGATGGCATCGAGCTCGCCGGTGGCAAAAATGCGTGCGAGCGAGCCCGCCTTGCGCGGCACCAGGGCCGCGTTTGCGATTCCCGCCTCAACAACGCGCTGCGCGGCATAGGCAATGCAGATGGGTTCGTGATCGGCACCGACAAAGAGCGTATCGGGCTCGATTTTGGCACGTTCTGCCAGGTACGTTCCCTTTCCGCAGCCAAGATCAAGATGAAGGCGGGCAAAGGGCTTGCTTCCGGCGGGGGCGCAGGCCTCGCGCCAATGACCGATATAGCTTTCGGGGCTCGTCTCGATTGCCGAGCCGTAGCGCTCCAGGCGCTCCTCGAGCACAAAGTTCTTGGGGGTTCTGACGTGCAAGCTTCCCATGGGTCTCCAATAAGCGCGTCCAAATCGTGTCCGCACGAGGGATATTGTTCTACCAGACAAGGGTACCGTCACGTTCTGGCGTTTGGCGAGGCCATGGGGAAGAAAACGAAGAAACAAAATCACCGCGCGCGGCCCTTGCCGCAAAATGTCGCTGCAATCGGATTGCGACAAAGCATTTCAGGACGCGTTTTTCGCTCTTGAAGCGTTGGCATCTTCGAGATAGTCGTGTACGTCGATCCATTCTCGATGGCAAATGAGCGGCCGTGGATGGTCGATAACGCCTGCGTGGTTGCTCTTGGCTGCAAAGGGGAATCTTTTACCGAGACAATTGAGGATACGGAGCGGCGCCCGCAGGGGCCTGCGGGGATTTTGCCCCTCTTCTCAAAAGACAAGCTCGACCGTTTTTCGGACTGCCTTGTTAGGGAATCCGGGGACCCCAACGGGTAAAAGGAATTGCTCCATCTTGAGCGTCTGCAGAAGATGGCGACCATGCGCGAATGCTGTTAGACCGATGCCGCCAAGGCATCAGGCTCTTTGCAAGATTACATAGCGATTGAGCTCGCCGCTATGTCCGTCGGCATGAAAGCGTGCTAGCTCGCGTACGGGGGCGTTACCGTTCGTGCTCAATGCGCGCACTCCTGTTACCAAGTCGGTAATTTGTTGATCGTCAAAGTGGTGGCAGTAACGATAGGCACGATGGTCGTTTTGCCAGCCGATAAGGTGATCGCCCGGCTCGAACTGCGAGGGGTCATATCCTTCGAACGGAGGCGCGAGCTCGGCGCGCGCCTCGGCGCGGGCGGCCTTGCGCACCATGCGCTCGTCGTTCATGAACTCCCAAAAGCTGATGGCGATGATGCCGCCCGGACGCGTCTGACGCACCAGGGCGTCGAGCACGCGTACACGGTACTCGCACGACGGCACATGGTGCATAAAACCAAAGCAGACAGAAATGTCGGCGAGCGGGGCGTCGAAGACCACGTCGGGCATATCGGCGGGGTTGAGCTTCATTAACGTTCCGAGCACATCGACTTCTTGGAAGTGCAGGTTGGGAATGCGTCGAGCGTATCCACCTTCGTCGGTGGCGAGGTCTTGGCATGAATCGACACCATAGAACTCGAGAGGACGGCCGGCGAAAGGCGAAGAGCTCAGGCGGCCGAGAGCGAAGTGCTCGAACCGCATATTGCCGCAGGCAAGATCGAAAGCGCGGACCGGTTGCTTGCCACCGACCGCGTCAATCTGCTCGAGTGCGATGTCCATGGTACGAACCCAACCGGGCCAGGGAGCCCGGCGCGTGTCGGAGAAGGAAGCGGCGTGCTCGCGATAGAACGTGTTGTTGAGCTGGATGAGCGATGAGGCAAAATCGCGGTTCACGGTGCGAGGCTCCTTCCGTTGGCGACACGCGGAATAAACTGCACGACCATACTACCGTTAACGTTGCGGCAGGAACAACCGAGTGGGCGTCAATGCTTTGTATGGACACATTTTCCCAGCTCACATGCACCCGCAACCGCCGGTTGTCAAAAATCTCACTAGAATAGGTGGCATGCTTTTGGCGGTGGCGGATAGATTTTAACTGTGCAAGGCGCCTTAAGAACAAAAACGATCCGGCGGCACGGCTGGCATCACATAGGAGGAACCATGAATGTAGAAACTGCACAGCGGCTCGCCGATCTTCGTCGCAGTAAGGGCTTTAGCCAGGAGGGTTTGGCGCGAAGGCTGGGCCTCTCGCGCCAGGCGGTCAGTAAATGGGAGCGCGCGGAGAGCTCCCCTGATACCGAGAATCTGATTTCGCTCGCCAAGCTCTATGGTGTGAGCCTGGACGAGCTGCTCAATCCGAGCGACGAGATCGAGGACGATATCGAGTTTGAGAACGAGGACCGTGCCCGTCAGCGCGAGGCCGAGGCGGCAGAGCGTGCCCGTACCCATGAGGCAGCGGCACGCGCTACCGAGGCGGCAACGCAGGCGAGTGATGCCGCTGCCAAGGCGGCGCAGGCTGCAAGTTGGAGCGCGCAGGCGGCTAACGCCGCGACGGCGCAGGCGACAGGCGCTGGCGTGGCAGGCTCGACTCCGGTGAAAGGTCCGTTTCAGTCGTTTCCGTATTGGGCCGTGTGCTGGCTGTTGTTCTTTTTGCTGATGTTCCCGTTTGGCGCCGGCCCCTTTGCCGCACTGATCTTCTTTACGATTCCCATTTATCACTGGGTGGCGCGTGCGCTCGATGGCGATTGGACGCGCGGTGATATTCAGGTTGGTCTGGCACCGGTGACAACTAGGGCTCAGAATGTTTCCGCTTCAATTGATGCTGACGTGGCTACCGCGACCACCGCTGAGCCGGTCGTCAAAGAGGGTGATGAATGATGAAGCTTTCGCATGAATCCAAGGTACGCTTGGGCGTTGGCATCGGAGCGTTTGTGCTCATCATCGGGCTTGTCTTTGGCATTTCGCGGACTTTGATTCATTTTGATGGCCCGTGGGATCTTGATGATGCTGTATCCGGCTTGTCTGGCCTGGACGATGCGGTTGACGAGGACGATCTTTTGGATAGCGGTAACTATTCCGCTCGGCCTCAGCAGCTTTCGAGCACGACTTTTGACGAAGACGCGTTCCAATCGCTCGACTTGGATGTGACGTCGGGGACAGTCGAGGTTAAACGTGTCTCTGGCGGACCGGTGCGTGTCATCGAAAGCGGGCACGTTGCAAAGGGGGCGTCTGCTTCCGATGCCGCCACTCAGAATCTGGCCGAAATCAAGGGCTCTACGCTCAAGATTCGCCAGTTCGATTGCGATGACGAGCGCGCCATTGACCGTAAGGTCACCATTGAGCTGCCGCGAGATGTTGCGGATAACCTGGTGGGCATTACGGCGAATGTGGGGTCGGGCGATCTGACGGTCGCGGACATTGCGTGCCATGATCTGGATGTAACGCTGGATTCGGGAGACGTTGAGTTTACGGGCACCGTGACCGATACCCTGAATGCCGAGGTCGGTTCGGGCGATGTGACGTTCGAGCTCTACCAGGCGCCCGCGAAGTCGATGGACGTAAGCGTGGACTCGGGCGATGTGGAGATAACGGTTCCGAACTCTACGGGCTTTAAGGCGAGCCTCACCGTGGGCGGCGGTGACTTCGAGAGCGATTTCCTTCCGCTTGGCTACGATGGCGAGACCATTTTGAATCATGAGTTTGACAACGGCGATAAGTCTGCTACGTATCGTTTTGAGGTCGGCTCGGGCGATATGTCGTTCGATCCGGAGTGACGACGGTGGGCTGAGTCCGCAAACATAGATGTATAGGCATGCTCTTTGATGAAGGCGCCGGAGCCGTGGTCGGCTCCGGCGCCTTTGCCCTTACAATGGGGGTATGGAACAGATTATTTTGAACATACTTGAGCGCCTGCGCCGCGGCGAGACCGTCGACGATCAAGTGCTCGTCAAGCTGATACATGCCGAGGCACGCCGCGAGGGTGCCGATAAACGAATGCTTGCGAAGCGCCGCCTGCTGCCGTTTTACCAACGCGTCAAACGCGAGGACAGCGAGCGCTGGTCCGCGTGGAACGTCACGCCCGGGCTCGAGCAGCGCCTGATGCAGGTCTTGCGCATGAAGCCGCGTCGCACGGCTTCGGGCGTGGCGACCATCACCGTTATCACCAAGCCGTGGCCGTGCTCGGGCGATTGCCTCTTTTGTCCCAACGATCTGCGCATGCCCAAGAGCTACCTGCATGCCGAGCCTGCATGCGCCCGTGCGGAGCAAAACTGTTTTGATCCGTATCTGCAGGTGAGTGCCCGCCTAACGGCGCTTACGCAGATGGGACATGCGACCGATAAGATTGAGCTCATCGTGCTCGGCGGCACCTGGAGCGACTATCCGCGCGAGTACCAAATCTGGTTTGTGACCGAGCTTTTTCGTGCCCTCAACGACAACGCCGTGGCGGGCGTGGCGGCAAATCCCATGCTCGCAGACCCGGGCGCGACCACGCGCGAACGCGCGGCTGAATTGCTGGAGCAGACCGATCCGCACGAGGTCCCGCAGGCGGTTCTCGACCGGCGCACACGCTATCGCGAGCTTGGCATCTCGACGAATGCGGAGGCACTCGAACAAAAGGTCGCGCCATACCAGCAGCGCATCGACGACATGTCCGATACAGATGCCACGTACAATCGCTGCGTGGCGAAGCTCTACGGTAAAAACTCCCCATGGGGAAGGGCGGCGGAGTTCCAGGTGGGCACGCTCGAGGAGCTCGAGTGCCAGCAGCGTATCAACGAGACCGCCACGCATCGCGTGGTGGGGCTTGTGATCGAGACACGTCCCGACGCGGTGACGCCGCAAGCATTGACGCTCATTCGCCGCCTGGGCGCCACGAAGATCCAGATGGGCGTACAGAGCTTGAACCAGCACATTCTCGACCTTAACGAACGCGGCATCAGGCCCGAGCGCATCGCCCAGTCGTTTGACCTGTTGCGTATCTTTGGCTTTAAGATCCATGCACATGCAATGGCAAATCTTTTGGGCGCCACGCCCGAGCAGGATAAACTCGATTACGTACGCCTTGTGAGTGAAGCTGCGTTCCAGCCCGACGAGATCAAGCTCTATCCCTGCGCGCTCATCGAGGGCGCGCGCCTTTGCGCAAAGTACGAGGACGGCTCGTGGCGCCCCTACACGGAAGACGAACTGCTCGATGTCCTCGCCGACGACGTTTTGGCCACACCGGCATTCACGCGTATCTCCCGTATGATCAGAGACTTCTCTTCGGGGGATATTAAAGTGGGCAACAAGAAGCCCAACCTTCGTCAGCTTGTCGAGCAGCGCCTGGGTCAAGACCAGGTGGCGGCCCGTCGTGTCGAAGAGATTCGCTATCGCGAGATTGCCGGGCGCGAGGTGACCCTCGACGAGCTCCATCTCGACGTCGTGTCCTACGAGACTGCCAATACAAGCGAGCGCTTCTTGCAATGGGTCGACGATGAAAACCGCATCGCTGGATTCCTGCGACTCTCCTTGCCCAGCCAGGAGTATGTGCGTAAGCATTCTGCAGAACTTCCCGTGCATTTGGGTGAAGCGATGATTCGCGAGGTGCATGTGTATGGTAAGGTGGCGCACCTGCACGCTGCGGGTAACGGGGCTCAGCATATGGGGTTGGGCCGTCGTCTGATCGAGCGGGCGTGCGAGATGGCGCGCGAGGCGGGATATGCGCGCGTCAACGTGATTTCGGCTATCGGAACCCGGGAGTATTATCGGACTCAGGGATTTGTCGATAACGGCCTCTATCAAACGCGGGAGCTGTAGCTATGGGGAGCTTGCAAAACAAGAGCGTGTCGACGGCGGTTGGCGTGGCGTTGGGTGCGGCGGCACTTGGAGGCGCGCTGGCTGCAGGTGCGCGTTGCATCCAACTGGTGCGCACGCGCGCGGGTCGTGCCCGTGTCAAGGTGCTCAAGCTCGAAGACGGCTCCGAGGTGCGCGTGCTTGCCCAGGGAGGCGTCTTTCAGTCGGCTACGTATCTGGGAGAGCGCTGGTCGGAGCCGGTATTTGAGTACATTCGCGCCTTCGATACGATGTTTGAGGCCCTGGCGCAGATGAGGGCATGGTACGCCCATGGTATCGGTCGCGTGCTCATGCTTGGCGGCGGCGGGTTCTCATATCCCAAGGCGTTGCTTGTCGCTCGCGACGACGTCTGGATGGATGTGGTCGAGGCCGATCCCGCTATCGTTCAGATGGCACGTCGGTGGTTCTACCTCGATCGCCTGGAGCAAGAGGTAGGTCCGCGCTTGGGCATTTGTACCGAGGACGCGCGCGTGTATCTCGAGCGCATCTCTATGGAGGGCGCTCAGCCTGTGCTTTACGACGTTGTGATCAGCGACGTTTTTGCCGGCGCAGATCCCGTGCGCAGCGTGGCGACGGTGCAGGCGCTTCAGCGGGTGCGGGAACATCTCACCCCGGGCGGCCTGTATATGGCCAATATCGTCTCGCGCGACCACGGTACCGATATCTCGTTTTTGCGCGATGCACTAGCGAGCGCACTGCGCGTTTTTGCGCATGCCAGCGTGATACAAACCACCGACGAGGAGTTGGGCGAAGAGGATAACTACCTGCTTATCGCCTCAGACGAGGACTACTCCTTTGCGGACGCTATCGCGTATGGCGAGGACTTTCCTGGCGAGCCGCTGTTCGATTAGGCAATCTTTGCGTGCCGAAGCGCGGGGGCGCCGGCGTGTTTGCCGTGCTTCCGGCTCTGGTTGCTCGAAGGCTCGGGGTGCCCGCGACTTGGGCGAAGCCAACGTTCCCTTAGGTGCCGCTTGCTTTTTGGGGTAGTTAAATCCAGGCGATACGGTATGCTACTGCTGTTAAGTGCTCGCGTTTTTTGTGGGGGTTATCGTGGCGCAGGAGCAGGATCGCTTCCGTCGGCATGACGTCGAACTTCATTCTTCGTGCGACATTTCCCGTCGCGCGTTCATAGCAGGTCTTTTGGGCACTCTTGGTTGTGCGGGCGCCGCATCCCTTTCGGGCTGTGCGCTTCCATTTGGCGCCGGTTCCGCATCCAGCCCCTCTGCCGCGGGAGCCATTGAGCCTCAGCTTGCAACGGTTTTTGATGGTATGCAGTCGACCACGAGCATTACCCTCATGATGGTGGGCGACATGCTCATCCATACGAGTGTGTGGAACAGCGGGCGCCGATCCGATGGAACGTACAATTACGATCACTTTTTTGCGAACTTGACCGATGAGTTTGCGAATAATGACATCGCAATCGTCAACCAGGAGACGATTCTGGGCGGCACCGAGCATGGCCTCGAAGATTTCCCTAACTTTAATAGCCCCCAGGAACTGGGCGACGCCGAGGCGAAGGCGGGCGTGGACGTAGCGCTTACGGCCACAAACCATGCTCTTGACCAGGGATTTGAAGGCATCAAATGGGATCTTTCCTATTGGCGCGATAAGCATCCCGAGATGGTGGTCCCCGGCGTGGCGGATAGCAAGGAGCTGGCAGACACCATCCATATTATCGAGCGCGGCGGCATCAAAGTCGCGCTGCTCAACTACACCCAGCATACAAACGGCATTCCGCTGCCGGATAGCGCTCCTTGGTGCGTCAAGAAGCTGCACCTGAGCGACCTGCCCGGCGATGTCAAGCGAGCACGCGAGGCGGGCGCCGACTTTGTGATCGCTTTCCCTCACTGGGGTACCGAGTATGTCTATACTCCCGACGAGACCCAGCTTAAGTACGGCCAGATTTTCCTGGATGCCGGTGTCGATGCGATTATCGGCACGCATCCCCACGTGCTCGAGAACGTCGATGTGAGAGACGGTGCCGACGGCAAGAAGGTCCCCGTGTTCTGGTCTTTGGGCAATTTTGTTTCCGGCCAGATCGAAAAGCCGCGCATGCTGGGCGGTATGGCCAAGCTCACGCTGGAAAAGACCGGCGATGCTTGCAAGGTTACCGAGTATTCGCTTACGCCTCTGGTCACGCATCGTGCGCCTAATCCGTCCATGAGTGTCTACAGGCTCTCGGATTACACCGAGGAGCTTGCTTCGCAAAATGCGATTCGTAATGCTCCCGGTTGCGGTGACTTTACCCTGCAGTATTGCTATGACCTTGTGGGCCAGATTTTGGGCGAGGGCTTTGACGCGAACGAGGGAATCCTCAAGGGGACGCTCTAACGCTCGGGTGAGACGCTTGGTTCGTTCGGGTCTCTTCGGGTGCATATCGATGCTGGCGTCTTGCCAGTCGAGAGGGCACGGTCGACGCCGCGCCCTCATCACTTGACAGGACGTTATGCTCCCCAGGAGGCTACGCGACGACGCATACCCTCGATATCCAGCACGCCCTCGGCGAAGCCCTTGCGCACGAGCGATTCGGGCAGGAACTGGTCGTACTTGTTAAAGTACGGAACCTCGCCGGGATAGACAAGTTCTATAGGGTCAAAGTCGCTCTGCGCGGCCTCGGCACATACCTCGTAGAATGTCTCCTCGTCGGCGTCCATGCGGAACTGCAAAAAATAGGGGCGCGAGGGATCGAGGCCCTTGAGGCCTAGCTCTTTTGCGCATTTGATTTTAAGCAGGCGCTCGAGTGCCAGGAATGCATAGCTTCCAAGCCAGGGGAACAGTGCCCAAGTGTCGCCGCCCAGGTTGATGAGCGGACGCTCGGTGACGCCTCCGGCCTGTGCCACATGACGTGCCTGCAAGAGGCGTGCGCGGGCATTGCCCATAAGGTATGGATAGGAGCTGGTTTCGCGCAGAACGCGGCGCATGCGTTCGATCACGTGGGTGTTGATGTCTCCGGGGCAATCGCCAAAATAGGCGGGAACACGGCCTTTGACCTGCGTGCAGTACACCAGGCGGCGCTTGTGGTCCACCTCTTCGACAATCCAACAATGACCGGCAATGGCTATACGCTCGCCTGGCGGCGGCGGGTTGACGATGGTACCGAGCTCGGAGGATTCGCAGCGTACCGTGTACTCCTCGTTTTCTTGGAACACAGCGTAGAACTTGAATGAATTAGTAGTGCGCTCGCCTGTGATGCCCACGATGAGGCCACCGCGTTCCGTTTGTTCGATCTGATCGGTTTCCAGCAGGTAATGGAGCAGACAGCGCAGATCGTCAGCGGTCACGCGATGGAAGTACGAGAGCGTGAGCACACGACCCGCGAGCTCTGCGGGCGTGAGTTCACCGCAGGAGACAAGCGTGGCCATAATCTGGTGATAGAGCAAGCTATAGGGAAGGCGATCGAGTTGCGGGGGCTCGACCCAGCGCTCTTCCAGGTAGAGTTGTACGAGCGCTATGCCCTGTAGGAGCTTCCAGGGGATAGTTTCGGGCAACATCGAGCGCGGTTCGGGCTGCTCCTCGCGTATCACGAAGTGCATCTCGGGCGGGAGGTCGCGTCGGCCGGTACGACCCATGCGCTGAAGGAACGAACTTACGGTAAAAGGCGCATCAATCTGGAAAGCGCGCTCCAGGCGGCCGATGTCGATGCCCAGCTCAAGCGTGGCGGTGGTGACGGTGGTGAGCGCCAGCTCCTCGTCGCGCATGGCTTCTTCGGCGGATTGACGATATGAAGCCGAGAGGTTGCCGTGATGGATAAGGAATCGATCGGGTTCGTGCATGGCCTCGCAGTACTGGCGAAGAAGCGTGCACACGCTTTCGGCTTCCTCGCGTGAGTTCACAAAGACCAGGCACTTGCGCCCGCGCGTATGCTCAAAGATGTATCCGATACCGGGGTCGGCATCTTGCGGGGCGGTATCGCTCGGTGCCATGAGTTCTTGTTGAGCGGCGAGCGGAATGGAGACGACTGCGGCGTTGTTTTCCGGCGTATCCCGAGCGGTGCCCTGTACATGTGGAGGTTCCTGTCCCGTGGTTTCCTGGCGGGCAGTCGAAGCGGCAAGTTCGTGCGGTTCGGCATCCGGTTCGTATGCACGCGCAAGAACATCTTCTACCGAGGGGGCGCTTGCGGGCAGCGTTTCGACCGATATGACCTCGGCGGGTTGAGGGTCTGTCGAGACGGTAAGACGCTCTGTGGCCTGTGGGCCTGTGATGTAAAAGTGGTCCATGGAGAGGCGCCAGGTGCGGCGCGGCTCGTCAAAGCGGGGGATGATGGTGCCTCGTCCGGTGCCCGCAGCCAAGAAATCGCCCGTGCGCTCGGGGTCGCCCATCGTGGCGGAAAGGCCGATACGCCGCGGATTGACGCCCGCCATGGCGGAGAGGCGTTCGATGAGGCAGAGTGTCTGACCACCACGATCGCCACGCAGCAGGGAGTGAACCTCATCAATCACGATGAATCGCAGGTCGCCAAAGAGGCGCGAGATGGCAGAGTGCTTATGCAGCAGCAATGCTTCGAGGGATTCGGGCGTGATCTGCAGGATGCCGGAGGGGTTTTGCAGCAGCTTGCGCTTGTGCGAAGCGGCGACGTCTCCGTGCCAGTGCCATACCGGGATATCGGCCTGGTCGCACAGGTCGTTTAGGCGATAGAACTGGTCGTTGATAAGAGCCTTGAGCGGACCGATGTACAAGGCGCCCACGCTTGCCGGCGGGTCTTCGGAAAACAGCGTCAAGATGGGGAAGAATGCCGCTTCGGTTTTACCCGAAGCGGTGCTTGCGGTGAGCAGTACGTTTTCGTTGGTGTTGAAGATAGCGTCCGCCGCCGCCACCTGGATGGAGCGGAGGCTCTCCCATCCGTTTGCGTAGATAAAATCCTGCACAAAGGGCGCAAAGCGATCGAATGCATTCATGGTCAAGCCCTCCTTTCCGGTGGTGGGGTTTGCTTGCTACAGCGTGAACTCGGCAAAGGGCGTGGCACCTGCGTCCCCATTGCCGCTGTCGCCCGTGCTGCTCGACGTGGCGGGAGTGCCGGCACCCGCGATTGCCCCTTCGTCGCGCAGGAGGGCCGCGATGTCGACATCTGGGTTTTGATAGGCAATATCCAGCAGCTCAATAAAGTCGCGGATCACCTCGCGCGGCGTAAGGTGCGTGTCTGCCCCCACACGACCAAACTCGATCTGCAGGAAGGCAGCGAGATCCTTGTCGGTGATAGTGTCTTCGTAGCCAAAGTAGCCCGCATGAATCTGGCCGAGCTTCTCAATCAATACCAGCAGCTCCTCATAGGTGAGGGGGTGCAAGCGAATGATAGGGGCTAGCATGTCGCGCATGTCCTCGCGTGCAAAGCGCCCCTGCGTAAGACGGCTGCGAAGAGCCTCGTAGCTAAAGACGCCGCGACGGCGATCTTCGATGGAGGTGGGCGTGCCGCCCATGATGATGCCCAGGTGGTGCGCCTTGCCCTGTAGGGTATCGTTGTACATGGTGAGGATCTTCTCGTAGTTGTACTGGCGCGTGATGGCGTTGGGGATCTTGTAGAGGTTCACGAGCTCGTCAATCATGACGATGAGGCCCTTGTATCCGGCACCAACGAGGAAACGCGCGAGCAGCTTGACGTAGTCGTACCAGTCGTCGTCGGTGATGATGGTCGAGGTGCCCAGATCGGCTTTTGCCTCGGTTTTGGTGCGATATTCGCCGCGCAGCCAGCGGGCGACGCAGCTTTTTACCTCGTCGTCGCCTTCGAGGGTCGCGGCGCGATAGCGCACAAGCATGCGCGCAAAGTCGAATCCGTGGACCATCTCTTCAAGCTCGTCAAGTTGTGCGCGCATGTGCGATTCTTCATCGTCACCTGCGTCTTCGCCCGCGCGAATATCGAGCGTCGAGGCGACCCAACGATCCAAGATGAGGTTGAGGGCGCCGCCTTCGGGGCGCGTCTTGGTGGAGAGGTTGCGAATGAGCTCGCGGTAGGTGGCAAGCCCCTGCCCCTGGCCTCCCTGCAGACGCCGCTCGGGGGAGAGGTCGGCGTCGGCAACTACAAAGCCTTCACCCATGGCATGCGTGCGGATGGTTTGCAGCAAGAAGCTCTTGCCGGCGCCGTAGCGTCCAACCAGGAACCGGAAGCTTGCGCCGCCATCGGCAATGAGGGAAAGATCGGTTAAAAGCGCGCGAATCTCGGTCTCGCGACCTACGGTGATGTAGGGCAGGCCGATGCGCGGCACGACGCCGCCTTTGAGCGAGTTGAGAATCACGGCCGCCACGCGTTTGGGTACGCGCGGCACGGTATTGGACAAATCGGTCATGCGAGTATCTCCTCCACGTCCTCGCGGTAGTCTTCGATGATCTGCGGACCGTCTGGTCCGTACTCGATTGCGGTATCTCCAAGTAGGTCGAACAGGGCCTCGTTGATGGTGTCGACCATCATATCTTCGCTTGTGGACACGGCGGATAGCGCATGCGTGCGGGCGGTTGTGTCCGATGCGAGAAGGGCAGTCAGGTATTGGGTCTGGTTGGCATCGAGGGGGCGCGAGACGTCGTTGCCTGATGCGGGGCCGGTGACGGTGGGGGCGAGGCCTTTCGCAACGGCGCCGAAAGGTGTTGTTGCGGCAGCGCCGGCGAGTGGAGGCGCAGCCTTTGTCGAGCGCGCGGCGATATCCTGCGCCGTTTCGGGCAGATGGGGCTGCTGCGAAATGTCCGTCGCGGGGCTATCGTTGCACACGGGCTCGCCCGCTTTATCTGCAGCCGCCGTTGATTTGTCGAGCATTGCTTCGACAGACAATGATTCGACAGGCGACGTGCTGTTTGTCGCGGTCTCATTTGCGTCGATACCCTCGTCACGCTCCTCGTCGATGAGCAGCGCCTCGCGCACTTCGGCTGCGGCGTTTCGAATCTTATGCAGGCGAGAAAGGTCGATAGTGACCTCGACGGGGCGATGCGCGAGTGCCCAGGCATGGCGTTCGGATACCTCGCGTTCGATCATCTTCGCTATGTACTTGGGGATGTCGCTCTCCTTGAGGGGGTGGGCATAATCCCAGGCTTTGCGCATAGCGTAATCGACCGCTCGCATGACCGAGCCGAGCTTGGTGTTGCGCGCTCGCCCGCCGCGATACTTCTGGCAGCTCCAATAGCCTTTCTGACAGCGATAGCGATGGAGTTCGTCCAGCTCATATTCGCAATCGGGATGCATATTGGGGTCAAAGAAAACTGCCGAGGCAAACATCGTGTAGGGGAGCGAGATGTTCTCGCCAAACAGACTTTCGATAAGGGGGAGCTTGCGATGCTTGGCGTAGTGTTCCGCCAGGCGCAGGTAGACGGCGCATGCCACGTGGCGAAGATCGCCGTAGTGGTCCTTGGCGAATTTCGAGCCGGCGATGCGATAGGTTGAGAGCGTGTCGATAGCTCGAAAGAGCGGCTCTTCGACCTCGGGATTTGGCGGTATAAGAATCGGCGCACCGCCGCGGGAAGGGGTGCTTTGTCGAGAGACGTGCTGTTCGGCTATGGCGTGCGCGTGTTTGAGCGCGATAAGCGCGCGGTCGAACTCGAGGGTGCGACTGTCTTCCAAAAGCGATGCCGGCAGGTTGTGATAGACAACATAGTCTGCCAACCAGACGCGGACGTAGCGGTCGAGCTCGGGGGCAAAGGTGCGGTAAGTTTCCCAAAAAGATTTGATGGCCCGAAAGCCGTCTTGCGCGTCGGCGCAACCGATACCGCAGAGCAGCTCGTAGAGGTAGACAAAGGCAAAAGAGAGCGAGGTTTCCTCCACGTTGCCGGCACGTACCTGTGTACGCCAGGTAAAGTAGCCACGAAGCTGTCGGTCGCTCATGGCGTTGTATGTGGGCGAGTAAGCCTTGAAGGTTCCCTGGTAGGGACAATCGTCTTCGAAATCGGCCATGAGGGTTGCTTGAAGGTAGAAAAACTCATCCTCGCTAAGCCATCGTCCGCGCCTGCTGTCGGTGCCTTCTTGCCAGCGCGAAATGGCGCGCATCTCGCGGTAGCGGTCTGGCATATACGAGGACATCTGGCGCCCTGTGAAGATGATGGGTTCGTCGTTGTAGCGCGTCGAAGAGAAATGTGAGCTTTTATGGATGCGCTCGTCGGCATGCAGTTTTGCAATGAGCGCATTGATATCTCTATCCATGTTTTCGAGTGTCACGGACGCCTCCCCTCTTCGTTTAGGCTAGCTAATCATCATAGCACAGAAGCAAACAGATGTTCGTTTCTGTGAGGAGATGAGTATGATAGCGGAGAGGGCGGAGGTAACGATCAACATGCGGCGGAGGAATCAGCGGCCTTCTCGCCGTCATGATGCGCGTCTCAATGTGTGGCGGTAAATCGAACATTTCCGATCGAGTGGCGGTAAAACGTGCATCCCGGGTTCGTTTTCGATCGAAAGACGTTTCAAAAACCGCCGCTCGTCTAGAAATGCACGAAAAACCGCCACACATTTTGAGCCATCGCCCCGGGAATGCACGAAAACCGCCATCCAATGGAGGACGGCGGCGTTAAAGGCGGTACCGGAAGGCCGGAGATGTACGAAAACCCGCCACTTGTTAGCGGTCGTGTGACGGATGCGCCGCGAGGCGAGCGTACTTCGAGACAGATGTGCTGCGAGATGGGCGCGCCGCAAGGCCGTTCCCGCCAGGTCCCGCATCGGGTCTTAGTGCACCTTGTGCCCTTGTGAGGACTTGCGAATCCAGTGGAGAATCGCTTCGACCATAGGGATCGTAAGGAAAATTGCCCAAGCGGGATGCGCTTGGTTGCAGAAAAAGGCCATGTAGCAAAACCATGCAGCACAGGCGATGGGGTAGATGCTGCTGAGAAACGTAAGGGGTTTGTGCTGATCGATAAGGCTGCCAACCATGTAATACGCCGGAATCAAAAATACGAGCATGAGGCCGGGCAGCCAGGCGCTGTAGACAATCCCTCCGATTAAATAGGCCACGAGAACTACTGCCGGAAAAGGAAACTTGCTCCAGGCGCGGCCGAAGGGGCTGTGATGCCTGTTGCCTTGGAAATCGCAATGATCGTGAGCATCTTTCCAACTAGCATAGGTCTCGCCGTCGATGGTTACCGTGCCGTCTTCGTTGGTGTGTACGCTATGCCCGCCATCGGAAGAATCGATGTGCATACCACTGGGGCCGATGTGCACGTGCTCGCCACGGCGCTCATTTTCCACATGGATACCGCTCCATCCCACGTGGACCTCTTCTCTTTTTTCGGGGTCGACAACGTGGATGCCCTCTTTTAGGGAGATATGAACGCGCTCACCGCGCTCGCTTGCATGAAAGTCTGGTCTATCGTCGTCTGAAAGCTCCGGCTCGTCTGCCTGTTCGCAGACGTCATCGTTGTGTGCGCCCTCAGCGGCGGGAGTGGGCTTTTCCCGTTCCGTCTTTGTCGCGTTCGACTGTGCGGGCGAGACGTAAAGCAGCTCGTCAAGTGAGACTTCGTAGAGGGCTGCGAGCGCGATAAGGTTGTCGGTGTCGGGGGAGGATTCGCTACGCTCCCATTTGCTGACAGCCTGACGGCTCACGCCGAGCTTGTCGGCGAGTGCCTCTTGCGAAAGACCGGCGGCCTTTCTTCTATCAACGAGGCGCTGTGCCATCGTGGGGTCCATATCGTTTCCTTTCGTGGGAAGGTGCTTGCGGACGCGTCTGTCCTCAGTGTGCGCAAAGCACTCCGGCGCCTCCACCGCCTTTGGTTGGAATTTTAGACCTACCTTCGCAACTATTTGTTGCAACCATCCTTTTACCTGCGAAGACGTAACATGCATTCCCACAGCGGCTTGCGGAGGGTGCGAGCCGGCATGCGGCACGGTAAGATGTGGCTGCTGAGATGAAGCTTACACATGAAAAAGGGGTGCGAGCCAAAATGACCCGCACCCCTATTAAGACGAGATGCTCGACGGCGTTCCACTGTGGTCTACGTTTCAAGCAAGATGAAACGCTCGGCGAGAGGCACTCGCGCACCCGCCTTTACGCAGCCTCTTCGAACTGCGAGTTGTACAGCTCGGCATAGAAGCCGCCGCGAGCGAGGAGCTCCTCGTGGGTGCCTTCCTCCACGATATCGCCGTCGCGCAGGACGAGGATGACATCGGCATTGCGAATCGTGCTCAGACGATGCGCAATCACGAAGCTCGTACGTCCTTCCATAAGGGTATCCATGGCGCGCTGGATGAGTTCCTCAGTACGCGTGTCGACGTTTGAGGTTGCCTCATCCAAAATCAGCGCGGGACGGTCGGCGAGCACCGCACGGGCGATGGTCACCAGTTGACGTTGACCCTGGGAGAGGTTGGTGCCCTCCTCGTTGATCATGAAGTCGTAGCCGCCGGCGAGCGTATGGATAAAGTGGTCGCAGCGCGCTGCCTTGGCTGCCGCTTCGACCTCTTCGTCGGTGGCGTCGGGGCGTCCATAGCGAATGTTCTCGCGGATCGTGCCGTTGAACAGCCATGTATCCTGCAGCACCATGGCGAACTGCTCGCGCAGGGCCGTGCGGTCCCAGTCGCGCACGTCGACACCGTCGACACGCAGACTGCCGCCGTCAACGTCGTAGAAGCGCTGGAGCAGCTTGATGAGCGTGGTCTTGCCGGCACCGGTGGGGCCGACGATCGCCACGGTCTGGCCGGGCAGGGCATCGCAGGTGAAGTCGTGAATGATGGTCTTGTCGGGCGAGTAGCCAAACTTGACGTGCTCGAATTCCACATGGCCTTGGCGCTTCTCGGGAATCTGAGGGACTGCGGCCTGCTCCTCCTCGGGCGCTGCCAAAAACTCGAAGACGCGTTCGGTGGCGGCTGCCATGGACTGCATCGTGTTGCTCACGTTGGCGAGCTGCTGCACGGGCTGGGTGAAGTTGCGCACGTACTGGATGAAGCTCTGGATATCACCCGGGGTGGCGTTGCCCGTGAGCGCGAGCTGCGCGCCCACCACAACTACGGCCACGTAACCCATATTGCCCACCAGGCTCATGAGCGGCATCATCAAGCCGGAGAGGAACTGCGAGCGCCAGCCCGAGATGAACAGACGGTCGTTTTTCTCGTCGAACTCTGCTACGGAAGCATCGGCGCGGTCGAACACCTGGATGACGTTTTGACCGGCAAAATCTTCCTCGATAATGCCGTTGACAGCGCCAAGGACCTGCTGTTGCTCACGAAAGTATGGCTGCGAGAAGTGCATCATCACGCCCATGATCACGGCGGCGACCGGCAACGTGACCACGACGACGCCGGTGAGCGGCAGACTGATGGATAGCATCATCACGAGCACGCCGATAATCTGCGTGATGGAGGTGATGAGCTGCGTCACGGACTGATTGAGGCTTTGTCCCAGCGTGTCGACATCGTTTGTGATGCGCGAGAGCACGTCGCCCTTGCTGTGGCCGTTGAAGTAGCTCATGGGGATGACGGTGATCTTCTGGGCGATCTCCTTGCGCATGCGATAGCAGATCTTTTGCGTGACGCCTGTCATGAGCCAGCCCTGGACGAGGTTGCATGTGGAGCTGGTGAGGTAGAGACCCAGCAAGAGCAGCAGCGTCTTGCCGATCCAGCCGAAATCGACTGCACCGGTGCCTTGGACCTTGGCGACAAGGCCCTCAAAGAGCTTGGTGGTCACCTGGCCCAAGACCTTGGGGCCCACGATGTTGAAGATAACCGAGGCCATGGCGAAAGCGGCTGCAAAGAAAACGGCCACTTTGTGGCGACCCACATAGCTCAAGAGCTTGAGCATGGTGCCCTTGAAATCCTTGGGCTTTTCGACTACGCGGCCGGGTCCGCGCCTGCCCATAGGGCCTGCCGGCCGTGCCTGGCGCTTGGGCGCCACGGTTTTGCTCATCTCATCGGCCATTAGCGGACACCTCCTTCCTGAGCGCTGCCATCCATGACGGCGGCGATTTCATCTTCACTGAGCCCGAGTTCCCGTGCGGAGAGCTGCGACTGGGCGATTTCAAGATAGGCGGGGCAGCGGCGCAAGAGCTCCTCGTGCGTACCTTGACCCACGACCGCGCCCTCGTCGAGCACGATGATCTGGTCTGCATGCATGATCGTGGCGATGCGCTGGGCCACCACGACGAGCGCTGCGTCTTTCTGGGTGCGTGCGAGCTCTTCGCGCAGCAAGGCGTCGGTCTTGTAATCGAGCGCGCTGAACGAGTCGTCAAAGACCACGACCTCGGGGCGCTTTGCCAAAGCGCGTGCGATGGAGAGGCGCTGGCGCTGGCCACCGGAGACGTTGGATCCGCCCTGGCTGATTTCTGAGGCAAAACCGCCTTCGCGTTCCTCGATGAAGTCGCTTGCCTGTGCGATGCGGGCCGCTTCGCGCATGTCCTCATCCGTCACGGACTTGCCGGCGAACTTGAGGTTCGATTCGACGGTGCCGGAGAAGAGCATGCCTTGCTGGGGGATATACCCCACGCGGCGACGAAGCTCGGAGAGCGGAAGATCGCGCACGTCGATGCCATCGAGCAGAATCTGGCCGCCGGTGACGTCGTACAGGCGCGGAATAAGCTGTACAAGCGTCGACTTGCCCGAGCCCGTGGAGCCTATGATGCCGAGCATCTGACCCGCGTGCACGGTGAAGCTGACGCCGCCGATAACGTCTTGTCGGGCATCGGGGTACTGGAAGCTCACGCCGCGGAATTCAAGCTGCCCGTGAACGCCGTCTGCTGCAGGGAGCTTAGGCGCCCGGGGCTCTTTGATGGAGCTCTCGGTGGCGAGCACCTCGTCTACGCGTTCGGCGGCGACCTCGGCGCGCGGCAGCATGACCGAGACCATGGTCAAGATCATGAACGCCATGACGATCTGCATGGTGTAGGAGATGAACGCCATCATGTCGCCCACCTGCATGACGCCTTCGCTCACGCCGTGACTGCCTGTCCAAACGATAAGGACGGTGACGCAGTTCATAACAAACATCATGAGCGGCATCATGAAGCTCATGGCGCGGTTGGTGAACAGCTGCGTTGTCATGAGGTCGCACGACGCCTCGTCAAAGCGCTCGAGTTCATGCTCTTGCCGGCCAAAGGCGCGGATGGGCATGATGCCGTCAAGGATCTCGCGTGCCACGAGGTTCACGCGGTCTACGTACTTTTGCATCTTCTTGAACTTGGGCATAGTGAGTCCCATGAGCACGCCAACGACGGCGGAGACCGCGATGACGGCCACGCCGATGGTCCACTCGAGGCCGGTGTGAGTGGCGAGCACGCGCATAACGGCCACGATGCCCATGATCGGTGCCATCATGACCATGCGGATAAAGAGCGTGGTTGCCATCTGGATCTGCTGAATATCGTTGGTGCAGCGCGTGATGAGCGATGCCTGGCTAAACTTGCCCACTTCGGCAGGCGAGAAATGCATGACCTTATTGAATGTCTTGCGGCGCAGGTCGCGCGCGATGGTGCAGGCGGTGTGCGAGGCGACGGCGCCCGTGAGGATAGTCGCCACAAGGCTTACGGCGCACAGGGAGAACATCTTGACGGACGTGCTTGCAAGATAGGAGTTCTGAACATCGCTCGGGGAGATGCCCTGCGCCTTGTATTCCTGCTGCACGTAGGTGATGGCGCGCTGGGTGACAATGGATCCGCTCATGGAGCCCATCTCGTCGGCCATCTTGTTGGCGCCCTCGACGAGCTTTGAGCGCTCAACAAGGCCTCCCTCGACAGCGATACGCATGCTCTTCATGGTGATCTTGCCGCCGTCGGCATCGATCTGCTCTTGCATCTTTGCCGCCGCCTGTGCCTTTTGCTGCATGGCGGCAAGCTCCTCGGGGGTCATGGCTGCCATCTGTTCGGGCGTAGGCGCGGAGGCGCCGGCACTCTCACTCGATTCCTCACCGGTCATGTCGCTCATCGAGCTGGCGTCGATGCCCTGTTCGAGCGAAAGCGCGGCGGTCTCGGGCAGGCTCATGATATTTGTGAGCGCACCCTCGTCCCCGCGGTCCTCTTCAGAGCCGATGTAGGTGCGAATCCCGCTGCGATCGGCTTTGCTATAGGCCGCCTCGACTCTCTTGGCGTCGCCTTTGGTCATGAAGAGTTCAAGGTCTGAAAGAGAATCGTCGCGAATGGTATCGGGCACCGGAGAGGTGATGCCGCCCTGCTGGATGCCCACGTCGACGATCTCGCTCATGAAGCTGGGCAGCGCTAGGTCGGCGTTGCAGCTGATGACGATCAGCCCGATAGCGACGAAGAGCGCCAAGATGTGGTTCTTGAAGAGCTTGATGATGCGCATGCGCGGCCTCCTTTCTTATTTGTTGGTCGTTGGTGTATCGCAAAAGCCGTTTTCCGGCTTGGGGTTTTCGCTATAGAGGATTTCGCGCAGTCGCGCTCCCTGGTTCTTTTCGATGATTTCGTTCATGCGGTGAACGAGGCGCACGAGCTCGTGGGCATCGTCGGGCCCGAGCTCAGCAAGAAATTCTCCGGTCTTGCGTCTGGAGAGCCTGCGCTTCTCTTCCAGGGCGGCAACGCTGCGATCGGTAACGTTGACGATTACGCGTCGGCGGTCGGTTTTGTCGGGTTCACGGGTTATCCAGCCTTTTGCCTCGAGGCTCCGCAGGATATTCGCAACGCGAGGAGTGGAGATCCAGGCACGGTCGGCAATCTGGGAAGGGCTGAGCTTTCCGTCTGCAAGCATGAGCGCGCGCATGACTGCCATTTCGCCCGAGACGGTGTTGCTTACGCGCGTCGACATGAATCGGCGCATCGAGCTGAATTCGCGAATAAGTTGCTGCGCGAGGTCTTCACATTCGTCTGCCACGCAAACTCCTTAACACTAGAAACAATTACGGGGGATAACAGTACCCCCGCCGCCGTTGGATAGACAGCTTGATGCAAAATCTTCAAATTACTGGGGAAGGCCGGTGGGGCCTTGTTGACTGTTTTGCCAGGCGTGTGTGGCTGGCGAGGATGCGCTTATCTTTCGCTATCGATGCCAAATTGCTTGTTGAAGGCGAAGAATCGGAAAAAGTCCCGGCTGCGCGCAAACGAGGCTGCGGGGGTCTGCATGCCCAATGGAGCGCATTGCCTTTTCGAGAGGTTCGCCCAGACGCGCGGCACACACGAGCAAGTCGATCGCCTGCGAGATAGGGCGACGATAAGCGCCAAGGCGTGGGAGACGGTACAGGTGCTCGAAGGTCTCGGCACCGCCAAGGAGTAACGCGCCTCCCCAGTTGGCGCCCATCTGCTCGATGTCATGTTGCAATGCGGCGAGTGCCTGATGTTCAGTTTCCTGCGGGCTCGAATCGCTATGGGCGACAGCGTATATAAGGGGGTCGTTGGGGCGGGGGAGGCCCTTGACGATGCGTTCAATCGCTTTGCTGGGCACGCATGCGTGGGTGCTTTTGGCAGCAAGAGGGAAGACGAGCACGAGCGATGCCGGCTCCGCCTGCTGCGTCGTTTCCTGCCATGTTTTGAGCTCCGTCAACTCGACCTTTGGCGCCTGTGTCTTGGAGAGGCGCGAGTAGGCGGCAACGGCGTCGGCAAAGTCGCGGGCGACGCGAACGGATATGCGCAGTTGCTTCGCTGCAATGGCAGGGTCAGCGCTGCTGTCACAGGCGGATAGCACGATGATGCGGCGCTGGGCTTTATCTCTCATCTTGCCTTCCTTCCTGGGCTCTGGCGGTTCCGACTCCCCTTGGGTCGCGAATCGGTCGTTTTGCAGGAAAATGCCTACTGCACAAACTCGTCCGGGTGGACTATCCTGTAACGGCTCAAATGATACTCGGATTGGATCGCCATGCCGCGCTCTCTGAACACATCGCTCGTGAGGCTCAAATCCTCGGGCATTCGCCGCATCAACGCTCTTGCAGCCCAGCACCCAGGTTGCATCGCGCTTGCCCTTGGCGAGCCCGAGTTCGATACGCCGCAGGAAATTCGCGACGAGGTGACTCGCGCCCTCCAGCGCGGTGAGACCCATTATCCGCCCAATAACGGAACCCCGTTCTTGCGCAGGAGCATCAGCGAGTATATGTCTGCCCAGGGTTTTGATTACGCCCCGGACAATGTCATCGTGACCGATGGCGCCACCGAGGCGCTGCATGCGACCTTGCTCGCGATGCTCGAGCCCAACGACGAGGTCATCATCCCTACGCCTGCCTTTGGCCTGTACGAATCCATCGTGCGCGTGAACCATGCCTTCCCGGTCTTTCTGGACACGGCGCGTGCGGATTTCCAGATTGATGAGGATGCCCTACGCGACCGCGTGACGCCGGCGACCAAGGCCATTGTCATTTGCTCGCCCAACAATCCCACCGGTTGCATCTTCAATGCGGCTTCGCTCGATGCCGTGGCGCGTGTCGCTGCCGAGACGGGTATCTACGTGATTTGCGACGATGTGTACAACCGCTTGGTATACACAGACGGTTACGAGCGTTTTGCGCTGCGCCATCCGGAGCTGCGCGAGCAGACCGTGGTGGTCGATAGCTTCTCCAAGCCCTGGGCCATGACCGGTTGGCGTATCGGTTGGCTTGCCGCCGACCCTTCGCTTGCCGTGCAAATCGCGAAAGCGCATCAGTACATGGTGTCGTCTGCTGTCTCGTTCGAGATGCCGGCGGCAGCGGTTGCGCTCTCGGTGGACCCCGCTCCCATGCTCGAGACGTATCGTGCTCGTCGCGCACGCGTCCTCGCAGCGCTCGAGAAGATGGGCCTTTCGGTGGTGGAGCCCGCCGGCGCCTTTTACGTCTTCCCTTCCATCAAGGGCACGGGCCTGACATCTGAACAGTTTTGCGCTCGGGCCATCGAGGAAGCTGGCGTGGGCCTGGTCCCCGGTTCATGCTTTGGCAGCGAGGGGTACGTGCGTCTTTCTTACTGCGTTTCCGACGAAGACCTTGACGAGGGCCTGCGCCGCCTGGATCGCTTCGTGGCAGGACTGTAGCTAGTCGAGTGGGTCTAGCCCTGCCTGTCCGCGCCCGGGCACTGCGGTTTGGCTAGATTCCGCACGCAAAGAAACGTCCAGTGGACGTTTCGTCTTGCGCAGGACTTAACCGAAGCCAAATCGCAGCGGCCGGGCGCGGGCAGGCAGGGCGTCCCGGTGGAGATGCGCTCCGCTCTTGTCCTCTTTGTGCGCAACTCGTGTGCATGGTTGACTCTTTTGGAGTACCTCGCCATACTAACGAAAGTTCACGCACGAATCCGCTGCCAGAGACAGCCGGTGCTGCGGCGCGCAAGCGTCAAGGCTTAATGGGAGATCCCGCCAGCCGAGGTGGTCGAGCAGATATGTCTTCTCGCCCCCGTCGCTCTTATGCAGCGCGGGGGCTTTTCTTTTTCTGACATGCCCCCGTCACGTCTTATTTGGCGGGTCCGTGCCCGGAAAAAGAAACAAGGAGGTGTATTTCATGCCACAGCAGTACAAGATCGACAAGGTTGCCGAGATCGAGTCTTGCATCGAGCAGAACGCTGGTCTGTTTGTCGTTTCCTACAACGGCCTGACCGTTATGCAGGCTCAGGAGCTCCGTCACGCGCTTCGCGAGTGCGGCGCCCAGATGAAGGTCTACAAGAACAACCTTGCCAAGATCGCTCTCAAGAACCAGGAGCAGCCCGAGATCGACGAGCTTCTCGCCGGCCCCAACGCTTATGTGTTCTACGAGACCGAGCCCGTGGAGGCCGCTAAGGCCCTCAAGACGTTCGCCGAGAAGTCCAAGGGCGTCCTTGAGATCAAGGGCGGTATCTCCGACGGTAAGGCCGTCACTGCCGATGAGGTCAAGGCTATCGCCGAGCTTCCCACCAAAGATCAGCTCCTCGGTCAGCTCGCCGGTCTTATCAGCGGTTTCGCTCGCGACATCGCTGTCTGCGTCAACGGCGTTTCCTCTGGTCTCGCTCGTTCGATCCAGCAGGTTTCCGAGCAGAAGGCAGCCTAGTTTGGCCTGCCCTCGTCTGCGGCGGCAACGCCGCACCCCTGATGCGCCTGCGCATCGCTTCATAACAGATCTCCGTGCATAACGCACGGAAACCGAAAGGACTTAGAAATGGCTAAGCTTACCACCGATGAGATCATCGATGCTCTTAAGGAAATGACCCTTCTCGAGGCTTCCGAGCTCGTCAAGGCTATCGAGGACACCTTTGGCGTTTCCGCCGCTGCTCCTGCTGCCGTTGTCGCCGCTCCTGCTGCTGGCGCTGCTGAGGCCGAGGAGAAGACCGAGTTTGACGTCGTGCTCGAGGGCTTCGGCGACAACAAGATCGCTGTCATCAAGGTCGTCCGCGAGCTCACCAGCCTTGGCCTGAAGGAGGCCAAGGAGGTCGTCGAGTCCGCTCCCAAGGCCGTCCTCGAGGGCGCCAAGAAGGAGGACGCCGAGGCTGCCAAGGAGAAGCTCGAGGCTGCTGGCGCTGCTGTCACCCTCAAGTAACTTCTGCTCCCACCGAGCATGTAGTTTCGTCGCCACTGTGTGACATGGGCGGGGCTCGCATTACGCGGGCCCCGCTTTTTTATTGGGCAAAACACCTTTAAAGGTCGAAACTTTCGCGTACTTTGTTTGTCCTGCAGACGATAGGGGAGCATGCAAAGGTTCGCGGTGGGCTGTACCTGCGGTTTGATTTCTCGCACTTAGAGTGGATTCCCTGCGGTTTTCACTTGCTTTCGCTGCGCGTGCACGCGCGATGCGCTAACCTTTTGCGGATATTCGCGCGCCTGTATGGCGCTGCTGCGAAAGGATTCCGTCTATTCATGAAGGCCATCATCCCCGCTGCGGGCCTCGGCACCCGCTTCTTGCCCGGCACGAAGTGCACTCCCAAGGAGATGCTGCCGGTCCTCGATAAGCCCGTCATCCAGTACGTCGTCGAGGAGGCACTCGACCCCGAGGAAGTCGACGGTGTCATCATCGTCACCTCTCCGGGAAAGCCCGAGCTGCTGAGCTACTTCCAGCCCGATCGCTCCCTCGAGAACCTGCTGCGCGAGCGCGGAAAAGCCGAGTATGCCGATGCCGTTGCCAACGCTGGCAACATGCCGGTCGACTTCCGCTATCAGTATGAGCCCAAGGGCCTGGGCCATGCCATCCGCTCTGCTGCCGACGCTGTTGCGGGCGAGAACTTCCTTGTTTTGCTGGGCGACTACGTGGTGCCCAATCGCGACATCTGCAACAAGATGCTTTCGGTCTCTGCCGAGCACGGTGGCGCTTCCGTTATTGCTGTCGCTGCCTGCGCCCCTGATGAGGTTTCGCGCTATGGCGTGATCGCGGGCGACCGCGTGGGCTCGCTTGAGGGCTGCGAAGACGTGGCCGACGCCGAGCCGGGTGCTGTTTGGCGCATCGGCGGATTGGTGGAGAAGCCTGCTCCCGAGGCGGCTCCTTCCAACCTCTACATCGTGGGCCGCTATCTGCTGAGCCCGCTCGTTATGGATCTTTTGGCCGATCAGCAGGCCGGCAAGGGCGGCGAGATTCAGCTCACCGACGCCATGGCGCGCAGCCTTGACCGTGAGGCCATGTACGCCGTCGTGATCGATCCGCTTTCGGGCTACGACACCGGCACGCCTTCTGGCTGGATGGCGACAAATGCCCTTATGGCGGCAACCGACCCTCGCTTTGCCGATGCTTTCTGGGACGCTATCGACGAGCGCGGAGGCCTGACGCGCTAGATACGTGACCTGGCGCGCTCCAATAGATAGATTCGATATGCGAACGGGATCGCCTTGGCGGTCCCGTTTTTCGTTCGCCGAATAAGCCTTGCCATGCGAAGCCAAAAAAGCGTTCATCAGAAACCCATGAACATATGTTCGATATAATAGGTTCTACCTGCACATTTAATAGATAACTTTTTTGCTACTCTAAAGAGCCCCATGAGTCAAGACTTTTCTTGCTCAACGGGAGTCTCCTGGTAAACTAATAGGTTGCGATAACTGGCACGATGCTGTGCCGATCAACCGCGTTCCCGCGAAGGAGGAAACACCTGGTGCAGAACACTACCCAAGCCGTTACGGCAACAGAACGCACCCGCGTCAACTTCGGGAAGATTCCCGAGGCCATGGAACTGCCCAACCTCATTTCCGTTCAGAAGCAGTCCTTCCAGCGTTTTATGGATGAGGGCCTGCGCGAGGCCTTCAAGGAGTCGAGCCCTATCCAGAGCTCCAATCACGTCCTTGAGGTCACGTTTGGCGAGCATCAGTTTGGCGACCCCGCCCACACCGTGGAGGAGTGCCGCGAGAAGGATATGACCTACCAGGCGCCGCTTTTGACCGACGTCCGTCTTACCAACAAGGAGACCGGCGAGATCAAAGAGCAGCTCGTCTTCATGGGTGACTTCCCCATGATGACCGATCAGGGCACCTTCATCATCAACGGCACCGAGCGCATCGTCGTCTCCCAGCTGGTCCGCTCCCCGGGCGTGTACTACAGCTCCGAGATGGATGGCGGCAAGCAGGTCTACAAGGCGCAGATCATCCCTGCCCGCGGCGCCTGGCTCGAGTTCGAGGTCGACAAGCGCGACCAGCTCGTGGTTTCCATCGACCGTAAGCGCAAGCAGTCTGCCACCATGTTCCTGCGCGCCTTGGGTATCGCTGTGACCAACGACGATATCTACGAGCTGCTGGGTGACTCCGACGTCATCAAGCGCACCATCGAGCGCGATACCGCCCTTACTCGCGAGGACGCCCTCATCGAGATCTACCGTCGCCTGCGTCCGGGCGAGCCTCCTACCGTGGATGCTTCCCGCAGCCTGCTCGAGGGCCTGCTGTTCAACCCGCAGCGCTACGACCTTGCTCGCGTTGGCCGCTATAAAGTCGACAAGAAGCTCGGTCTGGACACCACCGAGGATGTCACCGTCCTTACCGACGAGGACATCGTTGCCACCCTTCGCTACCTGCTGTCCCTTGCCGCAGGCGAGCACGGCTTCAAGACCGACGACATCGACCACTTTGGCAACCGCCGCATCCGTACCGTGGGCGAGCTCGTCGCCAACCAGTTCCGTATCGGCATGAGCCGTATGGAGCGCGTCGTGCGCGAGCGCATGAGCTCTCAAGATATCGACGAGATCACCCCGCAGTCGCTCATCAACATCCGCCCGATCGTGGCCGCTATCAAGGAGTTCTTCGGCTCCTCGCAGCTGTCCCAGTTCATGGACCAGGCAAACCCGCTGACGGGTCTGACCCACAAGCGTCGTCTGTCCGCACTCGGCCCTGGTGGTCTTGCCGGTCACAAGTCTGGTTCCAGCCGCCGTACCAACGTGCCTACCGCCGTCCGCGACGTTCACAATTCGCACTACTCCCGTATGTGCCCCATCGAGACCCCCGAAGGCCCCAACATCGGCCTGATCGGCTCGCTGGCGCTCTATGCTCGCGTGAACGAGTACGGCTTCATCGAGGCTCCGTACCGCCAGGTGCACAACGGCCAGGTTACCGACATCATCGACTGGATGACCGCCGATGAGGAAGAGAACCACATCATCGCGCCCGCCAACACCCCGATCGACCCCGTCACCAACGAGTTCGTGACCACCGACGCCGAGGGCAACCTTGTGCGCCCTCACACGATCATCGCCCGTACGCGCGACTTCGACGGCTCCTTCGGCGCCCCGGCAGACGTTCCCACCGACGACGTGGACTACATGGATGTTTCGCCGCGCCAGATGATCTCGGTCGCAGCTACCCTCATTCCGTTCCTTGAGCACGACGACGCCAAGCGTACCCTCATGGGTGCAAACATGCAGCGTCAGGCTGTGCCCCTGCTGCACCCCGTCGCTCCGTACGTGGGCACGGGCATGGAGCACCGTGCCGCCGTGGACTCCGGCGAGGTCACGCTGGCCAAGCACGCCGGTGAGGTCATGTTTGCCGACGCCTCCAAGATCATCATCAAGTCCGACGCCGGCATGGATGAGTACCACCTGCCCAAGTATCAGCGCTCCAACCAGTCCACCTGCATCAACCACCGCCCGCTCGTGCGCGTGGGTGATACGGTTGTGGAGAAGCAGCCCATCGCCGACGGTCCTTCCACCGATCACGCCGAGCTCGCCCTCGGCCAGAACCTCACCGTGGCTTATATGCCGTGGGAAGGCTTCAACTACGAGGACGGTATCGTCGTTTCTGAGCGCCTGGTCTCCGAGGACCTGCTGACCTCCATCAACATCTCCCGCCACGAGATCGACGCTCGCGACACCAAGCTCGGTCCCGAGGAGATCACCCGTGAGATCCCGAACCTCTCCGAGGACATGCTTGCGAACCTTGACGAGGACGGCATCATCCGCATTGGCGCCGAGGTGGGCCCTGGCGACATCCTGGTTGGCAAGGTCACGCCCAAGGGCGAAAGTGCCCTTACCGCCGAGGAGCGCCTGCTGCGCGCCATCTTCGGTGCTAAGGCCCATGACGTTCGCGACACTTCCCTCAAGATGCCTCACGGCTCTTACGGTCGCGTCATCGACGTCGTTCGCTTCTCGCGCGAGAACGGCGACGACCTGGCCCCCGGCGTGAACGAGCAGGTGCGCGTCTACGTCGCTCAGCGCCGTAAGATTCAGCAGGGCGACAAGATCGCCGGTCGCCACGGCAACAAGGGCGTTATCTGCGAGGTCCTGCCCGTGGAGGACATGCCCTACATGGCCGACGGCACCCCCATCGACGTTATCCTCAACCCGCTGGGCGTCCCCTCCCGTATGAACGTGGGCCAGCTGCTCGAGTGCCACCTTGGCTGGGCTGCAGCCTGCGGTTGGGATCCCGATTCCGACGATTCCGACAAGTACGTCCCCGGTCCGTTCTTCACTGCAACGCCCGTCTTTGATGGCGCCAAGGAGGACGAGATCGCCGAGGTCATCCGTCGTGCCAACAAGAACATGGTCAACCTTGCCCGTGAGCGCTACGGCGAGCACATGCGCACCGAGTTCGTGACGCAGCTCGACGAGCGCGGCAAGACCAAGCTCTACGACGGCCGTTCGGGCGAGGAGTTCCGCGAGCCCATCACCGTGGGTACGTCTTACATGCTCAAGCTCGGCCACATGGTCGACGACAAGATCCATGCTCGTTCCACGGGCCCGTACAGTCTCGTCACCCAGCAGCCGCTCGGCGGTAAGGCCCAGTTCGGCGGCCAGCGCTTCGGCGAGATGGAGGTCTGGGCGCTCTACGCGTACGGTGCCTCCAACGTCCTGCAGGAGATCCTCACCGTCAAGTCCGACGATACCGTAGGCCGCGTCAAGACCTACGAGTCCATCGTCAAGGGTGAGAATGTCCCCGTGGCGGGCATCCCCGAGTCCTTCAAGGTTCTCGTCAAGGAGATTCGCTCCCTGGCCCTCGACATCGAGCCCCTGCGCGACGAGGAGCCCAAGCCTGCGGCCGCTCCCGTTGCCGAGGACGATATCGACCTTGCAAACGATGACGCCGACACCTCTCTGGATGCGCTCGACGCTCAGATCGATGAGCTCGCCGCACCTGCGACTGATAAGGAGTAGTTGACTGTGGCAGATTTCGAAGCTACTGATTTTGATGCGGTAAAGATCTCGCTTGCCTCCGCCGACCAGATTCGTTCCTGGTCTCACGGTGAGGTCAAGAAGCCCGAGACCATCAACTACCGTACCCTCAAGCCCGAGAAGGACGGCCTGTTCTGCGAGAAGATCTTCGGTCCCGCCAAGGACTGGGAGTGCTCCTGCGGCAAGTACAAGGGCATTCGCTTCAAGGGCATCGTCTGCGAGCGCTGCGGCGTCGAGGTCACCTCGGCCAAGGTGCGCCGCGATCGCATGGGCCACATCGAGCTCGCTGCTCCCGTGTCCCACATCTGGTACTTCAAGAGCCCCACGAGCTTCCCGATGAGCCGTCTTCTGGACATCAAGTCCAAGGACCTGGAGAAGGTTTTGTACTTCGCCAGCTACATCGTGACCTCTGTGGACTATGAGGCCCGTGACGCCGACGCCGACGACCTACGCGAGGAGCTCGCCGCCGATCTGGAAGAGATCGATGCCGAGTGCGCTCGCCAGATCGAGTCTCTCAAGGAGCAGGGCAATCCCGAGAACTTCGACGAGTTCTCCGACGAGGAGCCCCTTTCCGCCGACGAGATCGCCGCTGGCATCGTTGACATCGAGGAGGAGTGCAAGGACGAGAAGCAGCTGCGCTCCGACGCCTTCCAGGCCTTCATGCAGCTCTCTGAGCGCGACCTCATCTCCGATGAGCCGCTGTTCCGTGAGATGAAGCGCTACTACTCCATGTACTTCAAGGGCGATATGGGCGCCGAGGCCATCCGTGACCTCCTCGCCGCTATCGACCTGCCCAGCGAGGCCGAGAAGCTGAAGGCCATCATCGCCGATACCGATGGCCAGAAGCAGAAGCGCGAGAAGGCCGTCAAGCGCCTCGAGGTTGTGGACGCCTTTCTTAAGGGCCACAACGACCCCGCCAACATGATCCTTGACGTCATCCCCGTCATTCCGCCCGATCTGCGCCCGATGGTCCAGCTCGACGGTGGCCGCTTTGCCGCTTCCGACCTCAACGACCTGTATCGTCGCGTGATCAACCGCAACAACCGTCTGAAGCGCCTGCTCGACCTCGATGCTCCTGCAATCATCGTGAACAACGAGAAGCGCATGCTCCAGGAGGCCGTCGACGCACTGTTCGATAACGGCCGTCGTGGTCGCCCGGTCTCCGGCCGTGGCGGACGCCCGCTCAAGTCGCTCGCCGAGGCCCTCAAGGGCAAGCAGGGCCGCTTCCGTCAGAACCTGCTGGGCAAGCGTGTTGACTACTCCGGCCGTTCGGTTATCGTTACCGACCCCAAGCTGCTGCTGCATCAGTGCGGCCTGCCCAAGACCATGGCGCTCGAGCTCTTCAAGCCGTTTGTCATGAAGCGTCTGGTGGAGCTTGGCAAGGTCGAGAACATCAAGGGCGCCAAGCGTGCCATCGAGCGCGGTGCCACTTTTGTGTGGGACATCCTCGAAGAGGTCATCGACGGCCGTCTGGTCCTGCTCAACCGTGCACCGACCCTGCACCGCCTGTCGATCCAGGCGTTCGAGCCCGTCCTCGTTGAGGGCAAGGCAATCCACCTGCATCCGCTGGTCTGCTCGCCGTTCAACGCCGACTTCGACGGCGACCAGATGTCTGTGCACGTGCCGCTGTCGCTTCAGGCTCAGGCTGAGGCCCGCGTGCTCATGCTCTCTGCCAACAACCTGCGCTCGCCGGCATCTGGCAAGCCGGTCAACATCCCGTCGCAGGACATGATCATCGGTGTGTACTACCTCACGCTCGCTCGCGACGGCATGCCCGGCGAGGGCCACGTCTTCGCTAACTTCGAGGACGCTCTTGCGGCCTATGACGCTCGTACCGAGGTTGACCTTCAGGCCAAGATCCAGGTGCGCGTGTCCTCCAAGGACGCCAACGTTGTCACCGAGGACGGCCAGCGCATCTTCCGCGTCAAGAACGGCAAGAACGAGGTTGTCGATTACGACGTGACCGGTTCCAAGACGGCTCGTTTCGAGACGTCCATCGGCCGTATCATCTTCAACCGTCAGTGCCTGCCCAGCGACTACGAGTACATGAACTACAAGATGGTCAAGGGCGATGTCGCCAAGCTCGTTGCCAACTGCTGCGACCGTTATCCGCAGGCTCAGGTGGCACCGATCCTCGACGCCATCAAGTTCGCTGGCTTCCACTTCGCTACTCGTGCAGGCCTTACCATCTCTTTGTGGGACGCCCTCATCCCTGAGGAGAAGCCCCAGATCCTGGCCGAGGCCCAGTCGCGTGTCGACCAAATCAACGAGTACTTTGAGGAAGGCTTCATCAACGAGCAGGAGCGCCACACCGAGGTCGTCAACGAGTGGACCGCCGCTACCGACGATGTCGCTGCCAAGATGCTCGGCCTCTTTGACGAAGAGAACCCAATCTACATGATGGCCGACTCCGGCGCCCGTGGTTCTAAGACCCAGCTGCGTCAGCTCGGCGGTATGCGCGGCCTTATGGCCGACATGTCCGGCGAGACCATCGACCTTCCCATTAAGGCCAACTTCCGCGAGGGCCTGCTTCCGCTCGAGTACTTCATTTCCACCTACGGCGCCCGTAAGGGCCTGGTCGACACCGCGTCGCATACTTCCGACTCGGGTTACCTCACCCGTCGTCTGGTCGACGTGGCGCAGGACGTTATCGTTCGCGAGGAGGACTGCGGTACTACCGAGGGCGTGAGCTACAACCTCATCATCCCCGGCACCGACGACATCAACGCCGACCTCGTTGGCCGTTGCTACTCCGATGACGTCGTGGCTCCCGATGGCACCGTTCTCTTTGAGAAGGATGCCTACATCGAGAGCGTCGCCGATCTTCAGAAGATGATCGACGCCGGCCTCAAGAAGGTTAAGCTGCGCGCGCTGCTTACCTGCCGTTCCAAGTACGGCGTGTGCCAGAAGTGCTACGGCTGGGATCTTTCCACCCGTCGTCCGGTTGCCATCGGCACCGCGGTGGGCATCATCGCTGCACAGTCCATCGGCGAGCCTGGTACGCAGCTGACGATGCGTACCATTCACTCCGGCGGCGTCGCCGGCGTCGACGACATTACGCAGGGTCTGCCGACCGTTGGCCGTATGTTCGACGTCGTTGGTAACGTCAATGAGAAGATTCTGGGCCGCGAGGCCGACCTCGCCCCGGTCTCTGGCTTTATGGCTATTAAGCCCGAGAAGTCCGAGTACGTGATCACCATCGCCGATAGCGACGATCACAGCCGTATCCTCGATGAGCGCCGCGTGCCCGCATCCGTTCGCTTCATGCCCGGTATCGAGGACGGTTGCACCGTCCGTGCCGGTGACCAGATCACCAAGGGCTTCGTGAACTTCCGCAACCTGCGTAAGCTCACCGATATCGAGACGACGATGCACACCTTCGTCGAGAACGTCAAGGATGTCTACACCTCCCAGGGCGTCGACCTGAACGACAAGCACATCGAGGTCATCGCACGTCAGATGCTGCGCCGCGTTCAGATCACCAACCCGGGTGACTCCAAGTACCTGCTTGGTCAGTACGTGGACCGCTACGAGTTTGCCGACGAGGTCGAGCGCGTTGCCCGCATCGGTGGCGCAGCACCGGCTGCCGAGCCCGCGATCCTCGGTACGCTGAAGGTCGCCTCGAGCATCGACTCCTGGCTCTCCAGCGCATCGTTCATCCGTACCGCCGGCGTCCTTACCGAGGCCGCTATCGAGGGCAAGGTCGATCACCTGCTCGATCTGAAGTCCAACGTCATCGTTGGTAAGAAGATCCCCGCAGGCACCGGCCTCAAGCCCTACGACAAGGCTGCGCTTACGTATCGCACTGCCGACGGCTATGTGAATATCGACGGTCCGGCGTCGCCGATGGCAAAGGTCCTGCCCGAGTGGGCTCCCAGTGAGCTCAAGAACCTGGACGAGCAGCTCCCGCAGCAGCTCGACTGGACCGGCTACGACGACTTCAACGGTGGCGACGGCTCGCTGACCCGCAACGGTCGCACTATCTCTGCCGAGGATGCTCGCCTGTACCTCTTTGACGACCTGGGTGTGTCCCAGCGCTGGACCAACAAGTTCAGCGAGGTTGGCATCGAGACCGTGGGCGACCTCATGGGTAAGTCTGAGGAGGACTTGCTTCGCATCGACGGTATTGGCGCCAAGGCGATCGAGGAGCTGCGTGACGGCCTTGAGGCCCACAACCTGCTCTACATCCTCGACAGCACCAACGACGACGTGGCCGACGAAGAGGACCTTTCGCAGCTGCTGCAGATGGTCTTTAGCCCCGATGGCCCCGATGACATCCTGCTGGGCACCAGCGCTCCGCGCCATCACTTCGACTCCGATGAGGAGATGCTTGGCGCACCTGCTGCCGAGAAGAAGGAGTCCGGTTCTGGCGTCATCAACGAGGACATGGCCTCGCTTGATGAGCTGCTCAACCAGCTGGTCGATGGTGGCGACGAGGACGAGTCCGAGGACGACGAGTAATCGCTAGCCAAGGCAACCTTGCATGACAAAGGGCCGCTCCCCAAAAGGGGAGCGGCCCTTTTGCTGTTTGAAGGAGGAGTTGAATGTGGCTGCGTCACAAACTTGTGTAGGCTTTGCGGAAAAGTAGGAATTTTAGGATACGCCCGGCGGCGTGGTGTGTTGACAGCGCAGGTTCAGGCTCGTATTCTCATGAACTGCGTGTTTCGTAGGGGGATGCTGACCCCTCGATTCAAGCCGTTGCACAAGTATAAAGCTGGAATCATTACGAGAAGGAGTACGCTTTGCCTACTATTAACCAGCTGGTTCGCCAGGGCCGTCGTTCCGTGCCCAAGAAGTCCAAGAACGCCGCTCTGCAGCACAACCCCCAGAAGCGTGGCGTTTGCACCCGCGTGTTCACCACGTCTCCCAAGAAGCCGAACTCGGCTCTTCGTAAGGTCGCCCGTGTGCGCCTTGTCAACGGCATCGAAGTCACCGCTTACATCCCCGGTGAGGGCCACAACCTTCAGGAGCACTCCATCGTCGCTATCCGCGGCGGCCGTGTTCGTGACCTCCCTGGTGTTCGCTATCACGTCATCCGTGGCGCATATGACGCTGCTTCCGTGCAGAACCGTATGCAGTCCCGCTCCAAGTACGGCGCCAAGCGTCCTAAGAAATAAGTACTTATTTGATCTGATAGTTTGATCGGCGCTGGTACGCCAGTCGCCGGTTGACAATAGCAAGGAGATTTCACATGCCGCGTCGTGCAGCAGCAAACCGCCGCGAGGTCCAGCCGGATTCCGTCTACAACAATCGCCTCGTGACGCAGCTCATCAACAAGGTTCTGCTTGATGGCAAGAAGGCCACCGCAGAGCGCATCGTTTACACCGCTTTCGAAATGGTCGCAGAGAAGAGCGAGGACGGCGACGCCCTGGCTACCTTCAAGAAGGCCATGGACAACATCCGCCCGACCCTCGAGGTCAAGCCCAAGCGTGTTGGTGGCGCTACCTATCAGGTGCCTATGGAGGTTAACTCCCGTCGTTCCACGGCTCTTGCTATCCGCTGGATGGTCAACTTCAGCCGTGCTCGCAAGGAGAAGACCATGGCCGAGCGTCTCGCTAATGAGATCATCGACGCTTCCAATGGCGTTGGCGCTTCTGTCAAGAAGCGTGAGGACGTCTTCAAGATGGCCGAGGCCAACCGCGCATTCTCTCACTATCGTTGGTAAGTTAAGGTAAGGAACTAACATGGCCAAGGCTAAGTACAAGCTTTCCGATACCCGTAACATCGGCATCATGGCTCACATCGATGCTGGTAAGACCACCACGACCGAGCGTATTCTTTACTACACCGGCAAGACCCACAAGATCGGTGAGGTTCATGAGGGCGCTGCCACCATGGACTGGATGGTTCAGGAGCAGGAGCGTGGCGTAACCATTACCTCCGCTGCTACCACGTGCTTCTGGAAGAAGGACGGTACCGACTACCGCATCCAGATCATCGACACCCCGGGCCACGTCGACTTCACCGCTGAGGTCGAGCGCTGCCTGCGCGTTCTCGACGGCGCTGTCGCTGTCTTCGACGCCGTTGCTGGCGTTCAGCCCCAGTCCGAGACCGTGTGGCGTCAGGCTTCCACCTTCAACGTCCCCCGCATCGCTTTCATCAACAAGTATGACCGCGTGGGCGCTGACTTCTTCAACGCTATCGAGACCATGAAGGAGCGCCTCGACGCTAACGCTGTCGCCGCTCAGATCCCGATGGGCGCCGAGGACAACTTCTGGGGCGTTATCGACCTCGTTACCATGACCGCATGGGACTTCAAGGCCGACGACAAGGGCATGACCTACCCCGAGCCGATGGACGAGATCCCGGCTGAGTTCGCCGACATCGCTGCCACCAAGCGCGAGGAGCTCCTTGACGCTGCCGCCAGCTTTGATGACGAGCTCATGGAGAAGATCCTCATGGAGGAGGACTTCACCGTCGAGGAGCTCAAGGCCGCTTTGCGTAAGGGCGTTCTGGCCAACGAGCTCAACCTCGTCTTTGTGGGTTCCGCTTACAAGAACAAGGGCGTGCAGGAGCTGCTCGACGCTGTCGTCGACTACCTCCCCAGCCCGCTGGACATTCCCGCTATCGAGGGTACCGACCCCGACACCGGCGACACCATCGAGCGTCACCCCGACTTCGATCAGCCTTTCGCTGGCCTTGCCTTCAAGATTATGACCGATCCGTTTGTCGGTAAGCTCACCTACGTCCGCGTCTACTCTGGCGTGGCCGAGTCCGGTTCCTACGTTGTCAACGCTTCCAATGGCAAGCGTGAGCGCCTGGGCCGCATCCTCGAGATGAACGCTGCCGAGCGTATCGACCGCGACGACGCATGCGCCGGTGACATCATCGCCTGCGTGGGCCTCAAGAACACCACCACAGGTGACACCCTGTGCGCCGAGGGCAAGGAGATCGTCCTCGAGAAGATCGAGTTCGCTAAGCCCGTTATCGACGTTGCCATCGAGCCCAAGACCAAGGCCGAGCAGGACAAGATGTCCATCGCTCTGACCAAGCTCGCCGAGGAGGACCCGACCTTCACGGTGTCCACCAACCACGAGACCGGCCAGACCATCATCGCCGGCATGGGCGAGCTGCACCTCGAGATCATCGTCGACCGACTCCTGCGTGAGTTCAAGGTTGACGCTAATGTTGGTAAGCCCCAGGTTGCTTACCGCGAGACCGCTGGTCACGACGTCGAGAAGGCTGAGGGCAAGTTCGTCCGTCAGTCCGGTGGTCGCGGTCAGTACGGTCACGCCGTCATCAAGCTCGAGAAGATGGAAGAGGGCTTTGGCTACGAGTTCGTCAACGCCATCGTCGGCGGTGTCGTTCCCAAGGAGTACATCCCCTCGATCGACAAGGGCATCCAGGAGGCACTGCAGACCGGTGTTATCGCTGGCTTCCCTGTCCTCGACGTGAAGGTCACCCTGTTCGACGGTTCCTACCACGAGGTCGACTCCTCCGAGGCTGCGTTCAAGATCGCCGGTTCCATGGCAATCAAGGACGCTCTCAAGAAGTCCGATCCGCAGCTGCTCGAGCCGGTCATGGCCGTTGAGGTTGAGACCCCCGAGCAGTACATGGGCGACGTTATGGGCAACATCTCCAGCCGTCGTGGCAACATTGAGGGCATGGAGGATCGCAAGAACACCAAGCTCATCCGCGCTAAGGTGCCCCTGGGCGAGATGTTCGGCTATGCTACCGACCTTCGCTCCCAGACCCAGGGTCGTGCATCCTACACGATGCAGTTCGACTCTTACGAGCCCGCTCCCAAGTCCATTGTGGAAGAGGTCGTCAGCAAGAACGGTGGCCAGGCCTAAGCCTTCGCCGTACGTAGGTTATTACGCGAGAAACCCTCGCATCCATTTGGAGGTATACGTTGTCTAGCCAGAAGATCAGGATTCGCCTCAAGGGCTATGATCACGAGGTCGTGGATCAGTCTGCGAAGCTCATCGTCGACACCGCTCAGAAGACCGGTGCCCGTGTTTCCGGCCCCATCCCCCTGCCCACCGAGCGCAACCTCTATACGGTTATCCGCTCCCCGCACGTGGACAAGGATTCCCGTGAGCAGTTCGAGATGCGCACCCACAAGCGCCTCATCGACATCCTCGACCCCACCAGCGGCACCGTCGATTCGCTTATGCGTCTTGACCTTCCCGCAGGCGTCGATATCGAGATCAAGCTCTAAGCTCAATCTCGTTTAAGCGATGTTGCAAAGCCCCGTTGCCTTTTGGCGGCGGGGCTTTTTGCGTTATCGTTGCGGTATATGTGATCGATGCCAAGGAAGGGGACATGACAGCATGAAGACGCTGTATTTAATGAGGCACGGGCAAACCGAGTTCAATGTGCAAAAGATCGTCCAGGGACAGTGTGACTCGCCTCTGACGACAGCAGGGAAGGACCAGGCCCGCGAGGCGGCGCTTAAGCTTGTGCAATGCGGTGTTTGTCCCGATCGCATCGCGGCTTCTCCGCTAGGGCGTGCCTATCGAACCTGCGTGCTTGTGCGCGACGTTTTGTGCGAGTCGTTAGACGTCGCCATGCCCGAAGTCGAGACGTGCCATGACCTTGAAGAGCGTAACTACGGCTCTTTTGAACGCGGGCCTATGTCCGAGGTCCCGGCAGATGTCTGGAATCCAGGCGAGGAGCTTGTCCCGTATGGCGGAGAGGGGAGTGCGGCGCTGCGTGCGCGAATCGTCGATGCTATTCGCAACCTTATGGCGCCCGATGAAGTGGGAACGCTCTTGGCTGTTTCCCATGGTTCTGCTGTCTTGCAGTTCTATCTCGCTGCCGAGCGCCCCTGTGAGCCTAAACCCCGCTGCAAGTTACCCAATTGCTGCGTCCTAAAGTTTTCTTACAATGAGTCTGCGAGCACGTTCACATTGCTCGAAGTCCTTTGATGCTCGCGTGAAAACGCCTGGATTAGGCTATGGATACGCCCGGGGGCGGGGTCTTTGAGCTGCAGTTGTGCCCAAATAGCGCGATTCTTTGCTTGAGCAGGGAAAACATTGTGATGAAAGCTTGAAGACGCGCATACCTGTGTATACTAAACAACTGTGCGCGTCGAGGGAGGATTCTGCCCATCGCATGTTTGGGCACCAAGGGTTGCTGTCTGAGCTTGGGTTTTGGAGAATTCGAAGTCGACAACCGCGTGTATTAGTTGTGGTCCTCTAGGGGTGAACGCAAGGGGCGTTCACATTGTCCCAAGACCACCGAGAGTTGGAGATCGTACATGATCAGCATGATTCTCGGCCGCAAGATTGGCATGACCCAGGTTTGGGACGAGAACGACAACGTCGTTCCCGTCACGGTCATCCAGGCTGGCCCCTGCACCGTCTCGCAGGTTAAATCTGAGGCGACCGACGGCTACAATGCCGTCCAGATCGGTTTCGGCGATATCAAGGCCAAGCACGTGAACAAGCCCATGGCTGGTCACTTTGCCAAGGCCGGCGTCGAGCCTGTTCGTTTCCTTCGTGAGGTTCGCGTTGCTTCTGCCGAGGAGCACAAGGTTGGCGACGTCGTCACCGTCGCAGACTTCGCCGATGTTGCTAAGGTCGACGTCATCGGTACCTCCAAGGGTAAGGGCTTCCAGGGTCGCATTAAGCGCTGGGGTCAGCGCCGCGGTCCTATGACCCACGGTTCGCACTTCCAGCGTCATCCGGGTTCCATTGGCCAGTGCGCCTATCCTGCCCGCGTCCTCAAGGGCGTCAAGATGGCTGGTCACATGGGTAACGAGCGCGTTACCGTGAAGAACCTCACCGTTGTCCGCATCGATGCCGAGCAGAACCTCATCCTTGTCAAGGGCGCTGTGCCCGGTGGCAAGAATGGCCTGGTCGCCATCCGTATGGCCTAAGGGCCCCGTGCCAGTTGGTCCAGCGTCATACCAAGGAGAACACTTACATGTCTAAGTTTGAAGTTATGAACAGCGAGGGCAAGAAGGCCACTGAGGCCGAGCTCGCGCCCGAGGTGTACGGCATCGAGCCGAACATCCACGTCATGCACCACATCGTCAAGTGCCAGCAGGCTTGCTGGCGCCAGGGCACCCAGTCTGCCAAGGGCCGTTCCGAGGTCTCTGGCGGCGGCAAGAAGCCTTGGCGTCAGAAGGGCACCGGCCGTGCCCGTCAGGGTTCCACCCGTGCTCCCCAGTGGCGTCACGGTGGCGTCGTCTTCGCACCCAAGCCCCGTTCCTACGCTAAGCGTATGAACGCCAAAGAGGTCAAGCTCGCTATGCGTTCTGCCCTCTCCGCTAAGGTTCGCGACAACGAGCTCGTTCTCGTTGACGACTACGCTTTCGAGAAGCCGTCCACCAAGGCTGCTGTCGCCATGCTCAAGGCTCTCGGCCTTGAGGGCAAGCGCCTGACCATCATCGTTCGCGATGAGGACATCAACGCTTACCTTTCCTTCCGCAATGTCCCCAAGACGTTCATCATCACGCCCGACGAGGCCAACACCTATGACCTCCTCAACAACGGTGCCCTGCTGATGACCGCCGACATTGCCGCTCACTTCGGGGAGGTGCTTGCATAAATGACCGCACACGAGATCATCATCCGCCCCATCGTTTCCGAGCAGTCCTATGACATGATGGAGCAGAACAAGTACACGTTCGAGGTTGCCAAGTCTGCTACCAAGCTGCAGGTTCGTGACGCTATCGAGGAGATCTTCGGTGTCCACGTCACCCGCGTGAACACGCTCAACGTCAAGCCTAAGACGAAGCGCGTTCGTTACATCGCCGGTAAGACCCGCACCTGGAAGAAGGCCATCGTGACCGTCGCCGAGGGCGAGACCATCGAGATCTTCGGCACCCAGGCGTAAGTACGCTTTCTTCGCGCCTCCTGTCTCCTCGTGGAGACAGAGGTGCTCCGGGGCTTCAATATGGAGTCGCCCGGTACCGTGGTAAATCCGGTGTCATCGCATCCGCGATCCCCGCTTGCGATGGCTAGCGGATTGATTCGAAAGGGATAGGTAATGGCTGTAAAGCACCTTAAACCGACCAGCGCCGGTAGGCGTTGGCAGACGATTTCGGACTTCTCCGAGATCACCACTTCTAAGCCCGAGAAGTCTCTTCTCGAGCCGCTGAGCAAGAAGGCTGGCCGCAACAACAGCGGTCACATCTCCGTTCGCCATCAGGGCGGCGGCGTGAAGCGTCAGTATCGTCGCATCGACTTCAAGCGCAACAAGGACGGCGTGCCCGCCAAGGTTGCCACGATCGAGTACGATCCTAACCGCTCCGCTCGCATCGCTCTGCTTCACTACGTCGACGGCGAGAAGCGCTACATCATCGCGCCGAAGGGCCTCGAGGTCGGTCAGACCGTCATGTCCGGCGCTGGCGCCGACATCAAGCCCGGCAACGCTCTGCCGCTGTCCGATATCCCCGTGGGTACCCTTATCCACGCCGTGGAGTTCATGCCTGGCAAGGGCGCTGCTATCGCTCGTTCCGCCGGCAACTCCTGCCAGCTGATGGGCAAGGAGGGCAAGTACGCCATCGTGCGTATGCCGTCTTCCGAGATGCGCCGCATCCTCATCACCTGCCGCGCAACCGTTGGTGAGGTCGGCAACGCCGAGCACTCCAACATCGTTATCGGCAAGGCTGGCCGTAAGCGCAAGATGAACGTCCGTCCGACTGTCCGTGGTACGGTCATGAACCCGGTCGACCACCCGCACGGCGGCGGCGAGGGCAAGAACCACACCTCTGGTCGTCCTTCTGTTTCTCCGTGGGGCAAGCCGTCCAAGGGCTTCCGTACGCGCAAGAAGAAGAAGGTTTCGAACGCCCTCATCATCCGTCGTCGCAAGAAGTAGTCGATACCGAGTTTTTAGGAGTTAGCACTTATGAGCAGAAGTCTCAAAAAGGGCCCGTTTGTGGAGACTCGCCTCCTCTCGCGTATCACCGCGATGAACGAGGCTGGCAAGAAGGACGTCGTGAAGACCTGGTCTCGCGCGTCCACCATCTTCCCCGAGATGGTCGGTCACACCATCGCCGTCCACGACGGTCGCAAGCACGTGCCCGTGTATGTTACCGAGTCCATGGTTGGTCACAAGCTCGGCGAGTTCGCACCGACCCGTACGTTCCGTGGCCACAAGGCCAAATAGGGGGGTTCATCGTAAATGGCATCTAATAACGAGGTCCGCGCTACCGCTAAGTGGGTGCGCGTGTCCCCCAGCAAGGCTCGCCTTGTGGTCGATTTGATTCGTAACAAGTCCGTTGCCCAGGCTTTCGAGATCCTGCAGTTCTGCGATCGTCACGTTGCCGTTGACGTCGAGAAGGTTCTCCGTTCCGCTGTGGCAAACGCCGAGAACAACAACGGTATGCGCGCTGACGACCTGGTTGTCGCCGCTACCTATGTTGACGAGGGCCCGACGCTCAAGCGTATCCGTCCTCGCGCTAAGGGCTCCGCTTCCCGCATTCTGAAGCGCACGAGCCACATCACCGTCATCGTCGCTCCTCGAAAGGAGGCATAAAGCGCTATGGGTCAGAAAGTTTATCCCACTGGTTTCCGTCTCGGCATCACCGAGGACTGGCGTTCCCGCTGGTTCGCCGGTAAGGATTACGCTGCCACTCTCGGCAACGACCTCGCTATCCGCAAGTTCCTCGAGAAGCGTCTTTCCCGCGCCGCCGTCTCCCGCGTGGAGATCGAGCGCGCTGGCGACAAGGTGAAGGTCATCATCCTCACCGCTCGCCCGGGCGTTGTCATCGGCAAGAAGGGTGCAGAGATCGACGGTCTCCGCGCCGATCTCGAGAAGGTCGCCGGTGTCGAGAAGGGTCAGCTCTCCGTTGACGTCATCGAGGTCAAGCGCCCCGAGCTCGACGCCAGCCTCGTTGCTCAGTCCATTGCCGAGCAGCTCGAGGGCCGTGTCGCCTTCCGTCGCGCTATGCGCAAGGCTGTTCAGTCCGCTCGCAAGGCTGGCGCTAAGGGTATTCGTATCCAGTGCTCCGGTCGTCTGGGTGGCGCTGAGATGAGCCGTCGCGAGTGGTACCGTGAAGGTCGCGTGCCTCTGCACACCCTGCGTGCCAAGATCGATTACGGCACCGCCGTCGCTCACACCACCATGGGTGCCTGCGGCGTGAAGGTTTGGATCTACCAGGGCGAGAAGCTCCCCGGTCAGCCTGTTCCTAACATGGCTCTCGAGGGTACCTCGCGTCCTCGTCGTCGTAACAACGAGAGGAGGGGTCAGTAGTGCTTGCCCCTAAGCGTGTTCTTCACCGTAAGGTGCAGCGTGGCTCCATGAAGGGCCAGGCTAAGGGTAATACCCAGCTGCATTTTGGCGAGTATGGTCTGAAGGCTCTTGAGGCCCATTGGATCACCAACCGTCAGATCGAGGCCGCTCGTATCGCCATGACCCGTTATATGAAGCGTGGCGGTCGCGTCTACATCACCATCTTCCCGGATAAGCCCATCACGAAGAAGCCTGCGGAGACCCGCATGGGTTCTGGTAAGGGTAACCCCGAGGAGTGGGTGGCCGTTGTCAAGCCCGGTCGCATCATGTTTGAGATCGCCGGCGTGCCTGAGGATGTTGCGCGTGAGGCTCTTCGCCTTGCCCAGCACAAGCTGCCCATCAAGACCAAGATCATCATCGCCGAGGATGCCGAGGAGCGTGCTGAGGCCGAGATGGAGGCTGAGGAGGCCCTCGAGGCCAAGTGGGCTGCTGAGGACGCTGCTGCTGCCAAGGAGGAGAACTAATGAAGCCCGCAGAGATTCGTGAGCTTTCGGACGATCAGCTTGTCGAGAAGCTGAAAGAGGGTCGTGCCGAGCTTTTCAACCTTCGTTTTCAGATGGCTACCAGCCAGCTGGACAACACCGCTCGCGTTAACACCGTGAAGAAGGATATTGCACGTATCCTCACGGAGCAGCGCGCCCGTCAGATTGCAGCGGAGAAGTCCGCTGCCGCAGAGTAAGGCAGGAGTAGAGCATGACTGAGACTGTCGCGCGTAACTCGCGTAAGGTCCGTACGGGTGTCGTCGTCTCCATCTCGGGCAACAAGACCATTGTTGTCCAGACCACGGAGCGAAAGCGTCACCCCAAGTATGGCAAGATGATGACCAGCACCAAGAAGCTTCACGCTCATGACGAGGAGTGCACGGCTGGCGTGGGCGATACCGTCCGCGTTATGGAGTGCCGCCCCTTGTCCAAGATGAAGCGTTGGCGCCTTGTCGAGATCATCGAGCGCGCTAAGTAAAGTCGTAACGACGTGTAACGCTTTCTCGTTGATGTGCATCCACTCGGGCGGCAAACGCCGCTCGCCTATGGGTGCGTGCACCTCTCAATGAGTTCTCTTTCGGAGGAACTACCATGATTCAAATGCAAACCATGCTCACGGTTGCTGACAACTCCGGTGCGCGTAAGGTTCGCTGCATCAAGGTGCTCGGTGGCTCTAAGCGCCGTTATGCCGGTGTCGGCGATGTCATTATCGCTGCCGTGCAGGAGGCCACCCCGGGCGCTAATGTCAAGAAGAAGGACGTCGTTCGCTGCGTCGTCGTTCGTACCGTGAAGGAGATCCGTCGTAAGGACGGTTCTTACATCCGCTTTGACGACAACGCTGCTGTCGTCATCAACAACGATGGTTCGCCCGTCGGCACCCGTATCTTCGGGCCTGTCGCTCGCGAGCTTCGTGACAAGAAGTACATGAAGATCGTCTCGCTCGCACCCGAGACCCTGTAGTTAGGGGAGACCAGTATGTCTATGTCCATTAAGAAGGGCGATAACGTCAAGGTGCTCTCCGGTAAGGACCGCGGCAAGACGGGTACCGTCCTGCGTGCGCTCCCCTCTGAGGGCAAGGTTGTCGTCGAGGGCGTGGCCATCGTCAAGAAGGCCGTTAAGCCCAACCCGCAGAACCAGCAGGGCGGCATCGTCAGCCAGGAGGCTGCCATCGATGCTTCCAACGTCCAGCTCATCTGCCCCAAGTGCGGCCAGTCCACTCGCGTTGGCCACAAGAAGGACGGCAAGAACAAGCTTCGCGTTTGCAAGAAGTGCGGCGCTGAGTTCTAATTTGCCCTTCGCACCTAAGCGATAAGCACTTAAAAAGGACCTCGGGTTTCCCGGGGTCCTTTTCTTATATCTAGGGACTATACGTTTGTGCTCGCTTTGATGTCGATGAATGTTATCCATCGACTAATTGCGATCTTCGTCTGTGACGTGCGGAAAGAGCGCATGGAAGCGGCGGGGGATGGGTGCTTGGATGGCCAGGCGTTCGTGCGTTACGGGATGGGTAAGAGACATACAACATGCGTGGAGCATAAGAGGATACCGCTTGTTGCCCGTGCGTCGAACGGGGCGTCCATATAGCTCGTCTCCAAGCAGGGGGAATCCAAGAGATGCGAGATGCACTCTGATCTGATGTTTACGTCCCGTCAGAAGCTCGACGTTAAGCAAAGAAAGATCTGGGGCGTGACTATTGCGTGCCCTTGTTGCAATGACGCTGACGCGCGTCTGAGCGGGTTTGCCGCCCTTTGAGATGCGCATGCGTCGCGCGTCATGGCGATCGCGGCCAAGAGGGGCATCAATCAGCTTGCTTTTCCAGGCAGGGATGCCGCAGCAGATGGCAAGATAGCGTTTTGAGGTATCGTGCGCGGCGATGAGCGCATCAAAGGCAGGCTGCGTATCTTTGTTGAGTGAGAACAGCACGATACCCGAGGTGTCGCGATCCAGGCGATTGAGGGCCTGGAGGTCATGGGCGGCATTCTGCGCTGCTTCATGGAGGAGAAACGAGCGCACCTGGTCGGTAAGCGTTTTTGTATCGCATCCGTCGCTATGGACAATAATCCCGGCTGGCTTGTCGACTGCAAGAAGATATTCGTCCTGATAGAGTATCGCGATATGTGCGTTATCTATTGACTCCACAGCTACGAGACCCCTACAAATAGGCAGCCAGATGTAGTGCCCGGCAGGCGGCGGGCGGGTTTGCGTCCCTCGAGCGAGACAGTGAGTGCTCGTTTGACATGCGCGACATAGCGGGAGAGCTCTTCGATATCAAGAAGCGTGCCGTCGATTGCAAATCGAGTGATGCCGCAGGCGATGAACGCGGGAATTTGCGGGGTTAAGTCGAGCGGATAGGCATCGTACAGACGCGAGCGACCATGGATATCGGTGCGTATGGGAAAGACTTTGCCGTCGATGTTTTTGAGCGAGAAGCTCTGGTTTCGTAGCTGGCAGCGTGAGCAATCATGCACGCAGCGGTTCATGACCTGCAAGATGCAATGCTCGCTTGTCATAACGCGCGGCTTTCCCATGACAGTGATGCCGCAAGCGGCTTTTGCATGCGGGGCGATGCGCTCGATCTCGGCAAGCGTGAGTTCGGGCGAGAACCAAATGGTGCTCGCTCCATGTTCTTCCATGGCGCGAATGCAGGCGAGGTTATGCACCGGCAGGCAGCTGCGAATCTCTGCCGTGGCCCCGACAAGATGGGCGAGTGAAAGCTCGGAGATGTTGCCAACGGCCACGGTGCCGCCGGCTTGTGCCCATGCGTCGAGGCGGTCATGATCGGCTTTGCGGCATATCTCATCGAGAATAGGGATGATACCAAGATTCTGGACGTCTTGCGGCGAGATTCCCTCGGCAACAAGGCTGTCGACTGTCATGTAGATGAGGTCTGCTCCAGCCTCTCGTGCGGCCTTGGCGGCAGCCAGGTTGGTGACGGTAGCGCAGATCTTGGCAGCAGGCGCGGGCGAGGGGGCCGCGTCCATGGATGCGGCGGTGAGAGCGGCCGTCTTAAACGGGGGAAGAGTATTGAGCTCATGAGCGCGCTGGGCATATCCCGCGAGCATCTTCTCCTCAAGAAGACGGCAGGCCTCTGCGCGAACCTTATGTACCGCCGAGAAGCTCATGCCGCAGCCGTTATCGAGTTCGACTTCAAACGAGGCCGCCTCGAAGGGGGAGGAGCCCATACGGCCAACGTGCTCAATCAGGTCGGTCTTGGCAACGGCTCGGGTTCGAGCGGCCTCGACGGTAAAACCAGACGCTGTAGCGCTAAACGTTGGGTCGTCTAAGCAGGTAAGCGTGACGGAAAACGGCTTACCCAGAAGCGCGGAAACATGAATGTCGACCATGCGTTTGCGGGGTATGTCTCGCTTGATGGCGGCACTTGCGGCGTCAAGGGCCGCTTGGCTGCGAATAAGGCGAACGATGCAGGCTGCGGGCATGACGCGGGCGGTGCGCACTTCGATTTGCTCGCCGGCGGGGGTGTCAGCCCCGGCGATTGCGGTGAGGAACTTCTCGGGTTCGTTGTCATGGCGCAATTCAAGAAGATCTCCCTTGCCCACGGGCTCGGTGAGGGCGATGCGCGTAATGCCTGCACGGGCGCGGCGGTCGTCGGGGGCCAAGCCATGCGTGACGACGCGTTTGCTTGCAACGACGCTGCCGACAATTTGTCCGCGGTTGTTGGAGCGCTCGTAGCTCATCATGCTGTCATCCGAGATGCCATGCTGGTAGGCGCTTGTGAAGTCGCGGTTAAAACAGCGTTTGAGCTGACGCGAACGGAGGGTGCGATCATGCTCGCTAGGCGTTTTGCCGGCAAGCACATCGTCGAGTTGCGCGCGATAGGCGCTGCAAATGGAATGGACGTAATCCGCAGCTTTCATACGGCCTTCGAGCTTGAGGGCGCAGGCCCCTGCGCGGAGAAGCTGGGGAAGCAGATCGATGGTGCAATTGTCGCGCGGGCAGAGGGCACGTTCGCGTCCGGGGGTGGGAATAACTTGTCCCGAGGCGTCGAGGACCTCATAGGGGAGACGGCACGGCTGGGCACACATCCCGCGGTTGGCGGATCGTCCGGCGCAGGCAAAGCTCGAAAGCTCACAGAGCCCGGAGTAACAAAAGCAGATGGCGCCGTGGCTAAAAATCTCAAGATCGATGTCGACGCTCGAAATATCATCGATCTCTTCGAGCGAAAGCTCGCGCGAGAGCGTCACGCGATCGGCATCAGCCTCGCGGCACCAGGCGGCACCGCGCTTGTCGTGAATATTCGCCTGCGTGGAAATATGGGTCTCGAGCTGGGGCATCAAGCGTTTGACTTCAAAGAAAAGGCCCCAGTCCTGAATGATAAAGGCGTCGGCGCCTAAGGCTGCGCAGCGGCGGATAAGCTCAAGCACATCGCCCATCTCTTCGTCTTTAATGGCGATATTAACCGTGACGTATACACGTGTGCCGGCGAGATGCGCCATACGGCAAGCTGCCTCAAAGGTATCATCGGTAAAGTTGTCGGCTTTGCGACGGGCGTTGAATTCACCCATGCCGCAATAGATGGCGTCGGCGCCCGCGGCGACGGCTGCCGCAAAGGGCTCCGGTCCGCCTGCAGGGGCAAGCAGCTCAGGGTAGGTGGGGGCTGTGAGGTGTGTGCCGCGCGGGGCGGAATTCATGGTTGCCATGCAGCTCTTTTCACTTGAATTTGTACAGTGAAGTATACCGTTTTGCGCTACTTGGGCGTATTATCCCAAGGTATCGTCACGAGCAAAAGACAGGAGCGATCATGTCCAAAGAAGCAGTTATCCCCAACAATGCCCCCGCACCTTTGGGACCTTATTCCCCGGCAGTTAAGAGCGGCAACATGCTGTTCCTTTCCGGCCAGCTGGGCATCAACCCCGCAGATGGCAAGCTTCCCGAGACAGCGACCGAGCAGGCCGAGCAGTCGCTGAAGAATATCGAGAACCTGCTGGCCGCTGCCGGAGCTACGACCGACAACGTCGTTAAGACCACGGTCCTTCTGGCCGACATCGCCGATTTCGCTGCGGTGAACGAGGTCTATGCCCAGCACTTCGAGGCTCCCTTCCCGGCCCGCAGCGCTTTCCAGGTTGCTGCGCTGCCTGCTGGCGCCCTTGTCGAGATCGAGGCCATCGCCTCCCTGTAGCAAGAAGGTTACAACGTGAAAAAGGGGCCCGTTGCCAATCGTGTATTTGGCAACGGGCCCCTTTGATGGTATGTGCGCGGCTCAGCCTTTAGCTGCTTGCGCTTTTGGCAAGAGCCTCAGTAAGCGTCATTCTGCCTTTCCAGTTGGGGAATACGTGGCGATAGTAGTCCGTTTGGACAATGTATTTGGCCATGCTGTAACGGTTTCGGACAAGTTCGTTCATGGATGCGATATAGGCATCTTGGTCGTCGAGGGTCACGCCCCTGGCCGGGGTAAAGGTGCCCAGGGATGCCTCATAGGTGCCTGCGCGCGTGATCCAACTGTAGCCGCCGCCATAATCGGCAAAGATCGCGACGTGCATGTCGGTGCTCACGTTGCCGGGGTCGGCGTCGGGGGCCAAAACATCGCGGCCCGATAGCAGGCGCGAATCGTAGTCAAAGCCAAAAAGATTGAGTAGCGTGGGGACGATATCCACGGCGGTGCAGGGGTCGTCGATCTTCACGGGTTCCTTCAGAGAGCTGCACCACAGGATGAGCGTATTCTTGTAGCGCGTGGTCAGGGACTCGTTATCGTTGATACCGGTCATCTCGGCATAGTAGTCCACATCGCTATTTTCGGTCATAGCATACGGGTAGTGGTCGGCGGTGAGCACGATCACGGTGTCTTCGGCGATGCCCGCTTCGTCCAGCTGGCCCAGCAGGTATTCCAACGCGTATTCGAGCTCCTGCTGGGAAGCCTTGTAGGCCAGGACGGTTTCGGAGCCCTTTTCGCCGTTCATGACATCCTTGTTCTTGCGCGACATGTCGTTTACGCTCCAGCTGTAGTTGCAGTGGCCCGAGACGGACATGTAGTAGGTGTGGAACGGCGTGCCGTTGTTCTTGTATGCGTCAATCTGCTGATCGATGGTTGCCTGCATCATTTCGAGGTCGGAGCGGGGCCAAGCATTGGTGGGGAGCTCCAGGCCGTTGCCAATACCGATAAAGTCATAGCCCAGGTTGGGATGGGTGATGTTTCGGCCGTAATAGGTGTAGGTGTTGTTGTGGTAGGCCATGGTGGTGTAGCCGCGCGTTTGGAACTGCCAGCCAAGGCCAAAGGGCATGGCGTTGTCGCCGCTTTCGGCAAAAGCGGTGTTGCCGTTGACCCAGGTGGGAATGATGCCACACATGGCCGCGAATTCGCCACCGGTGGTCGACTGGGTCCAGTTGGGCTGGTAGTAGTTGTTAAAGACAAATCCGTTATGCGAGAGCTTGTAGAGTGCGGGCGTGCGCTCTTTGTCGATGGTGGCGTAAGAGAAGCCCTCGGCGGTGATGAAGACAAGGTTTTTGTCTTTGAAATATCCGGTGTACTGATTTTGCTGCGTGGGCACCTGTGAAGCAAAATACTGATCCATGGTGCGCAGGGTATCGTCGGTATCGTTGGCGACGAGCGCGTCAAAATCGATATCGAGCGCGTTGGGTTTGTAACTAGTCTGCTTCGTCGCGCCGGAGGCGGAGGCTGCGGGGGCGTCGAACGAAGGCGTCGGCATTCCGAAGATCGAGTATTTAGCCTCAAGGCGCAGCGAGTTTACGAGGCCAAAACGCGGGATGGCGCTATTGGCCGTGTACTCGGTGGTGTAGTACTGGTTGTCATTGCCAAGGTGACATGCGACGACGTTGGCAGACTGCGCAAGCGCGAAGACAATGAGCGAGATGAAGATAAGGACAACGTGCGAGCCTGTTTGCGCGCTTTGGCTATCGGGCACAACGCGGTGACGGAAGACAACTGTCAATATTCCGGGAGCCAGCGCAAGTGGGAAGAACCAAAGATTCTTAAGGATGGCGCCCACCGCTTCACCCATGAAGTCACCGGCAACCTGTCCGCCCATACCAAGCATGTAGGCGATTTGATAGTAGATGCCAAAGAACTTCTGCACGCAGCATTCGGCAATGACGATAACACCAAGGATGAGAAGCGCCGCAGCGACAACGCCGCGCGCGACGGTTTTATGCGGAATGATGGTCGAGACGAGCCAGAGCAAAGAACCCGCGGCGAGGCTGGAGGCGATGATGCGCAGCAGCGCCGGGTCAAAGAAGGGGATGCTGGTATTTGCAATGCGCAGGAGAAGCTCGAGAAAGAGGAAGGCTCCGCTTAAGTAGAGAAGCGGGAGCAAATCGCGCGAGCTGAAAAGCGGAGTTGACGTGGCTGGCGTGGCAGGCGTTCTGCCTTGCTTCCCCGCCGGTTTCCTAGCCGGTTTTTTGGGAGCGGCGTGCTTTGGCGTCGACGTCCTTGCGTGCTGGCTCATGGCTATCTCCCCGTATGGTCAATAATGTGGCTTCGAATGGGGCTGGAACTATAACCTTAGCAGAGCAGCAGAGGTAAATGGGCATGCGTACGCTCGAATGGCGCGCATGTGTCTTAAGCGTTCGCACGATTTTGAAACGAGTTTATTGAGCTTTGGACAGGCGGCCCCGCGCCGCGTGCGGCTGCGGCGCCCGTTCCCGTCTCGGTGCGTGGCCGCGCTCCGTCGACCCTCTCCGCTCCGGCGCGCGGCCGCACCTCGTGCGCCACCGGGGTACCCCTTTCCAAATGAAGCAGAAAACCCCATTTAGATTGCATATCGACCGCGCTAAATGGGATTTCTGCTTCATTTGGAATATAGGGATGGCGAGAGGGTTCGATCCCATGGACGGGTAACAAAAAAGGTCCCAACCGAAGTTGAGACCTTAGACGTTACGAGTGGTGGAGACGAGGGGAATCGAACCCCTGACCTCTTGACTGCCAGTCAAGCGCTCTCCCAGCTGAGCTACGCCCCCAAGCAACAAAAAAGAACTATACGGGAATGTATTTGAACGTGCAAGTACTTTTTGCCAATTCGTTTAATTTTCTGCCGCGTGGCTGAGCATCCCATCGATTTTCATGGAAATGAGGTCGAAGACGGCGTCGCTTGGCTCTCCATTGGTGAGGATGTCGGCCGGTGCCTTGGTAGGTTCGATATAGCGATTGTGCATGGGCTTTACCAATGTTAGGTATTGATCGATGATGCCCTCAAGGCAGCGCCCCCGTTCCGCCACGTCGCGTCGGATTCGACGCAGGATGCGCTCGTCGGCGTCTACCTCGATAAAGATCGTCACATCACAGAGGTCCCGCAGGCGCTTGTCGGCAAGAAAGGGATGCCCTCCACGAGAATCACCGGCCGCAGCTGAACCTCGACGGTCTTATCAAGGCGATTGTGCTGGGAGAAATCGTACACAGGACTTTGGATTGCGTGCCCGCGCTTGAGTTCCTCGAGATGTTTGACGAGCAAATCGGTCTCAAGCGAATTGGGATGATCGTAGTTCATTGCCGCGCGCTGCTTAAAGGCAACGCCGACCTGCTCGCGATAGTAGTTGTCGTAGCGAAGGATCGCTATCTTATTGCCAAAGCGTCCTTCAATTTTGTTGATGAAGGTTGATTTGCCCGAACCCGAGCCGCTGGCGATGCCGATGATATAGGGCTTCATGACGTTTCCTTTTGGGTCTGTGTTGCCTGCGCGTTTGAGCATAGGAGCTCGGCAGTGCTCGCCGGTGTACAAAGTGGGACGTGGTCCTGAGGCGATTTTGTCTGGCTTTAAGACTTGCAGCATGCCGTGCGTTGTTTTGGGCTCCGATGCACGCTAGAGTTGCGCATGGCATTTGTGCAATTCGCGTCGAGAGGGAATGTATGGCCATCAAACTTGTGCTGAGCGATATCGATGGAACGCTTCTTCCGCGGGGGAATGCGGAGGTTGATCGTTGTGTCGTAGAGGCCTTTCATGCCCTGCTCGATGCCGGTCTTGCTGTAGGCCCTGCAAGCGGCCGGGCCCTTCCGGCGATTCTGCCCGCCTTTGCTGGAGACGAGGCATGTGTGGCAACAGCTCTTGCCACGAACGGCATGCAAGTGTATACCGCGGGAAAGCTCGTGCACGAGGAGTATCTTGATCGCGAGGGCTTGGTGCAACTTGCTGCTGCCGTGCGCGAGGTGCCACGCGCCGGTATGATTTGCTTCAAGGGGGCGGAGGTCTTTTTGGTAGAGGGCGAGCGCGATGTCCTCGCTCCCATTTTTCCCTCATATGCAGCTCATATCATGTCCGTGGACGCTGTACCCGATTTTCCTGTGGTTAAGGCAAACGTCTTTGTCGATGCGGGCGTTCGGGGTACGCAGGCGCTTATGGAGCGCCTTGAAGCAGTGATGCCGCGCCTCGGTCTTAATACTCCCATGGCAGGGTTTATGGAATGTGGTGCCGGTGGGGTACAGCAAGGCGACGGGCATCGACATTATCTGCCGTGAATTAGATGTCTCGCTTGATGAGGTTGTCGTATTCGGTGATGCCGACAACGACCTGGAGATGCTCGAGCACGTTCCCAACTCGGTGGCCGTGGCAAATGCTACGCCCCGCGCCGCTGCTGCCGCGCGCTGGCATATCGGATCGGTAGACGAGTTTGCTGTTTCGCAAGCCATGATGGCTATAGCGGCGGGGAAGTGGCCGTTTACCGCATAATACCGAGCGCTGCGGCGAGCGGATGCGAACTCGAGGCCGGCGCCTGGCCGCTCAAAACGGTGCGATTCGCATGGCGGGCGTTCGGGCCGTAGCGACTGCAGGCGCCGCTCGATTTTTCGAGAAACCCTGAAGCGCCTGGCGATGTGTGCAGCCGGGGCAACCAAGGGGCAGCTCAGTATATAATCCAACCCATTGCACTGCCCCCTCGTGAAAGGTCTCGCTCCATGGCAGATGTTTCCACTCCAGAAGAAGACGCGCTGTTCACGCCTCGCGGCCATGTGTCGCCCGTCACGGCCATTCCTCTGGCTCTCCAGCACGTTCTCGCCGCCTTTGCGGCAATCGTCACGCCTGCCATCATCGTGGCATCGGTCTGCGGCTTTTCTGCTGCCGAGGAGGCCCGTATCATCCAGGCGGCTCTCGTGCTCTCTGCGGTGGATACGCTTTTGCAGCAGTTTCCGCTGTTTGGCCGCATTGGATCGGGCCTGCCCATCGTCATGGGCGCGAGCTTTACGTTTGTTCCGGCGTTTCAGGCCATCGGTGTCGAGATGGGCTTTGAGGCCGTACTTGGAGCGCAGCTTGTTGGCGGTCTGCTTGTTGTCGTGTTCGGCCTGGCGTTTCGCCGCCTGCGCTTCTTGTTCCCGCCCGTCGTGATGGGAACCGTCATCTTTGTTATCGGTTTGTCGCTGTGCCCCGTTGCCGTTAAGTCCATGGCTGGCGGACAGGGGAGCGCTGGCTTTGGTGACCTTTCCAATTGGATCGTCGCCATCGCGACCTTTGTCGTTACCTTTGCCGTGGGCAACTACGCGCGTGGCACGCTCAAACTCGGTGGCATTCTTTTGGGCATCCTTTCGGGATTTGTCATCGCTGCCCTTATGGGCATGGTCGATCTTTCCGGTGTGGGCACGGCGGCCTGGTTTGCGCTGCCCACTATCTTGCCGTACAAGATTGTTTTCGACCCCGCTGCTTGTGCCATGATCGGCGTGGTCTCTATCGTCAATGTCGTGCAAGTCATGGGCGAGCTTTCGGCCGTGTCCTCTGCGGGCCTGGACCGCGAGGCAACGGATGCCGAGCTTTCCGGCGGTATGGTTGCAACCGGCGCCGTGGGCGCCGTGGCTGCGCTGTTTGGCACCATTCCCACGGTCACGTACGGCCAGAACGTGGGCATCATTGCCGAGAACAAAGTTGTGAATCGCGTGGTATTCACCATTGCTGCCCTCGTCTTGCTTGCCGGTGGCTTGCTTCCTAAGTTTGCTGCGCTGCTTACGTCTATTCCGCAGCCCGTTATCGGCGGCGCCACCATCGGCGTGTTCGCAACCATTGGCATGAACGGTGTGGTCATGTTCGCGCGCGAGGGGCTTTCCGGCCGCGATTGCACGCTCATGGGTCTGGCGGTTGCTTTTGGCGTCGGTATCGAGCAGTCTGTTGGCGCGCTCGCCGGTGCCGGTTTCCCCGCATGGGTCAATACTGTGTTTGGCACTTCCTCCATTGCTGTGGCGACCGTTGTGGCGGTCATTTTGAATCTTGTACTTCCTCGGGAGGAGAAGGCGTCCGAGTAGCGCTGGCACCGGGCGGATTTAGGCTGCGACCCGCCATTTGCTGCGATGCCTCGCTGCGGCGATGTATCCGGCATTCTGCCCGACGTCGAGCGGCTGGCAGGTGTTCGTGCGCTTTGCAATGGCCGGTGCCGCGCCGTGTGTTTCTCGAGGCCTATCGGGGGTTGGCCGCCGGGAGTCTGCGCGCTTCTCGACGACCGGCGGTTTTTCTTTCGTTCGAGAACGAATGGCGGATCTGCATGCATTCATCTTGCCGTTCGCTCCGAATGATTGGCGGATCTGCATGCGTTCCTCCGTCTTGCCGTTCCGAATGACCGGCGGTTTTTCTTTCGTTCGAGAACGAATGGCGGATCTGCATACGTTTGCGGGAGGGAACCTGCTGAATAGTGTGCGAGTTTCCGCCACTCATTTCGAAAACGTATGAATTTCCGCCACTCATTCGTCGGTAATGTCCTGGATGGATGCCGAGTTGGACAAGGGGAAGATGCCCGGCGGTTCTACAAACGTTTTGAGTCGCCGCGGTGGAATGCCTGGCGGTTCTACATACGTTTTGGGTTGCCGCAGCGGACGACTGGCGGTTTTTCGTTTGTTCTGGACTGGCTGGCAAAATCGCTGGCGGAAGTCCGCGTCTTTTCTAAATGGCTGGCGGAAAACGGTGCATTAAGCGACTGTTTTCCGCCATTTTTTGTTCGAGAAATCGCCATTCATTTGCGATTGTATGTAAAACCGCCATTCATCGGGGGAAGCGGACTCACGCCTCCAGGAGGAGCCCATCGCCTGCACGAGCTGCCGCAGCGCGGCGGGCGGACTCACGTCTGTTGATGTTCACTAAAAAGTGGTCCGAGTGATCATCGGGAAATGAGCACTGTGAGCACGAAAAATTGAGCAGTTTAAGCAAGAGGGCCGAGCTCCGGGGCCCGCGTTTCCTGTCAATTTTTTCGGCTCGCTGACTGAGAAGAGGCGACCTGAGAATCGCTGTTTAAAACGATGGAAGGTTCGCAGCCCGGTTGGGTTTTTCTTGTATCGACTCTATTGCTTATGTTGGATCCAAGACGCTCATCCCGTGTTCCCGCCATCTAACTCGGATTCCGTTCCATGCTCGTGTCCTATCTGTGCCCTATCTTTTGGCTTGGATTTTTCCGCCTGGTTTCATTTTCCGCGTTCAGAGACTGTCACCGGGGGCACCGAGACGGAGAGAATCGCTCAATGGGATTCTTGGAATGCCCGCAAGTTCCATTTTTCTATAGAGACGTTCCGGTACGTTCACGTCTTCCATGGTGAACCTCATGACCGTGAAGCCTGCTAATGAAAGACGCGATTCGCGTTGCCGCTCGCGCATCATGACGTTGAGCGCATGCTGTTCGTCATCTTCTGTCTTGGCTGCGCGGTATTTTTCGAGCCCATCGAGCTCACCGATAACGGGTTTTGGGAGGTGAGGCCAGAGGAAATCGACACGATAGGGGTTCCCTGAATGCTCGGGATCGTCGATTTCAACCTGTAGATCGGGCGTTTTCCATCCGCCTTCGATCATTACGGCGCGCGCTTTCGATTCCCCACCGTTCTCTGATCTTCCGTCGGCGTAGCGAGCAACTCTGAGCGCACATGCTTTGCCGGGTCTGTTTTTTCCGATGCATAGAAACTGGGTGTACAACTGCCTGCTATCCATGCTGTTGTTTCGCAGAAAAGAGTCGGCAACAATCAGTCCTTCCGAGAAACCTCCGCGTGCGGCGCAACAAAAGACCGTTTCTACCTCTGGGGTAGTTTTAAGTCCATTGATGGTGACGACCGAGAGCTGAGACGGACGATAGCGGACCACGCCAGTTGGCGCCTCTCCACAATGATTGGCTGGAGAGGCGATGTGGATTGCGCGAAGCTGCTTTTTCGACACCGCAAGTCCTTGGATGGCAGCGGCGCTAAACGAGCAAAACACCCAATCCGGATGTTTTGCGGCCATACTTCGCAGGACGTGGAGATAGCGTTGCCGATCACCGAGCTTGTTCCAGCAGTCGACAGGCGCGAATACTCCGGGCCGTGGCTCTACGACCTTTTTCTGGTTCATTCGTCTTTTGAGCAGCTGATAGTCGCGCTGCATGGCGGGAGCCAGACATGCCCCGCGCGCGATGGCGTCTTCGAATTGCGCCGCGAGCCGCAGCTCTGCTTTTCTGCTGTTCATGATCGCCCCTCGAGTCTAGAGTTTTTTAAGGAGCATATGCGGTCGTATTCAGCGACTTTCCCCGTTGTCTTCCAAATAGCTGGACGGCTTTTCTGCAATATCTCCCCAAAAACTAACAGCGCTGGTCAATGACCTGTTTTGTGCGATTTGCTCACGGTTGTTTGCTGGGTGTTCGGTTTGCAGCATGGATAAATACAGCTCTTTTACATAAAGACGCATGTCCGAGAGTGAATGCGCGGCGAGCATTTGTGTAAACGCTGGGGCGTCATTCCCCTTTGAGAGCCGATGACGCGTTGTTTGAAGCTGTCCTTTTGCCTGGCATGAAAGAGCGCTTTACGGTTGCTAACAGGGCTTATCTTTCGGAGCGGCGGCTTGTCTCCCGGGTTGTGCTGGATCGCGTGCGGGTCTTAGGTGTGGCTCATCTTTCAAAGTAACGCTTCCGTTGGCCGCCTTAGGGATGTCTGGTCCGGTCGTCATCCATTTGATACAGGGGCTCCTGACGGGTGCCGAGACAGGAGAAGGGGAGGCGACCGGCGGCTTTGAGTGTGTTTTGCGGTTCTTGCAGCAGATGGTTGGCGGATTTTCTTCCGTTTGAGAACGAGCGGCGGATCCGGATGCGTTTTTCTGGCCCTCTACCCCCGAACGGCTGGCGGTTTTTCATTCGTTTTTCGATGATTGGCGGGTCTGTGTACGTTTTAGTGACGAATTTAGCCGGATAGCGAGTGATTCTCCGCCAGCCATTTCGGGAACGTTGGTATTTCCGCCAGTCATTTCCGCCCGGCATCGGAAAAAGCGCGATATCCGCCAGTCATTTCGGAAACGTTAGAATTTCCGCCAGTCATCCAGCGGCGGGGACGGAGCGCAAATAAAAGAGAAAACCGTTTTAGTAGCCGTTTCAGGCAGCAGTTATTGGAGAGGTTTTCAGACAGCCGTTATTGCGTTATTGGAGAGGTTTTTTAGGCAACCGCTTTAGGCAGTCGTTTTAGAGAGCCGTTTGTGCATTGACGGGAAATCGGGCTTCGGACAGAGTTGTGGTAATCGAAAGGAAAGCCGCCGCCTGCTGCTCGCTACCAATCGCCCGCGCCCGATGCGGCACGTTGCGGATATGTGGATTTCACCTGCTTATAAAGCTTTTTGTGGCACAGGCGGTAAAACGCGCGTATAGTAACGACTGTTTTGTCGGCTCCTGTCGAGGTTTCGTCATGCCTGCTTTTAGCCATAAGGGCATGTCGTACGACAGGAGGCATGAGGACAACCCGCAGCTCACGGTTGGTGAGTTACGTGGCCAAGCCCCATGCTTAAAACCCCATGAAGGAGTGAACAATGGCTGAAGAGAAGTACGTCCCGCGTCTCAAGACCAAGTACCAGAACGAAGTCAAGCAGGCTCTGCACGACAAGTTCCAGTACGAGAATGTCATGATGATCCCGAAGTTCGAGAAGATCGTCGTGAACATGGGTGTCGGCGAGGCCGCTACCGATTCCAAGGCAATCGAGGGCGCTGTCCGCGACCTGCGCGCCATCACCGGCCAGCAGCCGATGGTGACCCGTGCTCGTAAGTCCATCGCTACCTTCCACCTGCGTGCCGGTATGCCCATCGGCGCCAAGGTCACCCTGCGCGGCGACCGCATGTGGGAGTTCTTCGATCGTCTGACCTCTGTGGCGATTCCCCGTATCCGCGACTTCCGCGGCATTTCCGCTAAGAGCTTCGACGGCCGTGGCAACTTCTCCATGGGCGTTACCGAGCAGCTCATCTTCCCCGAGATCGACTTCGATTCCGTCGATCATCAGCGTGGTATGGATATCACCATCGTGACGACCGCGAAGACCGACGAAGAGGCCAAGGCCCTTCTCGACGCCTTCGGGTTCCCGTTCAAGAAATAGGTTCATCTGCTCCGATACCGGCGGGCACGTGCAAGACGCGCGTGCCCGCCGCGGAGCGAACAATACTCAATGTGAGGAGGAAATAAGTGGCTAAGACATCGATGATCGTCAAGTGCAGCCGTGAGCCGAAGTTCTCGACGCGCAAGTACAGCCGTTGCCAGCGTTGCGGCCGTCCGCATTCGGTTTACCGCAAGTTCGGCCTGTGCCGTGTCTGCTTCCGTGAGCTTGCACTGAAGGGCGAGCTTCCCGGCATCAAGAAGGCCAGCTGGTAAGTCACTACCAGTGCATGCGGTGTGCAGCCGCAATGCAAGGAAGAACGTGCGAGGTAGGCTCAATCGCTATGGGCGAGGGAGAACCACTGCACGTGTTCATCAAGAACGAAGGAGAATCTGCATGAACGTCACAGACCCGATCGCAGACATGCTTACGCGTATTCGTAACGCGAACTCTGCGAACAAGGCCACGGTCTCCATGCCGAGCAGCAAGAAGCTCGTGGAGATCGCTCGTGTCATCTACGAGGAGGGCTTCATCGAGGGCTACACGGTGGAGGACACCATGCCCCAGAAGACCCTGCACATCACCCTCAAGTACGGTCCCAAGAAGGCTAAGGTCATCAACGGTATCCGCCGTATCTCCAAGCCCGGTCTGCGCAAGTACGCCGGCGTGAAGGACCTCCCCCGCGTCCGCGGTGGTCTTGGTACCGCGATCGTTTCTACCAGCAAGGGCGTTATGACCGACCGCGACTGCCGTGCTAACGGCGTCGGCGGCGAGATCATCGCTTTCGTCTGGTAATTGATTCGGCGAGTAGAAGGAAAAGGAGATCACCGTGTCTCGTATCGGTAATAAGCCTGTCCAGATTCCCGCTGGAGTCGAAGTGGCAGTCAACGGCACTCACGTGTCCGTCAAGGGTCCCAAGGGCACCCTTGAGAATGATTTCTATGAGAAGCTGACCATCGAGGTCGAGGGCGACACCCTGCATGTCTCCCGCCCCGATGACGAGCGTGAGACCCGCGCTATGCACGGCCTCACCCGCGCCCTCATTCACAACATGGTCGTGGGCGTTTCCGAGGGCTACACCAAGGGCCTCGAGCTCGCTGGCGTCGGCTACCGTGTCCAGCTCAAGGGCAAGGACCTCGAGCTGTCCCTCGGTTATTCTCACCCCGTCAACTATGCAGCTCCCGAAGGCATCACCTTCGAGGTGCCCGATAACACGCACATCAACGTTAAGGGCATCAACAAGCAGCAGGTCGGCCAGGTTGCCGCGGAGATCCGCAGCAAGCGCGCCCCCGAGCCTTATAAGGGCAAGGGTATCCACTACGTTGGCGAGCACATCCGTCGTAAGCTCGGCAAGGCCGCTAAGTAGTAGGTCCCACCTAATGCGCAAGTCCGATACCCCGTTAGGTGTCGGCACTGACTTCTAAGGAGTATTCAGCATGAATAAGCATAAGGCGAAGTTGGCGGGTCTCAAGCGTCGTCAGCGTCGTGTTCGCGGTAAGGTCTCGGGCACTGCCGAGCGTCCGCGTCTGCGCGTTACCCGCACCAACGCCAATATCTACGCCCAGATCATCGACGATACCGAGGGTTCCCGTACCCTGGTTTCCGCTTCGACGCTCGAGGCTGAGTTCGAGGGCATGACCACCTCGAACAAGACGGCTGCCGAGAAGGTTGGCGAGCTCGTCGCCAAGCGCGCTCTCGAGGCCGGTATCACTACCGTCGCTTTCGACCGCGGTGGCCGCATCTATCACGGCCGCGTCAAGGCCCTCGCCGACGGCGCTCGCGCCGCTGGTCTCAAGTTCTAGGAGGTTTGTAGCACATGGCTCGTAATCAAAAGCAGCGCGAGGCCTCCGAGTTCGAGGAGCGCGTCGTTTTCATCAACCGTGTTTCCAAGACCGTCAAGGGCGGTCGCCGCATGTCCCTCGTCGCTCTCGTTGTCGTGGGCGATGGCAAGGGCAATGTTGGTCTTGGCATGGGTAAGTCCGCTGAGGTGCCCCTGGCTATCTCCAAGGCTTCCCTGGACGCCAAGAAGAACATGTTCCACGTGCCCGTGACCGAGGATGGTACCATTCCTCACGAGGTCGAGGGTCACTTCGGTGCTGGCCGCATCGTCATCAAGCCCGCTGTCGAGGGTACCGGCGTTATCGCCGGTGGCGCCGTGCGTCCCCTCTTCGAGCTTGCCGGCATCAAGAACGTCCTGTCCAAGTCTCTCGGTACCGACAACGGTCTGAACATCATCAAGGCCGCTTGCGAGGGCCTCAAGGAGCTCTCCGCTCCCGAGGATGTCGCCGCTCGTCGTGGTATCACCGTTTCCGAGATGTTTACCGGGAAGGTGAAGTAGGAATGGCTAACACCATCAAGATTCGTCAGATTCGCAGCACCAACGGCTGCAAGGACGATCAGGTTAAGACCGTTCGCGCCCTCGGTCTTCACAGGATCCGTGAAGAGCGCGAGATCACTGATAACGAGAGCGTTCGCGGTATGCTCTTCAAGGTCAAGCACCTTGTCGAGATTGTAGAGGAGTAGCAATGCAGCTTCACGATCTTACTCCCGCACCGGGCTCTACGCACAAGCGTAAGCGTGTCGGTCGCGGTAATTCTTCCGGTCACGGCACCACTGCCGGTCGCGGTCAGAACGGCCAGGGTTCTCGTTCCGGTGGCACCAAGGGCGCTGGTTTCGAGGGTGGCCAGACCCCGCTCGCGATGCGTCTGCCTAAGCTCCCCGGCTTCCGCAACCCCCGTCGTATCGAGTACAGCCCGATCAACATCTCCGCTCTCGATGCCCGTTTCGAGGACGGCGCTGTGGTCGACGGTGCAGCTCTGAAGGCCGCTGGCCTCATCAAGAGCGAGTTCGAGCCCGTCAAGGTGCTCGGCAACGGCGAGATCAGCAAGAAACTCACGGTCAAGGTCGACAAGGCTTCGGCTTCTGCCAAGGCTAAGATCGAGGCCGCCGGAGGGTCGGTCGAGCTGCCGTGCTAACTGGTCTTAAAAACGCATTCTCTATCAAAGAGCTGCGCGGCAAGATCATTTTCACCATCGCCATGCTTGTGTTGTACCGTCTCGGTGCGCACATTCCCGTGCCCGGTATCCCCTTCCAGGGGATAACGGGCCTTTTCTCGAATACCGGTACCTCGGTGGCTTCGGGTGCTATGGCCCTGCTGAACTTGTTCTCCGGTGGCGCTTTGGCGTACGTGTCGGTGTTCTCTTTGGGCATCATGCCCTACATCACGAGCTCGATCATCCTTCAGATGCTTCAGGCCGTGGTGCCGTCTTTGCACGAGCTTGCTCGTGAGGGCGAGGTCGGTCAGACTAAGATCACCCAGTATTCGCGTTATCTGACGCTTGCTCTCGCGATTCTGAACTCGATCGGTTATCTGTTCCTGTTCAAGAGCTTCGGTATCAGCTTCAACGGCGCCGACGCTCCCGAGATCATTTTCGATATCGTGATCGTGGGCACCCTTGTCGCCGGCGCTATGCTCATCATGTGGATGGGCGAGCTCATCACTCAGCGTGGTATCGGCAACGGCATGAGCCTTATCATCTTCGCCAACATCATGGCGGGCCTGCCCCAGTCGATTTACTCTAGTGTTGAGAACGGAAGCAGCGGCATCCTGATGACCGTTATCGTTTGCGTCGTCATCTTGATCGTCATTCCGCTGATCGTCTACATCGAGCGTGGTCAGCGTCGTATTCCGGTGCAGTATGCCAAGCGCGTTGTCGGTCGTCGTATGATGGGCGGCCAGTCCACGTATCTTCCTATTAAGGTCAATACCGCGGGCGTTATTCCCATCATCTTTGCGAGTGCACTTCTGTACTTCCCGGCGCAGATCGCTGTGTTCTTCCCCGGTGTGGCTTGGATTCAGGTCGTCGCTGGCGCGCTGTCTTCTGGTTGGCTCAATTGGGTGCTTAACGTCGTGCTCATCGTGTTCTTTGCGTACTTCTACACCTCTATGGTGTTCAATCCCGAGGATACTGCCGACAACCTGCAGAAGCAGGGTGGCTTTATCCCTGGCGTGCGCCCGGGTCGCGCTACTGCTGCCTACATCAAGAACGCGCTGTCCAAGATCACCCTGCCTTCTGCCATCTTTTTGGCAATCATCGCCATTGTGCCTTCGATTGTGTTCAGCTTCACCGGCAACACTCTGATCCGTGCTTTTGGCGGTACTTCCATCCTTATTATGGTGGGCGTCGTTCTCGATACCATCGCCAAGGTGGAGAGCCAGATGAAGATGTACGATTACGACGGGTTCTTTAAATAATTCGAGAAGGAGCATCTCATGAATCTCGTACTTTTGGGAGCACCCGGTGCCGGTAAGGGCACGCAGGCTCAGCGTCTTGTTGCCGAGTTTGGCGTGGCTCACATCTCCACGGGCGACTTGCTTCGTGCTGCCGTCAAGGGTGGTACCGAGCTGGGGGTTCAGGCCAAGAAGTACATGGATGCTGGCGAGCTTGTGCCCGACCAGTTGGTGATCGATCTGGTTAAGGAGCGCCTTGCTGCCGACGATGCCCAGAAGGGCTTCATCCTCGATGGCTTCCCGCGCAACACCGCTCAAGCCGTGACGCTCGATTCCGAGCTCGCTGCTATGGGCCGCTCTCTTGACTGTGCCCTGCTTGTGGACGTTCCTGGCGATGTTATCATCGGTCGTCTGTCTTCGCGCCGCACTTGCCGTGACTGCGGCTACACCGGTACCGCTTCCGATACCGTGTGCCCCACCTGCGGTGGCGATATGTATCAGCGCGATGACGATAAGCCCGAGACCATCAAGAACCGTCTCGATGTCTACGAGAAGAACACCAGCCCGCTGGTCGAGTACTATCGTGGACAGAACATCTTGAAGGTCGTTGACGGTGATCGCGATGCCGATGTCGTTTATAACGAGGTCAAGGACGTCCTCGGTCTATGATCAAGATCAAGACCGCAGCACAAATCGAAGAGATGAAAAAGGCTGGAGCGCTATCTAAGATGGCGCTCCGCCATGTTGGAGCCATGGTGCGCCCTGGCGTTTCCACCTTCGAGCTCGATCAGCTGGCAGAACAGATTATCCGTATGCATGGGGGCAAACCTGCCTTCAAGGGATACGGTGGGTTTCCCGGAACCATCTGTGCCTCTGTTAATGATCAGGTGGTTCACGGAATTCCCAATCCCGATGTCATCTTGCGCGATGGCGACATCTTGTCAGTTGACACCGGTGCTGTCGTCGACGGTTGGGTAGGGGATAACGCTTGGACGTTCTATTGTGGAACTCCCTCTGCCGAGGCACAGACCTTGTGCCAGGTTACACGCGACTGCTTGATCGCAGGCATCAAGCAGGCAGTGCCTGGTAACTCCATTGGGGATATCGGCTATGCGATTCAATCGCTTGCCGAGTCTCATGGATTTGGCGTCCTGCGCGATTATGTCGGTCATGGTGTTGGCCGTGACATGCATGAGGAGCCTAACGTTCCCAACTTTGGTAAGAAGGGGAGGGGCGTGCGCCTTCGTGCGGGTATGGTCATTGCCATCGAGCCCATGATCACCTTGGGCTCCAATCACGTTTCCACGGGAGCGGACGGTTGGGTGGTCTCTACTCGCGATCACCTATGTGCCGCCCACTTCGAGAACACCATTGCCATCACAGAAGATGGTCCTGTGGTTCTCACTGCCGACGAGCACGGCGCGTGGTGCAGTCTCCAAGGTGGCTGCATGTAATGTCAATAACGCATTTGTTGTGGAGCGATTACGAATCTTTTACTGCTTCGCCCATTGTGTTATAGAATTCTCAATTGCTGTCGTTTTATAGAGAAAGATGATTGCTTGTGAAGAAGGAAGATGCTATCGAACTCGAGGGTACGGTAACTGAGCCGCTCCCCAACGCCATGTTTCGCGTCGAGCTCGAGAACGGTGCAACGGTTCTGTGCTCTATTTCGGGCAAGATCCGCATGAATTACATCCGTATTCTTCCCGGCGACAAGGTTGTCGTGGAGATTTCCCCGTATGACCTGACGCGCGGGCGTATCACCTATCGCTATAAGTAGCGATAAGCACAAAGTGCATGTCGTCGATCGCAGGAGTGCTCAACCCGCGATCGCGTTTGCATGTGTATCCAGCCTATCGTTTTTAACGCCTGCGGCTGGGCGAGTAGATATAGTACGTTGTAGTTTGAGCACTACCGAGAGGAAGAACGATGAAGGTACGTCCTTCGGTCAAGAAGATGTGCGATAAGTGCAAGATCATCCGACGCCACGGCAAGATTCTCGTTATCTGCGAGAATCCTCGCCACAAGCAGCGTCAGGGCTAAGAGAGGAGACCAACGTTGGCCCGTATTAATGGTGTCGACCTTCCGCGCGAGAAGCGTGTTGAGATCGGTCTGACCTACATCTACGGCATCGGCCGCACTACCGCCACCAAGATCTGCAATGAGTGCAACATCAATGTTGACACCCGTGTGAAGGATCTTACGGAAGACGAAGTCGATGCAATCCGTAAGTACATCGACAACGCCCAGCTCATGGTTGAGGGCGATTTGCGCCGTGAGCGCAACATGAACGTCAAGCGTCTGATGGATATTGGCTGCAACCGCGGCCTCCGTCACCGCAAGGGCCTCCCTGTCCGTGGACAGCGCACCCACACTAACGCTCGTACCCGCAAGGGTCCGAAGCGTCAGATCGGTGCCAAGAAGAAGAAATAAGGGAGACTGACGCATCATGGCTACTGCTAAGAAGAACGTTCGCAGCGCCCGCATCAAGCGCTCTGATCGTAAGAACATCTCTGTTGGACAGGCGCATATCCGCTCCACGTTCAACAACACGATCGTTTCCATCACCGACGCCCAGGGTAATGTCATTGCCTGGAAGTCTGCCGGAACGGTTGGTTTCAAGGGCTCCCGTAAGTCCACCCCGTTCGCTGCTCAGATGGCTGCCGAGGCTTGCGCCAAGATCGCCATGGAGCACGGTATGCACAAGGTTGCCGTCTTCGTTAAGGGCCCTGGTTCTGGCCGCGAGACCGCAATTCGCTCCCTCCAGGCCGCTGGCCTCGAGGTTTCGAGCATCCAGGACAAGACTCCCATCCCGCACAACGGCTGCCGCCCCAAGAAGCGTCGTCGCGTGTAACTGAAAGGATCGATAAACTATGGCAATCGACAGGACTCCGGTTCTCAAGCGCTGCCGTCAGCTCGGGATCGATCCCGCTGAGCTTGGTTACAGCAGCAAGAAGGAATCTATCCGCCAGCCCAAGCGCCGTCGCAAGGAATCCGAGTACGGCATGCAGCTGCGCGAGAAGCAGAAGGTTAAGTTCATCTACGGCGTGCTCGAGAAGCAGTTCCACAGCTACTTCGTCCGTGCTCGTAAGATGAAGGGCGTTACCGGCGAGAACCTGATGATCATTCTCGAGACCCGTCTCGACAATGTTGTTTTCCGTCTGGGCTTTGCCCGCACTCGCAAGGAGGCACGTCAGTCCGTGCGTCACGGTCACTTCACCGTGAACGGCCGTCGTGTTGACATCCCGTCCTATCTCGTCAAGCCCGGCGACGTTGTCGCTGTCGGCGAGAAGTACCGTGATCTCCTTCCCATCAAGGAGGCTCTGATCTCCTCCGAGCGTTTCGAGGTCCCCGGCTGGCTCGAGGTCGATATCGAGAAGCTGTCTGGTAACGTGCTCGCTCTGCCGACGCGTGAGCAGATCAGCGGTGATATCCACGAGCAGCTCATCGTCGAGCTCTACTCTAAGTAGTCCATTCGGGCTGCTGAGGCTGGAGGTAATACATGTCAGAATTCATTAGGCCCCAGGTTCAGGTCGAGGAAATCAACGAAACGTCTGCGCGCGTCTCCGTTGAGCCTCTCGAGCGTGGTTATGGCGATACGCTTGGTAACTCCCTGCGTCGCGTCCTGCTTTCCTCGCTCGAGGGCGCTGCGGTTGAGGCCATCCAGATTGATGGTGCGCAGCATGAGTTCATGACTATCCCCAACATGGTTGAGGATGTCACCGATATCGTCCTGAACGTCAAGGGTCTGGTGTTCCGTTCGCTCGGTACCACCGATGAGGCTACTGCGACCATTTCGGTCGACGGTCCTTGCGAGGTTACCGGTGCAGACTTCTTCATTCCTTCGGAGTTCGAGCTCGTTAACCCCGAGCAGCACATCGCTACCCTCAACGAGGGCGGCCACCTCACGATGAGCATGCGTATCGGCTATGGCCGCGGCTATGTCTCCTATGAGTCGAACAAGCGCGACAGCGATCCCATTGGTGTTATTCATGTCGACTCGCTGTACTCGCCTGTTCACCGTTGCGCCAAGCTCGTTGAGGCTTGCCGCGTGGGTCAGCACACCGACTACGATCGCCTCGTTCTCGAGGTCGAGACCAACGGTGCGCTTTCTCCTCGTGACGCCGTCGTGCAGGCTGCCAATATCATCAACCAGCACATGGCTGCCTTTATGAATTTGGCTGAGACCCCCGAGGAGGAGGAAGAGATTTCGATCTTTGCTCCCGAGCAGACCAGCGACAATGCTGAGCTCGACAAGCAGATCGAGGATCTTGACCTCTCGGTTCGCTCCTACAACTGCCTGAAGCGCGCGAGCATCCACTCCGTGCGTCAGCTGGTGGAGTTCTCCGAGAACGACCTGCTTAACATCCGTAACTTCGGTGTTAAGTCGATCGAGGAAGTCAAGGACAAGCTTGAGTCTATGGGCCTGAGCCTCAAGGCATAGTGCCCTGTTTTTAGAGGAGAAACCAGACAATGCGTCACAACGTCAAGAAAGGCCTTAAGCTCGGCACCGACGCCAGCCACACCAAGGCCATGAAGAAGAGCCTCGCTAAGGCTCTCTTCGAGAACGATCGCATCAAGACCACCGAGACCCGCGCCAAGGCCCTGCGCTCTTTCGCTGAGCCTATCATCACGTGGGCCAAGAAGGGCGACCTGCACTCTCGTCGTCTTGCTATCGCCAAGCTTGGCGATAAGCAGCTTGTGGCTGAGCTCTTTGACAAGGCTGCTCAGGGCATGTGGGCCGACCGTAACGGCGGTTACACGCGCATCATGAAGCTTGGCCGTCGTAAGGGCGACAATGCCGAGATGGTCATCATCGAGATCGTTTCCGAGCCCGTTGCCAAGAAGGCTCCCAAGAAGGCTGCTAAGAAGGCTGCTGCCCCCAAGAAGGTTGAGGCAGAGGTCGAGGAGACCGTCGAGGCTCCCGCAGCTGAGGTCGAAAAGGCCGACGCTGAGTAGCGTCAAAGATCATTTGATCAAATTTAAAAGGGGTGCGCGCATGCGTGCCCCTTTTTTCGTATGATGGGCCGATGTGCCCGCAAGGCGTAAGGATGCCGCGATCGATAGCTGGGGGTGAATATGCTCGAGGTAAGACACGCTGCTGTTTCGCTGGGTGATACCGGTGGGTCTCGTTTTGCTCTGCACGACATCTCGTTGAGCGTTGCTCCCGGTCAGATTGTCTCCTTGGTTGGCTCCAACGGAAGCGGCAAGTCGACCCTTGCTGCATTGATGTGCGCTGTGCGTCTTAGCCATGAGGGTATGGTTGTTGTTGACGGGTTCGATCCCGCTGCGGATGAGCATTCTCGTCTCGAAGTCCGTCGTCTTGTGGGGCTGGTGAGGCAAAACCCCCTTGATCAAATTGTATCGACACTCGTTTTTGATGAGGTTGCTTTTGGTCCGCGCAACCTAGGCTTGCCCGAGCTCCAGGTTCGTCAGCGCGTTATGGAGGCTCTTGAGCAGTGCGGTCTTGCGGGCTTTGAGAGACGCGATACGACGGCACTTTCGGGCGGGGAGCAGCAGCGTTTGGCTCTTGCTGGCGTGCTCGCCATGCATCCGCGTTATTTGGTTCTTGATGAAGCAACTTCGATGCTTGATTCTGCCATTCGATCTTCGTTTCGCACGCTTGTTTTCCAGCTGGCACGGGAGCAGGGTATTGGCGTGGTTCAAATCACCCACGAGCCGCAGGAGGTGCTCTCGAGTGATCGCGTTGTGCTGATGCACGATGGCGAACTTGGCTGGGAAGGCACTCCGCTAGAGCTTTTGCGCCATGAAGGAGATCTTCCGGGCGATCCTCTTCGGGACAGCGGCTTTGTTAGGGCACTGAGAGCCGCTATGCGCCTTGGATTTAAGCCGGGCGCGAGTGTTACACCTAACACCATTAAAGAGTGGCTTATTTTGGCTCTGGAATCCCGTGCGATTCGTAAGACTGACGTTTTGTCTGTGATAGAGGCATGCCGTGCACGTGCTCATTCTTATGAGCGGGGGCCTGCTCCCGAGCAGCCCGGAATCGTGGCAGAGCACATCGTTCATTCTTATGAGCCCGGCAATCCCGTTCTAAATGATGTTAGCCTCGAGGCACCGGCCGGTACGGTCACCCTCCTTGCTGGTGCTTCGGGCGGCGGTAAATCGACGCTTTCGACGATTCTCGCGGGCTTGGTTAAACCTGATTCTGGTGCCGTGAGGATCTGCGGTGCACGCCTGACTCCGGGTGTGTGCGGCATGTCTTTCCAGCGACCCGAAAATCAGCTGTTTCTCAATTCTGCGTATGATGAAATTGCCCTTGCGCCACGTTGCGCGCATCTTGATGCGGCGGATGTGGACAAAGCGGTGCGTCATGCGGCACGCCTTGTTGGTCTTTCCGATGAGCAGCTCGATTTCTACCCTTATGCGCTTTCGGGCGGGCAGCGCCGTCGTGTTGCCATCGCATCCGTTCTATCTATTGGCGCGAAAGGCTATCTTTTTGATGAGCCGACGGCCGGTTTTGATGTTCAAGGCCGACACGACATGCATCGCTTGGTGCGAGAGCTTGCCAATGCGGGGGCGCCGGTTGTTGTGGTGAGCCACGACTTGGAGGAGTGGCTGGCCGTTGCCGACCGCGTGGCGTTGCTTTCTTGCGGCAGCATGCTATGGCAAGGCGATGCTGCAGAGGTGTGTTGCCACTTTGAGCTGTTTGAACGCGCGGGCATAAAAGCGCCCGAAAATGTCGTGCTGGCACAGGCGCTTTCCGATGCCTTGCAAGCTAGTAGCGAAGCGGGGGAGGGCAATGCGCACTAATCCATTGGGCTCTTTTGTTGCCGCCGATACGCCCCTTTCTCGCATCGATGCCCGCGTCAAGCTGCTCTTGCTTCTTGTATTCACCGCGGGAGTTTTTGCCTGCCAGGCGGCATGGGCGATTGTCGTTTGGTTCGCGCTGCTGGCCTTGGCGATGCGTGCCGCGCGCGTCGAGTGGAGATCGCTTGTGCGCGCCGTACGACCGGTGACGGTCATCTTGCTGTTTACTCTTCTAGCAAATGCCTTGGTGTTGGACGGGCACGGCGATATTACGATCGTGGGTCCGCTTGGCATCAGTACCGCTGGCGCGGTACGAGGCGCCTGCGCCGTTTTGCGTATCGTGCTTCTTGCCGGGTTTGCCTGTGCGGTTTCGGCGTCGACCACGCCGCCGGAGATTTCCGATGCATGTGTGCGCCTTTTGCGTCCCCTGGGTGCTGTGGGGGTGTCGGTTGCCGATATCGGCCTTGTTCTTTCTTTGGCGTTGCGCTTTATTCCCATTGTTGCCGAGGAATATGGCCGTATCCAGATGGCCCAGCGCTCGCGAGGGGTTCGCTTTGACGAAGGCGGCCTATTTGAGCGCGTTCGCGTTTGGGCGTCGGTTCTCACGCCGCTGGTTGTGGGCCTCTTTCGTCGGGCGGACAGCCTGGCGGAATCCATGGCGTCGCGCTGTTATGCGAACGGTTCTTCTATAGAGATTCCCGCGCGCAGTTTTTGCCGGAGTGATTGGGCTCTTTTGATTGCTGGTATTGTTGTGACGTGTTCCATGGTGCTTACGGGCATCATGGGCTGGTAGACGACGTTTGGAAAGGAATGCCGTGATGGGTCGGGAAACGCGGGAATTCGATGCCCCCGAGGTGCTTGATGGGACCATCGTCTTGCAGCTGGGCTACGACGGTTCGGGCTACAGCGGATTTGCCGAGCAACCGGGTCAGACGACCGTTGCGGGCGAGATCCGTCGCGCGGTGGAGACCTTTTTGCGTCGCCCAATCGATCTGACCTGTGCCGGCAGAACCGATGCCGGCGTTCATGCCATTAGCCAGTACGTGAGTTTTCCCGCCACGGCGGCGGAGCTCGAGATCACGCGCTCACGTTGGATGCGCGCGCTGGTGGCGCTGTTGCCGCGCGATATCGCCGTGCACGAGGTGTGGCATGCAGCGCCGGGTTTCTCGGCACGTTTTGATGCGCGTTCGCGTACGTATACGTATCGCATTGCTACAGGAGATGCACCGCCGTTGCTCACGCGCAGTGTGACCTGGTGGCACAGGCAGGCGCTGGATGTGGAGGCGATGGATGCGGCTGCTCAACGTATGTTGGGGGAGCGCGATTTCAAGAGCTTTTGCAAAGCGTCTTCTGCCGAGGGCAAGCCGACGCATCGCTGCGTGATCTCTGCGGGGTTTGGTCACGAAAGCAGCTTGGGAGAAGACTGCATCACCTTTACCATTTGCGGAAACGCCTTTTTGCACTCGATGGTCCGAACGATTGTGGGGACCCTTGTTGAGGTGGGCATGCATCGGCGCGAGCCCGAATGGATCGATGAGGTTCTTGCCGCCCGTTCTCGACAGGCGGCTGGCCCCACAGCCCCTGCGCAAGGTCTGTGCTTCATGGCGGTGGAATATGACGAGGGCGTATTGACGCAAGCTGAGTAGGCACGTTGGGTAGTCAGCGGCTCCAAACCGTTCCAGCGTGCTGTCCTACCGTTTAATGGTGTTGTTATTTTGCACATGTGCGGCGCGACGGGGGACAAGGACGGCAACGTGGGTAGAGATGCTACCATCAGATGCAATTGAGGTCTGTATCGGAGGGTCTGCTCTTGGCTCATCGCGAATCAAAACGTCCGCTTGTCTCCGTCGTGATGGTGCTGCATAACGACGCCGATACTGCTGTGCGCGCGATCGAGAGCGTGCTCAACCAGTCGTTTGAGGACTTCGAGCTGGTTGTAGCGGATTGCGCCTCGAGCGATCGGACGCCTTCGATTTGCGAACGTTTTCATGACCGCGATATCCGTGTTGAGTACATCCACCTGGATACCGACAACCTGGCGGTTGGCAACCATACCGCCTTGTGTGCGGCGCGCGGCTCGTACGTTATGATGCTGCGCCCCGGCGACTGGCTGGGCGGCGGGCTCTTGTACGATGTGATGCCTTTTATGCGCGCCAACGATTTGCAGTTGGCCATTCCCACGCAGTCGTTCGATGTCTATTCCGGGCGCAATCACGAGCGCTCTTCGAGCGTTACGACGTTTAACACAATGACGTGGAAGACCGCTGCCGATTTTCATCATGCGGTGGGCGAGCTGCTGATGCTGGGTGTCCTGGACGATCCCTTTGGGATGATCATCGATGCCGATGTTATGCGCTCGTTTGTTCTTTCTCATATGTCTGAAAAACCCCTCGATGTCGTTATCGCCTGCCTTGAGCGCGTGGAACGTGCGGGCGTGTTTGCCGGCCCCAGTTACCATGTGACGAGACAGGTGCCGGCGGCCCTGTCGTTCGATCCAGACCGTTATCCTTCGTGCGAACGTGAGCATACGGAGCTTTTGGATCTGTTTCGTAGCTGGGGTTTCGATCTGGATGCCGAGGAGATGGAACCCGTTTATCGGCGTTACTTGTTCGATGTCATCAGCTGTATTGACAATGCCTGCATTGGCCACAGTTCCGTATCGTCTGTGGAACGAACCCAGCGCGTGCAAGATATGCTTGATGACGAGGCTACGCAGCGTGCGGTACAGAGGATGAGCCATGCCGCTCGCGAATTTGGCTGTATGTACAAGCCGATGGCAAAAAAGAACGCCGCTGCCTGCTGCATGGGCTCGAGGCTACGCGAGGTGGCGCGCATTTCGCATATACCTTTGGGACCCATCGTGCGTTAGCGTCCGCTCATACGTAAATCTGGCGTTACTGACTGGATATATTCGTTTTCTTGCACATTTTGATAAAAGTATGCAGCTATAATCATTCCGTTAAGATGCACCCCTGTGGTGCATTTCTCTTTTCAAAAAAACGGAGAGGACGCGTACAGGCATGGCAAAAAAACGCAATGGGCGCCAGGACGCGATTCGCGACATCGTGCGTAATCGTGATGTCCGCACGCAGCGCATGCTTGTGGATGAACTCAAGGCCGAGGGTTTCGATTGCACACAGGCGACGGTTTCGCGCGATATTGCCGAGATGGGGCTGCGAAAGCTTCCCGAGGGCGTATACGTGCTGGCAGAGGACCTTCATCTGCAGCGCATGGTTTCCGAGCTCGTGGTGGATGTGCATCGCGCGGATAATATGTTGATCGTCAAGGCGCAGCCGGGCACAGCAAATGGCATCGCCGCAGCAATCGATGCTGCCGAGCTGCCCGATGTTTTGGGTTCGCTTGCCGGAAACGACACCATTTTCGTGGTCTCGCAAACAGGGGAGGACTCCCAGCGCCTGGAGGCTCTGCTTCAGAAGTTGAGGTGTGCCAAAAGTTAAGGGATTCCCATCCGGTATCGGGATGTGACAGAGTTTCTGCGAGGGGCGCGGGCGTTGATGCCGGCGCCCCTCATACGTTTGAATGGGTGCGAAGTGCTGTTGCAACGCGCCCACGAGATCAATGCATCGAGCGATAAAAAATCCCCCAGCGATAAAGCTGGGGGATAAAGAAGCTGGCCTTATGAAGTGGTTCCGCCTGTACCGGGGTCTGGCGTAGGAGCCGGGTCCGGAGTAGGCGTTGGCGTGGGATCCGGAGTTGGCGTCGGCGTGGGCTCCGGAGTGGGCGTGGGCTCCGGAGTGGGCGTTGGCGTCGGCTCGGGTGCCTCGCCGCCGCCGGTGCCGTCGCCGCTGGGAGTATCGCCTTCCGTCTCCTCGGGGCTCTGCTCTTCCTCTTCCTCCTCATCCTCTTCGTCGTCTTTCTTGGCGCTGCCGCCAACGAAGGTCCAGGAGGAGTTGTCCTTATAGGAAGGCGTTTCGCCCGTGGGGAATTCCTCGCGAGCAACGCCGGCAAGAACCGTATTCATGAACTTGCGGAAGATGGGCAGGGTGATCTGTGTGTTGTGCCAACGCGTGATGGCGGCGTTGGAGTTGGAGCGGCCTGCCCAGATGGCGACGGAGTACTGCGGAGTGTAGCCGCAGAACCAAATGTCGCTGGTGGTGCCAGCGTCACCGGCGGTACCGGTCTTGCCGGCAACAGGCTGATTGACGGAGAGGGCGCCGGAGCTGCCCGTGCCGCCGCTTTGCATGACGGTCTTAAGTACGTTGGTTACGGCCTGGGCTTCGCCGGTGGTGAGCACCTGGTCGTACTTGTCCTCGTGCTTGTAGAGCGTGGCGCCCGAGCGCGAGGTGATCTCGGTTACGGCAACGGCATTGCGATGCTGCCCGCCCGAGGCGAAGGTCGCATAGGCTTCTGCCATCTCAAGCGGGGTGATGCCTTGTGCCATGGCACCCAGGGTAAGCGAGAGAACGGAAGGATCCATGCCCGCGGCCTCGGTATCGATGCCAAGGTCCTTGCACATGGAGATGATCTTGTCGTTGCCGATAGCGAGGGCCACCTGGGCGTAGCCCGTGTTCGAGGAGACCGCCGTTGCCTGTGCAAGGGTTTTGGTGCCGTAGTTGGTGCCGCCATAGTTTTGCACGGTGTAGCCATCGGCGATTTTCATAGGCGAGGTGCAGTTGAGCGTGATGTTGGGGTTCATACCGTCGTGGATGGCGGCGGCCAGCGTGAGGCCCTTAAAGGTCGAGCCCACTGCGCGGCGCGAGGTGGCATGGTTGATGTGGCTGTCGTTGGCGTAGTAGTCGCGGCCGCCTACCATGGCGCGGATATAACCGGTCTGAGGCTCAATGACGACCATGCCCACGTCGAGCTCGTCGGCGCCGGCGTCAACGAGCTGCTGGACGGCCGCATCCTCTGCTGCCTTCTGAATCGTGGGGTCGATGGTGGTCTTGATGGTCAGACCGCCCTTGAAAAGCACGTCGGTGGAGAACTGCTCCTGAAGCAGGCTGCGCACGTAGTCGACAAAGTAGGGGTAGGCGATGGTGCCCGACTCGCTGATGCCCGAAACGTTGAGTTTGAGCTGCTCGGCCTTGGCGGCATCGGCCTCTTCCTGCGTGATGGTTCCCAGGCGCAGCATGTTGTCGAGAACCTTGTCGCGACGGGCGAGGGCGCCTTCGGGGTTCACCGTGGGATCGAGGTAGGAGGGCGAGTTGGGCAGGCCTACGAGCAGCGCCGCTTCGGCGAGCGAGAGCTCGCTGGCATGCTTGGAGAAGTACATTTCGCTTGCGGCCTCGATACCGTAGGCGCCGTGTCCGTAGTAGATCGTGTTGAGGTACATGGTGAGGATCTCGTCTTTAGAGAAGATCTTCTCCATTTGCAGGGCGATCCAGGCCTCGCGGACCTTACGCTCGATGGTGTTGTCGAACTGCTCCTCAGACAGAATGGTGTTACGCACCAGCTGCTGGGTGATGGTCGACGCGCCTTCGGAGCGACCGGAGAGCTGGCTTAGCACGGCGCGGCCGATGCCGATAAAGTCGACGCCGTTATGCTCGTAGAAGCGCTCGTCCTCAACGTCGACAGTGCCCTTAAGCACGTATTTGCTAATCTGGTCTTTGGTGACGCTGTCACGGTTTTGCACGTAGAGCATCGCGATCTGGTTGTTGTTGGCATCCAAGATCGTGGTGGGCTCGGAGGCAAGGTAGGCGTTGGCGTCGGTATAGTCCGGAAGATCGGACAGCCAACGCGAGACATTGCCCACCATGCCCACGGCAAAGGCGATGCCGCAGATCAACATGAACCCGAAGAACGAGCCCAAGATGATGGGGATGGTATGTGTCTTGGCGCGGGTGCGTGCGTGTCGCTCGCGAGGACCCATGGAGTACCTCCTGTGGATGTGACGGGGCGCGATTGCGCTCCGAGAGCATACGGTCATGCATACTCAAACACATTAGCGCAAAGCGCGTCCATCGTCCTCGTGTATCCTTATTAGTGCTAAATTCCAGACCGACTGCATACCCGGACGCACTGGCGCCGGTATGCCTCGCAAGCGATAGCCAGGTGAACATGAATCGACCCTTACCAGAGCTTTTGGCCCCTGCGGGCTCTATCGATGCGCTCCTTGCGGCTGTTGCCGCGGGTGCCGATGCCGTCTACTGCGGGCTTGGCGCTTTCAACGCCCGCGCGAGTGCGAAAGATATCGAGCCCGTCGAGTTTGCGCGCGCGGTGCGCTTGGCGCATGCGCATGGGGTGCGCGTGTACGTGACATGCAATGTTTACCTGCGCGAACATGAGCTCGTGCCCGCGCTGGACCTTGTGCGTGAGGCCGATGCCGCGGGCGCAGACGCCTTCATTGTCGCCGATGTCGCACAGGTGCGGGCAATCCAGCGCGCCATTCCTCATGCCGAGATTCATCTCTCCACCCAAACGGGGGTCATGTCGCCCGCGGGTGTCGAATACGTGCGTGAGCACTTGGGGGTCGAGCGCATCACGGTCTCGCGCGAGCTCTCCTTGCCCGAAATTGCGAACGTATGCTCTGTCGGCATGCCCATCGAGGTCTTCTGCCACGGAGCCATCTGCATCTGTTATTCGGGCGCGTGCGCGGCGTCCGCTTTGCGAAGGGGGCGCTCGGCAAACCGCGGAGACTGTACGCAGCCGTGTCGCTTTACCTACGATTTGCAGGATGGGAAGGGGAACTCCGTTAACGTGCAGGAGGGGGAGCGCCTACTGTGCCCGCGCGACTACTGCTCGATCGATCATGTGCGCGAGCTTGTGGAGGCAGGTGTTTCGGCCCTCAAGATTGAGGGGCGCATGAAGAATCCCGATTACGTCTTTAACGTGGTGGGGGCCTATCGCCGCGCGCTCGACGCCGTGGGTGCGGGCTCGTGGGACAGCGATGTTGCCGCTGCATGCAAACGCAAGCTGGGCATGTCGTTCAATCGCGGCTTTACCGATGCGTATCTGCGGGGAGCCTCGGGTGCAGAGCTCATGAGTTTCGAACGCGCGTGTAACCAGGGACTGTGTGTGGGAGAGCTCGTCGAGCGCCGGTATGAGGAGGTTTCCGTTCGCCTGTGCGCCGCCGTGCGCGCGGGTGACATGCTTGAGATTCGCTCCACGCCCGGCCCCGACGCTCCGGCAGATGTCCCCAAGCGCTGGCCGCAGGTTCCCTGCCCTGTCGATGCGAAAGCTGGCGAGGTAATCGACGTTCATTGCAAGCGCAAGGTCGAAGTGGGGAGCATCGTCAATCGAATTAGCTCGGTTGAGGTGCTGGAACGCACCGATGCCGCGCTTGCGCGCATGCGCACCGAGTTGGAGTCCTATTCTTCCGATTATGTGCCGGCGCATGTCGGTCGGTGCGTTTCTGAGCCTTTGGGCCTGTCGGTTGAGCCTGCTGTTCCTACCGCTAGGGGCGCCTGCCTTTCCGTGGCGGTCGATACTCCCGTGCGAGCGGCGGCCTTGCTTCACGACGTTCGAGTTGACGAGGTGGCCGTGCGCCAGATGGCTCTTGACGAAGACGCGGATGCATGGGAAGACCTCTTGCCGCGTCTTACCGTCATGCTCGACGAGCCTTCGCGTATGATCGATGAGGCGCGCACGCGCTACCTTTGCCGTCGTGCCCGCAAGGTCATCTGCCGCAATTACGCGCATATGCAGATGGCAAAGGAGGCGGACGTTCCTTTTGATGTGGCCGCTCCGCTTTCGGCGACCAACGGGCAAAGCGCCGCGTGGTTTGGACGGCGCGGTGCGAGCTGCGTTTGGCTGCCCGATGAGCTCTCTTTGGACGAGGCGCGCGAGGCGGTGTGCCGTGCTACTCGCGAGGAAGTGCGCGTTGGCATGCTTGTCTGCGGATATCCGCAACTGATGGTGACTGAGCATTGCCTTCTTACTGCCGAAGGCCCGTGCCCGCATTCCTGCGTCGCGTGCGAGCGGCGTCGGCAGGAACGCTATCTGGTGGAGGCTTCGGGCGCACGCCTGCCGGTTCGCGTGGATGCCCATGGCCGCACGCGCACCTTTGATGCTTGCATGCTCAATCGCACCGAGGATGTCGATACGCTGTTGCGCTTTGGCACGGGCGGATTTGCCATCGATGCCATGCTGCTTGGCGCAGACGAGCTCGAATGCGCCATCGGCACTCTTGCTGCGGCATGTGCCGCTGCCAGCGAGGCGTGAAGCTTGCTCATGTCGGGTAAATGACCTCGCGCAAAGCCTCGGTCTTCGCTACAATCAACGAGTTACCAACAGTAATCAGCACCGCTCTATCGGGGTGAGGGCGCTATAACCATTTAAAGGAGAAGCGATGCTTCCAGTCGACGAACAGATGAAGATCATTACCTCGGGTGCCGCCCAGATTATTCCCGAGGCAGACCTGCGCAAGAAGCTCGAGAAGGGCACGCCGCTCAATATCAAGCTCGGCGTCGACCCTACCTCTCCCGACCTTCACCTGGGCCATGCCGTCCCGCTGCGCAAGATGCGTCAGTTTCAGGACCTGGGCCATCGCGTGACCCTGATCATCGGTAACGGCACCGCAACCATCGGTGACCCGTCGGGCAAGAACACCACGCGTCCGCAGCTTTCGCAGGAGCAGGTTGAGGCCAATGCCGAGACCTACGTCTCCCAGGCGATGAAGATCCTCGACCCCGAGAAGACCACCATCGTTCACAACGGCGACTGGATGTTCCCCATGGGTCTCAAGGAGCTGCTCGCCGTGGCATCCAAGTTCACCGTTGCCCGTATCCTCGAGCGCGATGACTTCACCAAGCGCTATCAGTCTCAGACCCCCATCGCTTTGCACGAGTTCCTCTATCCCGTGATGCAGGCTTACGACTCGGTCATGATTAAGTCCGATGTCGAGATGGGCGGCACCGATCAGCTGTTTAACCTGCTTGCCGGCCGCGAGCTCATGGAGAAGATGGGCATGGAGCCGCAGATCGCGCTCACCATGCCGCTGCTCGAGGGTACCGACGGCGTGCGCAAGATGTCCAAGTCCTATGGCAACTACATCGGCCTGACCGATGAGCCCAAGGATATGTTTGGCAAGACCATGTCCATTCCCGACGAGATGATTGGCAAGTACTACCGTCTGGCCAGCTCCTTGTCTCCCGCTGAGGTCGATAAGATCGACGCCGCCCTTGCCGATGGCTCTGCCGACCCGTACGAGCTCAAGCGCGCCCTTGGCCGCGACCTGTGCGACACCTATCATGGCGACGGCGCGGGCGACGAGGCGCAGGCCGAGTTCGATCGCGTGTTCAAGGAGGGCCAGCTCGCCGACTTCCCCGAGAAGCACGTTGAGCTTACCGTCAACGACGAGGGTATGATCTACCTTGCGGGCCTGCTCAAGGACCTGGGCCTTTCTGCCAGTGCAGGTGCGGCTCGCCGCGACATCGACGGCGGCGGCGTGAAGATTAACGGTAAGACCGTAGCACCCAAGAGCTACAACATCGACCCGTCTGAGCTTAAGGTGGGCGATACCCTCTCCGTGGGCAAGCGCAAGGGCTTCAAGCTGATTTAAGGACGGGCTTGGCTTTTCTTATTTGAGCTGCGACAGCGAAGCGGCGCCACATCGGTGGCGCCGCTTCTTTTTTGCATTGCTGTTGGGTTTTAGGTGTCGCCGCGGCGCTATAGGACGTCGACGTCCGCGGCGGAGCAACGCTCGAGAAAATCGGCGGGCATGTTGCCGTCGGTGACGATGACGTCAAACTGGTCGATATCGCAGATGGCAAACGTCGAGATTTTGCCCAACTTGGTTGAGTCGAGCAGCAAGACCTTCTGTTCTGCCTGCTCGAGGCATGCGCGCTTGAGCTCGGCTTCCTCGTCGGAGCCGCAGGAGAGCCCTGCCGTTTTACTGTATGAGGCGGCGCCGATGAAGACCTGGTCGAAGCGCAGCTTGCGAATCTCGCGGATGGCGCGGCTGCCATGCAAGCACATGTTGCAGCGGTTGAGGGTGCCGCCCGGTACGATCACGTCGACGGTGTCAAAATGGCCGAGCTCCATAACGTTATAGATGCCGCAGGTGAAGACCATGAGGTGCTCGTCGGGTAGCGCGGCGGCGAATTTGGCGAGCGTGCTGCCCGAATCCAAATAGATGGTGGTGTTGGGACGCACGAGCTTTGCTGCCTTTGCCGCGATGGTCGCCTTGGCATCGACATTTTGATTGCGACGCACGTCAAAAAGGCCGTCGGCGCCCACAGCGAACTCGAGCGAGCGTACGCCGCCGTAGACGCGCACGAGCTTGTGCTCACGGTCGAGAGCCTTGATGTCGTTTCGAATGGTCATCTCGGAGACCTCGGGGAAAGCCTCTTTGAGCTGTGCGATGGACACGCTGCTCATCTTGTTGACGAGCTCTACGATGGCACGGCGACGTTCTTTCATGGGATCTCCCGGTTTAGAAACTATAACGATTGATGTTTCTTATTATAGTTTTTACAAAATAAAAGACTCTAATAATCAAATTCTAAAATAGAAATTTGAGAAATTAGCCGTTTAGCGCGGTTTTTCAACCGTTTGCAGAGCCAAGTTTTACAGTTTCTACAATCAAAACTATATATTTCTATAGTCATAGGTGAGCAGAGAGGTGCTCGCGCGGCTGGACCGCGAAAGGGAGGGTGCGGCCGTCCGAAACGAGGCAAAGGAGACTGATCCGTATGCTCGAGCCCATGAAGGACTTGCTGGTGGAGGCAAAGCGCGGTGGCTACGCCGTGCCTGCCCCCAACGTGTTTGACAAAGAGAGTGTCGAGGCGGCGTTTAACGCGGCAGAGGAGCTCGACTCGCCGGTGATTCTTAATGTTGGCTATGCCATGGGCATTGAGGAGACGGGCATGATCGCCAAATACTACGGTACCAAGCATCCGCGTATTCCCTGGGCGCTTAACCTCGATCACGGCGGCCCGTTTGAGCATGTCATCTTGGCTATTCGCTCCGGTTATAGCTCCGTGATGGTCGATCGATCGACGCTTTCGTTCGAGGACAACGTGGCACAGGTTGCCGATGTGGTTCGCATTGCCCATGCCGTGGGCGTCTCCGTTGAGGCGGAACTGGGTCATGTGGGCCAGGGCGTCGAGTACGAGGCGACGCGCGATGCGGGCCTCACGCATCCCGAGGAGGCTGCCGAGTTCGTCGAGCGCACGGGTGTCGATTGTCTTGCCGTGGCGGTGGGCACCTCGCACGGTGTCTACAAGGGCACTCCGCATCTTGAGTTCGACCTGTTGTCAACCTTGGCTAGCGACCTTGAGATTCCGCTTGTGCTCCACGGTGGTTCTGGCACCGGCGACGAGAATCTCCGGCGTGCAGTTAAGACGGGCATCCAGAAGGTCAACCTGTATACAGATCTGGGCGAAGCCTGGCTGCAGGCCCTCAAGCGCGAGATCGCCATTCACGAGGGAACCGCCGAGGAAGTAACCGAGGACGAGTTCAAGAACGCCAAGAAAAAGATCACCCAGCTTATGGAGGATAGCTGCAAGAACGGCTATCAGAAGAGTCTCATGCACTACATGGAGCTCTTTGACTCTGCCGGTCGCATTTAACTCCATTCCCGGAAACCTATCATTTGCCCCACACCTGCGTGCGGCACCGACGACACCATCTTCGATAGAAAAGGGGAAACCATGAAGCCCATCGTTACCGAAACCCGTACCGCTATCATCAACGCTGCTCACGACGCACAGATCGTCGTCCGCCCCATTCACGATTTGGGTGAGCATGATGTACTCATCAAGATCTTGTCCTGCAACCTGTGCACGTCTGAGTACGGCCTGTGGAGTGGCGCTCGCACCAATAAGCCGCTGCCCATGACCTTTGGCCACGAATGGGCAGGCGAGATCATCCAGGTGGGCGAGAGGGTTTCCGGCCTTGCCGTGGGCGACTTCGTGGGTGGCTCCTACACCTTTGACCCGTACTCTACCGAGGCGCTCGAGGGCCGCACCTCCGAGGCGCCCGGCGTGAAACCCTATGACACCCAGTGGCCCGACGGCTACTATGGCCGCTATGACGGCTGTGCCGAGTACCTGGTGCAATCGCAGGAATCCATCTATAAGTTTGAGAACAAGATTCGTCCCTCCGAGGCGGGCTTCCTGGAGCCGCTCGCCACGGTGATCAACGGCATCAAGAAGCTCGATATCAAAAAGGGCGAGACCGTAGTGGTCATCGGCGGCGGCACCATGGGCGTGCTCAATGCGCTTGTCGCCAAGCAAAAGGGCGCTCGCGTGATTGTCTCCGAGCTCATGGAGAAGAAGATCCGCGTGGCAGAGCAGCTTGGCCTCGAAGTTATCGACGGATCCAGGGTCGATCCTGTCGAGGAGGTACGTGCACGTACCGATGGCCGCGGAGCTGACACCGTGATCTTGGCAGTTGCCGCGACGGCAGCAAACAAGCAAGGCTTCGCTATGCTCAAGAAACTGCATGGTAAGGTTTTGATGTTTGCCGCGGGCTATCCCGCACCGGAGGTGGGCGTCGATGCTAACAAGATTCACTACGGCAAGATGCAGATCTTCGGCACCTTCTTGGGCGAGTTTGCAGACTTCAAGGAGTCCTGTCATCTGCTGGGCTCGGGCGAGATCGACGTGTCACCGCTGGTTGATAAGGAGTATCCGTTCGACCAGATTCAACAGGCGTTTGAAAACGCGATCATCCCGGGCGGTTACCGCACGACCGTCGTCATGCAGTAAGGAGGCTATCCCGTGGCACGTTTGTTTTTGACGCCCTCGCGCATTGTATCCGGGCAGGGCGCGCTCGACGATTCGCTCGACATCCTGCGCGGTTTGGGAACCAAGGCTTTTGTGGTGACCGACCCCATGATGGTCAAGCTTGGCAACTGCAAAACGGTAACCGACGCCCTTGAGCGCGCAGGGCTTGGCTTTGAGGTGTTCGACCAGATCACGGGCGAGCCGAGTGACATTATGATCGAGGCGGGAATCGCCGCATTCAAGGCGTCGGGCTGCGATATGTACGTGGGCCTTGGCGGCGGCAGTCCCATCGACGCTATGAAGGCCATTGCCATGATGACCGCTTGCGATGGCGACATCGACGAGCAGATGGGTGTTGCCCTGGATTTTGATCGTCCGCCGCTTGTGGCCATCCCCACTACGGCGGGCACGGGTTCGGAAGCCACGCAGTTCACGATCATCAACAACACGCGTCAGGGCATCAAGATGCTCCTTGCGGGTGCCAAGGTTTTGCCCGACGTTGCCATTGTGGACCCGCAATTCACATGCACGGCGCCGGCGAGCGTCACGGCAAACACAGGTGTTGACGCTTTGTGCCATGCGCTCGAATCGGCTACGTCCAAGAAGATGCAGCCCATGAGCTACACCTTCTCGATAAGTGCCATCAAACGTATCTTGGCACATCTTTACACGTGCTATACCGAGCCCGAAAACGTTGAGGCGCGCACCCAGATGGCCATTGCCGCGACCGAGGCGGGTGTTGCCTTCAACAATGCGAGCGTGACCATCATCCATGGCATGAGTCGACCTATCGGTGCACTCTTCCATGTACCGCACGGCCTCTCCAACGCCATGATTATGCTGGAGTGCCTGCGCTATGTGGTGGACGGTGCCTATCCGCAGTTCGCCGCCGTGGCGCGTGAAGTGGGTGCATCTGTTGCAACAGATGACGAGACGGCAGCAAATGAATTGCTCGATGTCATCGCCGAGCTGCTGCGAAAGCTCAACATCCCCACGCTTGCAAGCTATGGTATCGATGTCGATGAATTCCGTGCTCAGATTCCCAAGATGGCAAAAGACGCTATCGATTCGGGCAGTCCGGCAAATACGATTAAGCCTTTGACGGCTGCCGATCTTGAGACGATTTACGAGCGTTTGATTTCTGCCTAGCGCAGGCCTGACGCCACGCTAACGTTGTCCCCCTTTTTCGCGTGCGCCCGCTTGTGACGATTGTCGCAAGCGGGCGCATTGTAGCTATGGTGCTAATGCGAAATGGGTATGCTGGGCGTGAGAGAAGGTTGTTGCACAGGTTGTTTAGGAGGCCCTGTTCGCATGATCAAACTTATTGCTTCTGACATGGATGGTACGTTGCTCGATGAGCACGGTGAGGTTCCCTCTGAGACGTTTGAGCTTATCGAGGCTCTGCGTGAGAAGGGCGTTCATTTCGCCGCCTCTTCTGGCCGTCGCTATGATCGCTTGTGCACGTTTTTCGAGCCGGTGCGCGAACACATGGATTTCGTGGCATCAAACGGCGCGCAGGTCTACGCGGACGGCCAACTGATCGATCGCGAGGTGTACTCGCATCTCGCTATTCGCGAGCTTGCCCGTGTGATCGAGATGTTCGACAACCTGCACCTGGCGTTGTTCGACCGTACGAAGTCCTTTTTGCTTGACGACGAGAGCAAGTTCGTGCGCGAGGTGGACAAAGACCTTCCCAACGCTGAGCGCATTTGGGACCTGCCCGATCCCGAGGTGAATATCCTTAAGGCATCGATTTTTTGCGATGACGGCAACGTGATGGATAACGCGTACGTGCTTCAGCGCGAGCTGGGCGACAAATTTGTGTTCGCACCTTCCGGCAACGCATGGATCGACGCTCTCCAGCTTGGCGTGACCAAGGCTTCGGGCATCGCTCAGATCATGGATTACTATGGCATCAAGACCGAGGAAGTCATGGCTTTTGGCGACTCCATGAACGACTACGAGATCGTGCGCATGGTGGGCTGCGGTTGCGCTATGGCAAACGGCCGCCCTGCCCTTAAGGCCGTGGCCGACCGCGTGGTGGGCTACAACTACGAGCATGCCGTTCAGGCCGAGATGCGCCGTATTTTGAACGAGCAGAAGTAAGTTTCCGTGCTTGGGCGCGCAAGGTCCCGATGCGCATCGGGGTCTCGCACGGCAGCCTTTGGCAACTTGTTTATTTCTCACTGCAGCTCCGTACGCCGACATCTCTCGACCGCTGCCGAGAGCTATGGGCAGGGCGCACAAAGGGGAATCTCATCTTTCCCGTAGAATCTCATAGCAGCTATGGCAAGTGCGTGAGAGTGGGTGCGACTATGGGATACGTAGACGAGCCAGACTATACGGAGCTCAATCAAATCATCGAGCGGCTTCAGGCCCATATGATGCGCGGTGAATATGCACTTGCGTATCCCGTGGCCTGCGAGGAACTCGCGTGCGCACGCTCTGTCTGTGCGCCGGGGGATGTGCATCTGGCCATTGCTTTGAACGATGCCGCTTCGGTCGAGCGCTATCTTGGCCGCTATGACGATGCTCGCGAGCACTTTATCGAGGCTGGGGAGATCTTACGCGAAGCGTGGGGCGAAACAAATTCCGAGTATGGTACGACGGTCAATAACCTGGCTGGTCTTTACCGTCTCTGCAGAGATTTCGATAAGGCCGAGGAGACGTTCAAGCACGCCCTTACGATCTATCAGGCAAGCTTGCCTGAGGACGACTGGCGCACCATCAGCTGCTACAACAACATCGGCCTGCTCTACCAAGACCAGGGTCGCTATGATGAGGCGCGCGCGTGTCATGAGCGCGCTTTGGCGCTGCTCGAGGGTTCGGCTGCCGGCACCCAGCATCCCAATTCTATTGCAACAACGCTTATGAACCTTGGCGTCTGCCTGTGGCATGCGGGCGATGTCACGCGTGCAAAAGACCTTTTTGAGCGCGGACGCGCTATGACGCTCGAGCTTAACGGCCGCGTCAGCGCCAGTTACGCGAGCGCTCTTAACAACGTGGCGGGATTCCTTGCAGATCAAGGAGAGCCCGAGCATGCGCTTGAGCTTTTTGAGGAGTCGCGCGAAATTGCAGGTGAGCTGTTCGGTACCGAATCGCGCGCCTATACGATAGTCTGTCAAAACATCGAGCGCGTGCGGGGGGACCTGAATGCAAGGTCTTGAGCTGACGCGTGAATATGCCGCCAAGGTGGCTTTGCCCGAGTTGCGTCGCGGCCTGGGAGACGAGGCGTTTTCTCGCATTGCCGTAGGCAGCGTGGGCGACGGATCGGATCGCTTTGGCTTTGACGACGAGGTCTCTCGCGATCACGACTGGGGCGTTTCCCTGTGCGTTTGGGCCCGCGACGGAGAACAGGCGCTCGCCGCCTCCGCCGACCAGATCATGCGCGCGCTTCCCTCGAACTACTGTGGCTATCCCATCTTGGGATTTCATGCCCGGGCTCCTCAAGGGAGGGCTGGTGCATGGACCGTGGCAACTCACTACGCGTACTTTACGGGATGCTCCGAGGGCCCTTGCACGCTTGCCGAGTGGGCACATACGCCCGAGCACGCCCTCGCGGCAGCCACGAACGGGGACGTTTTTTACGATGGGCCGGGCGATTTTTCGCGTATACGCGAGCGCTTGCTTTTGGGATACCCCGATGCCGTGCGACTGCAGCGCATCGCGCAGCGATGCATGGACTTTGCTCAAGCGGGCCAGTACAACCTAGTGCGTGCTGCGGTTCGTGGCGACGAAGCTGGCTGCTGCTTGGCCTATGCGCGTGCCGTCGAGGCCGCATGCCTGCTTGTGCACGAACTGTCGCATCGCTTTTGCCCGTACTACAAATGGGCCCTTACCTCGTGCGAACGCTGTTGCGGAGAGCTGGGCCGTGCGGTTGCGGCGCATCTGCGCGCTGCCGGGTCGTTTACGGGTGCGCTTGGAACTTGCAACGCGCGCGCCCTTCAAAACGAGCTTGACGATGCAGCCGCGCTGATCGTGGCAGAGCTGGCGCGTCAGGAACTTACGGATGATACATCGGTCTTCTTGCTTGACCATGTGAACACCATCAGGACATTGGGCACCGCGGCGGGAATGGCGCCGTGCGCGATGCCGCGCGACTAGAGACGGGAGTGACTATCATGTCCAGAGCAGAACTTATCGACACAATCGTACGCATCGAATGGGAGGACTTCCTGCATGTGAATAACGAAGGTGGTGTTGCGTCTTGTCAGCGGCGCCCCGACACCTTCAAGATCATGCGCACCTCGCTTTTGCAGACCTATTCGGACGAGCTTCTCGAGTCGTATCTCGATGATGTCTCGACCGCTTCGGCAACTGGTCGTTCTTTGATGACCGAGAAGTACGCCTGGATGATGGAAAACACCGACGACACGGCGTTTAAGCAGATCGCCTCTCAGCTTCCGCTTCTTCCGTATGAGGTATGTGAGCGCATCGAGCATATCGTCAAGTTCTTCCTGGTGTGGCAGGCGCAGGCAAATGTTTTGTTCCCGCGCATGGCCGAAGGCGGCCGCCCGCTTCTTTCCGAGGACGACAAGCCTGATTCGACTTCGTTTGAGAGCTACCTGCGCGGCGAGCTCAAGAGCTATTCTGCCCGCACGATCGCGATTTACGAGCGCTATGCAATTTCGTGCTGGCATAACGGCGTAAACCTCGCCATTGCGAACATGGATAACATCGCGCGCCACTACGGTTATGCCAACGCTACCGACGCCGAGCACAACAGCGGCAGGGGGAAGTGAGGCTTCTCGATGTATGCGGCGGTCTGCGGAATGGCTTGTTTCGCGACCGCCGTTTTCTTGCAGGCGCTTATGGGCGGCTGCTGCGACAGCATTTGGACTCCAAATAATTCTGACGAGTGGCGGCTTTTCAATCATTTTTAGATGAGTGGCGGCTTTTAAAGCGTTTTGAGCTCGAATGTGGCACCAGGATGCACAATTATCCGCCACTCGTTCGAAAACGTTTGATTTTCCGCCACACATTTGCGTTTCAAAAGGGGCGCCTGGATCCACGCGTTGTCGTTAGCATGCAGTGATGCAGAAGGCTCCGGCTCGATTTTGCTGAGCCGGGGCTTTTGAGTGCATCTGGGTTTAGAAGGCAGCGGCGCTTACCGTCCGAGCTTTTCCATAATCACTTTGGCAACGCCGTTTCGATCGTTGTAGTCGGCAACCAGGTTTGCGGCCGCGATGTCTTCGGGCTCGGCGTTTTTCATCGCCACGCCGCAGCCCGCCGCTTCGATCATCGAGATGTCGTTGATGTTGTCACCAAAGGCAACCGAATCTGCAACGTCTATGCCCAGGTGTCCGCACAGCCAGGTAAGGGCGCCGCCCTTGGTTGCTGCAGGGTCGGAAAGCTCGATGTTATTGGGCGCGGAGCGTACGATGGCGAGCGTGGGGTCTTGGCTGTAGACGGCTTTGAGCTCGGCGGCATCGCGCTCGTTTTTCCAATAAATGGTAATGCGCTCAAAATCGTCGTGCTCAGCAATGAACTTCTCGCAGGGCTCGTCGTAGGGCGTGCGGTTGCTCTGGAGCGACTCCAAGGTGGAGAGCTCGCCGGCGAACTCGGCAAGGCGATCGTAGCGTGCCCGCTCAGAATAGCAGGCGCCATTGGAAAAGATGTCGAACGTGATATCGCGATAGCCGCGGGCCACCTGGTAGATGTCAAGCACGTGCTGGCGCGTGAGATGCACGGCGTGGATTTGGGCCTGCGTTTGTAGGTCCACAACCGAGGCACCGTTCGATGCCACAACGTAGCGCACGGACGGATGCGCCAAAAGCTCCGCCGGCACGCCGTTGAAGGCACGCGCTGTGCAGGGGACGAATTGCATGCCCGCATCGTGAATCGCGTCGAGCGCAGCCCAGGTTTCGGGCGTGATGCGCTTGTCGGAGGTGAGCAGCGTTCCATCCATATCGGAAAAGAAAATCATGGGATCCTTTCGGAGGGCAAAGCGAAAAGCCTACTGACGTTCGTTGATGGGCAGATAGGTGACGTCATCCAGCACCGATTGATAGCCCGGGCGGATGATGCGATGCGCGCAGAAGAGCTCCTCCATGCGGTGGGCTGCCCAACCTGCCATGCGTGAAACGGCGAACATCGGGGTGAAGAGCGTCTCGGGGATGCCAAGCATTGAGTAGATAAAGCCGGTGTACAGGTCGATGTTGGCGCAGATAGGCTTGGTGATGCCGCAGACATCGCGCATGAGCTGCGGCGCGAGACCCTCGATGCGCTCGATGAGCGCAAACTCATCGCCCAGGCCCTTCTTTTGCGCAAGACTGCGCGCATAGGTGCGGCAGAGCTCGGCACGCGGGTCGGAAAGCGTGTAGACGGCGTGGCCCATGCCGTAGATGAGGCCGGAGCCGTCGAACGCTTCGCGCTTGAGGATGCGCGTGAGGTACGCGGCGAGCTCGTCTTCGTCCTCCCAGTTCGAAACATGCTTGCGAATGTCCTCGTGCATGGCAACGACCTTGGCGTTGGCTCCGCCGTGGCGCGGACCCTTGAGGGAGCCGATCGCGGCGGCATAGGCGGAGTAGGGGTCGGTTGCCGAGGAAGAGAGCACGCGGCAGGCGAACGTCGAGTTGTTGCCGCCGCCGTGCTCGGCGTGCAGCATCATCATGACATCGAGCAACATGGCTTCGTCATGGGTGAAATCGTTTCCGCCGCGCAGGACCTGCAGGACGCTTTCGGCGGTGGAGAGGTCGGGGGAGGGCTGGGGAATCTGCGGCATGCGCCCCTCGCGCTGGGCGACACGTGCCATGTGGGCGAGAGCGGCGATGCGCGGCAGACGCGCGATCATGGACATGGCGACGTCGATCTCGTGTTCCGGCGAAATCTCGTCAGGCTCGGCGTCAAAGCGGTATAGCAGCAAGACGGCACGTGCTAGCGTGTTCATGATGCTTTTGGAGGGCGTGGTGAGCGGGAACTCGTGGATGTAGTCGCCGGAGAGGTGGCGGAATGCGCTCAGACGCTCGCAAAAGCCCGTGAGCTCTTCTTTGCTGGGAAGGGAACCGGTGAGCAGCAGGTAGGCGACTTCCTCGTAGCCAAAGCGGTCTTCTGCTTGGGCGTGATTCACCAGGTCGTCGATGCTGTATCCGCGCAGGCTCAAGCGGCCCTCGTCGGGGACGACGCGACCGTCGATCCGGTTGTAGCCGTGGACGTCGGAGATGCGCGTAAGGCCTGCGACGACGCCGGAGCCGTCGGCATTGCGCAGGCCGCGCTTGACGTTATGCTGCTCGAAGAGCGATTCGTCGTAGGGCGCATTGGGAAAACCGTGGTACAGGCGTTCACTGTCCTCGTCGATCTGGCGGCTTGCCTCGTAGTCGAGCACCAGGCGGCTCAGATAGTCGTCGAAGCGGTAGTAAATCTTTTTAGCGTCATATGCCACGGTTGAGGCTCCTCTCGCAAGGCGCTGTTTAAATGTCGTTGGAATACCGTAGGGCTTAGAGGCGGTACATGAAGTTAAAGACGTCCTCGCGCTGAATGTTCACGGTTACGCCGGAGAGCTCGCCTGCTTGGACCAGTGCTTCTTGCAGGTCGGTGAAGTCGAGCGTGGACTCGGAGCAGTCTGCGAGCATGGTCATGGTGAAGATGTCCTCGAGGATGGACTGCGTGATGTCGCGGATGTCGACGTTGGCCTCGCCCAGCACGCGGGTGACGCCGGCGACGATGCCGGGGCGGTTTTCGCCCAGGACGGTGATGACGATACGGTTGGAGGCGGTCTCGGCCATGAGAGTCCCTTCGACGTGTGCGCAAGGCGCGGCGCCGCGCACAGAGATAACAATACTCACCATTGTAGATGTACCGGCGCGCTTTACGCATGCCATTCACGCGGGTAACACGGCAGAAATCGGAAGGGGGAGAGCGGCTCGTGCCCGGGGCGCGCCGTGCGCGAGTATTGGCATGGTGCTTTTGTGGGCTTGGCGAGCTCGTTGGGGTCTGTGCTATCCTAGGCAGGCTGTCTTGTCTTGGTCGGAAACCAAGACACCCCTAGTTCTGGTCGGAAACCAGGACGCGATTCCAGAGGAGCCCTGCCATGAAGCAAGGAATTCATCCGGAGTACGTCGAGTGCACCGTCCGCTGCAGCTGCGGCAACGTGTTCAAGACCCGCTCCACCAAGCCTGAGATTACCGTCGAGCTCTGCAACGAGTGCCACCCGTTCTACACTGGCCAGCAGAAGTTCGTTGACACCGGTGGACGCGTCCAGCGCTTCGCCGACAAGTTCGGTGGCGCCGCCGCTGCTCAGCTCAAGAAGGCTGAGGAGGCCAAGGCTGCTAAGGCCGCTAAGGCTGCCGAGGCCGAGGCTGCTCGCAAGGCTGCCGCTGAGGCTAAGGCTGCCGAGAAGGCAAAGCGTGCCGAGAAGTTCGCTGCTGAGGCTGCCAAGAAGGCCGCCGAGGCTCCCGCTGAGGCTCCGGTCGACCAGGCCGCTGCTGAGGCCGAGGCCACCGAGGCTGCCGAGTAGCATTTGCTGCTTGTAACAAAGTGCACGTATGAGGGCTGCGATTCTGTGGGTCGCAGCCCTTTTTCTATTTCGAACGGATGATGCCACGGGTCAGATGATCGGCGGCTGATGCACGGTGGCCGACGGTCGGCGGCTGACAGTTGGTGGCTGATGAGTGGCGGTTTTCAAACGTTTTTAAATGAGTGGCGGTTTTTGAAACGTTTTGAGGAGGAAATCGACGAGATTGCGCGTGTTTATCCGCCACTCGATTCAAAATGAGTGATTTACCGCCACTCGTTTTAAGGGAGGCGCGCGTGAGAGCCGGGAACGGTCACCGCTTTGGGACGTCAGGCCGCCGTCTTGGGGTTGAGATAAAGGGGACGTTCTCGATAATAATTAACAAGATGTAATAGTCTGTCCCCATATGTCGGGCGACATCGAACGAAAGGAGCATGCCGTGCAGTACAAGATCCTTGGAGGAACCTTCCCGGTTGTTACGTGCAATCTTGCCGATGGTGAATCGATGATCACCGAGAGCGGCGCCATGGTTTGGATGACCCCCAACATGGAGATGTCTACCACGGGCGGCGGGCTTGGCAAGATGTTTTCAAAGGCCGTTTCGGGTGAAAGCATGTTTCAAAACATCTGGACCGCGCACGGTAGCGCAATGATCACGTTTGGCTCGTGCTTCCCGGGCCGTATCGTTCCGATCGAGATCGGTCCCAACAAAAGCTGGGTTTTGCAGAAGCGCTCGTTCCTTGCTGCCGAAAGCGGCGTTGAGCTGAGCGTTCATTTTAATAGAAAGGCAAAGACCGGCATTTTTGGCGGCGAGGGCTTCGTCATGCAAAAGCTTACGGGCAGCGGCATCGCTTTTGCCGAGATTGACGGCGACCTTGTTGAATATCAGCTTGCCCCGGGGCAGCAGATGATCGTCGATACAGGCAACGTTGCCGGCTTCGAAGAGACGGTCAAAATCGATGCACAAATGGTCAAGGGCGCCAAGAACATTGTCTTTGGCGGCGAGGGCCTGTTCAACACCGTGCTTACGGGCCCGGGCCGTATCTGGTTGCAAACGATGCCCGTCACCAATCTTGCGGCGGCTATCGCGCCGATGGTCTCTAGCGGCAATTAAGGCAATTAAGAATAGACGCGAGGCGAGCCGCTGCGGGTTTGCCTCGCGTTGGCGTCTCGCCTACCGCTTGGGTGCGCGCTCCTTGGCCGAGAGCGTGTCGACATCGATGCGAAAGATCGCGACGCGCGCGAGCGCATCGGGCATGAAGACAGGGGAGGGCATATCGGGCGCCGCGTGCGCCATGATGAGACGAAGGGCCTGCTCCTTTTCTGCCGGATCATCAACCGCAAGCACGATGCCCGACCCCATGATGGAACGATATGAACGCGAGTATGCGCAGGCAAATGTGCCTGTGATGTTGCCACGGTCCTCTTCAAGTTCGATCGCTACGCGAACGCCGCCTTTGCCGCCTGCGAAGAACGCCTCGGCTTTGCGGCCTTCTCGTGCCGAATGCAGGTAGAGTGATAGGCTTTCCGCTCCGTCCTGCTCTTTGTGCCACCGGTAGCCGTAGTTCACGGGAACGACGAACATCCCGTCGTCATCCATGGCGCCAACGTGCAGCACCTGCGCGGAATCTACGATGTCCTTGATTGCGTCGGCGTCGGTTACCTGACGCTTGATGAGCCTCATCGGTCGCATTGTTCCTCCTGGCTTGAGCTCGTCTGCCACGTGCGGCTTTGCATGTGGCTGATCGCCACATGATACGCCTGCGGCATGTTCTATACCGAGCATGGTTTATACGTGGGGGAGCAATATATGACTCTGTCAAGGTGCAAATATGGCTAAAGTAAAATCAACTGTGTATTCATCGAGCTTATTTGGCTCGGTTAAGTAAAGGACACCGTCTATGGGTTTCATGTCTAAGCTGCTCTCGTTTGGCTCCGACAAGGACATTAAGCGCTACGAGAAGATCGTTGAAAAAATCAACGACCTCGAGCCTGATTTCGTCAAGATGACCGACGAGGAGCTGGCGGGCCAAACGGTCAAGTTCCGCGAGCGTTACGAGGCGGGCGAGACGCTTGACGCGCTGCTGCCCGAGGCATTCGCCACCGTTCGCGAGGCTTCCAAGCGCACGCTTGGCATGCGTCATTTCGATGTGCAGCTCATCGGCGCCATGGCGTTGCATGAGGGCATGATCGCCGAGATGAAGACAGGCGAGGGTAAAACGCTTGTCTCCACGCTCGCCGGCTACCTTAACGCCATTCCCGCCAAGGGCGTTCATATCGTTACCGTTAACGATTACCTGGCAAAGCGCGACTCCGAGTGGATGGGCAAGATCTATCGCTTCTTGGGCATGACTGTGGGCCTGCTGCAAAACGGCATGCCGCTCGAGGACAAGCTGCCCGCCTATGCCGCCGATGTCACCTATGGCACCAATTCCGAGTTCGGCTTCGACTATCTGCGCGACAACATGGTGGTACGCGCCGGTCAGCGCGTGCAGCGCGGTCACGCCTACGCCATCGTCGACGAGGTCGACTCCATCCTTATCGATGAGGCGCGTACGCCCCTCATCATCTCGGGCGCTGGCACCAAGTCTGCGAGCACCTACAAGGACTTCGCCCGCGCCGTGCGCGGCCTGGAGCGCGGCGAGGAAGTCCAGCACGATATGCTTGCCTCCGTCGAGCCCCAGGAGGAGACCGGCGATTACGTGATGGACGAGGCCAAGCACACCATCGCGGCTACCGAGCGCGGCTTGAAGAAGATCGAGCAGCGCCTGGGCATCGAGGACATCTACGCCGACCTGTCCGGCCAGCTGGTCAACCACTTGCAGCAGGCGCTCAAGGCCCAGTACATGTTCCATCGCGATAAACAATACGTCGTGCAAAACGGCGAGGTTAAGATCGTCGACGAGTTTACCGGCCGTATCATGGAGGGCCGTCGTTACTCCGAGGGCCTGCACCAGGCTATCGAGGCAAAAGAGGGCGTGCTCGTGCGCGAGGAGAATCAGACGCTCGCCACCATCACCCTGCAAAACTACTTCCGCCTGTACGACAAGCTTTCCGGCATGACCGGTACCGCTTTGACCGAGGATGCCGAGTTCCGCGAAATCTACAAGCTCCCCGTTCAGGTGATCCCTCCCAACAAGCCCGTTATCCGCGTGGACCACGATGACTTGGTCTACCGCACTATCGATGCCAAGTTCAACGCTGTCGCCGACGACGTTGAGGCTCGCCATGCCAAGGGCCAGCCTGTGCTGGTGGGCACCGTTTCCATCGAGAGCTCCGAAAAGCTCTCGCGCCTGCTCGATAGCCGCGGCATCAAGCATGCCATCCTCAACGCCAAGTTCCATGAGCACGAGGCTCACATCGTCGCTCAGGCCGGTCGTTATGGCGCCGTGACCATCGCCACCAACATGGCTGGCCGTGGTACCGACATCCTGCTTGGCGGCAATCCCGACGAGCTCGCGCGCGAGATGCTCGCCAATGCGGGCATCGAGATGGCCGACGCCACGCTCGAGCAGCTCGAGAGCGCGCGTGAGCAGGCCGTTGCCACCTGCAAGGCCGAGCGCGAGCGCGTGCTTGCAGCCGGCGGCCTGACCGTCATTGGCACCGAGCGCCATGAGTCCCGCCGTATCGACAACCAGCTGCGCGGCCGCTCCGGCCGTCAGGGCGATCCGGGCGAGACTCAGTTCTATCTGTCGCTCGAGGACGATCTCATGCGCCTGTTTGGCGGCGACAAGATGGACCGCATCTCCAACATGATGATCTCGGCAGATATGCCCGACGACATGCCTATCCAGCACAAGTTTGTGTCCAAGGCCGTGGAGAGCGCCCAGCGCAAGGTCGAGAATATCAACTTCTCCATGCGTAAAAACGTCCTTGAGTACGACGACGTCATGAATAAGCAGCGCCAGGTTATCTATGCCGAGCGCAACATGGTTCTGGACGGCAAGGACCTCAGCGACCACGTCTCCGATGTCATCAAGGATACCGTGGCCCGCTGCGTGCAGGAATTCTGTGCCACCGATAGCCATGAGGGCGAGCGCGACCTTGAAGGCCTGCACAAGTGGGTCGTAGAACTTACGGGCAACGTGAACGCTCCCCAGTTTGCCGACAGCGCTTATGACGAACTCAACGCCGAAGTGCTGGCGTATGTTCAGAAGTGCTACGACGCCAAGGCCGAGCGCCTGGGCGATGACCTCATGCGTGAGCTCAACTGCCAGGTTATGCTGCGCGTAATCGACACCCGCTGGATGAACTACCTGCAGGAGATGGACTATCTCAAGACTGGCATCGGCCTGCGAGGCTTTGGCCAGCGCGACCCGTTGGTCGAGTACAAGTCCGAGGCCTTCGCTGCCTTCCAGACGCTTGTCGACACCATGTATGAGGATTACCTGCGCACCGTTTTGCGCATCGAGATCAAGAGCGCACCTGAGCCTGCGCACGACGCTCCCGCCGAGCTCGAGGGCGCCCAGTACTCCGGTCCGGGCGAGGTCGATGGCGATGACGCATCTGCAACTGTTCGCCGCGAGGCCGCTGTTCGCGCCCGCACTGCCGTCACGGGCGGCTCCGGCGCTGCCAACTCCTTTGGTCACGTGCAAACCTATCGCAAGGACGAATCGGACGACCCCTATGTCAACGTGGGCCGCAACGAGCCGTGCCCTTGTGGCTCGGGCAAGAAGTTCAAGAACTGTCACGGTAGGAACCGCTAAGTGTCAACCGAAGTCATGACGACCTCGACCGAGGCTCTGGACGCTCTGAATGCGCGTCTGGCCGAGGTCGAGGCCTATCTCCATTTAGATGAGAAGCGCGCCCGCGTGGCAGAGCTTGAGGCAAAAAGCGCCGAGGCTGGTTTTTGGGACAACCCCGATGCCGCCCGAACGCTTATGGCCGAGCTTTCCAGTTGCAAAGAGGACATCCAGGCTGTGGCGGATGCGCGCGAAGGCATCTCCGATGCTCTTGCCGCGCTCGAACTTGCCGACGAGATGGGCGGCGACGAGGAGTTGCTGGCCGAGGCAGCGTCTACCGCGCAGGCCCTTGAACGCAAGATCGACGATATGGAGCTCTCCAGCTGGTTTACCGGCGAGTTTGATCACGGCAATGCGATTCTCACTATCAAGCCCGGCCAGGGTGGTCTTGAGGCGCAGGACTGGACCTTCATGCTCTTTAAGATGTACATGAAGTACTGCGCGCGTCGCGGTTGGAAGGTGACGGTCAACGACTGCCCCGCGGCAGAGGTTATCGGCATCGACCGTGCCACCATCACCGTTGAGGGCAAGAACGCCTTTGGCATGCTGCGTGCCGAGGCGGGCGTGCACCGTTTGGTGCGCATTTCGCCTACGGACGATAAAAAGCGCCGCCAGACTACATTTGCGGGCGTTGAGGTCATCCCGGTGCTGCCCGATGATATCGAGGTCGAGGTCGATCCCGGCGACATCCGCGTGGATGTGTACCACGCGAGTGGCCCTGGTGGCCAGGGCGTCAACACCACCGACTCTGCCGTGCGCGTCACGCATATCCCCACAGGTATTGTGGTCACCTGCCAAAACGAGCGCAGCCAGATACAGAACAAAGCCGCATGTATGCAGATCCTCAAAGCGCGCCTCTACGAGCTGGAGCTTCAAAAGCGCGAAGAGGCTCTCGACGAGATTCGCGGGCCCAAGCATACGATCGGCTTTGGCAATCAGATTCGAAGCTATGTGCTCTATCCGTATCAGATGGTCAAAGACCTGCGTACGGGTGTAGAGACGGGCAACCCCGATGCTGTTTTGGAAGACGGGGACCTAGATCCGTTCATCTTTGGCTACCATCGCTGGGCAACCGGCAATGCCGAGGGTCCGTCTGCAGAGGATACCTTGCTGGACGAATAGCCTACGCTGACGGAAGGGGCGGTGTTCGAGCCGCGCTTCATCCGGTACAATCGAGCCGTTGAAGCCTAAGGGGGCGCACCGCGAACGTTGCGATGCGTCCTTTCTCATGAGGAGGAATAGTGGGGCACCGTTTGGATATCAAGCGCATCATCCAATCGAACTTCGTGCGCGATCTGCCGATGGTCGTGCTCGGCTGCGCTATCGCGGCGTTCGCAACCGACATGTTCATGATTCCCAACGGTCTTGCCGCGGGCGGCGTTACCGGCGTGGCAACGATCATCCAGGAGCTTGGCGCCCGCAATGGCCTGACACTTCCCGTTGGCATGCAGACCATCGTGATTAACGCCGTTCTGCTGCTGGCGGTGGCACGCGCCGGAGGCCTGCTCTACGTTATTCAAACCGTGACGGGATTTGTTTTGCTCGGTGTGTTCACCGACCTCTTTGCGCCTTTTGTCACGCCGCTTGGCGGCGAGGAGCTGATGCTTTCGGCTCTTTGGGGTGCGCTGGCGTGCGGCTTGGGTTACGGCTTGGTGCTGCGCTGCGGCTCCAATACCGGCGGGTCGGATACCATCGGCCAGATCATCTCGCGCAAGACGTCGCTGCCGGTGGGCGCTACCACCATGGTCATCGACGTTACCGTCTGTGCGCTTTCGATTCCCGTGTTCTCGCTCATCAATGCGCTTTACGCTGCGCTCGCCATGGTGCTCATGGGCATCGTAGTCGATGCCGTGGTCGACGGCGGCAACAAGCGCCGCATGGCTTTTGTCATTTCCGATAGCTTTGACGATATCGCGGACGATATCTTGCACGGCTTGGGGCGCGGCTGCACCAAGCTGAGCGCGACGGGCATGTGGAGCGGTAACGACAAGCCAGTGCTCATGGTGATTTTGGAGCGTCGCGAGCTTTCGCCCCTAAAGGCTATTGTGGCTGAGCGCGACCGAGACGCCATCGTCATCATCTCCGATGTCACCGAGGCGTTTGGCGAGGGATTCAAAGAGCTGGGCGTGTAGTGCAGCGGCGGGTGTGCGATGCCCGCCGCTGTTTTTTACATGAGTGAAAAAACGTTTGCGCCCACTGGCCGATTGATAACCCCGTAGCGCAGTTGTGCCTGGCAACGGGAGACGCTTGGTTCATAATGGGGAAGCGTACGTGTCGCTTTGCAAACCAAGACGGCGCGGACGTATTCGTAACCGACGACACAACGTGCGAAAGGAAGGCACCATGAGCGATGAAGAGCTCAAGCACCTTGCCAACGAAGTGAGGAAGGGAATCGTCACCGGTGTCCATGCGGCGAAGTCGGGACATCCCGGCGGCTCGCTTGGAGCTACGGAGATCATGACCTACCTGTATTTCGAGGAGATGAATATCGACCCGGCCAACCCACGCCGTGCCGATCGCGATCGCTTCGTGCTCTCCAAGGGCCACTGCGCGCCCGCCCTCTACGCCGTACTTGCCGAGCGCGGCTTTTTCCCCAAGGAAGACCTGCTTACGCTTCGCCACATTGGCAGTCACCTGCAGGGCCATCCCAACATGAACGATACCCCGGGCGTGGACATGTCCACCGGCTCACTTGGCCAGGGCGTCTCCGCTGCCGTGGGAATGGCACTTGCCGCTCAGCATTGGGGCGATACCTATCGCACCTATGCCCTGTTGGGCGACGGCGAGATTGAGGAGGGCCAGGTGTGGGAGGCCGCTATGTTTGCGGGCAACCACGCGCTCGACAACCTCTGCTTGATCGTCGACCACAACGGCTTGCAGATCGATGGCACCATCGAGGAGGTCAACTCCGCGATGCCCATCGCCGACAAGTTCCGTGCGTTCAAGTTCCATGTGATCGAGGTCGCCGACGGCAATGACTTCGCCCAGCTGCGCGCCGCCTTTGCCGAGGCCCGCGAGACCCACGGCATGCCCACGTGTATCGTGTGCGAAACCACCAAGGGCAAAGGCGTCTCCTTCATGGAGGGTCAGGTTGGCTGGCATGGCAAGGCTCCCAACGACGAACAGTATGCTCAGGCCATGGCCGAGCTCGACGCTCATGACAAGGAGGGCGAATAATGGCAGACGTGAAGAGAATCGCCACTCGCGCGAGCTATGGTGAGGCCCTGGTCGAGCTGGGTGCCGAGCACGACGACTTTGTCGTATTCGATGCCGACCTGGCGGCTGCTACCCAGACGGCAAAGTTCAAGGCGGCCTATCCCGATCGCTTCTTCAACGCCGGCATCGCCGAGTCCAACCTGATGGGCATGGCTGCGGGCGTGGCCACCACCGGCCGCGTTGCCTTTGCGAGCACCTTTGCGATGTTCGCTGCGGGCCGCGCTTTCGAGCAGGTTCGCAACTCCATTGGCTACCCGCATCTCAACGTCAAGATCGGCGCCACGCACGCCGGTATCTCGGTGGGCGAGGACGGAGCTACGCACCAGTGCAACGAGGATATCGCCCTTATGCGCACCATTCCGGGCATGACGGTGGTTGTTCCTGCCGACGATGTCGAGGCAAAGGCGTGCGTACGTGCCGCCTATGAGCTCGATGGCCCTGTCTACATGCGCTTTGGCCGCTTGGCCGCCCCCGTCATCAACGACCCCGAGACCTATGAGTTCAAACTGGGTCGTGGCATCCTTATGCGCGAGGGCTCCGACGTGACTATTGTCGCCTGCGGCCTTATGGTCTCTGCTGCTCTCGAAGCCGCCGAGGCCCTTGCCGAGCGCGGCATCGATGCCGAGGTCATCAACATCCACACCATCAAGCCCATCGACGCCGATATCATTTTGAAGAGCGCCGAGAAGACCGGCCGCGTGGTGACGGTCGAGGAGCACTCCGTGATCGGTGGCCTGGGCGATGCCGCTGCCGACGTCTTGGTCCAAAACCACCCGGTTCCCATGAAGAAGATCGGCGTGGAGGATGTCTTTGGGTACTCCGGTCCCGCGCTCGACCTGCTCCATGAGTTTGGTCTCGATGCTGAGGGCATCATCAAGAAGGTTGCCGCCTTTATGGCGTAACACCCGTTCTCGCTGTCATCGCAAAGCGGTTTTATTGGGCTTCGTTCGTCTTTTTTGGCGAGCGAAGCCTTTTTGATGGCGCACGGTGGCGTGCCTTTCGTGCAAATGACGTTCAAACATATGCCACTTTGATGACGCGCCAAGTGTCTTGCTACAATAGGTGCGCTCATGTAGTTTAAACGCACGACGTAAAGGAGCTTTTGTGGGTAACCACTTCCGTAAGCCCGGAGACGGGCAAGCGGCGCCGAAGGTCGAAGACCCTCGGTTGTCGGTTGTCTCGGCAGACGATATCGTCGCTCCGGAAGACACGGGCTTCGAGCCCGTAACCGATCCCTTTGCATACACTCCTGCACCCGACGTGACCGCTCCGGTGGCCCCGCTCGATATGGCCGATGCCGTCGATGACATCACCATGCCATCTTTGGATGCCGATATGGACCCGCAGGTTACGCAACCCGGACTTCTCAACATCCCTTCACCGACAGATCCCGTTGCCCCGTCTTCCGCGGGTGCCTTCATGACCTCTGCCGGTGCGGTCGATCCCGCATCCACGGATGTTTCCGAGCAAAAGCAGGTTGCCTCGCTTGACGCCGCCCTGCAGAATCCAGACTTTACCTCTGTCTTTGCTCCGCAGGTGGATTCGCGCAAGAAGATGGCCCGCGATGCGGGTGTCGAGCCCGTTATCCTGATGGAGCACCTCACCAAGATCTATGCCGCGCAGCCCAATAAGCCCGCGCTGGACGATGTGAACATCGAGATTTACCCCGGTGAGTTCGTTTTCCTCGTCGGCCACTCCGGCTCCGGCAAGACCACGCTGCTCTCCACCTTGATGCGTGATGTCAAGCCCACGTCCGGCCGCGTGCTCGTGGCCGGCCAGGACCTGATGCGCATCAAGAACCGCAAGGTCCCGTTCCTCCGCCGTCAGATCGGCGCCGTCTTCCAGGACTTTAAGCTTCTGCCCAACAAGACGGCTTACGAGAACGTCGCCTTTGCCCTTGAGTGCATCGGCAAGCCGCGCGGCGTCATTCGCAGCCAGGTTCCCGAGGTGCTGCGTCTTGTTGGCTTGGCAGACCAGATGGACTCCATGCCCGATCAGCTCTCCGGCGGCGAGCAGCAGCGCGTTGCCGTTGCCCGTGCTATGGTCAACCGCCCGCCGCTGTTGATCTGCGACGAGCCTACCGGTAACCTCGACCCCGCTATCTCGCTTGGCATCATGAAGCTGCTCGAGCGCATTAACCGCACGGGTACCACGGTTATCGTGGCCACGCACGACCGCGCCATGGTCGACTCCATGCGCCGTCGCGTCATCGCGCTCGAGGCCGGTCATGTCATTCGCGACCAGGAGAGGGGAGGTTACGGCAACTATGGCGCCTAGCAATCTGGGTTATTCCATCAAGGAGGCCAATAGGCACTTCTTCCGCAACTGGACCACGTCTCTGGGTGCGGTTATCACCATCTTCCTGTCGCTGTTCATCATCGGTCTGTTCATCGTCGGTTCCGCGATGGTCAATGCCGCGATCGGTACGGTGGAGCAGGAAGTTACCATCAACGCGTTTATTTCCGACGACGCCGCCGACGATGATATCAAGGCATTCGAGTCCGAGCTCAAGAGTTGGGATAACGTCAAGAACGTAACCTTCAAGACCAAAGAGGATGCGCTTTCCGACTACAAGAGCAAGGTGTCCAACAACGCCGATGCCACTATGTCGGCGCTCGACGGCGAGAACCCGCTGCCGCGCTCCTTTGTGATCGAGATGGAGGACCCTTCGCAGGTTGCCTCCACCGCCACAAAGATCAAGCAGAGTTCGAGCTTCCGCAAGATCGTTGACGACGAAAACACCGAGGTAGACGATAAAGATGCCGATGTCGAGGCAAGCGTTTTGTATGGTCGGGAGGAGGTTGGCCGTCTGTTCCAGGTGACCAACTACATCCGCATCGCCGCTATTGTGGTCGTGGCGCTCCTCACGTTTATCGCCTTCATCTTTATCAACAACACGATTCGCCTCTCGATCACCGCGCGTCGTCGCGAGATCGCCATCATGCGCCTTGTGGGCGCTTCGAACGGCTTTATCCGTGGGCCGTTTATCACCGAGGGCGTTTTGCAGGCACTGCTGGGCTCTGCACTCGCCATTGGCGTGCTGGAGATTATCCGCAACGTAGGCATTCCCGCGCTGCAAAACAGCGTCAAGTTCCTCACCTTTGCGATTCCTATCCAGATGTTTTTGGCCACCTATGGTGCGCTGCTTCTTGTCGGCGTGGTCATTGGCCTGTTTGGCTCTGCCATCGCTATGAGGCGCTACCTTAAGGTATAGCCCGAGGGCCCAAAGGGGTACACGATAGGGGCGGGTCGCATTGTGCGGCCCGCCCTTTGCTGTTTTTTGTGGATCGATTGGAGGTTCGCCTTGGGGCGTAAACATAAGACGAACGGGCGTCGTTCTTCCGTGCGTTCGCGCCGCGTAGCGGGCCTTTTGGGCACGGTGTGCGTGACGGGCGGCATCGCTACCGTAGAGACTGCCGAGGGCGTGTTCAGACTTACCGAGCGCGGTATGCGCGAGGCCATGCCGGGCGACACCGTAACGGTGAGCTTGCATCGCGGGCCGGGCGGCGAGCGCCGCGCGCAGGTCGAATCGGTGGAGGAACGTTCCCAGACCGTCTTGGTGGGAACCTACCATCAGGCGGGGCCGCTGGGCGTCGTGCGCCCGCTGGACAAACGAGCCAAGCTCGATTTCTTTGTTCCTCCGCGTGACCAGTCGCCTGAGCGCCTGGGCGTGACCGATGGCGACCTTGTCGCCGCGCGGATTGTGAGCTATCCCACGCGCATGGAGTCGGGCGTGGTGACGATCGAGCGGCGCATCGGTGGAGAAGACGCCCCGGATGCCGGCATACAGACTGTCATGGCGCGCTACGACTTGGCCGACGGCTATGCGCCGGCTGCGCTTGCGGAGGCCGAGTCGCTGGAGCTCGATGTCGAATCCGCGTTGCAAGATCCGCTGCGCCGCGATATCCGCAATCGCTTTTTGCTGACGATCGATCCGGTGGATGCGCGCGACTTTGACGACGCCATCTCCGTTGAGCGCACGCCAGCGGGCGGTTGGAAGCTTGGGGTGCATATCGCCGACGTGTCGCATTACGTGCTATGGGAGAGTTCTATCGATCTTGAGGCTCGTATGCGCTCTACCAGTGTTTACCTGGCCGATCGCGTGTTGCCCATGCTGCCCGAGCGTCTTTCGAACGATCTGTGCTCCTTGCGGCCGCACGAGGATCGCCTTGCCTTTACCGTGGATATCGAACTCGATGCGCGCGGGCGCGTGGTATCGAGCCGTGCCTATCCGAGTGTGATTCAGCCGCGCGTGCGCCTTGATTACGATGCAGCCGATTGGTTGCTTCGGGGTGAAGAAGCAGCGAGCGATGAAGGCGAGGCCGAGGATGTCGATTTGGCATGCGCGGAGCGTGCCGAGAGGGCGCGTCGAGACGCTGCTGCCTGTGGGATCGAAATCACTGCGTTTCTTCGCGATGCCGACGAGCTTGCGCGTGCGCGCCAGGGGGTTAGGCGTCGCCGCGGTGCTATCGATTTCGAATCAAGCGAGGTCCATGTGGTCCTTGACGACGAGGGCGTGCCGGAGCGCATCGATGTGCGCCGCCGTACCGCTGCGACGTCGCTTGTGGAAGAGGCCATGCTTCTTGCCAACGAATGCGTGGCAAGAAAGCTGGTGGCGGCTGGGGTGCCTGCGGCGTTTCGCGTGCACGAGGATCCTTCGCCCGACGAGTTGACGGCTGCGGCAGAGGTGCTGATCGAGGCTCAGACGATCGACCGCCAAGAGGCGCTGGGCATCATGACCGGTGACTCCCATGCTATCGAGGGCGTGCTGGAGCGCAGCGCCCAGACCTCTCAGGCCCCTATGGTGAATGCCTTGCTCTTGCGTGCGATGCAGCGAGCTGTGTATCGTCCACACAACCTGGGGCACTATGCCCTGGGCGCCGATGCGTACTGCCACTTCACGAGCCCTATTCGTCGCTATCCCGATCTACTTGTCCATCGTGCCCTTAAGATGCTGCTTGCGCGCGAGCGGCTGGGTGCCCGCGCGGCGCGCGAGCGGGCACCGCGGTTGGTGGGCATGGGTTCTCAAGATATGGAGCACATTTTGCCGGCGCTCTGCCGGGAGGCGTCTTCGCGCGAGCGCATCGCCGACGCTGCCGCGCGCGACTCTCAAAAGGTGAAGGTCGCCCAATACTACGCTCAGCGTGTGGGCGAGCGCATGGCGGCAACCGTTACCTGGATCGACCAGATGGGCGCTTTCGTGCGCGTGGACGAGACCGCGGCTGAAGGCTTGGTGCGTATGAGCGCGCTGGGCGGCAACGAGTGGTGGGAGTTCGATGAGCGTCGCCTTACTCTTACCGGCGCGTCTTCGGGCGAGGTCATCTCGCTTGGTCAGCGGGCAATCGTGGAGGTTGTGGGCGCCGACTGCATGCGAGGCCACCTCAACTTCAAGCTCATACATACCTTGAGCATTTAGGCTACACTGAGAAACCGAACCGAGACTCAGGAGGACATGTGGAAACGCCGATTTCCGAACAAGATATCGAGTACGCCGAGACGTATCTGGCGGCGGGCGACATTTCGACGGCATCGCAGATGCTCGAGCGCTATCTGGAGCTTGTCGAGGATTACATTGCAGAGATGTGCCAGGCCACAGACGAGGTGCAGTACTTTAGCTTCCAGGACTCCTTTGAGCGTCTATGCTATGCGCGCGTTGAGCACGATCCGCGTCGTATCGTTGCGGTGCCTGCTCCGTTTGATCGTCTGTATTCCGATGTGGCATACGTGTGCATTCAGCAGCAAGATTACGAGCGCGCACGCGATGCGCTTGTTCAAGCGGTGCGCTGGAACCCCATGAACTGCAAGTATCGTCTTGATTTGGCCGAGATTTTCCGCGCACTGGGCGATATTCAGGAGTGGGCGGCACTCTCCAACTCTGTGCTCGAGCGCGCCTCGGATGGTCGTGTCGCCGCGCGCGCCTATTCTAATCTGGGTCAGCTCTTTATCGACCAGGACAACGCCGTTGCCGCTTCTGGGTGCGCGCGCCTGGCCGTGCGCTTGGCTCCTGCCGATGCGCGTACGGTAGCGCTGATGGACCGCCTTGCCAAGGAGCATCCCGAGGTTGCCAAGGATTCCGACGACCATGTTTTGGGCGAGCTCTCGATCCAGGGCATTCCCACGAGTCCTTCGGCCGATGTTGCCATCTGCCTGCTCATCTGTGCGTCCGATGCCGCAACGGCGGGGGACCGTGCTCAGGCTGCCGAGTATACGGCACGTGCAAACGGGCTTATTGGCAAGGAGGCTTGCTCCGCGCTGATTAAGATGATTCGCGAGACAGATAACGAGGGTGGCGCCAATGCCCAGTAAGAAGGAGCACAAGCTCATCTCTAAAAACCGCTCGGCGCACCACGAGTATTTTATCGACGAGACCATCGAATGCGGTGTTGAGCTTGCCGGTGCCGAGGTGAAAAGCATTCGCGAGCGCGCCTGCCAGATTACGGACACCTTTGCGATTATCCGTGGGGGAGAGTGCTGGCTTGTGGGCCTGCATATTCACCCGTATAGCAACGGTGGCGTGTGGAACCGCGATCCCGATCGTCGCAAGAAGCTCCTGCTTCATCGTAAAGAGATTGATTACCTGGATGGCAAGCTGCGCAATCGCGGCTATGCGCTTGTTCCACTGGAGCTGTACTTTAACGATTCGGGCCGCGTGAAGCTGCTCCTTGGTCTGGGCCGCGGCAAAAAGCTCTATGACAAGCGCGAAGATATGGCCAAGCGCGATGTGCAGCGGGAGATCGACCGAGCCCTCAAAACACGCCTGCGCGGCTGAGATGCCGCACCTCGGCGCTCAATCGTCGGGCGCCGCACGCAAGGCGTGCGCCCTCCTCTTTCACACCGATCTGCGGCATCTCAGCCGCGCAGGAAGGGCGACGGGGTCGGGCGCAGAATCTTGGCGTCCAATCGTCGCTTACGTACCTTGTGTACGCTGCGCTCCTCTTTCGCGACAACCTGCGGCACCTCAGCCCCGCAGGGGTGCGAATGGGGCAGAGCACCGCACCTCGGTGCTCGGCAATCTGCGGCACCTCGCTCATGTGTAGGGGCGGGCGGTATATCGCTTCAATTGCGGCTTCCTTTGGGAGGCCGTTTCTTTTTGCTCAAGTGGAATAAAAAGGCTTGCATTTAACAAATAGGAATTTATACTATTAATAAATACACAGCCTGTTCTAGGGAGGACATCATGGCTGAAGAGAAGAAGACCTACAAGTTTGTCTGCACCGTTTGCGGCTACGAGGTCGAGGTCGATACGCCCGAGCTGCCGGAGGACTACGTTTGCCCGGTATGCGGCGTGGGCCCCGATCAGTTTGAGCGCGTCGACGAGTAGCATGTGCTAGATACATCATGCGTTTCCCAACGCGGGGCGAGGCCATAGGGTCTCGCCCCGCGTTTGTTTTTTGCGTACGCGTTACGCATATGTTTCGAAACAGCAGGGAAACATCTCCGTAAACCTACCGCCGTAGTATGGAGCCCTCACGCACTACGTGAATGCTGTGTGCGCGTGATAGAGCTAGAAGCTATCGGGGAGGTAAACGATGCAGGAGCAGGGAAATCCCGCTGACCAGCACCATCAGGGACTGTATCGTCCTGAGTTCGAACACGACGCGTGCGGCATTGGCGCGCTCGCTAATCTTCATGGACAAAAGAGCCATCAGATTTTGGACGATGCGCTCTCGGTACTTGTTAATTTGGAGCACCGTGGCGGCACGGGTTTGGAGAAAAACACCGGCGACGGCGCGGGCATCCTCTTTCAGGTGCCGCATCATTTTTTCCGCAAAGAAGCACAGAAGTGCGGCCAGATTCTGCCCGCCGAGGGCGATTACGGCGTTGCCATGCTCTTTTTCCCGCAGGACAAATGCGGTGTTGAAGACGCGCGTCGTGTCTTTGAGGAAGGCTGCGCCGAGGCCGGCGTGCCCTTGCTGTTTTGGCGTCGCGTCCCGGTAGATCCGCATGATCTGGGCGAGACGGCCCGTGCCTGCATGCCTACGATCCTGCAGGCATTTTTGGGTCGCCCCGAGGGCGTTGAGGCCGGTGACGACTTTGAGCGCCGCCTGTACGTTTGCCGACGCACCGTCGAGAAGCGCGCCGATGCCGAGTATTCCCTGAAGGGAAAGATCTTCTACGTTTGCTCCATGAGCTCGCGCACCGTGGTCTACAAGGGCATGCTCGTGGCCACACAGATGCGCCGCTTCTTTATCGACCTCAACGATGCTGCGGTCAAGACGGCGGTGGCCCTTGTCCATTCCCGTTATTCCACCAACACCACGCCCAGTTGGGAACGCGCGCACCCCAACCGCTACATCATCCACAACGGCGAGATCAATACTCTCAAGGGCAACGTCAACTGGATTCGCGCCCGCGAACCAAACCTCTACTCGCCGGTGCTCCAGCACGACCTCGAGCGCGTGCTGCCTATCATTAATCGCGAGGGTTCCGACTCTGCCATTCTCGACAACGTCCTTGAGTTCCTGGTCATGAACGGGCGACTCCTCACGCGCGCTGTTTCCTTGCTGCTGCCCGAGCCGTGGGACCACAACGCGAATCTGTCCGAGGCGCGTCGTGCCTACGACGCCTACCAGTCCATGCTCATGGAGCCTTGGGACGGTCCTGCTGCAATCGCCTTTACCGACGGTCGCATCTTGGGCGCCGCGCTCGATCGCAACGGTCTGCGCCCGGCTCGCTACTATGTGACGCGTGACGACCGCTTCCTGCTCTCCTCCGAGGTGGGCACCATCGAAATCGATCCGGCAAATGTGCTTACGGCGGGCTGCCTGGGCCCGGGCGAGATGCTCGAGGTCGATTTTGCGCAGGGCCGCGTGAAGTACAACGACGAGATTCGCCGTGCTCTTGCCATGCAAAAGCCCTATCGCGACTGGATTGCCGAGGAGACACTCGATGTCGAGGACCTCGATGCCGCCAAGACCGAGGCTCCCTGCGAGGACGCGGATGTTCCCGAGGTCGTACGCATGGCCCGTTTGGGTTACCACTGGGACGATGTCGACGAGGCGGTGCGTCCCATGGCACAGGCTGGCAAGGTGCCCCTGGCTTCCATGGGCATCGATGCGCCGCTTGCGGTGCTCTCCAAGAAGAACCGCTCGTTCTTTGATTACTTCTATCAGCTGTTTGCGCAGGTTACGAACCCGCCGATCGACGCGCTGCGTGAGAGTTTCGTGACCTCCACTAAGCTGTACCTGGGCAACCACGGTAACTTGCTTGAGGATTCCCGCGCTGCCTGCCAGCTGGTGCGCCTGCCGCGTCCGCTGCTGGATAAAGAGCAGTTCGAAGCCATCTGCGCTATTGATCGCGTGGGCTTCAAGACGGCGCGCTTCCGTGCGGTCTATAAGCGCGACGACGCTCCCGGCGCTCTGGCTCGTGCACTCGACAGGCTGGCGCAAGACGTTGAGTCCGCTGTTCGCGATGGCGTGAATATCGTGGTGCTTTCCGACCGCGCTGCTGCAGGCGAGGTGCCCATCCCGTCGCTTTTGGCCACGGGTGCCGTGCACAACCATCTGATCCGCGCCGGTGTTCGCACCTTTGCCGACCTGGTGGTCGAGACGGGCGATGCCCTGTGCGCACACGACTTCGCAACCCTGGTGGGTTACTCCGCAAGCGGCATCTACCCTTATATGGCGCACGATTGCATCCGCGACCTCGCTGTGCGAGGAGACCTGGACGTCTCTGTCGAGGAGGGCATTGCCAACTACAACCGCGCGGTGACGGCGGGCATCGTCTCCATCATGTCCAAGATGGGCATCTCCACGGTGCAGAGCTATCACTCCGCGCAGATCTTCGAGGCTGTAGGCTTTGACGATGCGTTTATCGAGCGCTATTTTGCCGGCACCGTCTCGCGCGTGGGCGGCATGGGCATAGCCGATGTCGAGCGCGAGGAGAACAAACGCTACGACGATGCACTCGCTATCTTGAAGACCGCAGCCCCCGACCAGCTGCCCACCCTTGGTCTTACCAAGTGGCGTCCCGTGGTGGGCGAGGACCATCTTATCGACCCGCAGACCATCTATTTGCTGCAGCGTGCCTGCCAGCGGGGTGATTACGATCTGTTCCAGGAGTACAGCGCTCACGTGCACCGTGCTGGACGAGCTGTTCGTCTGCGCGATTTGCTCGACTTTGACGCGTCCGGCCGCACGCCGGTGGCGCTCGACGAGGTGGAAAGCGCGCGCGACATCGTCCGTCGCTTTAACACCGGCGCCATGAGCTATGGTTCCATCAGCCAAGAGGCACACGAGTGCATGGCCATTGCCATGAACCGTCTGCATGGTCGTTCCAATTCCGGCGAGGGCGGCGAGGATCCGCGCCGCGAGACGCCGCTGCCCAACGGTGACTCCAAGAACTCCGCCATCAAGCAGATTGCTTCGGCGCGCTTTGGCGTGACGAGTCGCTATCTGTGCTCGGCCATCGAGATCCAGATCAAGATGGCTCAGGGCGCCAAGCCCGGCGAGGGCGGTCACCTGCCCGGTAAGAAGGTGTACCCCTGGATCGCCGAGGTGCGTCAGTCCACGCCCGGCATCGGCCTTATCTCACCTCCGCCTCACCACGACATCTACTCCATCGAGGATTTGGCCGAGCTCATCTTCGACCTTAAAAACGCCAACCCGGGCGCGCGCGTATCGGTCAAGCTCTGCTCCGAGGCGGGCGTGGGCACCATCGCCACAGGCGTTGCAAAGGGCGCTGCCAACAAGATCTTGATCTCTGGCCATAACGGCGGCACGGGCGCTGCTCCGCGCGATTCCGTCTGGCATGCTGGCTTGCCGCTCGAGCTCGGTCTTGCCGAGGCTCAGCAGACGCTGCTGCAAAACGGTCTGCGCTCCCGCGTGGTGCTTGAGGCCGACGGCAAGCTCATGGACGGCACCGACGTTGCCGTGGCGTGTCTGCTGGGTGCCGAGGAGTTTGGCTTTGCCACCATGCCGCTCATCACCATGGGCTGTCTCATGCAACGCGACTGCCAGCAGGACACCTGCCCCGCCGGCATCGCTACCCAAAACTGCCGTCTGCGCGGCGGCTTCCGTGGCAAGCCCGAGTACGTTGAGAACTTCATGCTGTTTGTGGCCGAGCAAATGCGCGAGGTCATGGCTCGCCTGGGCTTCCGCACCGTTGAGGAGATGGTGGGTCACCCCGAGTGCCTGCGCCAGGTTGAGGTCGAGGGCAACTGGAAGGCGAACCTGCTGGACCTCTCCGCACTGCTCGCTCCTGGCGAGTGCACCTTTGGTGCCCATATCGAGGGCGCCGATGGTAAGCACTATCTGCCCGAGATGGCTGCCGATTCCGGTCTTGAGCGCGCGCTTGATTCCACGCTTTTCGTGCCACTCACGGCCGACGCCCGCCGTCATCTGCGCCCGATGCACTTCCGCGCCGATATCGCCAACGTCAATCGCTGCGTTGGTACCATCCTTGGTAGCGAGGTGACGCGTGCGCATCCCGAGGGCCTGCCGGAGGGCTCCATCACCATCGACTGCGATGGCTCTGCCGGTCAGAGCTTTGGCGCCTTTTTGCCCGCGGGTATCACGCTCAACGTGCGCGGCGACGCCAACGACTACTTTGGTAAGGGCCTTTCGGGCGGCATCGTCTCGGTGCGTCCCAAGGAGAGTGCGACCTATAAGTTTGACGAGAACATCATCGTGGGCAACGTTGCCTTCTTTGGTGCCACCTCGGGCCGCGGCTTTATCAACGGCCTTGCCGCCCAGCGTTTTGCCGTGCGCAACTCCGGCGCCACCGTGGTGGTGGAGGGCTGCGGCAATCACGGTTGCGAGTACATGACGGGCGGATGCGCCCTGGTGCTTGGCGAGGTGGGACAGAACTTTGCCGCGGGCATGACCGGCGGCGTGGCCTACGTCTTTGACGAGTATGGCACGCTGGTCTCCCGCTGCAACCAGGGAAGCGTGGAGCTCAAGGCCCCGACCGATGCCGAGCTCGAGCAGATCCGTGCGCTCATCGAGGAGCACGTGCGCTACACGGCGAGCCCGCGCGGCATCAAGTTGCTCTACCGTTTCGCTGCTCTTTCGCGCCACTTTGTGAAGGTTATCCCCACCGAGTACGAGCGCGTCTTGCAGATCGTGGCCGACGCCGAGCGTGCGGGTAAGACCCATGCGCAGGCCGAGGAACTTGCATTCGAGATTGTCACGCGCGGTGCCGCCGCACCCGCACCCGCACCCGCCGCATGCCCCGCATGCGCTATGAACCAGAAGGAGGGACGCTAGTTATGGGCAAGCCAGGAGCGTTTCTTGAGCATGATCGCGCCACCCATGCGCTGCGTCCGGTAGACGAGCGCGTGCGCGATTTCGATGAGCTGTATGTCGAGCTGGACGACGAGGCGCGTCGCATCCAGGCGAGTCGCTGCATGATGTGCGGAGTGGCCTTTTGCCAGATGGGCGCTTCGTTTGGTAAGGCGCGTCCTTCGGGCTGCCCGCTGCACAACCTTATCCCTGAGTGGAACGAGTTGGTGTATCGCGGGCGCTGGAAAGAGGCCGCAGAGCGCCTGGCGCTTACAAGTCCGCTGCCGGAGTTTACGAGCCGCGTGTGCCCAGCGCTTTGCGAGGCCGCCTGTAACCTGGGTTCGGTGGACGGCGAGCCCACGACCATTCACGATAACGAGCGTGCCATCTCCGACCATGAGTGGGCGACGGGCGGTCCGCGCCGCTTTGAGCCTGCGGGTGAGGATGCTCCGCTCGTATCCGTGATTGGCTCCGGCCCCGCCGGCCTGGCGACGGCATGGGAGCTTGCACGCCGCGGTGCTCGTGTGCATGTAATCGAGCGCGACGATCGCCCCGGTGGCCTGCTTATGTACGGTATTCCCAACATGAAGCTCAAGAAGGACATCGTGACGCGCCGTTGCGACCTTATGGAAGAGCTGGGTATCGAGTTTGCCTGCGATACCGATGCGGCAGATCCTGCGGTGGCAAAGGAGCTTCTTGAGCAGAGCGATGCTGTAGTTGTTGCCGCGGGTGCTCGTGCGGCGCGCGGCCTCGGCGCCCACAATATCGATGCACCCGGCGTGGTCTACGCGGTCGATTACCTTACGGCGTCCACCAAGGCCGTTCTCGATGGGGGAGAGCCTGCCATTAGCGCCAAGGGTCTTGACGTCATCGTCATCGGCGGTGGCGACACGGGCAACGACTGCGTGGGCACGGCCGTGCGTCAGGGTGCCAAGAGCGTGCGTCAGTTTGAGTTCTTGCCCGCCGCACCCGATAAGCCGCTACCCAACAACGCGTGGCCCGAGTGGCCCAACGTCAAAAAGACCGATTACGGCCAGCAGGAGGCCATCGCTCTTATGGGCGGCGAGATGCGCGAATGGGCTATCGATACGCTTGAAGTCGAGCTTGACGAGGCGGGTGCCGCACGTGCCCTGCGCGTGGTCGATCTGGATTGGAGCCACGGTAAGCCAGAGCGTCTGGATGATACCGAGCGCGAGTATCCCGCGCAGCTCGTGCTCATCGCCTGCGGCTTTACCGGCCCCGAGCACGACGTCTTCGACGCTCTGGACGTCCAGATGGCTACCGAGGGACGTCCCCTGCCCGTGACCGAGCCCGCCACGCATCGGGCGCTCCGCACGGCCGAAGCAACCACTCCTGTCTACGTAGCAGGCGACGCCCGCACCGGCAGCTCCCTTGTAGTCAACGCCATCGCCGACGCCATGGCCTGCGCCGCCGAGGTCGCCACCCGCCTCTCCCTCTAATGTGACAAAAAGTCGACAGGTTTAATTTGTCACATTTTGCCGCGCACGGCTCCAAAACGACCGTTCACGGCCGATTGTTTACGGTCGCCCAGCAGCAAAAAGCCGCCTCGCAGGTTCCAAAGAACATGCGAGGCGGCTTGCTCTGCCTATGCCGCGCGGCGCTACTTGATCACGCGGACGCGATAGATTGCGGGAATCTGCTTCAGGGCCTCGATGGTCGTGGCATCCAGGTGCTCGTCGGTATCGAACATGGTGTAGGCGTTTTCGCCGGCGCTCTCGTTGACCATGCGCTGCACGTTGGCGTTGTCCTTGGCAAGGATGGCCGTGATCTGGCCGATCATATTGGGCACGTTTGCATGCAGGCAGGCAATACGGCTTGCGGCACGCGCCTTGCCCATGCTGCAGGCGGGGTAATTAACGGAGTGGACGATATTGCCGTTCTCCAGGTAATCCTTAAGCTCGGAGATAGCCATATCGGCGCAGTTTGCCTCGGCCTCGCCGGTGCCGGCACCCGAGTGAGTGGTAATAAACGTATTGGGCATCTTGACCGTCTTGGGCGTGGCAAAGTCGCAGGAGAACCAGGAGAGCTTGCCCTCGCGCAGGGCAGCGTCCACGGCGTCCTCATCGATGATGGTCTCGCGCGCGTAGTTGATGAGCACAGCGCCGGGGGCCAGCAGGTCAAGCTGCTCGGTCGAGATCATGCTAATGGTATCGGCCTTGCTGGGTACGTGTACCGTCAGGTAATCGCAGCCACGGCAAAGGTCCTCGAGGGTGCCCACACGCTGAACGCTTTGCGAGAGCGCCCACGCATGCTCAACGGAGATAAACGGGTCGTAGCCATATACGTCCATACCCAGGTCCACGCAGGCGTTGGCCACCTTGGAACCCACGTTGCCCAGGCCAATCACGCCGATGCGCTTGCCCTTGAGCTCACGGCCCACAAAGGCCTTCTTGGCCTTCTCGGCATTGACCAGGATGTTGGGGTCCTCGGCGTTGTCGCGCACCCATTGCATGGACTGCACCACGCCACGGCTGGAAAGGATGAGGGCGGCAAGCACGATCTCCTTCACGGCGTTGGCGTTGGCGCCGGGGGAGTTAAATACCACGACGCCGCGCTTGGCATACTCCTCGATGGGGATATTATTCACACCGGCACCGCAACGAGCGATGGCGCGAATGCCTTCGGGCAGCTCGTAGCCGTGCAGGTCGGTCGAGCGCATGAGGATGGCGTCGGCGTCCTCGGCCTTGTCTACAAACTCGTAGCCGTTGCCAAATTCGACCGCGCCGTCTTTGGTGATGTCGTCGATGGTTTTGATTTTACGCATGGAAGTCTCCTTGTGAGGAACGCCGCGCGTGGCGGCAATGGTGATACAGCTTAAGTGGGCCTGCGTTGTTGCAGGCTACAAAGATCGCGGAGACGGTGCGTGCTCGGCTTCAAACTCGTGCATGTAAGCGGCAAGCGCCTCGACATCTTCCATGGTAACGGCGTTATAGACGCTTGCGCGCATGCCGCCTACCAGGCGATGCCCCTTGATGTTCTCGATGCCGCGCTCGTGCGCGCCGGCAACAAACTGCGCGTTGAGCTCGTCGGAATCGGTGCGGAACGTGACGTTGGCGATGGAGCGGCTGTCCTTTTGCGCCGTGCCATGGAAGATCTGGCTGTTGTCGAGCAAATCGTAAAGCAGGTTTGCCTTTGCCCAGTTGCGCTGCGCCATGGCCTCGAGGCCGCCGGTTTCTTCCACCCAGCGAAAGACCTTGCCGCACACATAGATGCCAAAGGTGTTGGGTGTGTTGAGCATGGAGCCCTTTTGAGCCTGCAGGCGCAGGTCCATGTACTGAGGCGTCTGTGCGAAGGCCGGGCCGTCTTCCAGCAGATCGTCGCGCACGATGATTACCGTGACGCCCGCGGCGCCGGCATTTTTCTGCGCGCCCGCATAGACCAGACCGTAGCGCGAAATGTCGAGCGGCTGCGAAAGAAAGCAGCTCGAGACGTCGGCAAAAAGGGGAGCGTCACCGCACTGGGGCAGCTCGTGGAACATGGTGCCAAAGATAGTGTTGTTTTGGCAGATGTAGACGTAATCAAGGTCGCCTGCGGACGCGCGCTCACGCACGGGGGCAAGCGCGGGGATACGGTCGAAATCGGTGTCTTCGCTTGAGGCGAGCTTGACGGCATCGCCGTACTTCGCGGCCTCTTTCCAGGCCTTCTTGGCAAAGTTACCCGTGACCACGTAACCGGCGCGACCGGTGCGCATGAAGTTCATGGGGATGCCCGCAAACTGCAGCGTGGCGCCGCCCTGCAGGAAGATCACGCGGTAGTTTTGCGGAATATCGAGCAGGCGACGAAGCGAGGCCTCGGCGTCGTCGATGATCTGCTGATACATACTCGACCGGTGGCTCATTTCCAAGACGGACATGCCGCAACCCTGGTAATCGAGCATCTCGTTTGCAATCTGTGTCAAGACGCTCTCGGGAAGCGCGGCGGGGCCGGCCGAGAAGTTGTGCACGCGGGCCATAAAACAAACCTCCAAAAACAGACTCTGAGGTACGGCCACTTTAGCATGCTAATCCGAGTATTTCTCTATGGTTTACGATTCTGTTACATGGCGGGGTGGGACGAGGCCGGCTTTCAAGTGCAAGGGCGCGGGTGGCGGCTCGCGTTTGTTGCTCAACAAGTCCAATTGGTTTTGGGCTTATGCTCGTCTTGCTAGCAATGCTGCTGTGGCTTGCGGGAAACGGATTGACGGTTGGTCCTCGAGCTGTCCGCGACCCGCCCGTCAATATATCCGTAGCCCGCTCGTCGACCCCGCACTCGTGGGGCTTGGTAAACGGGTATCATGGAGCGATGTCTTAACGACAGGTTATTATCCCCACAGTAAGTAGATGACTTCCGGAGCGTGAATCGTGGAAATACCCGCGAAGAAAAACCGAGGAGGGTCGCTCACCAGAGAGCAGTTCCTTTTACCGGAAATGCGCATTGTCGCAAGCCTGCGCCAGCAGGGGGTTGACGATGAGGCTATCGTCGCCCGCGTTAAAAACGAGAACCTCTTTCAGTATCCCACCGAGCGCATGCTCGCAAATCGCGCCATTGTATGCATCAAGCGTCTGGACGCCTTGTTTCCCGGTGAGGTGCAGTGCGCTTTGCGTGGGGTTGATCCCCAAACGGCGTTCGATGCAGTCCATGCGATAGTTGAGCTCATTGCCGTGGGTGCGCCAAGCCAGGCGGCGCAGGCCAATCTGTATGCCATGATGTGCCGCTACGACCTGATAGATGAGCTTATGAGGGTCGAGATAGGCGAGCGCCTGGCATGTTTTGATTACACCTTCACGCCCATGGACCTCGATGCATTTATCACGCGCTTCCAGGTTGAGTATGCCGATGCCGCCAAATGGGCCGATTCCACGGTATATCGCATCAAGTCTACCTTGATGAGCTGCCTGTACCAGGTGGGTATTGCCGCCGCGCACTCCGATGACCTTCATCCCGTTTTTATGGAACCAGATCTGCAAGATGCTATTGAGGCCTTGGGCGACGTTGACGCTGTCCGGGCATTTACGGGGCAGGTGATGTAGCCATGGCCATCAAACCGCGAACGCACGGGGAGCGTGCGCGCGAGGATTTCGAACATCGCTGCGAGGTCTTTCGCGAGCGCCTGAGCCAGCCGGACTTTTTGGCAAATAAGGGCATTGGCAACGAGATAGGATTCTATACGTTTTGCTATGACCCATCGCTGGAGTTTGAGCTGCGCGCCTATATCGAGGGCCTGATGCGCGATGCCGAGCACGGGGCGCTTCCATGCCGCCTCAAGCTCATCAATCTCTACGACGCCTTTTTGGCGATGTGCGAGAACAAACGCATCCTCAAAGCCATCCCAAAGCAGGAACTCAAAACGGGAACGCAGCGCCAGCGCGATCAGCTGCAAAAGATCTGCAGCCCCGCGGCGTTTGCCACATACATTTTGGAACAAACGCAGCCTCATGAGCCCGGCGACGTCGTTCTCATTACGGGCGTGGGCGAAGTCTACCCCTTTCTGCGTGCGCATGACCTCCTTAATAACATGCTTGCAGATTTTGGCGACTTACCGGTGGTCATTGCATACCCTGGGTCATTTAACGGGCAGCAGTTTAAATTGTTCAATCGACTGGGCGCCGATAATTATTACCGTGCGTTCGATATTTCTTAGGAGCATAAATGGTTATCCGCGACCTTTTTGCAAAAGATATCAATCGCTCCATCAACGGTGTAGTCAAGGTGCAGGACGATAAAAGCGAATCCGTGCGCCAGGAGCTGGAAGAGTACGTGGTGACGCGCGAGCTTCAGCGCCACTTCTCCGATTTCTTTGAGATGTACGAGCGCTCCCTCGACGTCCCCACCGATAAAGTGGGCGTATGGATCAGCGGCTTTTTTGGCTCCGGTAAATCGCACTTCCTCAAGATGCTCTCGTACCTGCTGGCCAACAACGAGGTGGCCGGCAAGCGCGTGATCGACTACTTTGATGGCAAGGTCGCAGATCCCATAGTCGCTTCGAGGATGTGCCGCTGCTGCGATGTTCCCACCGAGACCATCCTGTTCAACATCGATACGATGGGTGGCCGCTGGAAAGAGGGCGCCACGATAAAAACGGCGCTGCTGCGCGCATTTGAGCGCGTGTTCTTTGAGCACCGCGGCTTTTTTGGCGAGGATCTCAAGCTCGCCAAGCTCGAAGATTACATCGATTCGTGCGGCAAGACCCAGGAGTTCCGAGATGCGTACGAGCGCATGTGCGGCGGGGCATGGATTGACGAACGCGAGACCTACGAGTATCGCGAAGACGATATCGTCCCCGTACTCATGCAGGTCATGGACATGAGCGAGCAGGCCGCGCACAACTGGTTTGATGGCACGGAAGACGACGCCATTGCTTCCGACCGCTTTGTGCGCATGGTCAAGAACTATGTGGATGCGCGCGCGGCGCAAAACGGCGGGAACTTCCGCCTGCTGTTTATGGCAGACGAGGTGGGCCAGTTTATCGGCGACGACGTTAACCTCATGCTGAGCCTGCAGACCTTGGTGGAAGAGCTGGGATCCAGCTGCGGTGGCCGCGTGTGGGTTATGGTCACAAGCCAAGAGGCTATCGATGAGGTGGCCATGGTCGTGGGCGACGACTTCTCCAAGATCCAGGGCCGCTTTAACACGCGCCTTTCGCTTTCGAGCTCCAGCGTAGACGAGGTTATCCAGCGCCGCGTTTTGGATAAGACGCCGGTGGCGGCAACCTCTTTGTCGGCAGATTACGAGGGCTCCTCCACGGTGCTTAAGAACCTCTTTGCGTTTGACGGATCGCGCAACGATCTTATTGGCTACAAGAGCAGCCATGACTTTACGTCGAGCTACCCCTTTGTGAATTACCAGTTCAAGGTGCTGCCCGATGTCATGACCGCCATTCGCAAACATGGCGTCAAGGCCAAGCATATGTCTACGGGTGAGCGCTCCATGCTCTCGGCCTTTCAAGAGTCCGCGCAGGCGGTGCAGGACGTAGAAGTTGGCCCGCTCGTTCCGTTCTGGCGCTTCTTCGACGCTATCTCCAAGGACCTCGAACATGGCGTGATTCGCGTGGTCGAGCGCGCCAGCCGTGCCGCCGAGGACGGCCATGGCCTCAAGCCGTGCGACGTGCGCGTCTTGAAGCTGCTGTATCTCATTCGCTATATCGACTACATAAAGTCCAATGTCGAGAACATTTCCATCCTCATGATCGAGCAGATGGATGTTGATAAAGCCGCGCTCAAAGACGAGGTCAAGGAGTCCCTCGCGCGCCTGGTGCGCGAAAACTATGTGGCGCGCCAGGGCGATACCTACAACTTCCTAACCGACGAAGAGCAGGATATGGCTCGTGCCATTTCCGAGACCCAGGTGGACACCGCCCAGGTAGTGGAGAGCATCAAAAAGGTTCTCTTTAGCGGAGTATATAGCGCTAAAAAGCTGCGTCACGGGGCTAATGATTTTCCTATCGACCGCTATGTTGACGGCTCGATTTACGGAACTTCAAACGGCGGCATGACGCTCAATATCATCACGCTGGCAGACGATCTTTCGCGCGCGTCCGACGCCGAGCTTGCTCTTAAGTCCAGTGGTCAGGCATTGGTGGTGCTCTCAAACGAGGCCGACTACTTTGACGTGATCATGAACGCCGCCAAGATTCGCAAGTATGCGCAAACCCTCAATCGCGATCAGCTTCCGCCCAGCACGCAGCAGATTTTACAGAACAAGCTTAAAGAGGCGGCCTATAACGAGAAAGAGGCTGCCGGCCTAATCGAAGAAGCACTGCTGCACGCCCGTTGCGCTGTCGATGGCCGCATGGTCGAGAATCGCTTTATCAAGCCGGCCGACGTGATTGATCAGGTTTTGGCAAAGATTGCAGATACCACCTTTAACAAGGCCGCCTTTATCACCGATCCCGTCCAGACGGACGATGACATTCGTCGCACCCTTTCCGGCCAGATCCAGCAGACGCTTGATGGCATGGATGAACCTAATGGCCGTGCCCTCAAAGAGGTTGCCGATTTCCTTAAGGTGCAAAACCAGATGCATCAGCCCACGACCATGGGCGACCTTCAGCGCAAGTACCAGCAAAAGCCCTTTGGCTGGCGCGAGATCGACGTGGCACATGTGGTGGCCCAGCTGGTGGCTACACAGCGTGCGACGGTTTGCGTGGGCGGCGCCGTGATCGCCGCAAACGATCGCAGGATGCTCGATTGCCTGCGCAAGCAAGCCGATAAGGCACAGGTGCGCCAGCGCGTGCGCATGTCTGACACCTTGATCAAGGCTGCATCCGATATCCTGCGAGACCTTACCGGCACGCCCAATATCCCGCGTGGCGAGGACGAACTTGTTGCCTTTGCCGCAGACGCGCTCCAAAACCTGCGCGACGCATGTGGGGAGCTGTTTAGCGCCCACTTTGTGGGGGTTGCGCCCGAGTATCCCTATCCGGGGCGCGACGTGGTGGAGCAGGGCGTCTCGCTTATGAATCGTGTTCTTGAGGCACAGCACGACCCGCAGGCGTTTATACAGGAGCTGGTGGACAGCGAGGACGATTTGCTGGATTGGCACGAGGACTTCGAGCCCGTCGAGGCGTTTTTCACCAACCAGAAGCTAGCATTCGATAAGGGCGTGGAGTTCATGTCGCTTATGAAGGGTGAGGGCTTTTACCTGGAGTCTAACGCTCAGGCGTCGGATGCCGTGAAGCGCATTGGTGAGATTCTAAAGTCCCAAAAGCCCTATGGCGAGATTCGCTGCATTGGCGAGCTTGCCGCCCCTGTGCTGGAAGCTCATAAGGAGCTTGTTGCAAAAAAGCGCAATGAGCTTTTGGCAGATATCGAAAAAACGCTCGAAGCTGTTAGGCAATACGCAAACGAGCAAGAGGGCTTCTCTCGCGTGGCGCTCGACGCCGCAGGCGACGCCGACCGCGCTGCGGCTTCCATTCGCTCCAATGCACACAGCGCGACGACGGCGGTTCGTATCGATGCGCTCAAGCAGCAGCTCAATAGCTGGCGCGATGGCGCGCTTTCCAAGATCGATCGCGCCGTGGCAGTCGAGCAGCAACGCATCGAAAACGAGCGACGCCGCATCCAGGTGACCGAGGACGGCGAGCGTGTGACAAACATCATGCCCGCGCGCCCCGAGGCAAAGCCCAAGCCGGCGGCCAAGGTCAAGCCCGTAAAGCTCGCTTCCGTGGCAACGGTGTGCAAGCTTTCGAACGAGCAGGATGTTGATGCCTATCTAAAGCAGCTGCGCGAGCGCTTGCTCCATGAGCTCGACGGTGTCGACGCCATTCGTTTGAGCTAGGAGAGGGTGTGGACAGCATGAACGATACCGCCATCAAGAACTACTGCACCTGGGCACGCACCGCGCTTATCAAGGGCGTGGCGCAGCGCATGGAGCGCTACAACATCTCTGAGGGGGCCGAGGCCGGCCTTGCCGCCGTGGGCCCGCTCGTGCTGAACCCGCAGGAGGCCGCCCAGCGTGACGAGCTGCTGCGCCTGTGCCACGAGGAGGGGACCGAGCATCTGCGCGACCGTGCCGCCTACACGTGGTTCAACCGCATCGCCGCCGTGCGCTACATGGAGGTGCACGACTATCTGCCCAGTCGCGTGCGCATGTTCACGCGTCCCGCGGCCGCGGGCACCTGGGAGCTAGGGAGCCAAGCCGTGGACGAGGCACTCGATGTTCAGATCGAGGGCGTGGACCCCATGCGCGTGGCCGAGCTCAAGCAGGCGGGCGAGGACGAGCCTCTGTTCCGCTACCTGTTCTTAGCGCAGTGCGACGAGCTCTCGGGCTGCCTGGCGGGCGCCTTCCAGCCCGTCGATGCCTGCATGGCGCTGCTGTTGCCCGCCAACCTCATGGATGCCGATGGCGTCATCGGCCGTATGGTGGGCGACATCGACGAGGCCAGCTGGGACGACGTCCAGGTCCTGGGCTGGATGTACCAGTACTACAACTCCAAGGTCAAGGATGCTTTCTTCGCCTCCAAGGCCAAAGAGACCCCCGACACCATCGGCCCCGCCATCCAGCTGTTCACGCCCGACTGGATCGTGCGCTACATGGTGCAGAACTCGCTCGGGCGCCTGTGGATGCTCAACAATCCCGCAAGCCCCCTGCGCGAGCAGATGGAGTACTATATCGAGCCCGATGCCGAGCACGAGGATTTCATCAGGATCGACGGCCCCGAGGACATTACGCTGTGCGACCCGGCGTGCGGCTCGGGCCACATCCTGGTCTACGCCTTCGAGCTGCTGGCCAGGATGTACCTGGAGCGCGGCTACCGCGAGCGTGACATCCCCGAGCTCATCTTGACCAAGAATCTCGCCGGCATGGAGATCGACCCGCGCGCCGCCCAGATCGCGAGCCTGGCACTTGCCATGTGCGCCCGCGCCTACGACCGCCGCTTCTTCGGCCGCGGCGTGCAGGCGGACATCGCCGTGCTCGCGCCGGTCGCGCTGGAGGAGGGCGATGTCCCCCAGGGCAGCGCGCTCGAGAAGAGGAAGGACCTCGTCGGCGCCCTGGCGCACCTGGACGAGGTGGGCTCGCTGCTCGCCCCGGGCGAGGGCGACCTCGAAGCGCTCCGCGAGGCGATAGTGCTCGCCGGCGACGGCGGCCTGTTCGGCAGCAGCTCCAAAGAGAGGCTCCAGCGCGCCCTCGGAACCTGCGAGGCCCTGGCGTGCCGCCACGACTGCGTGGTGGCCAACCCGCCCTACATGGGCAGCTCCAGCTTCGGCCCCTTCATGAGCAAGTGGGTCAAGAAGAACTACCCCGACTCGAAGAGCGACCTGTGCACGTGCTTCATCGAGCGCGGATTTAACCTTGCCAAAGACCGCGGCTATGCGGCCATGATCACCATGCAGTCATGGATGTTCCTGGGGAGCTATGAGAAGCTGCGCGAGAAGATTCTGCGTGACCACTCAATTTCCTCAATGGCCCATCTGGGGACCAGGGCATTTGGTGCAATTGGCGGTGAGGTGGTTTCGACGACGGCAACCGTATTCACCAACGCTAAAAACGATGGCGACGGGACCTACTTCAGGCTCGTTGATATGGGATCAGAAGAAGAAAAAAAGGCAGGAATCTTGGAGGCCCTTGCGGACCCCGATTGCGGCTGGTTCTACCGCCGCGACGCCGACACCTTCAAGCAAATCCCCGGCACCCCCATAGCCTACTGGATGAGCGAGGGATTGTTTAATGCTTATGAAAAAGGAGGTCGTCTAGGCGACGTTGTTGATGCGAGGGTTGGAATGATTTCCGGTGATAACAACCGTTTTCTTCGCATGTGGTTTGAGCCGTCAGCCGAAAAAATAGGGTTTGGAGGGTCTTATTTATCGCCCTGTTGTAAGAAATGGAATCCAATCCAGAAGGGCGGGGAATATCGTCTCTGGTATGGAAATCTTGACCATGTTATCAATTGGGAAAATGATGGCTGGGAATTAAAGGAAGACAATTTCGACGGAAGTCGCGTGCGTTCTCATAACTACAATGGCGAGATGGCTTTTCGGCGTGGGATAACCTGGAATAGCATCACATCGGGGCGCTTTCAGTGTCGCTATTCGGATGAAGGGTTTCTATTTGACGCTGCAGGGCCGCTTTGCTATGTGAACGACCATGCAATGATTCCGTATGTGTTGGGTCTGATGTCTTCATCGGTATTTGTTGAGACCATGGGTATTGTTAACCCCACTTTGAACTTTCCCCCTAATTACATCGAGGATACACCGTTCATTTTTGAATCCGATTATCAGGATGTCGTTGACAATGCCGTTTCCGTTTGCGTGAAAGCCGAGAAATCCGACTGGGACTCGCTTGAAACCTCCTGGGATTTCAAGCGCAACCCTTTGATTTAGTCGGAGTGAATATGGAATCCAGCCTTCTCTTAGATTTTATTGACAGGTTTTCCTATTGGCCTGAACTGATTACCTTGTTAGGCTCGCTTGCTTTGACGCTGGCTACGTCTAGGTTGACTGCCAGATCCGAGGTTCTAAAGGCGTATAGAGATAAGCGTGTTGAAACATACGATGAGCTGATCATGTTTCTCGATGCCTTTCGAGAGAATCCAGATTCTGCGCTTTGTCCCGAATTCTACTCGAAGTCTTTGGCGCTCAGCAATCACGTGCGCGTATATGGACCGAAACGCGTCTTGGATGCGATGAAGACGTCATTGACATCCCTCAGTAAAGACTACAGGTCTTACAAAAGCGCTTCCGAGCAGTTGTATGCTAAGTTTTTTACGTAAGATCTCATCAAGTTAATAACGAGCAATCTCCGGAATACATGGAGCAGACGGATGATCCGGACGCCTACGATATGGAGGAAAGCAGGCTGCAAGAATCTTATCGAAAAACCGAAAGGGAGGTGCTTGATCTTGTCCAGCCTGTTTTAGAGGCAATTCGAGAATCCATATATTCGGGAAGGAAATGATTGAGGTTAAAGGTCGGCTTGCTACCCGTGAAAGCTGTGCCCGATTTGGATATCTTTATGGTTTGGCGACGGCCACGGCCAAACTTCTTGCCGATATTTGTTAATAACGATTTCGATATCTGCACATTATGAGCAAGGGAGTCGTACCATGAGTGCAATTTTACTGGGCAACGGTTTGAATCGGTGTCTCAAGGGCTACCCTTCTTGGGTCGACTTGTTGCAGGGTATCGAAAGTGAGTTCTTTAGCAAATTGGGCTCGTCGGTCAATTCATTGCTGAAGTATGATGCAATCCTTTGCGAGGCAAAGGGCCGCTATGGTGACGACAGCGTATCGAAAAGAGTGCTAGATTGCTTGAAGCGTCTCGACACCGCTCAGATTGCAATCGAAAACTCTGATCTTTTCGTTTCCATACTCGATTCTGGCGTCAAAACAATTTTGACGACTAATTATGACTACAACCTTGAAAATGCTCTTATTCATGGGGCCTCATCTCCCTTATTTGGCAAACAAATTGAAGAACACTACACGTTTGAGACGAGGGCAAGCGATAAGAGAAATAAAGTAATCGACGCTTTTGACATCCATCACATTCATGGGGAAATCTCGTATCCAAAAAGCATCTGCTTGGGTATTACTAAATATATTGATAATTTGGCTAAAACAATGGAATTGCTATCTGACGGTGAGTCTAGTCAGGACGGTTCAAGTCTTGGTCGTCTGATTGATTCGAATGTGCTTACTAGGGGGCCTGGCTGGAAAAAGACTTGGGCCGAACTTTTCTTTAACTCTAATATCTATATTGTCGGCTTAGGTCTATCGTCGGACGAACTCGATATTTGGTGGCTTCTCATGAGGAGAGCCCAGCTGTTAGCTGATCGGGATATGTGCGGAAAAATAACGAATCGAATTATCTACTTCCCTCTTATTGCCGAAGAAAGACCATATGATTTTAGTCCTTTCGATGTCCTTCACGTCGAGTGCGAACCATGTAAAGTAATTGGCGGTGATTGGAAAAGGCATACTGCAAGATTTGGGAAGAGATTAGGCGGCTTGAGGAGTAGACCAGCCCGAACATGCTTCGACGGTCCTAACTTCCTTGCGTTTTTGAAGTGCGAAGTGCAAAATACCTGTCATAAGAAAAACGGCTCGACCGTTTTGTAGGGGGCTTCTCTGAAAGAGACGCCCCCTATTTTTATGTCGCGACAATCGGAAACTATTGCATTGGCGGCCGCTGCGCACGTCTCGGTCGCGTTGAAGCGCGCTTGCGCTCGTACCGGCTTCGTTTGGACTCGCCCTTTCTGGCCGTTTAGGACACCTTCTCAACGTAGGAAACTGCTCCGTAGGCACCATAGAGGTAACTGTTGATGAGGCTTTCGTCCTTTCTTGGGGAGAAAGAGGAGAGCAGATAGATATCGGAAGAACCGCTCTGCTGATCTTTCTCGACAAACCAGATTTGGTCGCGACGAAGCTCGCCGCACAAATTTCCTATTTCCGGCAATGGAGCAGTTACAGAAGGCCTAGATGCATCGAAGCTCGTTCAGCTCCGCAAAAAGACGTGCCCCGGCTACCTCAGCTGGCCCAGTGGGCTATGGGGGGGTGCCGGGGATCTGTTTGAAGACATCGGCGTCACGGCGGTAGAACCATCCACATTCAGGGCCCACAAGGGCTTCCAAGATTCCTGCTCATTACCTACCGCGGCAAAAGGTACCGAATGGAGCGACCTTGGCCTCCGTTGGTTGTTAGAGCGCCCAGTTTCACCAGCTTCTTGATGCGTCGATTCGCAGTCGATCGCGATACCCCAAGCACCTCCGAAATCTCGGATGATGCAGCCGATCCATTTGCCCGGACAAAATCCAAGATTGGGTCAGATTCGCCTTTCGCTGCGCCTCCAAGAGCTTTCGAAAAAGAGGGGGCCGCACCAACGCCGGCCTTCTTTCTCATGGTTACCACGAAGAGGGAGATACTGTCAGCCGGCTCGGCCGGATTCATCCCCTGGTTTTTGAGCGCGGCCTGAATCTGGACAAAGCCCGTTCCTTTGTTTTCGACGACATAGCCGTGCTCCGGAGAATCTTCCGGATAAGGAGTGCTCTCCAAGATTCGCGAGAGGAACTGATTCCTGCTGGAAGACGAGCCATATTCCCCTATATTGTCGACGGTCACGGTTCCGTAAAGCCCGCCGGGGCTAACCACTTCGATGCGATCGTCGAACATGTTCACCTGAACCTGGGACGCCATGCCTTCCTGCGAATAGTCGCGATGCATCAGAGCATTTGCCACGGCTTCGCGGATTGCGACTTCCGGGTATTCGGCAACATCCCGGCGCGATCCCCCTTCAACGTAGGACACAACGCGCATGTTGCGACGCATCGCGGCTAGCGTCTCGGATACCATGACGGGTATGGGGCCTATGATCGTCCTTGAGTCAAGGAAGCGAGCACCATCCTGGGAGAGCTCCTCCTTCGAATTCCCCGGGAAGACCGCGAAGGTCACGTTTGCTCTGGGGAAATGCTTCTGGGGGTGCCTGCCGAGCGCCATGAGACCGGCAAGCGTCGGCTTCAATTCTCCGTCAAGCCCGCGTCCCGTCGCCCCCATGGTGAGAAGTGCGTCCTCATTAGACAGCCGGGCGAACACGCGGGGTGATGCGGCGCGCTCTCGCCTGAGAAAGCCGTCTACCAGCTCCGAGTCAAGCTCCGATACGTCGGCGCCTTCCACCACCTGGGCGTCGTATCGGGGTTGCCGGCGTTCCTCCATGAGTCGATCGACCTCGTAACGGGATAGCTTCCTGTCGCCTTCGCCCGTCCTGAAGAACGAGCCGTCGTAAGGGCCGCGCGCCTTGATGTAGCAGGGCTTTCTGAATGGTTCGATTTCAGGAATATGCGCCACGACCAGAAGCGAATCCTCGAACTCCTCGATCTGGATGTTCGCACGCACGGGCGGCTCCATCTTGTCGGCGCACGCTTAGGAAAGCGCTTCGGAAATTCTCTTTGCGTCAAAGCCCTCGACTGGAACGAACCCCTCCTTTTCGGAGAGGCCGCACACCACGGTTCCACCCGAGCAGTTTGCGAAGGCGGAAAGCGTCTCCACGATGTCTTTGGGAAGGGCCATCGACGCCGTCTTAACTTCGACATCGGCAGTATCGCTGTTGATCCTCCTTGCGAAGCTGACGAATTCGTCGATATTAAATCTTCCGGTGTTCATGGTTCCTCCCATCTGTTTCGGCTCATTTTAACTAAATCGGCTCATAATCACATCATTTTGAGCAGATTTGATTCGAAACGCGTCTTGAGTGAGCAGATAGTGATTAGATTTGAGCAGATGTGCTATGAATATATCCACCGGATACTTGGAGGCCCTTGCGGACTCCGACTGCGGCTGGTTCTACCGCCGCGACGCCGACACCTTCAAGCAGATCCCCGGCACCCCCATAGCCTACTGGGCCGGAGCGGGCGCTCTCTCTTCATATGAAAAAGGAAGATTGCTTAGTACGGTAGCAAATCCAAAGGCCGGAATTACGACTGGTAATAATGATGGATTTATTCACTTCTGGTGGGAATGCTGTTTATCGAAAACTGGACGAGCCGATTCTCTAGGAGCGTCTTGGTTTTTGTGCAACAAGGGAGGCGCATATAGGAAGTGGTATGGAAATCTAGAAAATGTAATGAATTTTGATGGTAACGCTCAAGTAAAAATGTCTGAATTACCTGGATATCGACCCGTAAACCTCTCGCTGCAGGGGGAGGAGTCTGTTTCTTGGAGCGATATTACGAGTGGGGGTAATTCATTTCGATTGAACGGTCCGGGGCTGATGTTCGACCATGTCGGTATTAGCGCTTTTCCCAAGAAGGACCTTCTTTGTAGAATAGCGGGATTTCTTAACTCATCATCGGCAGAGAGTTTTCTTAAGTTTATTTCCCCCACGCTGCATTGCAATGCGGGGGACATTGCAAAGCTGCCTTATTTGGATGCTGCAAATGAGACGGGCGTTGAAATTGATGCGATGACGAACGAATGCGTGTTTGTTTCCAAACATGATTGGGACTCGCTTGAAACTTCTTGGGACTTCAAGTGCAGCCCGCTGATCTAACCTCAAAAGGCGCGATGCGAGAGGATTATCATGAAAAGAGTGCTGATAGTAGGAGCTGGAGCCGAGGTTGATCTTGGCTTCAAGTCTGGTCCGAGCTTTACTCAAGATACTTTCTACTGACAGAAAGATATCCTCTATGATGCCCTAATTGGTTTTTATCAAAACAAGCTTGACTCTTCTAGCAGCGAGCTTATTCCTGCCTCTTATAAGCCTGTTTATCTGTCAAACCCCCGTGGGGAAGCCTTCAAAAACTAGTATCCAACCTTGTTAAAGATGCTCCGGAATATCTCGTCAAGGTCCTTAATAAATCATTCAACGCGGTTAGCAATGAGATTCTCAAATCCCGGCTTCCCGAATAGACTTCTGATACTGTGAAATCATAACTTTTGCCATAAACGCCACCTATACCAAAGGATGGCGTTTGAAACCCCAGGAGGTTTCAAACGAGTCCCAGTCGGACTTAGATATAGCAACACACTCATCAACAAGCGCAGAGCCCTCAACCTCATCGCACTCGTGCAAGAGAGGAAGGGACTTAACATCCTTAACCTGCAAATTCATAGTTGGATTGAGGGCGTCAAGGCATTGTTGAGCAACATGAGAATTAAGGAACGCAAGCCAGGTTTTAAAATGATTCCCTAGACGGCAGATTACGGGACCGGACTTATCCCAAATACAACCATTTTGAATATAGCGGAAGCATGCTTTACCAGAGGTTAGCATGGTGTAAGTTATGCCGCCTTGATACCAATATTTTTCAGGCAAAAGCGTAGAGGTTTTATTATTGCAATAAAACTGACGAGCAGGATTACCCCAATCAACTACATGAATTAAGTTGCCGTACCAGCGCCTAAACTCGCCTCCCTTAGAATAAGTTCTCCATTTACCCTCTTTGCGACTTTGCGCGATTTCCCAGTGAAACCTTAGGTACTTACCGTTATCCCCTGTAATATTTGGACTGCCCGTATAGTCGGAATCTACGTCAATTGAACGTCCCTCATTAAATGCCCCTACTAAAGAAGCGGGCATCCAGTAGGCTATGGGGGTGCCGGGGATCTGCTTGAAGGTGTCGGCGTCGCGGCGGTAGAACCAGCCGCAGTCGGAGTCCGCAAGGGCCTCCAAGATTCCTGCCTTTTTCTTCTTCTGCTCCCATATCAACGAGCCTGAAGTAGGTCCCGTCGCCATCGTTTTTAACGTTGGTGAATACGGTGACAGTTGTTGATGCGATTTCGCCGCCAATGGCGCCAGGCGCTTTTGTTCCTAGGTGAGTCATGGGGGAGATTGAATAGTTGCACCGGGTCTTTCCGTGCAATTTCTCAAATCTGCCAGGTTCCCGCAAGTGCAAGGATCCTGGCATTTGTGGCCTTTGATACAGGTTGCTTAGCCTTCGCAGAACAGGGTCGAGTCGAGCGAGATGGCAGCTGCTCCGTCAGAGAGCGGGATGGCATGCGCATAGCAGCTCATCGTGATGTCCGCAGATGAGTGGCCAAGTCTCATTTGAACTGTCTTGATGTCCACTCCGCGCGAGATGAGTAGCGTGGCGTGGGTATGTCTCAGTTCATGAAAGCGCAGCTTCTCGAAGCCGTTTCTGTCGGCCCATTTCCTCCACCAGTGTTCGAAGGAGTCCATGCTGGGGCGGTGGCCATCGCTATCGCATATGATACTTTTGGGCAAAGGGTTTTCAGCATTGAGCAGCCGCAATCGCTGCCATTCTTTGAACTCTGCCAGAAGGTTCGAGAGGCTGTATCCCACTGCGACGCTGCGAATGCCGCTGGCGGTCTTGGGCGCTCCGATGACGCCGTCTGCCTTTACTGCCTTGGCGATGCTCAGCCTGAAGATGCCCTCGTCGAAGTCGTCCCATGTGAGGGCGAAGATCTCGCCGCGGCGAAGCCCCGTCGAAAGCGCGATGCACACCGCAAGCGAGAACGATGCCCGTCGCATGTTTCCTTTGGTGATCTCCCTTTTGAAGTTGTCCACCATGAGCTTTGTCAGCTTAGTCGCCTGTGGCATGGTGAGGAAGCGCGACTGACGGTAGTTCGCCTTAGGCCGGGGAACTTGCGAGAATGGGTTGCTCGAGACTGCGCCCAGGCTGATTCCCCAGCTGTAAGCCTGGCTTCCCGCCAGATGCGCTGCCCTGAGCGTTGCCGAGGACAACCCTGTACCCTTTCTGCCGCCGCTTCTTCCCAGCTCGCACAGGGCGAGCGTTATCTGCCGCGAGTCGACCTCATCCGGCACCAAGGTGCCTATCCACCGCCCGAAGAGCATCGCCTTCTGTGCGGATTTCCTTGCTGTGCAGGGCGCAACTTCCCTTAAGAGTTCTCGTTCTTGTGCCCACGCTGCAACGAGCTCTCCATAGGTCCCGAACGTTTTCTCGCGCACATTCGGCGCTGTTTCGCCATCCATCTTTCGCATGTTGTCTCCTGTGTCTATTTGTTATTGGCGAATGAACTGTCTCCCATTTCTTCGGCATTAGAAATGGGGGCTCTCTTTATGCACGCTGGTTTGGGGGTGAAGCAAATAGCGACGGTGATCGCTCTTCTTCTGCTCGCGCTCGTTGCTCAACAAATGGGGGAGCTGGTGGAGTAAGTTAATACATGCCGACGGCTAAACAGGGTTTGCTCGCAGTGGGGCTCTCAAAATGGTGCTTGCGAATGCTCTGCATAGGGCGCTTTATGCTTTGCTGTCGGGTATGCTTGTCTATGTTGACTTAACTGCGTTTGGTCGGGTTTTTAATTGACTCGGATTGGATGGAATAGAGATATGGCAACATTGCTCGCCGATAAATACGAAGCTCGCAAGACGGAGGTTAATGCTCGCTTTGAGCAGCTTCGCGCCAACGAGGAGGAGCTCAACCGAATCTTTGCCAAGATCTATAACATGGAGGGCGAGGTGCCCATCGAGGTCGAGGACAAGTACGTTTCGGTGGCGCGCATCTTCGATACGGCAGAAGAGATCCCGGAGAGCTACAAGGGCAACAAATACGTGCGCACCAAGCGCGACGAGATTGCCTCGCTCATAAGCTATGCCGTGGTCTGCATGTTTGGCCGCTATTCGCTCGATGTCGATGGCCTGGTGCTGGCAGATCAAGGCGCCGCCGTGGCCGACTATCTGGCCAAGATGCCCAACCCCGAGCACGTGACGTTTATGCCCGATGCAGATAACGTTTTGCCCATTACCGACGACGAGTACTTTGACGACGACATCGTGCGCTACTTTATCGACTTTGTGCGCACTGTTTACGGCGAGGAGACGCTCGAGCAGAACCTGGCCTTTATTGCCGAGGCCCTGGGCGGCAGGGGCTCCTCGCGCGAGGTGATTCGCACCTACTTCTTGAAGGATTTTTACAAGGACCATTGCCAGACGTACAAGAAGCGCCCCATTTACTGGCTCTTTGACTCTGGCAAGAAAAACGGTTTTACCGCACTGGTCTACATGCATCGCTACACGCCGGATCTTCTGGCGCGCATCCGTACCGACTACGTGCATGAACAGCAGGAGCGGTATCGTTCGCAGATCGGCGACGCCGAGGACGCTTTGGCTACGGCCCAAAAGGGCGAGAAAGTGGCCTTGACCAAGCGCATCAAGAAGCTAAAAGACCAGCTGGCCGAGACCGTTGCCTATGAGGAGAAGCTTCATCACCTGGCCGACCAGATGATCAAGATTGACTTGGACGACGGCGTGAAGGTTAACTACGCTAAGTTCCAAGACGTGTTGGCAAAGATTAAATAAAACCGACTTTGGGGAATTCAGATGCCAAAGATTGACGTGATGGAAGAGCTCAAGCAGCGCTTTTTGCAGCCGCTGCCGGACTTTCAGGCCCGCCGGGTGGTGACATGGCACGATGCCGAGAGCGAGTTTGCCGAGCGTTTTGAAGGGCTTTCGCGCGAGGGCTTTGATGGCGCGGGCGCCGTAGACGGTGTGATGCCCGCTGGGGGCGACTTTGCGCGCCCCGTACGCTTTGTGGAGGCGCGTGACGGTGTGATGTTTGAGGTCAAGCGCATGATTGCACGAGGCGATACCACAAGCGACATCCTGCTGTATCGCCCCTGCGCTCGCGGCTCCTTGGAAGGCGATTGGCTGGCCGATGTCGAGCTCTATGCCGATCATTTTCAGGCCGACTATCTCTCCTTGTTGGCCGATCAGCTGGGCGCAACCAACCCCGAGGCCGTGCGCGAGGTGCTGGGGGAGCACAAGGTGTTCTTCTTGGCCAAAGATCGCGTGCGCAGGTTCTCGGCGTGTATGACTGCTCCCGCAACAAAAGAGGACATCGAGCTCGGTATGCTTGCGGCGACCTTTGGCGGCGCGTCCCCAGACGATGCCTCGGCGAGCTTTATCCTGCGCAGCACTTGCGCGGAGCTGCTGCATGGCGGCCCCGATGCGCTTAGCAAGCTGCTCGATCGCTATGAAGCCCTTGGCTGTTTGTCTTCGTTTATTGCACGTCGCACCGGTTTTGCAGAGCCGCTTACCGAGCGCGATTCGTTGGAGCACCTGGCAGCGCATGTGCTGCTCACGGCGGCCTCGTATCAAAACCCTGCCGCCATGCATGGCCTGGAATCGCATATAGCTGCGGGCTATGAGCCCTATTGCATGACCGCGGTGCGCGAGTGGATGCAGCAGGGCAAAGACGCCACAGCCGATCTGTTTGAAATCTGCTCAATCGTCGAGGATTCTTGCGGCCTGCGTACTCGCCTGAAGGAGCTTTCGCTCGAGTCGAGCCTGCAGGTCGATATCTTCCCCTGCGTCAACGAGGTGCTTGTCGCAGGGCTTTTGGAATCGTTTGCCCAGGGTGCAGATCGCGTGGCCGATGCCCGCGAGGTGCTGGAGGCGCGTCGCGGCCTTGCCTGGTATGGGCGCCTGGACTGCTACTTCGATATCCTTTCTGCCATTACGGACATGAGGGCGTTCCAGCAAGAGCATGCCTCGGGTTTTCATGTGGCATATGCCAAGGACGCATGGGACGCCTACACCCAAAACTGGTGGCGCATGGATGCCGCCTATAGGCACCTGTGCTGCGCCTACGAGCGCTGCAAGCTCGAGGGCGTCGAAGCGCTGGAGGCTGCCGTCCACGCTGCCATGAAATGGGCAGAGGGCCTCTACCGCAACTGGTATCTGGTGCAAAGCAACGCCTGCTGGACCTCGGCCGCATCTGCGCAGTGGCGCGATTGCGGCTACGTGGAGGGCGCGGACCGTCAAGACGAGTTCTATTGGAAAACGCTGCCGGCGCACGCCGGTGCGGCAAAGACGTGCGTGGTGCTCATCAGCGATGCCCTACGCTACGAGGTGGCGCAAGAGGTTGCCCAAGCTCTCGAGCGCGAGCGCGGCGGCTCTGTAGTCTCCGGTAGCATGCAGGCGCTGTTTCCCTCCATCACGGAGATGGGTATGGCGGCGCTCCTGCCGCATCAGGGGCTTACGCTGGATTGGGATGCTGCAACGGTTGCCGCAGACGGCATGCCCACCGCTTCCACTCCGCAGCGCGAGGCCGTGCTGCAAAAGGTGGAGCCCACGGCGCGGGCGATGCGTGCAGAAGCGTATCTGGAGCTCTCTGCCCCGGAGCGCCGTGCATTGCTCAAAGAATCCAAGCTTGTGTATCTCTACCACAACAAGATTGATGCCGCGGGCGAAAAGATGGCTACAGAAAGCGATGTGTTCAAGGCGTGCGAGGACACGGTGGAGGAGCTTGTTTCCATCACGCGCCGCGTGTGTCTGGATGCGTCTTCTGCGCGCGTGGTGATTACTGCCGATCATGGCTTTTTGTATACCGCGCAGGAGCTGGAGGAGCATCAGTTCCTTATCAAGGCCGATCTCCCAGACGATCCTTTCTTGTTTGGCAAGCGCCATGTGGTGCTCAAGCACGGAGAGGATACGGCTCTACCAGACGATATTCGCGAGCAGTTTATCGTTATGAACATGGACGGCCTGGGTCTTGGCCGCTACGTGGGCCTGTCCCCGCGGGAGACCATGCACTTTAAGCGCCCGGGCGGCACGCATCGCTATGTCCATGGCGGTGCGAGCCTGCAGGAACTGTGCGTGCCCGTGATTGGCTATAGGCGTCTGAGCGCCTCTTCCAAGGAGTTTGAGGATACGCAAAAAGCAACGCTGCGTGTACTCTCGGAGAGCCGCCGCATCACGAGCATGCTCTTTGGTGTGAGCCTGCTGCAAAACGAGGCTGCCTGCGGCAAGACGCTGCCGTGCTCCTACGAGCTGAGCATGACCGACGCTTCTGGCAATGCGGTAAGCGATGTTGTGACGGTGGCCGCCGATAGACAGTCGGAAAACCCGCAGGAGCGCGTGACCAAGATCAGGTTCTCCCTTAAGACAGGATGCGCGTTCTCGTCCAAGGAACCCTACTTCTTGGTGGCGCGCGACGTTCAGACCGGGGCAATTGTCTGGCGTGAGGAATACAAGATCGATATCGCGTTTGCGCCTGGCGTGGACTTTGGCTTTTAGGAGGATATGCAATGGACGACACCTATACCGATGACGAGGACCTGTGGGATGTTCCCGAGGTGCCAGTGCCTGGCGATGACGGTGCTGTCGGCGCGGCCGCTGCTGCAGATGACGCCGGGGACGCCGTGGCCGCCGCGGCGGATGAAAGCTCGGAGCTGGCCTTTGATGCCGATACCCTCGACGCCAAGCTGCTGCGCCACTTTAGCGGCAAGATTGTGCGCAAGGACCTTACGTCCCTTATGAAGCGCAGCGCCAACGTGCCCACGTTTGTGCTCGAGTATCTACTGGGCATGTACTGTTCCGCCGGCGATGAAGAAGGCGTGGAAGAGGGCCTTGAGCGTATTCGCAAGATCCTTACCGAAAACTACGTGCGCCCCGACGAGTCCGAGCGCATCAAGTCCAAGATTCGCGAGCTTGGGCAGTACACCATCATCGACAAGCTCTCGGCGCGACTCGATGAATACAAGGACATCTACGTGGCGTCGTTTGCAAACCTCACCATCGAGCCGTTTGTGATTCCGGCGGAGTACGTGCGCAACTACAGCAAGATCTTGCAGGGCGGAATCTGGTGCATCATGCGCATCGAGTACCGCCGCCCCGACGCCGAGCTCGATGAGTTTGGGGCCGATGTCTTTGGCGACGAGATTCCGGCGCGCAACCGTTCCAAGAAAAAGAAGCGTGGGCCCGAGGATTCGCCGTTTAGCGTGGTGAGCCTCACGCCCATCCAGATGCCCAACCTCGATCTGGACGAGATGATCGAGTGCCGCCAGTACTTCACGCGCGACGAATGGCTCAACATGCTGCTGCGCTCTGCCGGCTACGAGCCTAACGAGCTCACCGAGCGCGAGCGCCTGCACTTTGTTGAGCGCATGGTTCCGCTGATCGAGCATAACTACAACCTGTGCGAGCTGGGTCCGCGCGGTACGGGCAAGAGCCATATCTACAAGGAGGTCTCGCCCTACGCGATTTTGCTCTCGGGCGGCCAGACCACCACGGCAAACCTCTTTGGCCGCATGAACTCCATGCGTGCCGACCGCGTGGGCCTGGTGGGCCATTGGGATTGCGTGACGTTTGACGAGGTCGCCGGCATGCGCTTTCGCGACACCAATGCCGTGCAGATCATGAAGGATTACATGGCAAGCGGCAGCTACGCGCGCGGCCGCGATCAGATCAACGCCGATGCCTCGATGGTGTTCGAGGGCAATATCAACGACACAGTGCAAAACGTGCTCAAGACCACGCACCTCTTTGACCCGTTCCCGCCGGAGTTCAACAACGACTCGGCGTTCTTCGACCGCATCCACTACTATCTGCCCGGATGGGAGATCCCCAAGATGCGCTCGAGCCTGCTTACGGGGCGCTACGGCCTTATCACCGATTGCCTGTCGGAGTTTTGCAAGGAGATGCGCCGTCGCGACTACACGCATCTTATCGACCGCTTCTTTAGGTTCAACAGCGATTTCAACAAGCGTGACGAAATTGCCGTGCGCAAGACCTTTGGCGGTCTGGCCAAGCTGCTGTTCCCCGACGAGGCCATGGATAAAGACGACGTCGAGTGGCTGCTCGACTATGCGATCGAGGGTCGCCGTCGCGTAAAGGAACAGCTTAAGATCATGGCGGGCGTGGAGTTTATCGATGTCAATCTGGGCTACATGGATGCCGACAACCCGCAGGACGTGCGCGTGGTGCAGGTGCCGGAGCAAAGCGAGGACACGCTGATTCCCGACGGTCCGCTGCTGCCGGGCCACGTGTTTGGCGTAGGTCGCGCCCAGGGCGGCGAGGTTGCGGTGTACAAGCTCGAGAACAAGGCCGTTGCCGGAGAGTGCAAGCTCAAGCATGAGGGCGTGGGCTTCAATAAGCCCGTGCACGACACGCTCGATGCTGCGTTTGAGAACTTCGAGACCCTGGGCTCGCGCGTGGCGCCGGGTATGCATATCGCCTCCAAGGATTACCTGCTGTTCTATAACGATCTGCAGGGTAAGGGCCTTTCGGACGAGATCTCGCTTGCAGAGTTTGTTGGCCTGTGCTCGGCGGCGGCAAATCGCCCCGTGATGGCGGCGCTTGCCGTTCCGGGAATCCTGCGCGTGTCGGGCACGATGGACGAGATTCGCGGGCTCGAGGATATCATGCGCGTGGCCAAGAACGCCGGTGCCAAGCGAATCGTGCTGCCCTACGCATGTATCCGCGACCTGCAGGCGGTCTCGCCCGAGATCATCACGGGCCTAAGCCCGGTGTTCTATCAGGATAACGACCCGGTCGATGCGGCCAAGAAGGCGCTTGACCTGCAGTAGGGCTACAGGACGGACAGCGGGGGTCTCTTTGCCAATGTGCGCAGGGCTCCTTGGCATCCGTGAGAGGAAGCATGGCATATGGTGGACGATGGCTCCCGCGTGTTTCGCGAACTTTGCAGTGCGTTTTGCTTGGAAAACGATGCGCTTCGTGCCTCGCTGGGGCATCAAAACGACCGGTCTGCTCTTGTAGCATTTGCGCAAAAGACCGTGCTCAAGGCGGTTGTGCAGGAGGTCGAACTTGCTGAGCGCATGGCCCGCGAGGAAATGGCGCGAGAGATTAACCACTTTGTTCTTGCGGCCAGTCAGCGCGCGCTTAAAGCGGCCCGTGCGCGAACCGGCGTGGTGGGCCCCATCCAGATGAATAGGCGCTATGCTGCGTTTTTGCATATAGAAGATAGCAAGCTGCTGCTCAAGCGCCTTGATCAGACGCTAGCGTTTATCGAGGCAAAGGTCCGAACCGACCAAGCCGATCTTGTTGCCGGCGCATATGCGGCAGCGGGGTCTGCGCTGTTGCGGGACGTGCAGCCTTTGAGCGCCATTGCGGTTTGCGAACCCGAAGCTAATGAGGCGGATGCGGCAGACCGTGAGCGCGAGCTCGTGCGGGAGGACGTCTATCGGTCGAGCGACCTTTCGGGGGCCATTGCGGCGTCGTTTAAGAGCGAGCTTGGCGATGGCAGTGCTGCAGGGGATCTGAATGACGACGAGGTATTCCATGCGCAGATAGAGGCTGCGATCCGCGCTGCTAAGTGGGCGCGGCTGGATGCTTTGAGGATGCGCGCTGCCCGGGCTCACGAGCTGGTGGGCCGCAAGGTCGAGCCTCGGATTTTGCCTGAGCCTCCGCGCATCGCATGCAAGCAAACCTATTGCACGGCAGACCTTGTGCCGCTGCTCGACGAGGTCAAGCGCGCATATGCGTCGTACCGTCGCTTTGTGCTCGACAGTGGGATGTTCAACGCGTTTGGATCGGATAATCGCCTGGGCAAGTGCTGCGGTTACGTTTCGGATTTTTCCGACGAGTACGAGGGGGAGCTGCTTATAGGGGAGTACTGCGGCACGGTGCCCGCCCGTCCGTCTTCTTCCGCGGCAATCCCTCGGGTTATCGAGGAAGCCGACGCTCCCGATGGGGATGCGCTCGATGTTGCCCTTGCCCGCATGCGCGGATTTAACAAGCGCGTCTACCGGGGCATTCTCGATGACGATCCCATCTATTTTGCAGACGTGTTTTGGTATGGCTTGAAGAAGCTCGACCGGTTTAGCGAGGGTATGGTCAAGGTTGATGAGAAGGCGTGGCAAAACTATGTAGACAACCTTGCGCGCGCCTATGCCGAGCCCGCAGAAGAGCTGGCAACGGGTATGGACAAGCAGCAGCTGGAGGGTTTCTCGAAGGCTGTGAAGGCACTGGAAAAAGGCTCCAAGGCCGCTCGGTAGGGGCGCTCGATAGGACTGCAGTTGATGCGGGGCGTTTTGCCACCTTTGGCGGCGTTGCCTTTTGCGGCCGCCCTTCGGTCTTATCGTCTTCCATTCTGTGCATAAAAATGCCGGGGGAGGGGCCGGCTCTTGAAGGCCCTTTTATTCGAGGGAGCCGATTTCCTTATGGTTCAAATTGCAGCTTCGGTCTACCGAATACGTTGGGCTTGGATTGATAAACGAAAACGGAAAGCACCTTAATCATGCAGTCCCTTTTGCTCATGGGCAGCGGGAGACATTTACGCAACGTCTCCCATAGAAAAGACGGGCTCGACGAGCTTTTCGATATCGCAGCCGAGTGCGCGTGCCAAGTTTCGAACGGTCGTTAGCTGCGCCTTATTGATGTCCTTGTTGCGCTGCTCGTACATCTGGATGGACCTAAGCGAGACTCCCGAGCGGTGTGCCAGCTCGCGTTGGCTTATGCCCAGGTTCTTGCGCAGTTGGGCAAGCTGGGTCTCGAGCACGGCACCCTGAACTCGATCGACAATGAGCTGCACCACGCGTTCCTCGGATGCCTCGTGCCAGGGGCTGTAAAGACTGAGGATCTGGAGGAAGGGAACAGCGCTAAAAAGCTGTTCGAAGCTCACGTCAAGTCGCCACTGTGTATAGGCAGAAATCCATCCTGCCCAGTACTCCGGCGTTCTATCGGGGCGAAACGCGGGCTTGGGAAAGGGACCGTTTTCATGCCCGAGCTCTTGGGAGAGCGTGATAAACAGTTCGCAGCCCGATTTGCCTGCAACCGCCCAGGGCAAGCCCATGCCAAAGGCGCGCCCAACGCGGCTAAGCTCAAAAAGATCGGCTACCTCGTCCGGCTCTGCGCCGTAGTCGTTGACGGCGTAGTCAAAAAACTCGCCGAGGCAGCACATGGCGTCTTCGAGGTAAAGCTGGCTATAGGCTCGTGCAGCAGAACTTCTAGTTGAAGTTTTTGAAGTCATCGTTTGTCATCTCCCGTGCCAGAATGTCGCGCACGTATATTCCCGTCAGGTCCGGTTCGACACGCAGCGCTTGGAATGCCTCACGCGCCTGCGAGTCTCGTTGGGCGCGCAGCGGGGCATATCGGTTCGTGTCTACTTCTAGGGCTTTGATGAAACGAACTCTTTCGAAGGCGCGCGGGCTTTTAAGTACTGTTTGGATGCCGAGCTTTCCAAGGTGCATAGCCTGTTCTAGCTGTTCGAGCGATATTTGGTTGGAGACAAAAGCGCGGGCAAAGGAAAAGTAAGAGTCGTCGGCACGATAACCGCGAATTAGATCGTAGTTTGAGATATCGAGTGAGAACTGTGTTGTGATGTAGGACGTAGCGGCTTGCGCTAGCGCTGTTGTTGCCTGGAAGATGCGATGCTCCAACAGCACGGCGAGCCAATTGAGCACGTTGTAGTCCGGTCCTTCAAGATCAAGCGTCTTTAATCCGGCAGTGTCGAGCTCGTACAGGTTCGCAAATGCACATCCGCCGATTGATTTTGCGGCCCACTCCTGCGCAAGCTCGGGGCTGTGTGTGCAATAAAAGCCCGCTCCATAGTCGTTAAAAGGCTTGCATAGCTCAATAAGGGGCGTGCGTACTATCTCTTCCGACCCGTGCCACAGCTCCATGTTTCCTCCTATATCACTGTAGTGATAGTATACATCAGAGCCTAAGACAGGGCTAGAATGAAAACCAACGACCCCGTACGGAAAAGAGGCCTCAAGCCATGTCATACACCGACGACGACAATCTCGACTTCGAGGGCCTGCGTGCCTTTTTGATGGACTACTGCGGCACGGCGTTCGCGGCAGGGGCGGGGCCGGCACTCATAGACCTTGCGCGCATTGAGCGTGCGGACCCCCAGGAGCTCTTGCGTATCGCGCAAGAGCTGGGCATAAACGTGCGCTAACGCAACGGAGGCGGCGGGCAAAACTCAATCGCCCGCCGCCTCTGTTTTTCTATCCCAGAGTGGCTATGACCACGTCGTCTCCCGGCAGCAATTGCGTATCGCCGTTGGGAATAATCGTCTCGCCCTCGCGCTTGAGCAGCACGACGATAAAACGCCGTCCCCCGTGTGGCAGCTCGTGCAGGGCGCACCCCGCCCAGTGGTGATGCTCGCCAATGTGATGCTCGCGCAGCGAGACGCCGGCGCGTTCCTCAAAGGTGGGCGCGGCAAGTACGAGCAGGTCGCCCGTCTCGATTACGGTATCGCCGTTGGGAATAACGGGTTCGGCGCCATGCCTCAATATCAAGACGACGAGCATGCTTGCCGCCTCGCCAATCTGCGCCAGGCTGCGTCCGGCAAAGGGGTGCCCGGCGTCTACCTTGAGCTTGATAAACGAAAGGTCGGTCTCCTCCTGATAATCGTTAAAGGTGCGGCCTACGTCGCCTGCTTTGTCAATCATCTTTAGACGTTTGGCCACGGCGGGCAAAAGCGAGCCCTGCATCACGATGGAGATGATGGCGACCATAAACACCAGGTCAAAAAGGTCGCGGCTGCCCGGCACGCCGGATACCACGGTGAACAGCGCAAAGACCACCGAGGCTGCACCGCGCAGGCCCGCCCAGGACACCAGACCAATCTGGCCCAGACGTCCTGGGCGCGGCGGCATGATCGCGCACACCGCCACTGGCCTGCCAATAAAGAGCATAAAGAGCACGAGGCCCAGTGCCGGCAGAATGGCCTGCGGCAGGCGGGCGGGGGTCACCAAAAGGCCAATCAAAAAGAAGATCGCCATCTCGGCCATCTCGGTGAGCACGTCAAAGACATGCACCATCTCGCGCTTGGAGGGAATGTCCGAGGCGCCCAGCACGATGCCCGCCAGGTACACGGAGAGAAAACCGTTGCCGCCCAGCTGGCTGGGCACCGCAAACGAGAGCAGCGCGATGGCGATAAGCACGATGGTTTCGCTTTGAGACTCGAGGTTCATGCGGCAGGCAAGCTTCATGCCAACCCAGCCAAACGCCAAGCCAAACGCGGCTCCAAAGACAATTTGCTGCGCGATGAGCACGGGCAGGTTGACGGCCTCGCCCAGCGCCAGGGCGCTAAACACGGCAGTGAGCATGTAGGCGAGCGGGTCGTTGGAGCCGGACTCGACCTCGAGCAGCGAGTCGGTGCCACCCTTGAGCGAAAGCCGGTGCTCGCGCAGGACGGAGAAAACGCTTGCGGCGTCGGTGGACGAGATGACGGAGCCCAAAAGGAGCGCCAGCGGCCAATCAAAGCGCAAGGCAACATGGGCAAACACCGCGGTGAGGCCGGCGGTGATCACTACGCCTGCGGTGGAGAGCAAGACGGCGGGGACGGCCACCGGGCGTGCACGCTCGATGTTGGTGTTAAAGCCACCGTAGAACATGATGAAGATAAGGGCTGCGGTACAGACGCTCTCGGTTGCCTTGAAGTCGTTAAAGTTGATATGCAGCGGCCCGCCGCTTCCCAAGAACATGCCGAGGGCGATAAAGATGAGCAGCGTGGGAAAGGGAAGTTTGGCTGCGATGGGCTTGAGTAGGATGCAGGCGATAATAACGGCGCCTACAAAGAGCAGAATCATGTTCATGCGGTCTCGTCTTTCGAGCGATGCAGCGAGGTCGCTGCCAGGGCAATACAGTCCAACGCTTTTAATCCTACCCAGATGGTCGATTGAAAACCGCTGGCACACCCATCTGGCGCCATCGTTCATGAACTCTCAACTGGATATACCTCAAACTTTGTCAACCTGCCCTTGTGCGTATACAATAACGTTCAAGTTGACGTTTAAGGATGGTGCCCCATATGGCGACGTATATCACCTCCGATGCCCACGGGCATCTGCGCGCCCTCGACCAAGCGCTCGAGCAGGCCGCTCCCGGTGCGGACGATACCGTGTACGTGCTGGGCGATATGATCGATCGCGGTCCGGAGCCTGTGGGTGTCATCAATCTGGTGCGAAGCTTGCCCAACGTTCATGTTTTGATGGGCAACCACGAGCGCCTGATGCTCAACGCCATCGAGCGCGGAAGCCAGATGGATATCTTTACCTGGGAGCGAAACGGTGGCTATACCACGTCCGCCCAGTTTGACGCCCTGCCCGTCGCGGAGTATCGCGCCGCTATCGAGTGGATTCGCGAGCTGCCGCTATCCGATGCGATTGAAGTGGGGGATAGGGCATACCTGTTGGCGCATGCCGGTATCGAGCCCAGGGCTTTTACGTGCTGGCTCGCGGGTGCGGGCTATACCGGCGAGGGCGGCTATGCGGATGTCCCCATTGATGTGCTGCGTCAGGCCATGGCGGCTCAGGATGAAGAAGATCTTCTTTGGATTCGTGAGGCCTTTTGGGGCGTTCCCACGGGGCTTGTGGGCCCCGACGGACGAGGCCCCGTGGTGATTGCGGGGCACACGCCTTCGGGTTTGCTGTTCCGCTATGCCGCAAACATGTGCGGCACGGGCTGCAATAAGGACGGTCTGGGCTGCATGGTCGAGGTGGGGCCCACGTATGATACCGGCGGCGTGGCCGACCATCTTGCTATCGATTGCTCCGCTGCGGCGGGCGCAGGCGTTGGCCGCGTGGGCGTGATGCGTCTGAACGATCGCCGCGTGTGGTGCGGAGACATCGCCGAGGGAGAGTAGTTTGGGCCGTGTTCCCGGCTACTTGTAGTGCGGCCCGCGCGCGAACGGGTCGCCGGTGGTGCGCGAGATGATGCCGCGGATGCGCACGTACTGCAGTGTGAGCAAAACGAGCAGCAATGCCATCACCAGAAGGTAGCTCAGCACGGCACCCAGCAGGCCAAAGATGCGCACCAGCACGATTGAGAGCACGATTACCGCGCCAAACGAGATAAGGTACGGCTTGGTTGCCAGGTCCTGGTGGCGCAGCACGGTGATGATCTGGTACAAAAAGTCGATTGCCGCGGTAAGGCCGCCGGCGGCCACCATGAGAAACGCAAGCATACGGTATTTGGTAAAGTCGATGCCGTACATAAAGCTCACGATGCCGATGCCAATCCATCCCATAAAGGCGATGACGGCGAGCGTGAGCACAACCACAACAGCCAGCACGGCAAGCATGATGAGGTCGAAGCGGCGACGCCTACGCGGGTTCGACCAGATGTTTGCCAGGCGCAGGAGCTGCGGCTTGTATACAAAGCCCACGGCGAGCAAAATCGCCTGCGCAGGAAAGAACAGCGCACTGAAGTAGAGCTGCGCGTCGTAGCCCATCATGCTTTCCATGGCAAACTTGGGGCAGCTCTCAATAAGGTTGAACAGGAAAAGCGTCGAGAAGAGCGGGAAGCACTGGCGAAAGAGCCCGCCCACCTCGCGCATGCGCCACGGGCCGGATTTCTCCGTCTCGAGCAGCGATAGCGGAAACGTCATGAAAACAAGGGAGAGCACGGCCACCACGCCTGTGGCAACACAGGCTACGGGCAGGCTGCGCGTGATGAAGAGCATCACGCTAAAGACCGCGACCACGGCCACCGAGCGCAGCGCTTGGCTCATGCCCGCAAGATAGAGCTTGTCTGCCTGCTGCAAACGTCCCTCGTAGACATCGGCCATGCCATCGACGATCTTGTACACGTAGATGCCCATGGAGAGCGTGAACATCGCTGCGTCGTAGCCGCGCAGCATGCAGTAGGCGATGCCGACGAGGAGTGCTAGGAGCGACGTGAGCCAGCGATTGAGCTGGTAGGAGGAAAACGAGATGGCCTCGTCGATGTCGGACACCTGGAAGGTGCGCACGCCAAAGTTCGAAAGAATCATCAGCAGCGTGCCCGCCACAAAGGCCATGGAGAACATGCCCGCCTGCTCGGCGCCCACAAGCTGGGTGCACACGATGGTGAGCAATGGGAAGACCATGCCCCAGATGCTTGTGCCCACGGTGTTCCAGATGTAGTCGCGCCCGGTGGAGCCAGATTCGTATTCTGCTTCCTGCTCGGAAAGGGACCCCTCGTAGATAGCGCCAATCAGGCGGTTCCACCATCGGTTTACAAGGCGTGCAAGAGGGGAGGGCAGACGGTTACGTTTGCGCTGCCTGCTGCCGGCGCCTGTGGTGCCCGGTCGCGCGACGGAGCGCCTGCCATTTGATGCTTTGTGGTTCGTTTGCCGTTCGTTTTGCTTCGGGCGGAGTGCCACGCTCGAGACCTCCCTTGTGTTTGTTGGGTCGATTATAACGCTTCAAACGTGTCAGCTCTGTTTCTAGGCATGATTTCGAGGAGCTATCGAAATTATTTCGGTATCCTTTTGAAGCGGATCTTTTTGAACCGGATCTGACACTCAGCGTACTGCCGAAACAAGTTCATTAGGGGGTTTATACCTATGGATGCCATGGCCTTTGTGCTTGCGCTCGTGCCGATTTTGTGGCTCGTCGTTGTCCTGCTCGTGTTTAAGTGGCCGGCCTGGAAGGCCGCGATTGGATCGTTTGTCCTTTCGTGCGTGCTAGCGCTGGGGGTGTGGAAGCTTCCTGCCGGTCAAGTTGCCACCGCAAGCCTCGAGGGTTTCCTCATGGCCCTGTGGCCCATCGTCCTCGTTATCATCGCTGCGGTCTTTACCTATAACCTGTGCGTCAAGACGGGTGCTATGGATGTCATCGGCGGCATGATCACCTCCATTTCGAGCGACCGTCGTCTGCTCGCGCTGCTCATCGCCTGGTGCTTTGGCGGCTTCATGGAGGGTATGGCGGGCTTTGGCACCGCCGTCGCGATCCCCGCGAGCATGCTTGCGGGCCTGGGCTTTGCCCCCATCCCCGCCGTACTGTTGTGCCTGCTTGCCAACGGCGTGCCCACTCCGTACGGCTCCATCGGCATCCCCACCGTTTCCTTGGCGGGTCTTGTAGGCCTCGACTCGGCTCATCTCGCCTTTGTGCAGATGGCCCAGTTGGCCCCGCTCTACATCGTCGTTCCGTTTTTGATCGTGCTCGTTGCAGGCAAGGTTGAGGGCGCGAGCGTTGCCGACCGCCTGCGCGGCGTTGTTGTTCCCACGCTCGTCTCTGGCCTGGCCTTCACGCTTCCCACCATGGCGGTTGCCGCCTTTGTGGGCCCGGAGCTCTCCGTTGTCGTGGGCTCCATCTGCGCGCTTGCGGTTACGGCTTTGCTTGCCATGCGTGCCGAGCGCTCCGGTAAGCTCGACGAGCGCTTTCACGTTGCTGTGGAGCCGCACGAGGCGCTTACGCTGGGCGCCGCCCTTCGCGCATGGTCCTGCTTCATCCTCATCTTCATCCTGCTTATGGGCACCTCCAAGCTTGTGCCGTTTGTGAACTCCGCGCTGGCCCCGCTCTCCTCGAGTGTCCAGGTCTTTAGCGGCAAGAACCCGGGCACGCTCTCCTTTATGTGGGTCAACACCCCGGGCATCTGGATTTTCCTCGCGGCCATCGTGGGCGGTTTTATCCAGGGCGCACGTCCCGCGCAGATGCTTGAGGTTCTGGATGCCACCGTCAAGCAGATGATGCCAACGGTCATCACCATGCTCTCCGTTCTTGGCTGCGCCAAGGTGATGGGCTACTCGGGCATGATTTCGTCCATCTCGGCCTTCTGCATTGGCGTTGCGGGTGCTGCGTATCCGCTCATTGCCCCCTGGATCGGCGCCGTGGGCACGTTCGTTACGGGCTCCGGCACGTCTTCGGCAATGCTCTTTGGCCCGGTGCAAAAGCAGGCGGCGGACGCTCTGGGTACCGACCCGTACTGGATGGTCGCCCTTAACATGCTGGGCGTTTCGGCGGGTAAGATGCTCTCGCCGCAGTCCCTTGCCATCGGTCTTGCCTCGGTGCGCGTGGTGGGCAAGGATGCTGAGCTTATGCGTGCCATCATTCCCTATGGCATCGCGTTTCTCGTGGTCATGAGCATCATCGCGCTGGGCGGTGCGGGGCTGGTGCTCTAAGTAACGCAGCGTGTTCTCATCGTTTGTTTTGGCGGACCCGCCTTCGATTTGCTTGCGAGCGTATCGAGGCGGGCCCGCTTTTTTATGGCGAGGAGGTTTGCTCGGGTGCGGGGTGCCGCGGTCTTGCGAATTCGGCGTATGCCTTGGGGCGCGCGTTGCAGCTCCGGGGCATGCGCCATCGTCCTGGGCATGCGAGGGGCCATGCGATGCGTTCGCCTAGCGCGGCCAGCGGCTCGCCGAGATGTGGTACGCACTGCCGCGCGCCTGGAGTACACCGGATACTGTGCTTTGAGCAATAACGCGCCCCGTGCGCGACGTGGAGAGGGTGGTTCGGATGAAGAAGGCAGCGCTCGATCAGGTTTTGGCCACATGCGGCATAACTGGGGAGGCTGCGGCCGGCGCCAAACCCGCCCGCTATGTGGACCTTCCTGTGGCTTCCCTGGTAGAGCATGCCGTTCGTCGCGATGAAGGCGAGCTTGCGTCAAACGGCGCCCTCGTTATCAAAACGGGCGCCTACACGGGCCGCTCGCCCAAGGATCGTTTTATCGTCGACACGCCCGAGGTCCACGACAGAATCGCCTGGGGGCAAACAAACGTGCCCATCGGCCAGGATGTCTATGAGCGCGTTCGCGATGGCGTGGCGGCCTATCTTTCTCGCCGCGACCTCTTTATCACCTGCGGCCTTGCCGGTGCCGACCGCAACTATGCGCGTACGTTCTTTGTGGCGTGCGAGCGTGCGAGCCAGGCGCTTTTCATCAAGCAGATGCTTGTGCGGCCGCGCGTGCGCGAGCACGTGAACTTCGAGGAGCCGGACTTCCGTGTGATGGTAGCACCCGGCTATGAGTGCGACCCCGAGCGCGATGGCGTGCGTTCCAAGGCCGCCGTCCTCATCAACTTTACCGAGCGCATGATCGTTATCGCGGGAACCGGTTTTTCCGGCGAGATCAAGAAGAGCATCTTCTCGGTGATGAACTACCTGTTGCCGCTTGAGGATAACGTGTTGCCCATGCATTGCTCGGCGAGCATGGATCCCATCAGCCACGCCACGGCCGTGTTCTTTGGCCTTTCGGGCACGGGCAAGACAACGCTTTCGGCCAACCCTACGCGACTTTTGATCGGTGACGATGAGCACGGCTGGAGCAATGTGGGCATTTTTGATATCGAGGGCGGCTGCTATGCCAAATGTGACGGCATGGACGAGTACAGTCAGCCCGAGATCTACCAGGCCATCCGCTTTGGCGCCATGGCCGAAAACGTCGTGCTCGACGAGAATCGCGATCCCGACTACGACGACCTTTCCATCACGGCAAACACGCGCGTTGCCTATCCCATCGAGCATATCGCCAATGCCTGGACGCGTGGCGTGAGCCCCAACCCCAACGTGGTCCTCTTCCTCACCTGCGATGCCTTTGGCGTACTTCCGCCCATCTCGCGCCTTACTCCCGAGGGGGCGATGTATCACTTTGTGACAGGCTTTACCTCCAAGACGCCCGGGACGGAGCAAGGTATCACCCGACCGCAGCCCACGTTCTCGGCGCTTTTTGGCGAGCCGTTCATGCCGCTCGATCCTATGGTCTATGCCGACATGCTTGGCGAGCGCTTGCGTCGCAGCGACACGCGCGTGTACTTGGTCAACACCGGCTGGATAGGCGGCGATTACGACCACGGTCACCGAATCGAGCTTGCCTATACGCGCGCTCTTGTGGCACGTGCGCTTGATGGGACCATCGAGGAGGCCGATTTCATCCATGACGAGATTTTCAACGTCGATATTCCGGTGACGTGCCATGGTGTGCCCGACGCTATTCTTGTGCCCCGCACCTACTGGAAGAGCGCGTCGCTCTACGATTCGTCTGCCCACGAGCTAGCAGCTATGTTCTGCGAGAACTTTGAGAAGCGCTATTCGCATCTGCCGGATTCCATTCGCAACGCCGGCCCGCGCGCGTAGGTTATGTGCCTGCTGTGGGAGTTGTTGACCTGTTAACACACAGTCATACAATGGTGAGCTGTCAATTCGAACTAGGGGAGGGACACATGGATACGGCATCTCGGGACGAGGCGCGCTTTGAGGACTTTACGGGGCTCATCGCGGCCATCAACAAAGAGGTGACGCGCATCAAAAGCGTGGAGAGCGCCAAACTGGGGCTCACCGGTGCCGACATCATGTGTCTGTACTACTTGGGCAAGCACCCGCAGGGCATGACCGGGGCCGAGCTTGCGCGTGCAGCCAGCGTGACGCGCGCGGCCGTCTCGCGCACGCTCGCGCGCATGGAGCGCGAGGGCTTCGTGGAGGTTCAGGCAGAGCAGGGTGCCACGACGCGTTACCGCGCCGCCGTGGTGCTCACCGAGCGCGGTCGAAAGAGTGCGCAGGGTGCCGATATCGCCATCACTCGCGTGCTCGACGAGGTGTATGCCGCCCAAAGTGACGAAGAGCGTGAGCAGATGTACGCATCGCTTCGCTCCGTGCTGGGGCGCCTGCGCATGATTTCGCGCGAGGACAGGTAGGCTCCCTTCCAAGCAGGAAGGCATCGCCGCATGGCTGTACGTATCATCACCGATTCTGGCTGCGACATCGTGGGGGCGGATAATCCGCAGCTCGATGTCCTGCCTCTTTCCATCACCTTTGGCTCAACCGTCTACGCAGACGGCGTGGACCTTTCGCACGAGCATTTTTACGAGCTGCTGGTTGAGGGCGACGAGCTGCCCAAGACCGGTCAGGTGAACCCTTATGCCTTTGCGCAGGCGATCGAGCGTGCCGAGCACGACGGGTTCGAGCCGCTGATCATCACGCTTTCGGCAAAGCTTTCGGGCACGTATCAGAGTGCTTGCATGGCGGCTTCCGAGGCATCGTTGCCCGTGCGCGTGGTCGACTCCGGCCACGTTACCGTGAGCGAGCGCATTTTGGTTGAGTATGCGCTGGGTCTGGCGAAGAAAGATCTTGGCGTCGAAGAAATCGCCACTCGTGTTGAGGCGGCGCGTGAGCGCGTTGTGGTCATTGGCCTTTTGGATACCCTCGAGTACCTGCGCCGCGGCGGTCGTATCTCGGCTGCGGCAGGGGCTTTTGGCGAGATGCTTTCTATCAAGCCCGTCATCACCATCGAGAACGGCGAGGTCAAGATGCTCGGCCGTGCGCGTGGCTCAAAGAACGGCCGCAATTTGCTCAACCAGCAGATCGAGGCGAGCCGCGGCATCGACTTCTCCATGCCGGTTGCCCTGGGCTATGCGGGCCTTTCGGACGCCTTGCTTCAAAAGTACATTCACGATAGCCGGGCGCTGTGGGAAGCGTATCCAGGCGACGAGCTGCCGGTACATACCGTGGGTGCAACCATTGGTACTCATGTAGGACCGGGCGCCATCGCGCTTGCGTATTTTGAGCCTGAACAGTAACGCTTGCCTCATTTGTATCAGTTGATGTCATGCGGGGTAGTATGGAGTTCGTCCGTACTGCCCCGTTTTCAATACATGGAGGATAGCCATGGCGTTCAAGGAACTTCCGCTCGGCGAGGTCTCGCTCAATCCCTTTACCAAGCTCGACAAGGAATGGGGGCTTGTGGCTGCCGGCAACGCGGACGCGTCCAACGCCATGACGGTGAGCTGGGGCGGCATGGGCACCATCTGGAACAAGCCCGTGGTGACGATCTATATTCGTCCGCAGCGCTACACCAAGCAGTTTGTCGACGCGAACGACCGCTTCACGCTTTCCTTTTTCGATTCGCAATACAAGCAGGCGCTGAGCGTCTTGGGAACAAAGTCGGGCCGCGATGGCGATAAGATCGCCGAGGTTGGCTTCTCGCCGGTGCAGCTAGATGGCACCACCACCTATGAGCAGGCAGACCTTGTCTTTGTTTGCCGCAAGCTCTACGCCGACACCATCAAGCCCGAGTGCTTTGTCGACGCATCTGTAGACGAGCGAAACTACCCCCAGCGCGACCATCACACGCTCTATATCGCCGAAGTCGAGCACGTCTACCAGCGCATCTAATCGAGTCCTGGGCGAGTCTTTGACGTTGTGGCCTACGCCTCGCATCCAGTTCTCCCAAATGAAGCAGAAAATCCCATTTAGGCGGTACCTAGCCCGTTCTAAATGGGATTTTCTGCTTCATTTGCAATCTGCGGCGGCGTCTCATCAACGTGATGGCACCAACTCGGTCTCCTGGCCAAGAAACTCCACGTGATAGGGCGCTGAGCGGGGCCATCCCCCCTGGGTTCGGAAGCCTGCGAAGCCCGATTTCGAACCCAGGGGGGGTGGCCCCGCGGCGGGATGCACCCTAGCGCTTTTTCATCCCATCGAGGCCGTGTCTCACAACCAGCACCGGATGCCGTAGCAGCATGCGCGGACCGGCATAGCGCATCACGTCTTTGATAGCCTGAAGCTTCTCGAGTGTATAGCAATGCACGTGGCATTGCGAACAAAACGTCTTTGTGGCCATGAAGGGGCAACGCGATATGCGCATGTCGGCGTACTCGGCGAGTCGCGCGCATTCCGGGCAAAGACTGCCACGGCGCGTGCCATGTTTGCCACGGCAATAGGCTTCGATCATATGATGGACAACGATGCGCTCGCGCGTGCGTTTGGCCTCGATCTGCTCGGCGGTCAGTTCTTTGCTCATGTCAGCTCCTTGCGGCGTGTGGATTTAACTCACGCGACCGGAATCCATAGAGTAGGTCTTGTCGGCTATGGACATTGTAGACGGGCGGTGGCTGATGAGCACGACGGCACGTTTGCCACACTGTTCGGTCAAGGTGCGCAAGATCTGCCCTTCGTTGAGCGAGTCCAGGTTGCTTGTGGGTTCGTCGAGCAAAAGCAACGGTGCATCGTGCAGGAAAGCACGCGCAAGGCCCAGGCGTTGACGTTCGCCGCCGGAGAGGGTGTCGCCTAACTCGCCGATCATGGTGTCGTAGCCTGCGGGCAGGCTCATGATGAAGTCGTGAACGCTGGCGGCGCGGCACGCGGTCTCGAGTTCCTTGTCGGAGGCATCGGGCTTGGCGATGAGGAGGTTGTCGCGAATGCTGTCATGGAACAGGTACGTGTCCTGCTCGACGAATGCCTCGGCGTCGCGCAGGGCGCTCGTGGCGACCCCGCGCACGTCGTGGCCGGAAAGAGCCACACGGCCCTTGTTCACGTCCCAAAAGCGCATGAACAGACGACACAACGTCGACTTTCCCGAGCCCGATCGCCCTTGGATGCCCACAATCTGGCCAGGCTCGACGGCTATGCTTGCATTGTCCAAGATTTGTTCGTCATCGTAGGAGAAGTCAACATGCTCGGCAGCGATGCCGCTAAAGGCGGGGTGGGCTCCGTCTTTGTTCGAGACATCGACTACCTGCGGTTCCTCGTCCAAGACTGCGATAACGCGTCTGCCGGCAGCAAGCGTGCCCTGCAAGGTGGATCCCAGATTCGCAAGTGCCACAAAGGGACCAAAGGAGCTGAACGTTGCCACCGAGGCCAAAACGGCCCCTTCTGGGTTTATGGATCCTGTCTGTACGAGATGAAGGCATAACAGCACCTGCAGGCAGCTGAGCACCATGATCAATCCCGTGGTGGCAGCTTGCCCGCGCCCAGCGTGACCGCGTAGTTTGCGCTGGGTTTTCACGAGTTGGGCGCTGCGTTCGCCGAGCTCGTCCAGGCGCTGCGTCCCCGCGTCAAATTGCAGGACTTCGTTCAGGCCGCGTAGGCTGTCGAGGACAAAACTCGAAAGAGCACCGGCGAGGTTGCGGCTGCGTTGACCCCCAGTTCCCGATGCGCGTGAGATGAGCATGGGCACAGCTGCGCCTACGAGCGCGTAGGAGGCGAGGGCGAACACGGCGGGCAGCAGCCCGGCGACAGTACCCAGAAAGCTCGCCATAACGCAAGCCATGAGCGTTGCGATGCAGATGGGGCTGATTGTGTGCGCATAGAAAACTTCGAGGAGTTCGACGTCGGCTGTGACCGTGGAGATAAGGTCGCCGCGATCGGCGCCGGCGAGCTTTGCAGGCGTGAGCCTGCGTAGCGAGGAGAACACCAAGTCGCGCACGTGAGCAAGCAGTCTAAAGGCAATATAGTGATTGCAACGCTGCTCGATAAAGTGCAAGATGCCGCGCGCCACCGCCATGATGGTCAGGATTGCCACTGTTGCGGAGAGCGTGCACGCGAGCGCACCGGATTCGAATATGCAAAGCGCGGCTTCGGCAGCGAGCACGGGGATGCCCGTAGCGCAGCAAAAACCCATGACGCCACAGGCGACGGCGATAACCATCCAGCCGGCAAGCGGGCGAGCTAGACCCAGCATGCGCCACATAAGGGCTGCATTGCCGAGCGAGTCCTTTTGAAAATTTGGCATCGTCTGTTTATTCGGCATCTTGGGCCACCTCTTTTGTGCCGGCGCTCAGACGCTCGAGAGCAGCTTGTGCCGACCATAGCGTGCTATAGGTCTCGCAGGTTTTGAGCAGCTCGTCATGCGTTCCGGTACCTGCGATAGCACCGTGATCGAGAACGTAGATTTTCTGCGCGGGCACCGCATTTGCCAGACGATGCGAGATCACGACAACGGCCTTGGTCCGAGCGAGTTCACAGACGGCGCGCATGATATCTTCTTCGGACTCCACATCTACATTGCTTGTCGCCTCGTCGAAGATGTAGACCGGAGAATCGTGGAGGATTGCGCGGGCGAGGGCTAGGCGCTGGCGCTGCCCGCCGGAGAGGTTGGCCGCGTTTTCGGTGAGACGCGTTTGGAGTCCATCGTTTTGATGCAGGAACTCGGCCAGGCGTGCGAGCCCCAGAGCGCGCCACAGCTCGGCATCGGTGGCATTCGGCTTTGCCATGCGCAGATTGTCCGCGACGGTTCCCGCAAAGAGGTGGGCCCCCAGGCCCACCACGGTTACGTGGCGGGAGAGCGCTTTCCGGTCGATTTCGCGCACCTGGTTTTTACCGAGCAGCACCTCGCCCGAGTAGCCGTCCAAACGACCCGAGAGGAGTGCGGCTATGGTTGATTTTCCGCTGCCAGACTCGCCCACAATGGCAGTGAGCCCCGTGGCGGGTATCTGCAGGCAGATATCATCAAGAACAACACGGTCTTTTTCATAGCCAAAGGATGCGTGCTCCAGGGAAAACTGGCTTTCTTGTTCGATTTTGAGCGAGCGTGCCGACGGCTCCGGCGCTTCCAAAAGCCGAAAGATCTTCTCGCTTGCTGCGATGCCGTTCATTGCAACGTGGAAGTATGAGCCAAGTTGCCTCATGGGCAAGAAAAAGTCTGCCGAGATAAGAATGATGAAGAGGCAGGCAAAGAGGTCGAGCGACCCTGCGGCCGCAAAACCGAGCGCGACCGCCATACCCGCTACAGCGCCACCGAGTGCGACGATATCCATGACGATGATGGAGTTAAGCTGCATGCTGAGCACCTTCATAGTTACGACGCGAAAGCGCTCGGCCTCGGCGTTCATGGCTTTATGACGCGCACTGTCTGCCTGGTAGATTTTGAGGGTGGTGAGGCCCTGGAGGTTCTCGAGAAAGCTGTCGCCGAGTTCTGCGTACTGGTCCCAGTAGTTACCCAGGATTTTCTTGGCAACCTTTTGCACCGCCGCGATTGTGACCGGGATGAGCGGCACGCATACTAGGAGCACGACTGCGGCCGGGAAGCACAGGGGCGCTACCATGATGAAGAGCGTGAGCGGGGCGAGCACGGAATAGAAGAGCTGCGGTAGATACTGGCCAAAATAGGTCTCAAGCTGCTCGCATCCTTCTACCGAGAGCTGCACGACTTCGGCGGTGGGAACGTACTCGGTGTAGCTGGGTCCCAGGAGCAGGAGTTTTTCGTAGATAAGTCGACGCAGCGTGCCTTTGACATCCTGCGAGGCGGCAAAGCTTTCGCGAGCCGAGAACCGCGCCGATACGGTGCGCGCCGCGATGCCGCATGCGAGCACAGGCCAAAGGAACGGCGGAATCGAATGCTTGCACACCAGCGACGAGAGGACTAGGGCAATCGTCCAGACCATGGCCGCATTGCCCAAAAGCCCGATCCATTGCCAGCCAACCGTGGCGGCCACATGCCGCATGGCCCCGGGCACTAACTTCAGCAGTCTTTTATCCATCATCGTATGCGTTCCCCGTCCCACCGCCTTGAAGCGGTCCCTCGCAAATCGATAACCGTAGCTAACTTTTAATAATAAGAGATTCTCGCTGGTCCGGCTTGCTCTTCGCAAAAAGTCAATCACTGGTTACTTCCCTTCCCACCACCAAACCCCGACGGGCCGCGATTGCAAGGCGAGGGTTCCCCTCCCGTTCCGAAAACCTGCGGAGCTCGATTGGGAAACAGGAGGGGAACCCTCGCCGATGGGACGCAACACCCCTCTTTGCTACAATGTGGGGCTGAAAATCCCTAGAACCAAGAAAGCCGGGTCCCATGATCAAAGCTGCCTTTTTCGATGTCGATGGAACGCTGCTTAACTCGTCGCACAAGATGCTCGAATCCACCAAGCAGGCTCTGGCGCAGCTTCAGGCAAACGGTATCCGGACGGTTCTTGCTACGGGCCGCGGCTCGTTTGAGCTGCCGCCGTGCATCAAGGGCCGCTTTGACTCCTATATCTGTTTTAACGGTCAGCTTTGCTTTGACAACGAGGGCGACTATCGCGATTGTCCCATCGATCCTCAAGATGTGGACGGCATCATCGACGCTGTGGAGGCGGGGGTCTTTGACGTCTACGCTCTTACGCGCACAGAAAGCTTCTTGAGTCGTGCCAACGTGCGTACCGAGGATTTTGCCACCAAGCTGGGGCTTTCCACCAAGGCAAACAACATCTCTCGGCTCAAGGGCACTGCTGTGTATCAGTTCTGCGCGATTGTCGACACTCCCGAGGAGCATCTGGTGCGCGAGGCTGCAACTCACGTGCGTACCACGCGCTGGACGCCGCTTTTTTGCGATGTGATTCCGGAAGAAGGCGGCAAGGGCACGGGGATTGTCGCCACGTTCGAGCGCTATAGCATTGCTCCCGAGGAGGCCATCGCCTTTGGTGACGGCGAGAACGATCTAACGATGTTTGACGAGTGCGGATGCTCCGTTGCCATGGGCAATGCATGGGACCTGGTGCGTGAGCGCGCGGATTATGTGACCGACGACATGGATAGCGACGGTATCTGGAACGCCTGCAAGCACTTTGGCCTTATCTAGGGATTTTGCCTAGGCGGTCTCTGTAGCATCCTCGCCTTGGGCTTTCCGCTTCTGGCAGGCAGGGCAGAGTCCATAGAAAAGTGTCTCGTGCCGCGTGATTATGTAGCCCGTTTGCTTCTCGACCATGTCGTCGAGTGCGTGGTCATGCTCGATCATGGCATCGCAGACGGCGCTGCAGCTGCAGCAGATTACATGCGCGTGCGGGTCGCAGCGACGGTCAAAGCGATTACCGCCCGGCACTTCGATGCTGATGATGTCGCCCGTTTCTTCCAGCAGGTTGAGGTTACGATACACGGTGCCGCGGCTCACCTTGGGATTTTGCTCGTGAACGTCGCGGTAGATATCCTCGGCGGTGGGGTGGTCGCCGTGGGCGCGAACGATGTCCAAGATCAGCGTGCGCTGCTTGGTGTTTCTGCGTTGCATGCGGTGCCGCCTCCTTACCCGTACATGGTTAACTATGGCAACTATATCAAATAATTGCGATTCATTCCTAATAACTTTTAGGAGGCGGTGAGGCTAGAAGCGCACCTCAAAGGAGTCTTCGGTATCTTCCAGCTTAAGCTCGCGCGCGGCAGAAAGGCAGATGTTCGCGCCCCAGCCGGCATAGCAGTCTTGCAGGTTGTCCATCAGTGCCGATATCTGTACGCTCGGACCCTGCAGCTCCATATCCACCGATCCGTCCTCGCGATTGATCACCCAACCGGTGAGATGGCGCTCGCGCGCGATGTTTTGCGTGGTCCAGCGAAAACCGACACCTTGAACCGTACCCGTATAGTGCAGGCCCCAGCGAACAGGAGAGAAGTCGCCCGCAGCGCCGCGTTCGCGCAGCTTTTGCGTGACCTCGCATTCGAGTGCGCTACGGGTGATTTTCTTGCTGCCGTCCGGTCCGGTCAGGCGGCGGAATTTGCTGAGGAACTTCATGGCGAATCTCTCCTTCGCAGGCGATGGGTGCTTGCGTTTAGGCTTGGGTGCCCGTGCGATCTGCGGGAAAGACGATGCCCGCCTGTGCGCGAGCCCGGTCCATCACGTCCATGGTGGCAAGGGTGAGGTCGCGGAAATGCGCCATGGTACCGTGGTCCCCGCATGCCGTCTCAAGTGCCGGCGTACCTGCCTGCGTCTGCTCGACCGCATGGATGAAATCGACAAGTTCGTAGCACATACTGTTATCCGTCTGCGGCAGGTCCATCTTCTCTGTGTTGCTGGAGCTCGCACGGGTCCTGGCTGCCATACGTATGGCCACACCCATCATGTCGATGCGCATATGGCTGGGCATGGAGATGGAGTCGAGCGTGATGGTGCCGCGTTCGCCCTCGATCTGCACAGGCGAGAAGTCCTGTGTGAACTTGGAATAGTGGAGCGTCGCCACGGCGCCCGGGTAGGTGCACATGATGGTTCCCGCAGCGTCGATGGGGCCATGGGTGATGTCTTGGGCTTGCGTATCGATGAGGATGGGGGCGAAGGCGATGGTCTCGGGTGCGCCCAAAAGGTCGATCATGGGCTCCACGCTGTAGACGCCCATATCCATAAGGCCGCCAGATGCCATATTGCAGTCAAAGATGTTGGTGTGACGATGCGCGAGGATATCGTCATAGCGCGAGGAGTACTTGCCAAAGCGGATGGTGACGCGTCGGATGCGCCCAATCTGCTCGAGGGCGTCCTTAAACTGATAATAGGCCGGATCATGCAGGGGACGCATCGCCTCGAGCGCAACGACGTTCGCGCGCTCGGCGGCGTCGAAGACCTCTTGGGCCTCGCGGCGGTTTGAGCAGAAGGATTTCTCTACCAGCACGTGCTTACCGGCTGCGATGAGCGCAAGCGCCTGAGGTGCATGACAGGCATTGGGGCTGCCGATGTAGACCGCGTCGATTGCGGGGTCGGCGGCAAGCTCCTCCACCGAGGAGTAGCCATGCTTACCGCCGTGCTCCTGCGTGAAGGCATGCGCGCGCTCGGCATCGCGCGACTGCGCACCAGCAAAGACGGCGCGGTCGTTGGCACGCAGTACCTCGATGAAGTTCTCGGTGATAGGACTCGTTCCGATGGTTGCGATGCGAAGCATATTGCGCCTCCTGTGGTTTGGCGAAGTTTGTTCCCATAATACCGCCCCGGGGCTCGCCGGCGGCGTTGCGTCAGTCTGCGTCACCCTCTACAAAGCCGGTGTCGACGATGCGCGGGCCTTTATCGGCAGCGACGGTGGCAAGCTCGTCGCAGCGCTCGTTGTACTTGTGGCCCGCGTGTCCCTTGACCCACAGGAAGGTAACGTCATGCGGCTCCTTGGCTGCAATCAGGCGTTTCCAAAGATCGGGGTTCTTCACCGGTTTTTTGGCCGCGGTCTTCCATCCGCGCGCCTGCCAACCGGCAATCCAGTTTTTGTTAAAGGCGTTCACCACGTACTGCGAGTCGGAGTGCAGCTCCACCTCGCAGGGGCGCTTGAGAGCCTCGAGCGCGGCGATGACGCCCATGAGTTCCATGCGGTTGTTGGTGGTGCGCTCGTAGCCGCAAGAGAGCTCGAGCACGTGCTCCTTGCCGGAAGGGGAGATGTAGCGCAGTACGGCGCCGTAGCCTCCGTGTCCGGGGTTGCCGCGCGAGGCGCCGTCGGTGTAGACGATGACTTTCAAGGTTCCTCCTGCAAGGTCGTGTGTGCTGGGGCCATTATACGGCGCTACCGTGGGCACCGTGGCGGTCGCAGCGGGGCGCCATAGGCTTTCTTCGAGTCGAACAAACTATGGGGCTTTCTGGGGTGGCAAGGCGCGTTCGGTGCGTGTCTGGGGCGTGCGGTAGAATGCTTCGAGCAGAGATAATCACGCACATACGCTTGCCGCCGCGCATATCAGGGAGTTGCTTCACATGGCCTTCGTTCACCTTCATAACCATACCGAGTACTCGATGCTCGACGGGGCAACGCGCATCTCAGACATGGTGAAGCGCGCCGTCGACCTGGGCATGCCCGCCGTTGCCATTACCGACCACGGCTACATGTACGGCGTTCCCGAGCTGGCGCTCGCCTGCGATGCAGTGAACCATAACGCGCCCGATTACAAGGTGTGGAGCCACGACAAGGCCTTCTTGGAGAAGGGCCGTCGCGATGAGCTGGAAGAGCCCGACCGCGAGGAGAACCCTCAGGGCTGGGAGCAGTACCACAAGGATATGGAGCTGTGGGATAAACAAGGTAACATCGACGAGCTCAAGCCCGCGCCCGTCATCAAGCCCATCTTTGGCTGCGAGGTCTATTTCACTCCCGACGACACTCTTGCGCGCGATCGCAAGCCCGAGCTCTACCACATGATTTTGCTCGCCAAGAACCAAGAGGGCTACGTCAACCTGATGCAGACGGTCTCCGAGGCCGCCGTGCAGGGCTTTTACTACAAGCCGCGCGTGACCCTGGACAATCTGCGCCGCCATGCAAAGGGCCTTATCTGCAGCTCCGCCTGTATCGCGGGCATCATCCCGCGCTGCATCGACCGAGGCGACATGGCCGGCGCCGTATCGTGGGCAACAACCCTGCGCGACCTCTTCGACCCCGGCGATTTTTACATCGAGATCCAGGAGCACGGTATCACCACCGACAACGGCATGACCGACGAACAGCTGTCTCATCATCTCATCGAGATTGCTCAGCAGATTGGCGTGAAGGTCATCGCCACCAACGACTTCCATTACCTCACGCGCGAGGATGCTCCCATCCAGGACGTGATGATGTGCATTGGCACGGGCTCCAAGATCGACGACCCCAATCGCATTCGCATGACGGGCTCCGAGTTTTACATGAAGACCGAGGAAGAGATGCGCGCGCTCTTCCCGTATTGCCAAGAGGCTATCGACAACACGCTCGAGATTGCCGAGAAGTGCGACGTCGAGCTTGACTGGGATTCCATCATCCTGCCGCGCTTCCCGCTGCTCGACCCGGGTGAGACGCACGAGAGCCAGTTTCGCCGTGAGTGCGAGAAGGGCCTGCGCAAGTATTACGGCGAGGATTGGGAGACACGCTCCATCAATGGCGTGTCTATCAAGGAGCGCTTCGAATACGAATACAAGGTTATCTGCGACAAGGGGTTTGCCGCCTACTTCCTGATCGTTGCCGAGTACGTTAAATGGGCCAAGGAAAACGGCATCGGCGTCGGCCCGGGCCGTGGCTCGGCCGCGGGCGCCATCGTTGCCTACGCTATGAACATCACCTCGTTTGATCCGTTGGAGAACGGCCTGATGTTCGAGAGGTTCCTGTCCCCGCAGCGTACCGAGATGCCCGATATCGATATGGACTTCGACGATGAGCGTCGCCTCGAGGTCGTGGAGCACGTGCGTCAGCTCTACGGTCCCGAGAAGGTCACCCACGTCATCACCTACTCGACCATCAAGGCAAAGCAGGCTATCAACGACTCTGCCCGCGTGCTCGATTACCCCGTGTACGTGGGCCAGCGCCTGTCCAAGATGGTGTCGAGCGACCCCTCTACAAAACTGCGCCAGGTACTTGAACAGCAACCGGGTAAAGAGGAACTCTACAACCCTGATTTTGCCGATGCCTACAAGAACGACGAGGACGCGCGTCGCATCATCGACACGGCGCTTTCCATCGAGGGTCTCACGCGTGGCGAGGGCGTGCATGCCTGCGCTGTTCTGATCTGCCGCGACCCGGTGAACGAGCACGTGCCCACGAAGCTCGATACCAAAGGCGGCGTCGAGATCACCCAGTACGAAGGCCATACGGTTGCCGACATGGGCCTGCTCAAGATGGACTTCCTGGGTCTTCGCACCCTCACCGTTATCTCTAAGGCCAAAGCCAACATCAAGGCAAACTACGGTATCGATATCGACCCCGATACCATTCCGTTCGATGACCCCGAGATCTTCAAGCTCATGGGTTCAGGCCATACTGCCGGCGTGTTCCAGGTCGAATCCGCCGGCATGACCGCCACTATCAAGAACATGAAGCCCACCGAGTACAAGCACGTCGTGGCATTGATCGCCCTGTATCGCCCGGGTCCTCTTGGCGCAGGCATGGTCTCCTCCTACATCAACCGTATGAACGGCAAGGAGCCGGCGGTTTCCTACGACCCGCGCCTGGACGACATTCTGGGCGAGACCTACGGCACCATGGTCTATCAGGAGCAGGTTATGCTCATCTCCGTCGAGATGTGCGGCTTCTCCAAGGGCGAGTCCGACTCGCGTATCCGTAAGCCCGTGGCTAAGAAGAAGATCAAGCTGCTTACCTCTACGGTCATGCACTGGGAGGACGGTTCGGATGAGACCACCTACGACCATTGGATGAACGGCGCCGTCAAGAACGGCTACAAAAAAGAGACCGCGCAGAAGATTTGGGACGACGTTTTGGAGTTCGCGTCCTACGCCTTCAACAAGTCGCACTCTGCCGGTTATGCCATTCTCGTTATGCAGACGGCCTGGCTCAAGGCCCATTACCCCAACGAGTACATGGCGGCCGTGCTTACGTCTTACACCGGTAAGACCGAGAAGATCGTGCATTACGTCTCTGCTTGCCGTCACGACGGCATCGCCGTGCTTCCGCCAGACGTTAACGAATCGGGCATCGAGTTCACCGCAACCAAGGACGGCGTGCGCTTTGGCCTTGCCGGTATCCGCGGCGTGGGCGAGGGTGTGGCAGAGGTCATTATCGAGGAGCGCACCAAGAACGGCCCCTACAAAAACCTGCACGACCTGGTGGACCGCGTGGATTCGAGCAAGGTGAACCGCCGCGTTATCGAGGCTCTCATCAAGGCAGGCGGCTTTGACTCAACGGGCTATCCGCGCCGTCAGCTCATGACGTTCGTGGACAAGAACAACCCCGAGAACATCATCGACTCGGCGGCCAAGCGCCAAAAGGACCGCGCATCGGGTCAGACGTCGCTTTTTGACATGTTTGGCGACGTGGAGGGCTCCGGCTTTGAGATTCAGATCCCCGAGCCCGATGGCCAGGAGTGGGATCGTCACATGAAGCTCTCGTTTGAGCGCGAGGTCTTGGGCATCTACGTTTCCGACCACCCGTTGCGCCCCTTTGAGTACGCGCTGGGAAAGGCACGTGAGTTCTCGCTTTCGCAGATCGATACCGGTGTGGAGCGCATGAGCCCCACGGGTGAGGGCATGGTTAACGTCGAGATTCCCGAAGGCAAGCCCTATTGGTTTGCAGGCATGGTCGCAAGCGTGCAAAAGATGGTCACCAAGAAGGGTGCCGCCATGGCAAAGGTGCAGCTTGAGGACATGGAAGGCGAGGCCAGCGTCATTATGTTCCCCAAGGTGTTCGAGGCTGCCGAGGAGTTTTTGTATGGCGAGACCGACCCCGAGACAGGTGCTGTGCTTTCCGACGCGTTTATTCGCGTGCGCGGCAAGCTCGAGCGCAGCGACCGCGGTGATCAGATCATCGCTGTGGAGGTCATGCCGCTGGAGCTTACCGAGGAGAGCAATCGACCCAAGGTCTTCGAGGTAATGATTCCTTCCAATCGCTTTAGCCAGGGCAACATGAGTCGCTTGGCTGCGGTGTTTGCGGCCAACCCCGGCGGCGACCGCGTGGAGCTGTTTGTGGAGCAGGCGGATGGTCAAACCATGCGTGCCGAGATTCCTGTTCGCGTGAATGCCAAGTCGATCCCGCTTTTGGCCGAGACGCGTGGCATCGTAGGCAACCAGGGCCGCGTTACCGTCATCTAGCCCGTGACAAAAAGTCGACAGGTTTATTTTGTCACGTGGGGTACCTAACTAATTGTCGTGGGGTCTAGAGGGGAGAGCCGGCATGCCGTTTTCTATCGTGAGGTCTGATATCGCCTGCCTGGACGTTGACGCTGTGGTTAACGCCGCGAACGAGGGACTGATCGCAGGCGGTGGCGCGTGCGGTGCGATCTTCTCTGCCGCGGGCCATGAGCAGTTGCAGAAGGCGTGTCGCAGGATCGCTCCGTGCCCCACGGGTGGCGCCATGGTGACGCGGGGTTTTGATTTGCCCGCGCGTTGGATTATTCATGCGGTGGGGCCGCGCTGGATTGATGGTCACCATGGCGAGGAAAGCCTGCTGCGCCGCGCCTATCGCTCGGCGCTCGACCAGGCAGCTCAACTGCGGGTTGCAAGCGTTGCCTTTCCGCTTATCTCTGCGGGTATCTATGGCTATCCGCCTGCCGCCGCGCTCGATGTGGCGTGCGAGGAGATCGCGCGCTTTCTGAGCGACCGTGCCGGCACCGACGCCGGTGACATGCGCGTGGTGCTTACCGTATACGACCGCCAGGCCTTTGCGGCGAGCCTCGATTGTTATGACGAGGTGGCGCTGTGCATTCAAGATGCCCAGGGTGAGGAATCTTTTTTCGCATGCGACAGCGCCGTATGCGCAGAAGCCGCGGAGAAATCTTGCGATCTCGGCTTCGGCCCCGGTTTCGACCTTGACCTTGACCTTCATGCCCTCGCTGCCCCTGCCGCGGCGCCACGCCGTCAAGCCCGTGCATGCGCCCCGCGCGCAATTGACGAGACAGAGATCGCCGAGCTGCTCAATAAACTCGATGCCTCGTTTTCGCAGACGGTCCTGTCGCTTATCGATGCCCGTGGTCTGACTGACGTCGAGGTCTACAAGCGCGCGAACCTTTCGCGCCAGCTCTTTAGCAAGATTCGCCGAGACCAAGGATACAAACCCACCAAGGCTACGGCGGTGGCGCTCGCCATCGCGCTCGAGCTCTCGCTTGACGAGTGCAATGACTTGCTCGAACGTGCCGGCTTCAGCCTTTCCACGTCGTCGAAGTTCGATGTGATCGTCCGTTACTTTATCGAGCGCGAATGCTACGACATCTACAAGCTCAACGCGATGCTCTTTGCGTTTGACCAGCCGCTTTTGGGGTCGATGTAGCCTTTTATATGACGCCTCGCGCCGCACCCCGTGCCATTGCGGCCCTGCTGCGCCGATGTCGCTTGGCAGTTTACCTCTCGCGACGCCTCGCTTTCTATCTTTGAGATAGACGGACGGGCATCGGGCCCTCCGCATATCTCAAGGAGGCAATCATGAAAAAGAACCTGACCGAGCTTGTATTCATCCTCGATAAAAGCGGCTCTATGTGGAACCTGTCAGATGACACCATCGGCGGGTACAACGCACTGCTCAAGCAAAACAAGATGATGGAGGGCGAGGCGCTCGTATCCACGGTGCTGTTCAATCACAAATCGCAGGTGCTGCACGATCGCGTGCCCATTGAGGACGTGCTTCCGTTGACCTCGCGAGATTACGTGCCGCGCGGATGTACAGCGCTTCTTGATGCCGTGGGCGGCGCGATTCATTATCACGAGCACGTGCAGCGCATTTTGCCGCCCGAGTTGCACCCTGAGCATACCCTGTTTTGCATCACTACCGACGGCCTCGAGAACGCGAGCAAGGAGTATAGCTACGATCGCGTTAAGCGTATGATTTCGGCGGCGCAGGAGCGTGGCTGGGAGTTCATGTTCCTAGGTGCCAATATCGATGTTGCCAAAGAGGCAGACCGCTTGGGCATCCGCGAAGACCGGGCTATGCAGTACGAGCCGACGTCTGATGGCGTGGCATATGCCTTTGATACTCTGCTTCAAGCCTCCGCTGCCATGAGATGCGGCGAGGAACTTGATTTCGAAGATCGCTAACACCCACCCTCGCAAGGCCGCTGTCGAAGCATTTCGGCAGCGGCCTTTTCTTTTTTCAGCCTTGTCTACGCTCCTCCAATTTGCTATTCTAAGCAGCGGGGTAATACATAGTAATACTAAGTAATACCAATACGACATAAACGAACTAGGCGCGAGTTCAAGCCCAGCCGCATACTCGCGCACACGCAGCACATCGATCCGCAAAGGAATCGACATGGCAGAAAAAATGACCCCAGTTGTCGCGAAGGTCCTGCCCGAGGAAAAGGCAGCCTTCGCGGCAGCAACCCAGCTCGTGGGCACTACGCCGTCAAACGCAATACGCATGTTCATTGCCGCGTTCAACCGATGCGGTACGTTTCCCTTTGACATATCTCCCGCCGGGGCGTTTGGGCGCGAGGTGGATGGGAACACTTCACCCGAGGTGAGAGCATGAGCGAATTTAATATCCCGGCTTCCCGCGAGCAGGCCTCGCCGTCGCGAATTGCTCCTGCGGATGCCGTCAAAAACGGCGTCGCATATCTACTGGCAGACCTTGGCGTGTTCGGCATCGTCGAGGGCGCGCAGCTCGTCGTCGGCTTTGCTTGGGGTGTGGGCTTTGCGGCCCTTTGGGCTGCTGGATTTTTCACTGGAGACGTCGAGGCCGTATTCGACGCCAGCCTTGTCTATGCTCTCGCGCTCGCGCAGCTGCTAACGCTTACCGTGACCATGCCTTGGTGGTGCCGTATCCGGCCGCGTTCATTCTCGAGCGCGCGAGACCGTAGGCTTCCGCGAGGCGACGCGTCGTTCATGCGCGTTGCCGGCATCATCTTGCTTGGCGTTGCGATGCAGATGATCATCTCCTACATCCTCTCGCTGGTGTTGCCCATGTTTCCCTCGCTTGAACAAGGCTACGACGAGATGATGAACGACGGAGCGACGAGTGAGCTGAGCGCCATCTCGCTTTTGGTGGTTGCGATAGGCGCACCCATTTCCGAGGAAATCGCATGCCGTGGCCTTATGCTCGAGTTTTCCCTGCGTGCGGTCTGCCCCGAGTGGTGCGATGCCTGGCGTGAACGCGCCTGCCGGCATCGTGCACGCCTGCCCTTGGGCGACGCGAGCGCGATGCGGGTTCCTCCTGCGCGCTTTTGGATTGCGAACCTCATCCAGGCTGTGCTCTTTGGCATCCTGCATATGAATCTCGTGCAGGGAATCTATGCGGGAGCGATGGGCCTTGTCTTTGGCTGGGTCTTTTGGCGCAGCGGAAAAATGCGCTACAACATCGGTCTGCACCTGGTGCTTAACTTCTCGTCATACTTCGTAGGCGGTATCGATACCGTACTTGGCCTGCTTGGACCTATAGTCGAGCTTGCCGCTTTCATGGCGATGCTGGCGCTTGGCGTCATCTTGTTCTGGCTTGGCACAAAAGAGGGGCAAGATCCCTCGAAGGTCTTGCCCCTGTAATTACGTTAACCGCGGCGACCTTGACGATTGGCCCCTTGGCGTCCCTGGGCCGCGCGATTGCGTGCCGCTGCATTTTGCGCGCGGTTCATCTGCTGGGCTCCGCCTGGCCCGCGATGCTGCTTTGAGGCCGCGCCTGTTTGCTTGTGGCGGCTATCGGCATGCGGGCGTTTGGCCCCACCCGTACCCTTGGCTTTGCCGCTGCCCTTCTTGGGTGCGGCGCCTTCATGCGGAGGAACGGGTCTAATAAGACAATGCTTGTCGTAGCCAATCAAATCGCGTCTGCCGGCGGCAATAAGCGCTTCACGCACGAGCTTGTAGTTCTCGGGCTTGCGGTATTGGATGAGTGCGCGCTGCATCGCTTTTTCGTGAGGATCGCGCGCCACGTAGACCGGTTTCATGGTGCGTGGGTCCACGCCGGTGTAGTACATGCAGGTGGACATCGTGGACGGCGTGGGGTAGAAGTCCTGCACCTGTTCGGGCATATAGCCCATATCGCGCACGGCACAGGCGAGCTCCACGGCCTCTTTCATGGTCGAACCGGGATGCGAGCTAATGAGATAGGGCACCACAAACTGATTGAGTCCGTATCCCTCATTGATCTTGTCAAAGCGGCGGCAGAAGGCGTTATAGACGGCACGACTGGGTTTGCCCATTACACTGAGCACGGCATCGCTTACATGTTCTGGCGCTAGGCGCAGCTGGCCGGAGACGTGATGCTGCAGCAGCTCGAGCATAAATTCGTCCGAGGCGTCCGCCATGGTGTAGTCAAAGCGAATGCCGCTTCGGATAAAGACCTTCTTGATACCGGGAATCGAGCGCAGGTCGCGCAAGAGCTGCGTGTACCCGCTCTCATCCACCACCATGTTCTTGCAAACGCTGGGCCACAGGCAGCGCTTGTTCTTGCACACGCCGTGCTTGAGTTGCTTATCGCAGGCGGGACGGAAAAAATTGGCGGTGGGGCCGCCCACATCGTTGATATATCCCTTGAACTCGGGATCGTGGGTGAGCGCCTTCGCCTCGCGCATGATGCTGTCATGGCTTCGCACCTGCAAAACGCGCCCCTGATGGAACGTGAGTGCGCAGAAGCTGCATTCGCCAAAGCAACCGCGGTTGCTCGATATGGAGAAGCGCACTTCGGAAAAGGCGGGGATGCCGCCCGCTTTATCGTAGTCGGGATGCCAATGGCGCGCGTAGGGGAGTTCGGCCACCTCGTCCATTTCCTGCGTGGTCAGCGTTGCCGAAGGCGGGTTTTGCACCACAAAGATACCGTTGGGGTAGGGCTCTACCAGGCGTTGTCCGGTGATGGGGTCCATGTTTTGCTGCTGGATGTTAAAGCTCTTGGCGTAGGTGAGCCGGTCGCTGTTGAGCTCATCCCAGCTTGGGAGCAGATGGTAATCGTACACGGCATCGAGCGCGCCTTCTCCGCTTGTGCGATAGACCGTGCCGTCGACATATGTGATTTGATTGACGGGCAGACCGGCGTCGAGGGCATCGGCAATCTCGATGATGGCGTGTTCACCCATGCCGTAGATGAGCAAGTCGGCACCCGAGTCGAGCAATACCGAGCGCTTGAGCTTATCTTGCCAGTAGTCGTAGTGCGCAAGGCGTCGCAGGCTTGCCTCGATGCCGCCAATGATGATGGGCGCTTTCTTGTAGGTGCGGCGAATGAGGTTGCCATAGACCGTTACCGCTCTGTTGGGCCGTCGTCCCGCCTCGCCGCCCGGGGTGTAGGCGTCTGTGTGACGGCGATGTTTGGTCACGGAGTAGTGATTGACCATCGAGTCCATGTTGCCGGCGCTTACCAAAAAGCCCAGACGCGGCTCGCCAAGAATCGATATGCTTTTGGGGTCGTTCCAGTCTGGCTGGCAGATGATGCCCACGCGATAGCCGTGTGCTTCGAGAATGCGGCTGATGATGGCCATGCCAAAGCTGGAGTGGTCAACGTAGGCGTCGCCGCAAATATAGACAAAATCGCATGCATCCCATCCACGAGCATCCATATCGGCGCGTGAGACGGGCAGGAACTTTTCGCGTGCGGGACGCGGGACGGTGCGCTTTTTGGACGATGCCGTTGCTTTGCGAGGCGCGATCGCGCCCTCGGCCGTCTTCTTGTTTTTATGTTCGACCCGCTTTGCCATGAGCATCCTTCATACGCTTTTCCCTTTGAGGATTGATTGTACCAATTGGGTTACCCAGGCGCGCGTTCACGCGCTTTTCACAGTCGATGCGTTAGGATAGGGCACATTATGCTTGTCGGATAATGCAAATTGGGGGACACGCTTTCTACTATGCAGCGTGCAAAGCAGATTTCGGAATCAATCGAACTCGGTGCTATCTTGGCGCTCGCGGGCGGCTTCATGGACGCCTATTCCTATATCGGTCGCGGAGGCGTGTTTGCAAATGCGCAGACCGGCAACATTCTTTTGGTGGGAATCCATCTTTCGCTCGGAGAGTTTTCCCAAGCGCTGCGATTCTTGCTTCCCGTTGTCTCGTTTGCCTTGGGCATCATGCTTTCCGATCTGATTCACGAGCGTTTCTCGAGCCTGTTTCACTGGCGCCAGGTGACGGTATTTCTCGAGGCCATCATCCTTTTTTGCGTGAGCTTTATCTCTGAAGACCTCAACCTGCCTGCGAACTGCCTCACTTCATTTGCGTGCGGCATGCAGGTGGAGTCGTTTCGCAAGATCCATGGCAAGGGTATCGCGACCACCATGTGCATTGGCAATCTACGCTCCGGGCTGCAAAACGTGGACGATTACATCATCACGCACAATCGGGGCTTTCTAGAAAACGGTGTGCTCTATTTTGGCGTCATTTTGTGCTTTGTGCTGGGTGCCGTGCTGGGTAACTGGTGCATCGAGCGTCTTGGCCTTCACGCGATTGCGGTTGCGGCAGCCTTGCTGACGCTGGCTTTTGCCATCATGTTTATCGATCGCGAGCATTCGTATGGGAAGACGAGTAAATAGCTTTCTGCGCCTTCGAGGTCGTTGGCGTCGTGTCTGAACCGCGCCGCGGGAGCCGTTGAGCGATATTCCTATATACGAACGAATTGTTCAAAATACGAACCGTTCGCTCTTTAGAGTTCCTACCTGCGGAAATAGATCTTCCGAACCATCCTTGATAGCAAGCTGGGAACGCCGATTGTCCAAGATATCGCTTGATGTTTCTGCCGAGCGGGTATATTGAGTGCCGTCAGGGGATGGCGCATCGTCTGCGTCCATCCGCATTGAGGAGCCAGGAGGCACATATATGGCTAACCGTTTCGTTCTCAACACCATCTCTTACCACGGTTCCGGCGCTATCAAGGAGATCCCGGGCGAGCTCCAGCGCCGCGGCTACAAGAAGGTCTTCGTCTGCTCCGACCCCGACCTGGTGAAGTTCGGCGTCACCGCCAAGGTGACCGACGAGCTCGACGCCGCCGGCATCGCCTGGAGCCTCTACTCCGAGATCAAGCCCAACCCCACCATCAAGAACGTCCAGGACGGCGTCGAGGCCTATCAGGCCGCCGGGGCCGACTCCA